>NZ_JAMXWS010000006.1:0-203595 GCF_051043335.1 Leucobacter sp. gxy201
GTTGGCGTTCACCGAGGAACTCCAGGAGGCCGGGATCACCGGGTCGATCGGATCCGTCGGTGACGCGCTGGATAACGCGCTGATGGAGTCTACGATCGGGCTGTTCAAAACCGAGGTCATCGAGCACGAACGCCCTATCTGGGAGGGATGGCGGCAAGTTGAACAGGCGACGGCGTCGTGGGTGCACTGGTACAACACTGAGCGCCTCCACTCCAGCATCGGAGACATCCCGCCGGCCGAGTACGAAGAGATCTACTACGATTCAACACAGAGTGTCAGCGAGCCCGCTGTCGCCTAACACAGCCCTCCGATACGCCCAGGCCGATTCATTCGAACGGGCGGATCGAGTCAATGAATCAGAAGATCCGCCTCATCACCAGGGTCGCGTTCGGATTCCGCTCCCCGGACGCGTTGATCGCGCTCGCGATGCTCACCCTCGGCGGACACCGGCCCATCCTGCCCGGACGCCGGTAACCCACAGATCAGTCAGAAGAGCCAAAAATAGCTCCCGACTCAGATAAATAAATACCTGGTCAGGAGCTATTTTCTCTCCGGGTGGACAACGGGACTTGAACCCGCGACCACCGGCACCACAAGCCGGTGCTCTACCAACTGAGCTATGCCCACCATGCTGACCTGCCGCTCGGGCGAGGCAACCCTACGATCATAACCCAAGATCCGTCCGAGTTGCACATCGGGGCGATCCCGCGCGAGTGCGACGCTCGAGAAGGCTCCGGCCCCACCGAGAACAGGCAACGCGCAGGGTTTGGCTCGGAGCATTCGGTAGCGTGATCGGCATGTCGCCGCGCACGCTTTTCCGCACCTTTGCCTTCGCCGAAGTCGTCACCTGGGCGGGCCTGATCACCGCCATGATCCTTCGCGGTACCGGTGTGACCGACGCAGCGATGCCGATCGCCGGCGGCGTGCACGGCTTCGTCTTCCTCTGCTACGGCGTGACGACCGTATTCGTGTGGGTGAACCAGCGCTGGAAGGCGGGTACCGGCATTCTCGGGCTGATCACGGCGGTCGTGCCCTTCGCCACGGTTCCCTTCGAGTTCGCGATCGACCGCAAGGGTCTGCTGGCCGGCGGGTGGCGGCTGCTGCCCGGCGGCGACGCCCCGCGCGGCTTCATCGAGCACGTGCAGGCATGGGTGCTGCGGCATCCGCTGCTCGCGATCGTGCTGCTCGTCGTGCTCGTGGCCGTCGTATTCGCGGTGCTCCTGATCCTCGGCCCGCCCGTGCCGCGCGGCTAGTGTTCTGGTCCGTTAATTCGTTTCAGGTATCTGGCGATGGATTCAAGGGTGTCCTTGGCAGTCTTGGTCCAGATGAATGGCTTCGGGTTCTCGTTCCATGCTTTCACCCAGTCGCGGAGGTCCTCCTCAATCGCTTGCACGCTGCGGTGATCGGAGCGTTGCAAGAGATCGCGGGTGACTTCGGCGAAGAGCCGCTCGACCTGGTTGATCCATGACGAGTAGGTCGGCGTGAAGTGCATGTGGAAGCGGGGATGTTTCTCCAGCCAGACCTTCACCAAGGGATGCTTGTGCGTGGAGTAGTTGTTGCAGACGATGTGCACATCGAGGTGTTCGGGGACGTTCTTGTCGATCTTCTGAAGGAACTTCTTGAACTTGATCGAACGATGCTTGCGATGAATTGAAGAGATCACCGTCCCGTCGGCGACGTTCAGCGCGGCGAACAGGCTCGTCGTGCCATGCCGGACATAGTCGTGTGTGCGTCGCTCGGGGACTCCTGGCATCATCGGGAACGCCGGTTGTGAGCGGGCCAAAGCCTGCACCTGACTCTTCTCATCGACGCTGAACACTACCGCCGACTCGGGTGGGTTCAGATAAAGGCCAACAATGTCGTAGACCCTCTCGGTGAACAGCGGGTCGTTGGAGAGCTTGAATTCTTCCTCCAGGTGCGGCTTCAATCCGAACGCCTTCCAGATTCGACCCACCGTCGATTTCGACAGCCCCGATCTCTCAGCCATCTTCGCCCGCGACCAGTGCGTGGCGTTCTTCGGCGTCGACTCCAACGTGTCGACGACAACCTGCTCCACACGGTCCACGCTGATCAGCGCTGGGCGACCCGGCCGCGGTTCGTCAACGAGCCCGACCATCCGTCGTTCCAGAAACCTCGTGTGCCACTTACGCACCGTCGGTAACGACACACTCACGCGCTTGGCCACCTCAGAGTTCGAAGCCCCTGTCGCGCATTCCAGCTCGATCCGAGAACGCAACGCGAGATCCTGTGCTGATTTCCTGCGACGCACCCATCGTTCCAGTTGATCACGCTCAGCTTCAGAGAGCTTCAATTCGGGAAGAGCAGGTCCTCGGGTTGCCATGCTCCATTCTGCAAAACTGGCAACGAATTAACGGCGCGACACACTAGCGAGCCGAGATCGGAGCCGCGCAGTACGATGTCCGTGTGAGTGATCGGGAGCGCATCCGGGAGAAGCTGCCCGATGTCGCGCTGGTCGCTCTGGGCGGCGCTGTCGGAACGCTCATGCGGTATCTGCTCGACGGCGCGATCGAGCGCGGTGTCGGGGGAGTCGCAGCCGGAGTGCCGGTCGGCATCTTCACCATCAACGTGGTCGGGGCATTCGCACTCGCCCTGCTCGTCGAGGGCCTCGCGCCGCGCGGCGAGGATCGCTGGCGAGCGACCCGTCTGCTCGTCGGCACCGGCATGCTCGGCGGTTTCACGACCTACAGCAGTCTCGCCGCGGGCGCGGCGCTGCTCGTGCGCAGCAGCGGCGAGATCACGGCCGGCATCGTCGGTCTTGCGGCAGCCTACGGGCTCGCGACGGTGGTCATCGGGGCGCTCGCAAGCTGGGCCGGGATCATCGCGGGCGCCAGGCTCCGGAAGCGACGATCGAATGCGCCCGCGTTCGGCGATACGGAGGCGGGCGATGAATGAGCTGGTGATCGCGCTCGGCGTCGCGGTGGGCGGCGGCCTCGGGGCAGCGACGCGCTACCTGATCGACCTCAGCATTCCCGATCGCGTTCGCGCTCGTTTCCCGTGGGGCGTGATGCTGATCAACCTCAGCGGATCGTTCGCGCTCGGGCTGCTCACCGGAGCGGCGCTCGACGCTCCGATCGTCGCCACGATCTCCATCGGATTCCTCGGCGGGTATACGACGTTCAGCACTGCGAGCCTCGACACCGTGCAGCTGCTGCGACGCAAGCGCACTGCTGCAGCGCTGTTGAACGGTATCGGCATGCTCGTCGCCGCGGTCGCCCTCGCAGCGCTCGGCATCGCCTGGGGCAGCTCGCTCTAGCTGACCCGCGTCACTTCGAAGCGCATGCTCGGAGCCGCATACGCTTCTTGCGACTCGATCAGCTGCAGCTCTCGCTGCCCGGACGCGAGGGTGTTCTCGAGCAGTTCGAAGACGCTGGCCGAAGTGCGCGCCAGAGCTTCTGCGGCGTCGCCGGTGCGCACGAAGTGCGCCGTGAACAGCGCGGCGGTGACGTCTCCGGAACCGTTCCACTTCCCGGCGAGATGCGGCGTCTGCACGATCCAGGCGCCGTCGCCGTCGACCGCGAGCATCTCGATGGTGCCCTCGGGGCGCTCCGGCCGCTCCAGGCTCGTGACGAGCACCGTCTTCGGGCCGCGTTCGCGCGCGAGGTCGACCGATGCGAGCGTCGACTCGAGCGTGTCGGGGGAGGTGCCGGTGATGAAGCCGAGCTCGAACTGGTTCGGCGTGATGAGGTCGGCCGCGGGCACGACCCGGTCGCGAATCAGGTTCTGCACCTCGGGTGCGACATGGCAGCCCGATTTCGCGTTGCCGAGCACGGGGTCGCAGGCGTAGACCGCATTCGGGCTGCGGCGCTTGACCCGGGCGACGGCGTCGAGGATGGCGTCGCCGATGCTGTCGCCGCCCTGATACCCCGAGAGCACGGCGTCGACGCGCTCGAGCCCGCCCCGCTCCTCGATTCCCATGACGATCTCCCGCACGTCGTCGCCGGTCAGGAGCGGCCCGCGCCAGGCGCCGTATCCGGTGTGGTTCGAGAAGCAGACGGTATACACGGGCATGACCTCGACGCCGATGCGCTGCAACGGGAACACCGCAGCCGAGTTGCCGACATGACCGTACGATACGGAGGACTGGATCGAGAGAACACGCATGGAACGATCCTCCCACTGGACCACTCGCTGAACCACTTTCAGCAGGTCGCAATGGGCCATTCGGTGGTGCGTCGGAAGGATGCCGCGAGCCCGCGGTGCCGTGGGAGGATGGTCGGATGGAAGAGGAGCGCGAGATCGAGATCGCGGAGACCGGCGCCGGACGCTACGCGCCGAGCCCGTCGGGAGACCTGCACCTCGGAAACCTGCGGACCGCGCTCATCGCCTGGCTCTTCGCCCGCACCAGCGGCCGCCGTTTCCTCATGCGCATCGAAGACCTCGACCGAGCGCGCGACTCGGGCGGCGCGCAGCGGCAGCTCGACGACCTCGAGAGCCTCGGCATCGACTGGGACGGCGAGGCAGTGCTGCAGACCGAGCGGGGTTCCGACCACGATGCGGCACTCGCCGCGCTCGTGGATGCGGGCCTCGTCTACGAGTGCACGTGCACGCGGCGCGACATCCTCGCCGCCCCCAGTGCTCCCCACGCCCCGCCCGGAGCCTACCCCGGTACCTGTCGGAACTTGAGCGAGGCCGAACGACGAGCCGCGCGCCAACGCATCGCGCCCCGCGAACCCGCACTGCGGCTCCGGGCTCCCGAGGGGCTGACCGAGCTCGGGTTCGACGACCGCCTGATGGGTCGGGTCACCGGCGACATCGACGATTTCGTACTGCGCCGCGGCGACGGCACCATTGCCTACAATCTTGCGGTCGTCGTCGACGATGCCGCGATGGGCGTCGACCAGATCGTGCGCGGCGACGACCTCGCACCGTCCACGCCGCGTCAGATTCTGCTGCAGCGGCTCCTCGGCGCGGCTTCGCCGCCCGACGTCGAATACGCGCATGTGCCGCTGGTGCTGGGGCCGAGCGGAGCGCGGCTCGCAAAGCGCGATGGCGCCGTCACGCTCGCCCAGCTGCGGGAGCGAGGCGTCGATCCGGTCGACGTGCTGGGTTGGCTCGCGACCTCGCTCGGACTGGCCGCGGCGGGCGAGCGCATCGGCGTCGATACGCTGCGGGCGCGCTTCGACCCTGCCGCACTGCCGCGCGATCCCTGGAGATGGAGCGGCTGAAGGCTACTTCTTCAGTGCACGGATGATGCGGGCGAGCGCGCGGCCCGCGACCCACACGAAGGGCACGCCGACCGCGAGCAGCGCGATCAGGTTCGGCTCGAAGCGGGTGAAGCCGTCGCGGGTGACATAGGCGCCGACAGGGATCGACATGCCGCCCCCGCCACCGCCGGAGCCCTCGCCGTGCTGCGCCTTGCCGTCGAGTTCACCGGCGCCTTCGCCGGCTCCGAATCCGAACGAGGTGCAGGCCACGGGGATGATGGTCGTGCCGTCGACCTCGAGCGGATCGCCGAAGGCCGAGTTCACCCCGACCTGGGTGACGGTGTCTGCGAGCTGCTGCGTGAGATGTGCCATGAGGTCAGCCTAACTGCTCCGGTTCTTCGTCGACAGCCCCGTAGCGCCCGCGACGCGCGCGCGTCGGCTGGGGACGCTTCGGTTCGATGTCGTCGCCCGACGAGACGTGCTTGATGCGGCGGATCACCCACGGAACCAGATACTCGCGCGCCCAGACGACATCTTCCGTGCGCGCCTCGCGCCAGCTGCGCTCGGGCAGCGACGGCGGATCGAGCGGCGTGAGCTCGTTCGGCACGTTCAACGCCGCGAGCGCCGCGCGTGCGATCGTGTGGTGGCCGAGCGCGTTCAGGTGCAGCCGGTCGCCGGCCCAGTAGCGCCCGTCCTTCAATTCGTCGATCGCCCACTGGTCGACGACGATGCAGTCGTGGCGCTGGGCGACCTTGCGCACGTTCTCGTTGTAGATGGCGACCTTGCCGCGGATGGAGCGGAAAACGGGCTGGAACGCGGTGTCGACACCGGTGAACAGCACTACGGTCGCACCGCCGGCCTTCAGGCGGGTGACGATCTGCTCGAGCTGCTCGGCCACCTCGTCGGGGTCCGAGCCGGGGCGGATCACGTCATTGCCGCCCGCGCACAGGCTGATGAGATCGGGGCGCAGTTCGAGCGCCTGCTCCACCTGCTCCTCCGAGATCTGGCGGATCAGCTTGCCGCGCACCGCGAGGTTCGCGTACGAGAAGTTCTCGTCGATCGCAGCGAGCGCTTCGGCGAAGCGGTCGGCCCAACCGCGCAGGCCGCCTGGGCTATCGGCATCGGGGTCGCCGACGCCCTCGGTGAACGAATCGCCGATCGCGACGAATCGCGACCAGGGGAGTTCGACGCCGTTCGCGTCACTCGAATCAGACGATGGATGCTCAGCCAATGTCTACCCCTGCCTTTTGCCGTGCGAGGAGCGCGGCGCATTACGGATACGAAGATCCATCATATCGAGCGCCGCGCGGTGGACGCGCTCGTGCATCTCCGGCGATGCATAGAATGCATTCCATGTCGGTGACGGTGCGCGAACTCGCGGAAATGTCTCATCTGCAGCTGTCGATCGCGGCCGGCTCGACTGGCCTCGATCGCGTCGTCGCGTGGGCGCACACCAGTGATATCGAGGAGCCGTGGCGGTTTCTCGTCGGCGGCGAGCTGCTCATGACCAACGGGCTCTCAGTGCCCAAGGCGGCGGCGGCGCAGGGGCGGTTCGTGCGTCAGCTCCATGAAAACGGGGCCGTCGCGCTCGTGATCGGCGAGGAGATGTATGCCCCGCCGATCTCGCGTACGATGCTGCGCACCTGCGACGAGCTCGGGTTTCCGCTCCTCTGGATCGCGTACCCGAAGCCGTTCGTGGCGGTCGCCCGCGAGATCGCCGAGGCGACCCAGGTCGAGCAGTCGAGCCGGCTGCGTCGCACGGAGCGCATGTATCGGGCGATGCATCGCGCGGCAGACGAGGAGACGGGGTTCCCGGGGCTCATCGATGCGATCTCGGCGGAGCTCGAGTGCGAGGTGCGTGTCTGCATCGGGGAGACCGGCGAGAATTGGGCGCCCGGGCAGCCGCCGATGCCGGCCGTCGTGCGCGAAGCGATCGGGCAGCACGAGGGGAGCGTGCGGGCGGGGGCCACGAGCATCGATCTTCCCGATGGTCGTCGCGCGCTGCTGCTCGACCTGCCGGCGCAGCCGGACGCCGTGCTGGTGGCCCTGCCCGTTGCGGGCAGAATGCCCGACCTGCTGCTCCTGCAGCACGCGGCGACCATCGGGGCGCTCGCGGTCTCTCAGCTGCGCCTCGGCATCGAGTATCGACGCCGCTTCGGCGCCGAGCTGCTGAACCAGATGCTCGATGGCAAGGCCGACAGCGCCGAGGCCGCCCGCGCGCTCGAAGACGCCGGTATCGACCTCGCACAGGCGGTACTCGTCGCTGCCCGCAACGAGCAGCGGCCGGAGCGCCTGGCCGAGCTGCATGTGCGGCTGTGGCAGGCGGAAAGCCCTCACCTTACGATACGTCGAGGCGAGACCTCGTTCGTGGTGCTGCCGGCGGAGCCGCGTATGCTCGACGCGCTCGGGCACGCGGTCGGCGATGCGGGGTGCGCCGGAGCGAGCAATCCGATCGGCAGCATCGGTCGACTGGTCCGGGCGCGCGAAGAAGCGGGCTGGGCCCTGCGTGCGGCAGAAGGCCGCAACGCGCGATGGGTCGCATACGCCGACACTTCGCTCGAACTCGGGCCGCGCGGCCCGGAGGAGGCCCGGCTGCTGATCGACCGCGTCCTCGGACCGGTGCTCGGCAACGCGGGCGGCCCGGCCGAGCTGATGGCGACGCTCGAAGCCTTCCTCGAGCACGGCCGCTCGTGGCGGGCGACCGCAGAGACCCTGCATCTGCATCGTCACACGGTGATGTACCGCATCCGCAAGATCGAAGAGCTCACCGGCCACGATCTATCGGAGACCGGCGATCTCGCACGACTGTGGCTGGCGGTGCAGGCCTACCGGCAGCTCCGCGACGAGCGGTAGCGGTTGGACGAAAGTCGAGACTAGAACAGCCGAGCTGTGCAATCGTCGATTGTTGGCTGCGGTACCGGTGCTCGACAATGAATGCGGCACCGAGTCCAAAGGGGGACCTATGAGTCGCAACGACACCACCGCCGGCACCACGCAACTTCCCGGGTCGACAGACCGACTGAAACGCGGCTTCGGATTCGGATCCGCGCTCTCCCTCGCCTTCGCTGACATCTCGCCGATCGTGGCGCTCTACGCGATCTTCGCGCTCGGGCTCTTCGCGGCGGGGCCGCGCTTCTTCTGGGCCTTCCCGATCGTGATGTTCGGTCAGCTGCTGGTGTCGCTCGTCTTCGGAGAACTCGCCTCGCGCTGGCCCTACGCCGGCAGCGTCTACCAGTGGGCGCGGCACGCGAAGGGCATCGGCTGGGGCTGGACCGCCGCCTGGGCGTACATGTGGGGCCTCACCATTACACTGGCGACGCTCGCGCACGGCGGCGCAGGCTTCCTGCTCGCCGTCTTCGGGCAGGGGGATGCCGCGCCGTGGGTGCACACCCTTGTCGCGTTCGGCATCATCGCCCTCGGCACCGCCGCGAACATGATCGGGCGCCAGATCCTGAAGATCATGATTATCGCGAGCATCATCTGCGAGCTCGTGGGGTCGATCGGACTCAGCATCGTGCTCCTCATCTTCCACCGGGTGAACCCGGTGTCGACGCTGTTCGAGGGGCTCCCCGGGCCGGATGCCGGCGGCTTCAGTACCATGCTGCTGGCCATCGCGTTCGTCGGCTGGGCCTTCCTCGGCTTCGAGTCCGCCGGCTCGATCGCCGAAGAGGTCGAACAGCCCGAGCGCAATGTGCCCAAGGCGATCGTCTTCGGCCTGCTGCTCGTCGGCACCACCGTCATGATCTCTGCAGTCGCCGTGATCCTCGCTATCCCGGACATCGGAGCGGTGCTGGCGAACCCCATGGGCGATCCCGTCTCCGCGACGCTCGAGGCGCAGCTCGGCCCGGCGATCGCCAAGCCCCTGCTCATCATGTTCGTCATCGGGTTCGTCTCCTGCTTCCTCGCCGTGCAATCCGCGGTGTCGCGAGGCGTCTACGGCATGGCCCGCGACGGCGGACTGCCGGGTGCGGCATGGCTGTCGCGCCTCAGCGGCGCGGAGAAGCTGCCCAGCCGGTCGATCCTGCTCACCGCGATCATCGCGGCCGCGTTCGTGCTCCTCGTCGGTTCCCAGCTCTACAACGTGCTCGTTAGCTTCTCGGTCATGGGCCCCTACATCGCCTTCGCGGTGCCGGTGTTCGCCGCTGCCGCGGTGCGGCTGAGCGGCAAGTGGAAGCCGGGCAAGTTCACGCTCGGCCGCCTTGGCGCACCCGTGACCTACGGCGCTGCGATCTGGTTGACGTTCCAGGTCGTGAACGTGATGTGGCCGCGCGACATCCCGGACCAGCCCTGGTTCATCGACTGGAGCATGGTGATCAGCCTCGTCGCGCTCGGCATCATCGGCGCCGTCGTCTACCGCACGAGGCGACACCACATCAGGCAGCCCATCAGCGAAGTGCATGACGACCTGCGGGTCGCGGCAGAGATCGAAATGAAGGAGGAACGATCGTGACACGTGTGGCAGTCGTCACCGGAGCGGCATCGGGCATCGGCATGGCCGTCTGCCGAGCCCTGCAGGAGAGCGGGTGGACAGTGTGCGGGTTCGACCTCGCGCCGATTGCGGACCTCGAGCACTCGTTCGTGTGCGATGTCGCGGATCGCGACGCCGTCGACGCGGCCGTCGCCGAGGTGCAGCGTACCGTCGGCCCGATCGACGCGCTCGTTACCGCCGCCGGCTACTACGAGTTCTCGCCTTTCAGCGAGATCACGGAGGAGAGCTGGAACCGCATGATGCGCGTGCACATCGGCGGCCTCGTCGGCCCCGTGCGGGCCGTGCTGCCGGGCATGGTCGAGCGGGGCGCCGGCGCGATCGTCGCCATCTCGTCGGAGCTCGGTATCGCCGGCACCGAGAGCGAGGCGCACTACTCCGCTGCGAAGGGCGCCATTCTCGGCTTCGTGCGCAGTCTCGGCAGTGAGGTTGCGGGCCAGGGGGTGCGCGTGAACGCCGTCGCGCCCGGGCCGACCGACACCCCGCTGCTGCCCGCCGAGCAGCGCACACCCGAATACTTGGCATCGCTGCCGGCCCGGGCGCTCGCGCAGCCGGGGGACATTGCGCAGGCGGTGCAGTTCTTGATCGATGAGGGAGGCTTCTGCTTCGGCGAAGTGATCTCCCCGAACATGGGAGCGGTGATCTGATGAGCGAGCAGTTGAAGCAGCGCCAGCAGGGGCGCATCGCGGTGGTCACCGGTGCGACGCAGGGCATCGGCCGGGCCATCGCGATACGGCTCGCGGCAGAGGGCGCACGGGTCGGTATCAACGGTCGGTCCGACACGCCCCAGCTGCGCGAGGTCGTCGGGGCGACCGGGGGGTTCCCGGTCATCGCCGACATCTCGAAGCCCGACGAGGTGCGCGAAGCCTTCGACGCCGTCGCCGTCGAACAGGGCCCCGTCGACGTGCTCGTCTGCAACGCGGCCTACATGTCGATGAGCCCGCTGCTCGAGCACGATGCCGACGACTGGTGGCGCAATATCGACACGAACCTCTCGGGCACCTTCCGGTGCGTGCAGGCGGTCGTGCCCGGCATGCGCCGCACCGGCCGCGGCAACATCGTCATCGTCGCATCGGAATGGGGGGTCGTCGGCTGGCCGAATGCGACCGCGTACGCATCGTCGAAGTCGGGGCTCATCGCGCTGACGAAGTCGCTGGGGCGCGAACTCGCTCCCGAGAACATCACCGTGAACGGCATCGCACCCGGCATCATCGACACCCCGCAGCTGCAGGTCGATGCCGACGATGCCGGCATCCCGCTGCACGAGATGCACGAACGATACGGAGCCGAGATCCCTGCCGGCAGAATCGGGCGGCCCGAGGAGATCGCCGAAGTCGCGGCCCTCCTCTCGCGCCCCGATACGCGGGCGTTCGTCGGCCAGACGCTGCAGGCCAATGGCGGCAGCACGCGGGCGCGCGTGTGAACGAGCCGCAGCACCGAGAGAGGACGCAGTCATGACCCAGCAGTTCACCGCAGACGCCACGAGGCCTGCCGCACCGATCGCCTGGCCGAAGGGATTCCGCTCGGCCGCCAACCTCGGGTTCGACCTCGATTCCGAGGATGTCGCGCTCACGATTGATCGGGGCACCCGCGACCGCCTGTCGGTCATGAGCCACCAGGCCTACGGTGCGCTCACCGGCGTGCCGCGCGTGCTCGATCTGCTCCAGCGCTTCGACGTGCGCGCCACCTTCTTCGCCCCCGGCTACACCGTCGAGCGATATCCCGACCTCCTGAAGCGCATCCGCGATGCCGGGCACGAGATCGCCCACCACGGGTACATGCACGAGGCGATGGCCGGGCTCTCGTACGATGAGGAGGCCGCCATCATCGACCGCGGTCTCGAATCGCTCGAACGGGTGCTCGGTATCCGCCCGGTCGGATACCGGGCGCCGCTCTGGGAGACGTCGTACTCGACCGCCGAGATCCTGCTCGACCGCGGCTTCCTGTACGACTCGAGCATGATGGACTCCGACCTGCCGTACGAGCTCGCGGAGCGCCCCGGAGCCGGCGCACGCTCCCTCGTCGAGATCCCGGTGTCGTGGGCCCTCGACGACTGGGAGCAGTTCGCATTCGTACCCGATGTGTTCGGGCCCGGCGTCATCGAGGACCCGGCGAAGGCGCTCTCGATGTGGCAGGGCGAGCTCGCAGAGTCGCACCGCTACGAATCCTGCTTCACGCTGACCATCCACCCCTTCCTCAGCGGGAGGCTCGGTCGAATGCGCGCGCTCGAAACCCTGCTCGAGACGATGGCGGGGATGTCCGATCTCTGGCTCACGAGCTGTGGCGAGATCGCCGAGCACGTGCGCTCGCTCGACCTCGAACCACGGGTGTTCCCGAGGCCCGAGATCGACTGAACGTGCGACAGGGGTCGCGCTCCGCACAGCGATCCGTCGCAGACGACCGGTGCTGCCCGATGCCGGGGGCTGCACCGGCCGTCAGTACTCCGCCCGCTGAGGCAGTGTGTCGGCCGCCTCGGATACACTAGAACGCTGTGACAGAAACCGGCCCGCTCCATCTCCCCGGGACGAGTGCCGCCGAACACCTGCCCCCGGCATACCCCGAACGCGCCGCCCACGGCACCGCCGGCACACTGCGGAAATGGCAGGAGGAGGCGATTCGCCTCTACCTCGACGAGAACCCGCGCGACTTCCTCGCCTCCGCAACACCCGGCGCCGGCAAAACGACCTTCGCGCTCCGCCTCGCCGCGATCCTCCGCTCCACCCACGTGGTGAGCCAGATCATCGTCGTCGCTCCGACCGAGCACCTGAAGACCCAGTGGGCCGACGCCGCGGCACGCGCGGGCATCCGCTTGAACCCGAACTACTCGAACAGCGACGGCCTCGGCTACGGTCGCCACTACCACGGCGTCGCCGTGACCTACGCGCAGATCGCCATGAAGCCGGTGCAGCACCGGCGGCTCACCGAGAGCGCCGACACGCTCGTCATCCTCGACGAGGTGCACCACGGCGGCGACGCCCTCAGCTGGGGCGACGCGATCCGCGAGGCCTACGGCACTGCGAAGCGCCGCCTCTCGCTGACCGGCACGCCCTTCCGCTCCGACGAGGCGCCCATCCCGTTCGTGCAGTACCAGCCGCAGGGCGATGGCTCGCGCGTCTCGCTCACCGACTACGACTACGGCTACGGCCGCGCGCTCGCCGACGGGATCGTGCGGCCCGTCATCTTCATGGTCTACGCCGGCAAGATGCGCTGGCAGACGTCGGCCGGCGAAGAGATGGAGGCCGCCCTCGGCGAGGGCAACACGAAAGACATCACCTCGCAGGCCTGGCGCACGGCGCTCGACCCCGCCGGTGAATGGATCTCGAAGGTGCTGCGCGCCGCCGACCGCAGACTCACCGAGGTGCGTCTGCAGATTCCGGACGCCGGTGGTCTCGTCATCGCGACCGATCATGCCGCCGCCAAATCCTATGCGGCCCAGCTGCACGAGATCACCGGGGAGCCGGTCGCGCTCATCCTCTCGGACGACGCGACGGCATCGGAGCAGATCGACGAGTTCTCGATGGGCAAGAACAAGATGCGGCGCTGGATGGTCGCCGTGCGCATGGTGTCGGAGGGCGTGGACGTACCGCGCCTCGCCGTCGGCGTGTACGCGACGAGCTCGTCGACGCCGCTCTTCTTCGCACAGGCGATCGGCCGCTTCGTGCGTTCGCGCCGTCGCGGCGAGGTCGCCTCCGTGTTCATTCCGAACGTTCCGGCCCTCATGCAGCTCGCGGCAGAGCTCGAGAAGGAGCGCGGCCATGTGCTCGAGGGCCCGAAGAGCGCCGAGGAGATGTGGGACGCCGAGGCGGCGCTCATGGCGGAGGCGGAGCGCGAGGATCGCGCCTCGGGGGAGCTCGAAGGCGAAGGGTTCGTCTACCAGGCCCTCGCCTCGGATGCGCACTTCGACCGCGCCGTCTTCGACGGGGCGGAGTTCGGCGGCTATGCAGAGGTCGAGAGCGAGGAGGAGCTCGACTTCCTCGGATTCCCCGGGCTGCTCGAACCGCAGGAGGTGAAGGCCCTGCTGCAGCAGCGGCAGGCGCGACAGGCGAGGCGCAGCGCCGGCCGGCAGGGGCTGCTCGAGCATCCGCCCGAGAAGGCCGAGGCCCCCGAGGCGCTGCACCGCACGCTCGGCGAGCAGCGCAAGCTGCTGAGCTCGCTCGTCGGCATGTACGCCAAGGTGTCGGGAGAGTTCCATAAGGACATCCACACGGAGCTGCGCCGCGTCTGCGGCGGACCCGCCGTGCCGCAGGCGTCGGTGACCCAGCTGCAGAAGCGTATCGACCTGCTGCGTCGTCGACTGCGGCCGTAGCGGCGCGCCGTATCCTGGAACGATGGCGAAGAAGCGAGCAGGGTCGGCGACACCGGCGACGAAAGCCCTCGATACTCTGGGGGTTCCGTACACCGTGCGCGCGTACGCGCACGACCCCGCCGTCACCGATTTCGGGGGAGAAGCCTCGGCAATGCTCGGCATCTCACCGGAACGGGTGTTCAAAACGCTGCTCGCGGACGTCGACGGGGCGCTCGTCGTCGGCATCGTGCCGGTGTCGGGCAAACTCGATCTGAAGGCCCTCGCCGCCGCGGTCGGGGGCAAACGCGCATCGATGGCCGACCCGGCGGTCGCGGAGCGCCGCACCGGGTACGTCGTCGGCGGCATCAGCCCGATCGGGCAGCGTGCGCGGCTGCCGACCGTGCTGGATCGGAGCGCCGAGGAGCATGA
This sequence comes from Leucobacter sp. gxy201, assembly GCF_051043335.1. Taxonomy (NCBI): domain Bacteria; kingdom Bacillati; phylum Actinomycetota; class Actinomycetes; order Micrococcales; family Microbacteriaceae; genus Leucobacter; species Leucobacter sp. gxy201. The sequence goes on from NZ_JAMXWS010000006.1 coordinate 14,366, forward strand.
AACGGTGCTCGTCTCGGGCGGTCGCCGCGGCCTCGACCTCGAACTCGCGCCCGCGCACCTCGTCGCCGCGACCGGAGCGCAGATCGCCGCCATCGGGCGCCCGGACTGACCCCCGAGTCGGGGTGCGAAGGTGCGGCGCGCGCGAGTTCCGGAAGCGATTCGCATTGCTCGCCGGAACCGTGCTAAGTTATTCTCTGTTCGGCCGATGAAAGTCCGAACAAGATTCGCGCGGGTGGCGGAATGGCAGACGCGCTAGCTTGAGGTGCTAGTGCCCGTATTAGGGCGTGGGGGTTCAAGTCCCCCTCCGCGCACGCGAATCGAGAATGGCGGGATCGAAAGATCTCGCCATTCTTGTTTTCCCGCCGTCTCGCCGCGGTCCCGAGCCGCGGGTATGCGGCGCCGCGCCGCACCGAGCCCATCCTGGTGGCCGGGCGAGCCCGAGGTCTACACTGAGCAATGACTGCACTGCCGCGGTTTCATGCGGGTGCGCAGTCATCGTTCGCGAGACGTGCGGCGCAGGTGCACCGCACGTGACGAAGAAGTCAGAGTGTTGCTGAAGGAGCGAGTGCGGTGCAGAAGATCGACGTCCTGGAAATGAGCATCTCCGAGATGCTGGATGAACTCGATTCGGGGAAGGTGACCAGCGTCGACCTGGTCTGCGCCTACCTGAACCGCATCGCATATTACGACCGGTCGGGCCAATGCCTCAAGGCCGTGCCGCTGATCAACCCCGATTGCATGGCGGAGGCCATCGCCTCGGACGAGCGCCGGCGGCGCGGCGAGGCCGGCAAGCTCGAGGGCGTTCCCTTCACGGTGAAGGACAGCTACAAGGTCAGGGGGATGACGGTCGCCTCGGGCAGCGAGGCGCTCGTCGACCTCGTCTCGAACGAGGATGCGGCATCGGTCGCCCAACTGCGCGCGGCGGGTGCGGTGCTTATCGGCAAGACCAACATGCCGCCGATGGCGGCGGGCGGCATCCAGCCCGGCGTCTACGACTACGCGCGCAGCCCGTACAATCCGCTCTACCTCACCGGAGCGTATGGTTCGGGCTCGTCGAACGGCTCGGCGACCGCGACGGCATCGAGCATGTGCGCCTTCGGTATGGCCGAGGAGACGGTGTCGTCGGGCCGCTCGCCCGCCTCGAACAACGGACTCGTCGCGTACACGCCGTCGCGCGGCATGCTGTCGCTGCGGGGCAACTGGCCGCTGCGCCCGAGCTGCGACGTCGTGGTGCCGCACACGCGCACGGTCGATGACCTGCTGCTGCTGCTCGACGTGCTCACCGAGGCTGACGAGAATCAGGAGGGCGAGTTCTGGCGCCAGCAGAATGTGGTCTCGCTGCCGCAGCCCGACCAGGTGTTCCGCCGCCCTATCGCCCGCCCGCGCCCGGAGCGCCTCGACGGTATGCGCATCGGTGTGCCGAAGATGTACATCGGCGAAGACCCCGATGCGATCGACCCGCCGGTGATCCGCCCCAGCGTCCGTCGGCTCTGGGATGCGGCCGCCGCAGAGCTCCGCGATCTCGGGGCCGAAGTGGTCGAGGTCGACTTCCCGGTCGTCTCGAACTACGAGGTCGACCGGCCGGGGGCCCAGGGACTGCCCGAACGCGGCCTGGTGCCGAAGGACTGGCGGGCGATCGAGGGCGGCGTCGTCACCGCGATGGCGCTCGACATGTTCCTGCGCGAGAACGCCGACCCCAATCTCAACACCTGGGCCGACGTCGACGGCGACACCGTGTTCCCGGAGAAGGACGAGCCCATTCCCGTATGGGTGACGCGGGCGCGCGCCGGGTTCGACTGGCAGCGCCTCGCCGAGATCGTGAAGGGCGGCATCCCCGACTCCTACGACGACGTGCCGGGCCTCGACCACCTGCTGCGCGGCCTCGAGGAGGCGCGCAAGCTCGACTTCGAGGATTGGCTGGTGGCAGAGGGACTCGACTTCGTCGTATTCCCGGCGGCGGGCGATGTCGGCCGCGACGATCTGTTCACGCGGGTGGAGAGCCTCGAGTACGCCTCGCTGAACGGCGTCGTCTACTCGAACGGCAACCGCGTGCTGCGCCATCTCGGCATTCCGACCGTGACGGTGCCGATGGGCCACATGCACGACACGCAGATGCCGGTCGGGCTCACATTCGCGGGCGCCGCCTACACCGATGACGCCCTGCTCGACTACGCCTACGCCTACGAGCAGGCCACGCACCACCGTCAGCCGGCTTTCCTGACGCCGTCGCTGCCGAGCAACCAGATCACGGCGGGCGAGGCTGCGCCGATTCCGGACGAGATCGACTATACGGTGAAGATCGACCAGCACGGGCGGTCGTGGGATGTCGAGGTGCGCATCGACGGAGAGACGGGCACGCGCGCCGAGGTGTGGGCCGACGGGCACATCTTGCTGCCGGTCGATGATCAGCCCGGAGTGTATCGCGGCAGGATCTCGCTCTCGCGCGAGCGCGTCGAGGACGAGGTCATGGTCGTGATCAACGCCGGCCACTCCGTCGGCCTGGTCGGCACCGTACCTCTTCCCTGAGGTTCGGCGCGCGGGACACGGTGCTCTCTGCGAGCAGAACGTCCCGCGCGCCTACCCGGGTGCATCGGCGGCAGTCGGCGCGTTTGACAGCTCCGGCATTGCGGGGTCGAGCCGTTCGGCGAGCGCATCGGTGAGCGTCTCGGCGTAGGCCCAGCTGATGTGATGCGAATCGCGATAGACCAGTACGCCGCCGAGCACCGGAGGGTGCTCCTCGCCCGAGCGGAAGTACTGGCCCATGTCGACGGTTTCGACATTGCGGCTGACCGCCGCGGCGCGCAGCAGCGGGTCGTCCTCCGGCTGCTCCGTCGCGGGTGCCGCGCACGCGCTCGCGGCCTTCTCGCCGTTCTCGCCCACGCATTGCAGCACGTCCTCGGGCATCTGCGGGGTGTCGGCGATCGCCACGACGCCGCGCACGCTTCCGGGCAGCTGCTGCCAGCGCTCCTCGTAGCCGAGTACGGCGGCATCCTGCCAATCCTCCGCATTCGAGACGACGCGGTTCGCGGCTTTCGCGGAGGTCACGATCGTGTCGATCTCGGGGCGCTCCTCGAGAGCCTCGATGACCTGATCGTTCCAACTGCTGCAGTCGGCCCGCAGCTTCTCGTTCTGGGCCTCCGGTTTCGTGACGTAGTCGCGCTCGGCGGTTGTGAACGGGCACGATCCCTTCGCCATCACCACGAGATGCCAGTTCTCGCGCTCGGCGATGCGCTTGAGCGGGGTGAGCCACTGCTCGGCGTGGGAATCGCCGAGGAGCGCGACCGTGCGCTCGGCCTCGCCCACCGGTGCGCCGTACTCGCAGACGAGCAGCTGATCGCCCGCGACGTTCGATAGACAGCTCTCGGGGCGGTCGGCGACCAGGTCGATGCCCGGCGTCGGCTCGAGATCGGGCACTGCCTCGCATCCCGATCCGGTGTCGAGCGCGCCTGCACCCGTGCACCGATCGGCGACGCGGAGGTCCGCGGCGATGCTCTGCTGCGCCGCCGCGACCTCCTGCTTCGCGACCCCGAAGCCGCCGAGCGTGAGCCCGATCAGCACGGCCATGCCGCCTCCCGCGAAGGCGAGCGAGCGCCGGTTGCTCCATCGTCGGGCAGGGCCGAAGCGGAACGGGTCTTCGACGTATCGCTTCGACAGGGCCGCAGCGCCGAGCGTCGCCACGACGACGATGCAGCCGCTCCAGAAATCGAGCGGGCGGCCGAGCAGGTACGGGGCGAGCACGATGAATGGGAAGTGCCAGAGATAGATGCCGTACGAGGCGTCGCCGAGCCACTGCATCGGCCGTGAGGCGAGGAGCGGCTGGAGCGATCCGGGGCCGCCCGGTTCTGCTGCAGCGACGATGAGCAGGGTCGACACGACGGGGAGCAGGGCCGTCGCGCCGGGGAACGGTGTCGCATCCGAATAAACGAGCGCGGTGACGACGATGCCCGCCGCGCCCGCCCACACCGCGCCCATGCGCAGCCGCGGGTCGATCCGCTGCAGCGCACGGGTCCACGCGGGACGTGCGGCCGCGAGCCAGGCGAGCACGCCGCCGAACGCGAACTCCCATGCCCGCGTCGCGGTCGAGAAGTACACCCACGAGGGGTTCGCGGCGGTCTCGGCGATCGAATGCCCGAATGAGAGCAGCGCGATGACGACGATCAGCGCGGCGAAGACGCCTGCGGGCCCCGGTACGCGCAGGCCCGGCGCCCGGTCGCGAGAGCGGGCCCGCAGCTTCGCGGCGATCGCGATCGCGAGCACCGCAACCAGGGGCCAGACGATGTAGAACTGCTCCTCGACCGACAACGACCAGTAGTGCTGCACCGGTGAGGCCGCGGCACCGGCAGCGGAATAGTCGACGGCTTGGGCGGCGAGCATCCAGTTCTCGGCGTAGCCGGTCGCGGCGGCGACCTGCGCGAGGAAGGCCGGCGTGAGCCCGGTCGGTACGAAGGCGTAGACCCCGGCGACGGTCACGATGAGCACGACCATCGCGGCGGGCAGCAGGCGTCTCGCTCTGCGGGCCCAGAACCGCGGCAGGTCGATGCGTCCGGAGCGGTCGAGCTCGCCGAGGATCTGCCCGGTGATGAGGAAGCCCGAGATGACGAAGAAGATATCGACGCCGATGTAGCCGCCGCTCAGATGCTGCGGCGCGAGGTGGTAGATGAGCACGAGCCCGACGGCGATGGTGCGGAGCCCCTGCACGTCACGCCGCACGGCGCTACCCGCCGGCCGAGCCTGCACCCGGCCGGTCCTCGCGTCGGTTCCCGTCAGCATCTGAAAGTTCCTCATCGTGTGCATCCAGGTTATGCAACGATTCGGTAACGGTCCACCCCTGGTGGGATGACGCTCGAACTGCTACGCGCGCAGGCGATGGGCCTGGAACGCGACCGCGAACGGCGACCCTGCCTGCGACCCCGCCTGGGCGAGCACGCCAGGGATCAGGTCTTCCGGAGCATCGTGCCACGGCAGGTCGGCGAGGTAGGCGCGGTGGGCCGAGAGCGAGGCCACGGCGCGACGGACCGATTGCTCGGAGACCTCGACGGCGCAGTTCGGTTCGGCGCCGGTGAGCAGCAGCCACGTCGCGCCCCAGGGTGCGAGCCCCTCGTCCTGCAGCTGCTCCGTGAAGAGCCAGCGGTTGTCCGCGTCGCGCACCGCATCGATCGTCGCGAGCCCGGTCGCCCGGTGGTCGGCATGATCGAGGCCCCAGGGCACGACGAGCGCTCCGGAGCCGGTGATCACGGCATCGGGGCGGAAGCGTCGGATCTCGCGTGCGATCGCTCGGCGCAGCTCGATACCGTACTCGAGCATGCCGTCGGGGAAATCGAGGATGGTGAGGTGTTCGACTCCCACTTCCGTGCATGCCTTCCGCTGTTCTTGCGCGCGCAGCGGCGCCGCCTCCTCGGGCGGGCGCTGCATGCCGGCTTCGCCGGTGGTGAGCAGCAGATACCCGACTTCGATGCCGCGTGCGGTCCATTCGGCCGCGGCGGCGGAGGTGCCGTACTCGGGGTCGTCGGGGTGGGCGACGACGACGAGCACGCGGCCGATGCCGGTCTCGTCGAGCGCTTCGAGCTGCGGTGCGGTTTCGGCAGGTGCGTTCATGCGGCCCACCCTACGCGGGACTACTCCGAGATCGCGGAGTCGCCGTCGATGAGCGCGGCGTAGCGTGCGCCGGCCTCTTCGGCGGCCTGGGCCGAGACGACCTTATCGGGGCCCGATCCCTCGACCATCACCGTCTTGCGGAAGTACGCGAGCTCCTGGATCGACTCGGCGATATCGGCCAGCGCACGGTGGCCGCCGCGCTTCTCGGGCGCTCCGAAGTAGGCGGGCACGTACCAGCGGCGCGCCAGCTCCTTGATCGTGGAGACATCGATGCTGCGGTAGTGCAGCCGCTCTTCGAGCGTCGGCATGTACTTCGCGATGAAGCGACGATCCATGCCGATGGTGTTGCCCGCGACCAGCGGCCGTCGGCCCGGGCCGACGAAGCGGTTCACGTAGTCGAGGACCTGCTGCTCGGCGTCGGCCACCGAAGCGCCCGATTCGATGCGGGGGAGCAGCCCCGACTTCTCGTGCATCGACCGCACGAAGTCGTTCATCTGCTCGAGCGCCTCGGCGCCGGGATCGATGACGATCTCGAACCCCGCATCGAGCGGCTCGAGATCGAAATCGGTGACGATCACGGCGATCTCGCAGAGACCGTCTCGATCGGTGTCGAGCCCCGTCATCTCGCAATCGATCCAGACAATCTGCTCAGCGGGCGTATTCGACATAGCTGCAACTTTACTAGGCTTGAGCACATGGCAGTTCTTCCCATCACGATCTGCGGCGAGCCCGTGCTGCACCGCCCCGCCGAGACCGTTACCGAGTTCGACGACGGTCTGCGCGAACTCGTGAGCGACATGTTCGAAACCTGCGAGCGCGCGCCCGGTGTGGGGCTCGCAGCGCCCCAGGTCGGCATCGGCAAGCGCATCTTCGTCTGGATGTACGACGATCAGGAGGAAGCACCGGCGCGCGGCGTCGCGATCAACCCGACGCTCTGGATCTCGCCGCCCGAGCCCGGCCTGCCCGACGAGGAGGACGTCGAGGGCTGCCTCTCGTTCCCCGGCGAGCGCTTCGCATTGCGCCGCTCCGAGCGCGCGCTGCTGCGCGCGCAGGACATCGACGGCGAGTGGTTCGAGCTCGAGACGAGCGGCTGGTTCGCGCGCATCATGCAGCACGAGTACGACCACCTGCTCGGGCTGCTCTACGTCGACCGCCTCGTGCACCCCGAGAGCAAGGGGGCGCAGAAGGCGCGGCGCAAGAACGGGTGGGGCGTGCCCGGGCTCACCTGGATGCCCGGGGTGGACGACCTCGAAGGCTGAGGCCCGGCGATCCCTGGCCCCTCATTCTTTTGAGCGCAGCTGGTCAGTAGATGCTCCCCGCCCGCGAAAGCAGTGCTACCGACTAGCTGAGCCCGGCCACGGGGCACCGCTCCGACGCGCCGCCTAATCTTCCGGGGAACGGTTCGCCGGTGCGAGGTCGCGCACCAGCACCCACCCGATCAGGGCAGCGACGATCAGCGCTGCGGTGACGCCGAACGCCCACCCGAACCCCGCGAGATCGAGGATCGCGCCCGCGATGAGCGGTCCGAGCACCCCTCCGAGGTCGGTCATCATCGAGTACGCGGCGACCACGTTGCCGCCCGGGCGCTGATCGAGCACATCGGCGAGCACGGCCTGCTGACCCGGGTTCACGAGCGCCGAACCGGCGCCCGCGACGGCCATGAGCGCGATCGCCGCCCACAGCGATGGCGAAGCCGGGAAGACGAAATAGCTCGCCGCGAGCACGGCCATGCCGGTGACGAGCAGCGGCTTGCGGCCGACGGTATCGGTCCAGCGGCCCGATGGGAAGATGAGCAGCGCATTGCCGGCAGCGTAACCCGCGAGCACCCAGGCGGCATCCGCCGCGTCGCCGCCGTAGACGACCGCGACGAAGATCGGGATGACCGAGATGCGCACGCCGAACGATGCCCAACCGAAGGCGAACACCGACAGGAGCAGCGATCGGTACTGCGGAACACGCAGCGCCTCCGCGAGGCCGAGCGGTGCCGCGTCGGTGGCGCCGGTGGCCGGGCCGCCGGCGAACGTCGACCGCCTGAGCGCGATCGCGACGACAGCGGCGGCCACGAGCAGGGTGAGGAAGTAGAACACGAACGGCGCGCGCAGTCCGAAGCCCGCGACGATGCCGCCGAATACCGGCCCGAGCAGGCCGCCGAGCAGAAACCCGGCGGCATTGAGGCTCGCGACGCGCCCGCGCGAGTCGGGCGGGCTGACCTTGACGAGCAGCGCGGTGGCGGCGACGGTGAACATGGCCGATCCGACTCCGCCCGCACCGCGCAGCACGATGAACTGCGTGTAGTCGGCGGCGAGCGCCGTCGCTCCGGTCGAGAGCGCGACGATCAGGATGCCGATCGTGTAGGTGAGCCGCTCGCCGATGCGCGCCACGATCCACCCCGCGAACGGTGCCGAGACCAGTCGCATGAGCGCGAAGGCGCTCACGATCGCCGAGGCGGCGAACTTCGAAACACCGAACTCGAGGGCGAACTGGGGGATAGCCGGGGCGACCACGCCGTAGCCGAGGGCAACCGCGAAGGCGCCCGCTACCAGGGCCCAAACCTCGAACGGAAGCGGGGCTCTGGAGGTTCGGGGCATCCTGCGATCCTATCCGGCCCAGCACTCCGTCGGTTCGGGCGGCGAGTCCGTCCGTCCTCATGCGAGCGGCCGAAAACACGCGCGTGGGCAGCCGCTGTGGCGGCTGGGGTCGCCTCGCATGCGAAGCGATGCTTCGCAGAACGCTCGGTGCCCCCTACTGGATTCGAACCAGCGCGAGAATCTCGAAGCGAACGCGTCGCGTTCGCGATTCTCGCGGGGAGCGAGGTGCGACCGCTTCCCAGGAACGGAGTTCCTGATCATGGCAATTCCAAATAATGGTGCCCCCTACTGGATTCGAACCAGTGACCGACAGATTAGAAGGCTGTTGCTCTATCCACTGAGCTAAGGAGGCGGACGCCGCGTGGGCGAACATATCGAGGTTACTATGATCGGTCGTCTCTTCGCAGGCGCAGGGGAGCCTCAGAGGTACGAGGCGTGCGTCCACAGCTGCAGCAGTGCGTACGAGCGGTAGGGGGCCCAGGTTTCCGATCGCGCGGCGGCCTGCTTCTGGTCCATGCCGAGAGCTCGACGGGCGACGAGGTCGCCGGGCACGAACGTATCCGGATGCTGCATCGCGCGCACGAGCAGGCAGTCGGCGGTCCAGGGGCCGACGCCAGGGATCGCGAGCAGTGCTTCCCGCGCCTCGGCCGCAGAAGTGCCGGCAAGCAACGGTCCGCCCGCCCAACGCTTCGCGACCTCGTGCAGGGCGCGTGCGCGCGCCCCGGTCAGGCCGACCTGCGAACGGATCCGCTCGGGGCCCGCATCCGCGAGCGCCGCAGCGGTCGGTAGCGAGCGCCATGCGCCGGCGACGGCGCCGAAAGCGGCAGCGAGGCGACTCGAGAAGGTGCGGGCCGCCGCGAGTGACACCTGCTGCCCGATGATGGCGGCCGCGACCGCTTCGAACTCGTCGGGATGGCCGGTGATGCGCACGCCCGGGTGCCGTGCGATCATCGGGCCGAGAAGCGGGTCGGGCGAGAGCGCGGCGTCGATCGCTGCGATGTCGGCGTCGAGGTCGAACCATCGGCGCAGCATCGCGGCAGTGCCGTGCGGGTCGCGGAGCTCCGCATCGAAGCGCGCCGTGAGGCCGTGCGGGTCGAAGACGAGCTCGATGAGCACCGGCCGCGCCTCGCTTCCGCCGCCATCCGAGATCAGGCGCCGGTAGACCGCACCGTCGACCGCTTCGACGCCCGGCACGGCATGGGCGGTGAGCATGGCGAGCACCGCCCGGTGGTTGAACGGACCGATCGCTTCGAGGCGCAGTTCGACCATGGCGAGGCGAATGCCCGTGCTGCTCAGCCGCGCTTCGCGGCGGCTTTCGCGGCGCGCTTCGCCTCGCGCACCAGCAGCAGCGTCTCGGGCGACGTGATGTCCGCCACGCTCATGTGCGTGCCCTCGGCGCCGTACGGGGCGGAGGCCTCGCGCCACCCGGCCCCGTCGAAGCCGACCTGCTTGCCGAGCAGGGCGAGAAAGATCTTGGCCTTCTGATCGCCGAAGCCGGGCAGTGACTTGAGTCGCTTCAGCACTGTCCTGCCGTCGGGGGAGCCCTGCGTCCAGATCGCCGCGGCGTCGCCGCCCCACTCATCGATCAGCCCTTGGCAGAGTTTCTGCACGCGCGCCGCCATCGACCCGGGGAAGCGGTGCACGGCCGGGGTCTGCTTGAACGCCGCCTCGAAGTCGTCGGGATCGATCGAAGCGAGGTGCTCGGCCGTGATATCGCCGAGGCGCTGCTGCATTTTGAGCGGCCCGGCGAAGGCGACCTCCATCGCGACCTGCTGGTCGAGCAGCATGCCGATGAGCAGGGCGAGCGGGTTCTCGGTGAGCAGTCGGTCGGCTGCGACGTCGTCGGTGAGGTGGATATCCATGCCGTCAGTATCGCATCGATCGTTTGCGGTGTCGTCGTAACATCATTCGCGCAAGTGGTACCATAAAGACGTACAATTTGTTGAGAGGCGGGGTCGGTCATGTCAATCACCGTGAGCGAGGCTCGACGCACACTCTTTCCGCTGATCGAGCGCGTCAACGCCGACCGCGACGCCGTCGAGATCGTCTCTCGAAAAGGCAACGCCGTCTTGATGCCCGCCGACGAGTACGCAGCATGGCAGGAGACCGCGTACCTGTTCCGCTCGCCGGCGAATGCGCGCAGGCTGCTCGATTCCTACGAGCGCGCACGTACCGGAGGTGCTGAGGAACACGAGCTCGATAGAGACGAATGATGCGCCTGTCGTGGGACCGATCGGCATGGGAAGACTACAAGCACTGGCAGACCGCGGATCGACGAGTGCTGAAGCGCATCAATACGCTCCTCGATGCCTGCCTGCGCGACCCGTTCGAGGGGATCGGGAAACCCGAGCAGCTCAAGTACGGTGCGCAGGGAGCGTGGTCGCGGCGCATCACCGAGGAGCACCGTCTCGTGTACCTCGTGGACGGCGACGATCTCATCATTCTGCAGGCGCGATACCACTACTGAGCGTGAGGCGGTCGGGCTACTCCGCGTTCCAGAGCCCGCGGTAGAAGTCGATGCGCGCCGGGTCGGGCTCAGCGCCGTAGGCTTCCCAGAAGACCGCCTCGTCGTAATCTGCGTAGTTCCATTCCAGCGACATCGTGATCACGGCGAGGTCGGCCCAGCGGTCGGCGACGCCGAGCCGCCCGAGGTCGACGTGGGCGAGAAACGACCCGTCAGCGGCGATGAGGGTGTTCGGTGCGCACGGGTCGCCCTGGCAGACGACGAGCCGGTCGATGGGCGGCACCGGCCCGAGGGCTTCGGCGTCGACTCCCGCGGCGGCGATGCGATACTCGACGCTCCAGTCGAACGGGCAGCCGGTGACGGGCGTCGCGTGCAGCCGGCGCAGTCCGTCGCCAAGGGCGCGCAGCGCCGTCCCGGGGTCGCGCTTCCAGCGCTCCGCCACCGCCGAGGCGCCGGGCAGCGCGCGCGTCAGCATCACCTCCTCGCCGCCGTCCGCGATGAGCTCGACAACGGTCGGCGCCGAGTGGCGGCCGCGCAACCAGCGCAGGCGCTCCGCTTCGGCGGAGAGCGACTCGCCCGACCCGGCCGGGTTCCACTTCGCAAAGAACTTCGCGGCGGGGCGATCCCTGTCGAGAGGCCCGCCCGAACCGCCGCCCACCGCGAACGTCAGGCCGCCGACGCCATTGCGCCACACCGGGCGCAGCCGCGCATCGCCGAGAGCGCGGGCTGCGAGCGCGCGCCGCACGGCGGCCGGCACCGGCATCATCTCGGGCGGCGGGCCGGCGAGACCGGACGGCACGGGCCGCGAACCGGCAGGGGAGGAGCTCATACCGTTCAGGCTAAGCCACGACCGCGAAGCGGGGGCCGCAGCCGAAGCCGCGACCCCCGCCCGGGTGCTTCCGATCGGCTCTGCGATCGGAGAGGATGATCAGCCGAACTGGTTCATCGTGTTGTCCTTGCCGCCCGCCTTGAGTGCGGCCTCGCCGGCGAAGTACTCCTTGTGGTTGTCGCCGATATCGCTGCCCGCCATGTTCTGGTGCTTCACCGTCGCGATGCCCTGACGGATCTCTTCGCGCTGCACGTCGCGCACGTAGGTCAGCATGCCTTCGTCGCCGAAGTAGCCCTTCGCGAGGTTGTCGGTCGACAGCGCCGCCGTGTGGTAGGTCGGCAGGGTGATGAGGTGGTGGAAGATGCCGGCGCGAGCCGACGCGTCCTTCTGGAAGGTGCGGATCTTCTCATCGGCGAGGCGCGCGAGCTCGGTCGCGTCGTACTCGACGCTCATGAGCTTGTCGCGATCGTACGCCGACACGTCCTGTCCCTCTTCGGTCATCTGATCGAAGGCCTGCTGGCGGAAGTTGAGCGTCCAATTGAACGACGGGCTGTTGTTGTAGACGAGCTTCGCGTTCGGCACGACCTCGCGGATGCGGTCGACCATCCCGGCGATCTGCTCCACGTGCGGCTTCTCCGTCTCGATCCACAGCAGATCCGCACCGTTCTGCAGCGACGTGATGCAGTCGAGCACCACGCGATCCTCACCGGTGCCCGTGCGGAACTGGTACAGGTTCGAGGCGAGGCGCTTCGGGCGCAGCAGCTTGCCGTCGCGCTTGATGACGACGTCGCCGTTACCGAGATCGGCCTCCGAGATCTCCTCGACGTCGAGGAACGAGTTGTACTGGTCGCCCAGGTCGCCCGGGGTCGTGCTGACGGCGAGCTTCTGCGTGAGGCCGGCGCCGAGCGAATCGGTGCGGGCCACGATCACGCCGTTGTCGATGCCGAGTTCGAGGAAGGCGTAGCGGATGGCGTTCAGCTTCGCGATGAAGTCCTCGTGCGGCACGGTGACCTTGCCGTCCTGGTGGCCGCACTGCTTCTCGTCGGAGACCTGGTTCTCGATCTGCAGCGCGCACGCACCGGCCTCGATCATCTTCTTCGCGAGCAGGTACGTCGCCTCGGGGTTGCCGAAGCCGGCGTCGATGTCGGCGATGATCGGCACCACGTGGGTCTCGTAGTTGTCGATCTGCGACTGGATGAACTCGGCCGCCGTGTCGTCGCCGGCGCGGCGGGCGTCGTCGAGCTGCGAGAACAGCAGGTCGAGCTCGCGGGCGTCGGCCTGGCGCAGGAAGGTGTAGAGCTCCTCGATGAGGTCGGGCACCGAGGTCTTCTCGTGCATGGACTGGTCGGGGAGCGGGCCGAACTCAGAGCGCAGCGCCGCGACCATCCAGCCCGAAAGGTAGAGGTAGCGCTTGTTCGTGCTCTTCAGGTGCTTCTTGATCGAGATCAGCTTCTGCTGGCCGATGAAGCCGTGCCAGACGCCGAGCGACTGCGTGTAGACCGACGAGTCGCCGTCGTACTCGGCCATGTCCCGGCGCATGATGTCGGCCGTGTACTGGGCGATCTCGAGCCCGGTCCTGAAACGGTTCTGCGCACGCATGCGTGCGACGTACTCGGGATTGATCGCATCCCAGCCTGCGCCGCCCTGCTGCTTGAGCTCCTGAACTGCTGCGATGTTGTCTTGGAAGGCGGTCATCGTTGATTCCTTTGCGTGGTGGCTGCTCGCCCGCCGGTGCTGCGGGGAGTTGGGCTACTTCCACTTTGGGGCACGAATCATGACCGAATCGCACATTTCAGGGGTGAATTAATCGAGTATTTCTGCTTTCTGAAATTGACTGCGAGATGTGCGGCGCCAGGGATCGCCTCGCGTGCTCCCCGTCGCCGCTCGATCGCATGAGCGGCGCGCTACTCGAGGCGATTCACCATGGCGGTCGCCGCGCGGTCGACGTAGTCCCGGAACGGGGCATCGTAGATCGGCGGCAGGGCGACCTCGTCGAGTGCGGCGTTCATGTGGTGCAGCCAGCGGTCGCGCGCCCGCGGCGTGACGGGGAACGCGACGTGCCGCATGCGCAGTCTCGGGTGCCCGCGCTGCTCCGAATAGGCGGTGGGGCCGCCCCAGTACTGCTCGAAGAAGGTGCGCAGCCGCCAGATCGCGCCCTCCCAGTCGTCCTGCGGGTACATGAAGTTGAGCTCGGGGTCTTCGCGCACGCCGGCGTAGAAGGCGCGCACGAGCCTCTCGAAGGTCTCGGTGCCGCCGACCCGGTGCCAGAAGGTCTCGGTCAGCGCATCGCCGTCGATTCCCGATCGGAGCGTCAGGTTCGGTGCGGGCGCGACGCCTTCGGTCGCCGCGCGCTCACCGGGAACGGGCTGTTCGGTCATGCCGTGCCTCCTGGGAATCGGGGGAGCTCTTCGGCCAGCTTGATGCCGGCCTCGTTGAAATGCCGTACGAGCGAGGCGCGGAGCGCGCGCTGCACCGCCCATTGCGCCTCCGGGCGCGTGCGCACCGCGAGGCGCAGTGTCGCGCGGTCGCCGAAGGCGCTCTCGACGCCCCAGACCTCGGGCTCGCTCGTCACCTTGCGCGCGATTTCGGGGCTGGAGCGGATCGCGCGCGCCGCATCGATGGCGGTCTGCTCGACCTTCTCGAGGTCGCTATCGGCCCGCACGGTGATGTCGATGAGGGCGCGCCCCCAGCCCTGCGACGAGTTGCCGAGGGTGAGGATCTCGCCGTTGCGGATGAACCAGAGCGTGCCGTCCATCGCACGCACGCGGGTGACGCGGATGCCCACGTCCTCGACGGTGCCGCTGACCTCGCCGATCTGCACGATGTCGCCGACGCCGAGCTGATCCTCGAACACCATGAAGATGCCGTTCAAGATGTCTTTCACGATGTTCTGCGCGCCGAAGGCGAGACCCGCGGCAACGATGCCCGCTGAGGTGAGCACGGCACCGAGATTCACGCCCATGGTGCCGAGGATGAGGATCAGCGCGATGACGACGATCGTCCACGTGATGACCGCGCGGCCGACGGTGCCGAGCGTGCGGGTGCGCTGCACGGCGCGCGCGTTCACGTACGGGGAGGCCTGGATCTCGGACGTCGTATCGACATCCTGCGCCTTCTTGACCCCTCGCACGATCTGCGTCACGGTGCGCATGAGCAGGCGCCGCAGCACCCAGTTCAGCAGCACCGCGACGATGATGATGCCGAGCACCGTGAGCGGCGCCTGGTAGGTGTGCAGGAACGACACGAACGCGTTCGTCACGACTTCCTCCACCTGGTCGACACCGTCCACCTAGCCCTCCGCGCCGTTCGCGGCGCGGTCGGCGGCCTGTGCGACGAGCGCGCGCTCGACGCCGGCGAGATGCTCGATGATGAGACGCCGCAGCGCCGCCGGGGCCTCGGGGTTCGCGTCGAGCCACCCGCGGGTCGTCTCCGCGAGCTCCGCGCTCGCCAGTGGCGACGGGTAGAAGCCGTCGATCAGCTCCTCCGCGATCGCGTAGCTGCGCGACTCCCACACGCGGTTCAGCGCCGAGAAGTACTGCTCCACGAACGGCGTCAGCAGCGCGAGGTCGGCGGTGTGCAGGAACCCGAGCCCGGTCGAGCGGATGACGAGGTTCGATGCGCCCGGCGCGCCGAACGTCGACTCCCAGGCCGCCTGCTTGTCCGCGAGCGTCGGCAGAGCGGCGCGCGCGTGGGCCGCGGAGCGCTCGCCGCTCGCGGTGCGATCGTCGGCGAGGGCCGCATCGATCTCCTCGGCCGTCGCACGGCCGCCGGCGGCGAGCGCGATGAGCAGCTCCCAGCCGAGATCGGTGTCGATGTCGAGGCCGTCGAGCGAGACCGACTCGTCGAGCAGCTGCATCACGCGATCGAGCTGCGCATCCGTGCGTGCCAGCTGAGCGAACACGCGCACGAACTGGAACTGGTTGTCCGAGCCGGCCGCCGCAGCGCCCGAGAGCTCCCACAGCCGATCGGCGACGCGTGCCACGGCCGAGTCGCTTCGCGACGGGTCGACGTAGTTCTCGGCCGCGAGCGAGACCTGCTGCAGCAGCGTGCGCAGCGTGGTCGACGCGGTCTCGCGGTCGATGTGGCGCAGCACGATGTCGATGAACCGCGAGGCCGGGAACTCGCCGTCGCGCGTCGCATCCCAGAGCGTGCCCCAGACCAGTGACCGCGGCAGCGACTCCTCGAAGTCCCCGAGATGCGCAGCTGCCGTCTCGAGCGACGCCTCGTCGAGACGGATCTTCGCATAGCTGAGGTCGTCGTCGTTGAGCAGCAGCAGGTCCGGCCGATCGGCGCCGACGAGCTCGGGCACCTCGGTCAGCGCGCCGTCGATGTCGAGCTCGACGCGCTTGGTGCGGCGCAGCACCCCGCCCTCGAGCGAATAGAAGCCGACGGCGATGCGGTGCGGGCGAAGCGTCGGGTACTCGTCGTTCGCGCTCTGCGAGATCGCGAATGCCGTGTAGCGGCCATCGCCGTCGATCTCGAAGACCGGGCGCAGCGTGTTGACGCCGGCGGTCTCGAGCCACAGCTGCGACCACTCGGCGAGATCGCGCCCACTGCGGGCCTCGAGCTCGACGAGCAGGTCTCGCAGCTCGGTGTTCGCGTGATGGTGCTTCACGAGGTAGTCGTGCACACCCGCCATGAAGGGCTCGCGGCCCACCCAGGCGACGAGCTGCTTCAGTACGGACGCGCCCTTCGCATAGGTGATGCCGTCGAAGTTGACGAGCACATCCTCGAGGTCGCGGATCGGCGCGACGATCGGGTGCGTCGACGGCAGCTGATCCTGCCGGTACGCCCACGACTTCTCGCTCGCCACGAACGTCGTCCAGCACTCCGACCACTCCGTCGCCTCGGCGGTCGCGAGGGTCGACATGTACTCGGCGAACGACTCGTTCAGCCACAGATCGTTCCACCAGCGCATGGTCGCGAGATCGCCGAACCACATGTGGGCGAGCTCGTGCAGGATGGTGACGACCCGGCGCTCGCGCATCGCGTCGGTGACCTGGCTGCGGAACACGTACGCTTCGGTGAAGGTCACCGCGCCCGCGTTCTCCATCGCGCCGGCGTTGAACTCGGGCACGAACATCTGGTCGTACTTGTCGAAGGGGTACGGGTAGTCGAACTGACCCTCGAAGAACGCGAAGCCCTCGCGGGTCTTGTCGAAGATGTAATCGGCGTCGAGGTGCTCCGCGAGCGACTCGCGGCAGAAGACGCCGAGCGGGATGGTGCGGCCGTCGATGCTCTCGAGCTCCGAGCGCTCGACGTGGTACGGGCCGGCGACGATCGCCGTGATGTAGCTCGAGATGACCGGAGTCGGCTCGAACTTCCAGGTGGCGATGGCCTCGCCGTTCGCCTCGCCCGCCGCATCCGGTTCGGGCGTCGGCTGATTGCTGATGACCTCCCAGCGCGCGGGCGCCGTCACCGAGAAGGTGAAGGTCGCCTTCAGGTCGGGCTGCTCGAACACCGCGAACACGCGCCGTGAATCGGGCACCTCGAACTGCGAGTAGAGATAGACCTCGCCGTCGACCGGGTCGACGAAGCGGTGCAGGCCTTCGCCGGTGTTCGTGTACGCCTGGGTCGACGCGATGGTCAGCGTGTTCTCGGCGGCGAGACCTGGCAGCCGCACCCGCGAATCGGCGAAGACCTCGGCCGGGTCGAGCAGCTCGCCGTTCAGCTCGACGCTCTCGACCGCATCGGCGATGAGATCGATGAAGGTCTCGGCGCCCGGCTCGGCTGCGAACCGCACCGTCGTCACTGCGGCGAACGTCTCCGCCGAGGTCGTGAGGTCGAGCGCCACCTCGTAGCTCTCCGTACGGACGATGGCCGCCCGCTCCTGGGCTTCGGCGCGGGTGAGATTCGTTCCTGGCACTGTGCACTCCTGAAGATGTCGAATAGGCGGCAACCGATCCCTCCACCCTATTCCCGTGAGCTATGGCTACGCTGAAGCCATGAGCGAAACAATTGCACGGTCAGAGCAGCCCGAAGTCGAGTTCTGGTTCGATCCGAGCTGCCCCTGGTGCTGGATGACGAGCCGCTGGGCGAGCGAAGTCGCCGAGGCCCGCGGCTTCACCATCGCCTGGCACCCGATCAGCCTGACGGTCATCAACGAGGGCCGCGACGACCGCCATGCCGAACTGCACCTTCAAGGGCACCGCTGCGGCCGCGTCATCGAGGCCGCGCGCACCTCGGTCGGCCCCGAGGCCGTCGCCGCGCTCTACACCGAGATCGGCACGCGCCGCCACCCCGGCGGGCGCGACGACTTCGATGCGATCATCGCCGAGGCGCTCGCCGCGACCGGCCTCGACGCCTCACTCGCGGCCGCCGCGGACGACGAGCAGTACGACGCGCAGCTGCGCGCGAATACCGCCCACGCCCTCGAGATCGCCGGCCCCGACGTCGGTGTGCCGATCATCTCGATCGACGGCGTCGCGTTCTTCGGCCCGGTCGTGACCCCGGCACCCACCGGCGATCTGGCGCTGCAGCTGTGGGACGGCATCCGCGCCGCGGCGAGCGTGCCCGGCTTCTACGAACTCAAGCGCGGTCGCACCGTCGGCCCGCAGTTCTCGGCGCCCTTCGCTTCTCGCTAGGATCGAGCCCATGCGCATTCACGTTGCCACCGACCACGCCGGCCTCGAGTTCAGCCAGCAGCTGCAGCAGCATCTGCGCGACCAGGGGCACGAGGTGATCGACCACGGCCCGGCCGAATACGATGCGCTCGACGACTACCCGTCGTTCTGCATCAATGCGGCGCTCGGCGTGGCCCGCGATGAGGCGGCCGGCGTCGAAGCGCTGGGCGTCGTGTTCGGCGGGTCAGGCAACGGCGAGCAGATGGCGGCCAACAAGGTCGCGGGCGTGCGCGCCGCGCTCGTGTGGAACGACTCCACCGCAGAGCTCGCACGCGAGCACAACGACGCGAACGTCGTCTCGATCGGCGCGCGCCAGCACACGGTCGAGGAAGCGATGCGCTTCATCGACCTCTTCATCGCGACGCCATTCCCGGGCGACGAGCGCCACGTGCGCCGCATCGGCCAGCTCGGCGAGTACGAGCGCACCGGCGCGATCGTCGGCAAGCAGGTGGACTCCCTGTAATGCCTGAAGGGCACAGCGTCCACCGCATCGCGCGGCAGTTCGGTGCGAACTTCGTCGGCACCTCGCCCGCCGTGTCGAGCCCGCAGGGGCGCTTCGCCCAGGGGGCCGCGCTGCTCGACGGGCGGCGCATGCTCGACGCGCGCGCCGTCGGCAAGCAGATGTTCCTCGAGTTCGAGGGCGACCGCTGGCTGCGCGTGCATCTCGGCATCTACGGGGCCTGGGATTTCGCGGGCGACGTCAGGGTCGACCCGTCGATCATGATCCACGGCATGGGTGATACGCACCTGAAGTACGGGCGGTACGGGCAGACGGGGGAGTACACCCGCGTCGGCGGAGCCCGCCTGATCGATCGCGACGCCGAGGACTCGGTGACATCGATCGGCGCCCCGCGCCGCACGAGGGTGCGGATGGCGGAGAACGAGAAGGAGAGCGAGATCTCGGGCGCTTTCCCACCCGAACCCGTCGGCCAGGTGCGGGTGAGGCTGCTGAACGAGAGCGTGTGCGCCGACCTGCGCGGCCCGACCGCCTGCGAGGTGCTCTCGCCGGCGGAGGTCGACGCCGTGATGATGCGGCTCGGGCCCGACCCGGCGAACGCGAACACCGCCGCCGAGAAGCAGCGTTTCATCGAGCGCGCCGCGAAGAAGCGCACGCCGATCGGCCTCGTGCTCATGGACCAGTCGATCGTCGCGGGCATCGGCAACATCTATCGGGCCGAGATGCTCTTCCGTGCGGGGCTCGACCCGCATGCCCCCGCCAACACGCTCGACCGCACGGTGCTCGAAGCGCTCTGGGACGACTGGGCGCACCTCCTCGAGATCGGCATCACGGTCGGCCAGATGATGACGATCGACGGTCTCGAGGGCGATGCGTACCGTCGCGCGCTCGAGGAGCGCGACGAACGGCACTGGGTGTACAAGCTCGAGGGCACCCCTTGCAAGCGCTGCGGCACGAACATCGTGCTCGAGGAGATGGGCAATCGGAAGCTCTACTGGTGCCCCGGCTGCCAGTCCTGACGCCGTGCGTCAGGTGAACGGCCATTTCTGGCCGTTCATGCAGCCGCCGAGGCCGTCTCGGTCTCGGTGTAGCGCCCTGCGCAGTGCGGGCGCGTGCTGCCAGTCCTGACGCTGTGCGTCAGGTGAACGGCCATTTCTGGCCGTTCATGCAGCCGCCGAGGCCGTCTCGGTCTCGGTGTAGCGCCCTGCGCAGTGCGGGCGCGTGCTGCCGGACGTGATCACCGCGCGCGGAGTGTGGCATAATAGATCCTTGTGCCACGGCGCGACGCTGCCGCGAGGGTTTCGCACGGTCCGTGAACGCACACCCATACTTTGAATACGATATTCCGCGTTCCGACTTGCGGCGGGCGCAGAGAGAGACTGAAATGCAGAAGCTCGACCACGTCGATGCCGCGTCGCTCAAGAGCGACATCCCCGAGTTCCGCGCCGGCGACACCGTCAAGGTGCACGTGAACATCGTCGAGGGCAACCGCTCGCGTGTCCAGGTGTTCCAGGGCATCGTCATCTCCCGTCACGGCGAGGGCGTTCGCGAGACCTTCACCGTTCGCAAGATCAGCTTCCAGGTGGGCGTCGAGCGCAAGTTCCCGGTCCACTCGCCCGCGATCGACAAGATCGAGGTCGTGACCCGCGGCGATGTGCGCCGTGCGAAGCTCTACTACCTGCGCGGCCTCACCGGCAAGAAGGCCAAGGTCAAGGAGAAGCGCGAGTTCTAATCGCGTTCCCCGCAGTACCGCATGCGACGTTCTCAGGCTCCCCTCGAATAATGATGGGAGCCTGAAGCGTCTGTACGGGCTGCAACCGGCGCCGATCGAGTGCGACGCCGGCAGATGCCGTCCGGTCGCCCTCGCAGGCGGCCGGACGGCAGACGGATGCCGATCAGTGGATGCGCCCGAGCGGGCCCTCCGGGACAGGAGCAAGAGTATGGGCGAGTCCGGTTCGCGGAGTCGGAACGGGGTGCTGTCGTTCCTGCGCGATCTCATCGTCATCCTCGTCGTGGCGTTCCTCGTCTCGTTCATGCTGAAGACGTTCCTCGTACGCAGCTTCTACATCCCATCGGTGTCGATGGAGCAGACGCTGCAGGTGAACGATCGCATCCTCGTCAACCAGCTCGTGCCCGAGGTGAGCGACGTGCAGCGCGGCGACATCATCGTGTTCAAGGATCCGGGCGGCTGGCTGCATCCGAGCAGCGCACTGCCGCCGCAGGGCCTCGAGAAGCTGCTGCAGGCCGTCGGGCTCGCGGCCGATACGAGCGCGGAGTACGTCGTCAAGCGCGTCATCGGCGTCGGCGGCGACCGCGTCGAATGCTGCGATGCCGACGGCCGTGTCATGGTCAACGGCGTGCCGCTCGATGAGCCCTACATCGTCATCCCCGAGGGCGAGACGCGCGCCTCGGCGATCGACTTCAGCGTCGAGGTGCCCGAGGGCTCCGTCTGGGTGATGGGCGACAACCGCTACCAGAGCAAGGATTCCCGTTACAACCAGGATCAGCCGGGCAAGGGCTTCGTGCCCGAGGACGAGATCGTCGGCCGCGCCTTCGTGCTGAACTGGCCGTTCTCGCGCTTCACCTGGTTCACCCGGCCCGACGCGACGTTCACGGGCGTCGACGAGGCGCGGGCCGCCGCGGAGTCGATGAACCCGCAGCCGGCTCCCGCCGGCGAATGATCCCGATGGGCGAGTCGAAGGATCCGACGCTCGAGTTCGAGGCGCAGCTGTTCGACGCCGGCTATCCGTTCGTCATCGGTCTCGACGAGGTCGGCCGCGGTGCGGTGGCGGGCCCGGTCGCGGTCGGCGCGCATGCGATTGCCGCAGGCGTTCGCGAGTTCCCGACGGGGCTGCGCGATTCGAAGCTCCTGAGCGAGAAGAAGCGCGAGACGCTCGCCCCGGTCGTCGCCGATTGGGGCCTCGGAGTCGTCGGCTTCTCGAGCGCCGCCGAGATCGACGCGTCGGGCATCACCGCGATGCTCGGCGAAGCCGCGCGCCGGGCGCTGCTCGAACTGCACGGCCTCGGCATCCCGGTCGATCGGGCGGCCATCATCCTCGACGGCTCGCACGACTGGCTGACGCCCGTGCTCAGGTCGCCGCTCGACGTGCGCACCCGCGTCGGGGCCGACCGATCCTGCGCCAGCGTCGCGGCGGCATCGGTGCGGGCGAAGGTCGCCAGGGATCGCGTCATGCGCGAAGCCGACGCCGAGCATCCGGGCTACGCCTGGGCCTCGAACAAGGGCTACGGCGCGAAGGCCCATTACGCCGGCATCGCCGATCTCGGCCTCACCGATCTGCATCGCCGCACGTGGATCAAGTAGCCGGCAGGGCGGCGCGATAGGCTGTTCGGGTGATGAATCTCGACCCGGAAGCGCCGATCGGCGTCTTCGACTCGGGCGTCGGCGGCCTGACCGTCGCGCGCGCGATCAGGGATCAGCTGCCCGGCGAGTCGATGATCTACGTCGGCGACACGGCGCGCACCCCGTACGGCCCGAGGCCGATCGCCGAGGTGCGGCGCTTCGCGCTCGAGGTGCTCGACGGCCTCGTCGACCAGGGCGTGAAGATGCTCGTGATCGCCTGCAACACCGCATCCGCGGCGGTGCTGCGCGACGCCCGCGAGCGCTACGACGTCCCCGTGGTCGAGGTGATCGGCCCGACCGTGCGCAGTGCGGCGGCGATCACGCGCAACAAGCGCGTCGGCCTCATCGGTACGAAGGGTACGATCCAGTCGCGCGCGTACGACGACCTGTTCGCGATGCGCCCCGACATCGCCCTGAGCTCGGCCGCATGCCCCCGCTTCGTCGAGCTGGTCGAAGCCGGGCGCACGAGCGGCCCGGAGGTGATCGCGGCGGCCGAGGAGTACCTGGCCCCGCTGGTGCGGCACGGCATCGACACGCTCGTGCTCGGCTGCACCCACTACCCGTTCCTGCGCGGCGCGCTCAGCCAGGTCGTCGGTCCCGACGTCGCGCTCGTCTCGAGCGATATCGAGACCGCCAACGAGGTCTACCGCGTGCTCACCGTCCAGGGCCTGCTGCGCCCCGAGAGCGCGGGGGCGCCGGTCGTTCGCTACGAGGCCACGGGCGACGACACCGAATCGTTCGTCGAACTCGCCCGCACCATGCTGGGCATGCCGATCCCTGTCGTCGATCATCTCGCGACCGGCACCATCCGACTGCCGTAACCGACCCGCCGGTGCGCTGCACCGCCCACACCGCAACGAACCTGGAGACACCGATGAGCAACACGACCCGCGTCGACGGCCGGACCGCCGAACAGCTGCGCCCCGTGACGATCGAACGCGGCTGGAGCACGCAGGCCGAGGGCAGCGCCCTGATCTCGTTCGGCAACACGCGCGTGCTCTGCACCGCCTCGTTCACCCCCGGCGTGCCGCGCTGGCTCGCCGGCAAGGGCACCGGCTGGGTGACCGCCGAGTACTCGATGCTGCCCCGCTCGACCAACGAGCGCATGCAGCGCGAATCGGTCAAGGGCAAGATCGGCGGCCGCACCCACGAGATCTCGCGCCTGATCGGCCGCAGCCTCCGCGCAGTCATCGACATGAAGGCGCTCGGCGAGAACACGCTCGTCATCGACTGCGATGTGCTGCAGGCCGATGGCGGCACTCGCACGACCTCGATCACGGGGGCGTATGTCGCGATGGCCGATGCGATCGAGTGGGCGCGGGCCGCGGGCCATATCGCGCGCAAGGCGCAGCCGTTGAAGGACAGCGTCGCGGCCGTCTCGGTCGGGATCGTCGGCGGCGTTCCGATGACCGACCTCGCCTACACCGAGGATTCGCGCGCCGAGACCGACATGAACGTCGTCGTGACCGGTTCGGGCGACTTCGTCGAGGTGCAGGGCACCGCTGAGGGCGCACCGTTCCGCCGCGACGAGCTCGACGCACTGCTCGACCTGGCGCTCGCATCCGCGGGCGAACTGCGCGACATCCAGCAGCAGGCGCTCGCCTCGCAGGGCGCCGGGGCCGGCGCATGACCCGCCTCGTACTCGCTTCGCACAACGCCCACAAGCTCACCGAGCTGCAGCGCATCCTCGGTCCGCTCGTGCCCGGCATCGAGCTCGTCGGCTACGACGGCCCCGAGCCGGTCGAAGACGGCGTGAGCTTCGAGGAGAACGCGCTCATCAAGGCCCGCGCGGCAGCAGCCCATACGGGGCTGCCCGCCATCGCCGACGACTCGGGCATCGCCGTCGACATCCTCGGCGGCAGCCCGGGCATCTTCTCGGCGCGGTGGGGCGGACCGGCGCGCAACGACCAGGCCAATCTCGACCTGCTGCTGTGGCAGCTCACCGACGTCGCCGATGAGCACCGCGCCGCGAGCTTCGTGTGCGCCGCAGCGCTCGTCGTGCCCGGTAGCGCGGGAGCCGACCCCGACGAGGTCGTGCTGCGGGGCGTCTGGAATGGACGCGTGCTGCGCGAGGCATCGGGCGCCGGCGGCTTCGGCTACGACCCGATCTTCCAGCCCGAGGGCGAGACCCGCTCGTCGGCAGAGCTGAGCGCCGCCGAGAAGGATGCGCTCTCGCACCGCACGCGGGCCTTCACCGCCCTCGCCCCGGAGATAGCGTCACGACTGTAGACTCCACGGGTATGAGCGTTCCCGATTCGCTCCACGATCACCGGCTTGTGCGGCACCATTGCCCGGGCCAGAGTGCCCCCGCACGCGCGGTTCGCGGCACCCAACACACTGCATTCCCTTCGACACCGGTGACGGAGTATTCACGATGACAGAACAGCAGGGCGGTCTGGTGCGCCCGGAAGCGACGACGGGAGACGCGGCGGAGATCGCGCGGACCCTGTACGGCATCACGGCCGAGGCGGTCGAGCTCGGCAGCAATCAGGATCGCAATTTCGCGCTGACCGAGGGCGACGGGACGCGCAGCGTGCTGCGCATCGACAACCCGGTATTCGGCGACGCGGCGCGCGTCGCCCAGCACGCGGCGCTCGACGCCTACCGCGCGGCGGGGGTCGCGGTCGCCGCTGTGCTGCCCGGGCTCGACGGGGCGCTCACCCAGCGCTGGCGCGGCCTCGCCGTGCGGCGCAGCGAGTTCGCGACCGGCGAGCCCATGGTCGATGCCGGCTACTTCGCCCCGACGGTGCTGCGCGAGTTCGGAGCGCTGGCGGCCGAGTCGGTGCTGGCGCTCGCCCCGCTCGCGCACGAGGGTCTCGACCGGGGCTGCGACGGCCCCGGCAGTGTCTGGGATATGCGACGCGCCCACGAGATGACGCTGCGACTCGCACCCGCGATTCTCGACGACGAGCTGCGCGAGCGGGTCATCGACGCGGCGAACTTGGCGTTCACGGCCCTCGCGCCCGTCACCGCAGCGCTGCCCGTGCAGGCGATCCACGGCGATCTCACCGACGACAACGTGATGGGGGAGCGCGGGGCCGATTCGCGGCTGCACCCGCGCACCGTGCTCGACCTCGGCGACCTCGCCTACGGCTGGCGGGTCGCCGAGCTCGCCGTGACCGCGTCGTCGCTGCTGCATCACGAGCCCGAGCGCCCGCTGCGCGTGCTCGACGCGATCGGAGCCTTCCATGCGCGCGCTCCGCTCAGCGCGGCAGAGGCGCGCGCGGTCTGGCCCCTCGTCGTGCTGCGCGCGTCGCTGCTCGTCGCGAGCGGCTGGCGGCAGATCGAGATCGACGGCGGCAACGCCTACGCGCGCGATCGCATCGCGGGCGAGCAGGCGATCTTCGACGCGGCGACGCGGCACCCGCTCGCAGAGGCCACCGAGTCGGTGCTCGCCCGACTCGGCTTCACCGGGGTCCCGAGCGGCGACGGGCTGCGCCTCGTCGCGGTGCCGGCCGGCCCGACCGGCGATGCTCGGCCCGGGCAGCCGCTCGCGTCACTGCTGCCCGGCCTGAGCGGCGAGGTCGCGATCATCGATGCCGGCGTCGAGTCGGCAGCGCTCGATTCGGGCAAGTGGCTCGAGGGCGATGCCGAACAGGTGCTCGTCGACGCGGCGTTCGCCGACGGCGCGGCGGCGGCCGTGCTGCCGTACGGCGTCTACCGGCTCACCCGCACCGCGACCGACGCCGCCGACGCGGCCGCCACCTGGCCGGCGAACACGGTGCTGCACCTCGCCCCCGGCGACGAGCAGCGGGTCGCCGCCCCCGTCGATGCGACGGTGGCGGAGGCGGGGCCGAACGCCCTGCTGCTCGAACTCGCGGGCGGTTGGCTGCTCGGCATCAGCGGCATCTCGCCGAGCGTCGAACGGGGCGCCGCGGTGCCGGCCGCGGCGCCGCTCGGCACGGTCGCGGCGACCACCGGCGTGCGTATCATCACCATCGGCGTGCGGCGCCCTGATGCGATGCCGCTCACCGAAGCGCATTTCGCGTCGCCGCAGCTCGTCGTGCCCGAGCTCGCGCCGACCTGGCGGCGCTTCGCGCCCGACCCGGCTCCGCTTCTCGGTCTGCCCGCGCTCGCGCAGCGCGACGAATCCGACGACGAGCTCGCCCGGCGCACCCGGATCTTCGCGAGCGCGCAGGAGCGGTACTACGCAGAGCCGATGCAGATCGAGCGCGGCTGGCGCCACCACCTGGTCGATACGACCGGCCGCTCGTACGTCGACATCGTCAACAACGTGTCGGGCATCGGCCATGCGCACCCGGCCGTCGCCGACGCGGTCGATCGGCAGATCCGCATCCTGAACACCAACTCGCGCTTCCTCTACCGCGAACTCGCCGAGTACAGCGAGCGTCTGCTCGCGACGCTGCCGCCGGCGGTGCGGGAGGGCCGCGACGGCCGCGACGGTCTCGACACCGTGCTGCTCGTGAACTCCGGTTCCGAGGCCGTCGATCTCGCGATCAGGCTCGCCCAGGCCGCGACGGGGCGCAAGACCGTCATCGCGCTGCGCGAGGCCTATCACGGCTGGACGATGGCGAGCGATGCGGTCACGACGAGCGCGTACGACAACCCGTACGCGCTCGAGAGCCGGCCCGACTGGATCCATATCGCCGACGTGCCGAACCGCTTCCGCGGCACCTACCGGGGCGCCGCCGACGACCTCGCGGTCGGTGCACGCTACTCGGCCGATCTCGGGGCCGATCTCGCAGCGCTCGCAGCTGCCGGGCGAGACGCCGCCGGCTTCATCTGCGAATCAGTGCTCGGCAACGCCGGCGGCGTGCTGCTGCCCGAGGGATACCTCCCCGATGCCTACGACCGGGTGCACGGAGCGGGCGGGCTCTGCATCGCCGACGAGGTGCAGGTCGGCTTCGGCCGCATGGGTACGAGCTTCTGGGGCTTCGAGCAGTCGGGCGCCGTGCCCGACATCATCACGATCGCGAAGCCGATGGGCAACGGGTTCCCGATCGGCGGCGTCATCACCTCGAAGCGCGTCGCCGACGCGCTCTCGCAGCAGGGCCAGTTCTTCTCGACGGCCGGCGGCAACGCGGTGAGCTGCCGTGTCGGCATCGCCGTGCTCGACGCCATGCGCGACGAGCAGCTGCAGCAGAATGCGGCGCTGGTCGGCGGCCATCTCGCCGATGGCTTCCGTGCGCTCGCCGAGAAGCACGACGTCATCGGGCACGTGCACGGCGAGGGACTCTACCTCGGCGTGGAGCTCGTCAGGGATCGCACGACGTTCGAACCCGCGACGGCCGAGGCGAGTGCGATCTGCGAGCGCCTCCGAGAGCTCGGCGTGATCGTGCTCACGACCTCCGAGCGCTCGAACGTGCTCAAGGTGAAGCCGCCGCTCTGCCTCACGGTCGAGAGCGCCGACTTCGTGCTCGCGCAGCTCGACCGAGTGCTGTCGACCGGGTGGTGACGGGCGCAGGGGTCCCGTCGCACGAGCGTGCGGGACTCCTGTCGCAGCATCGCGGCGATAGGATCGCAACGAGTACGAGACACCGAGGGAGCCGAACATGACGGAGAACACGGGACCCGACCAGGCGGCCGACGACGCGATCGAGTTCGCCCATCGGCTATTCGATGCGGCGAGAGCGGGGGAGACCGCGTTCGTGACGGCAGCGGTCGACCAGGGCGCCCCCGTCGATCTCACCGATGCCGCGGGCAACACCATGCTCATGCTCGCCGCCTATCACGGCCATGCGGAGCTCGTGTCGGCGCTCGTCGAACGCGGCGCCGATGTCGACCGCGCGAACGACCGCGGGCAGACCCCGGTGGCCGGCGCCGTGTTCAAGCGCGCCGATGACGTGACGCGCGTGCTGATCGCTGCGGGCGCCGACCTCGACGCGGGCACGCCCTCCGCACGGGCCGCGGCGCGCATGTTCGAGGTCGAACTGCCGGAGGCGTAGGCCGTGCGCCGTGCCGCAGTCCGAGTGCAGGAGCCGCATCTCGATGAGCATCGACTCGATCGGCTCGCCGAAGCCGGCGCGGGCGAGCCGAAGGCGGGCGGCAGCTACGAGGCGCTCCGCTTCACGGGCTCGGGCATCGGCCGCGCGAGCCTCGTCGGCACGACGTTCACCGAATGCGAGATCGTCGATTGGGGTGCGGAACGCGTCGAACTGCAAGGCGCGCGTCTCATCGAGACCCGCATCTCGCGGATCGACGTGCCGCATCTGACGGCGCGGCGATCCACCTGGCGCGATGTCGAGATGCTGTCGTCGCGCACGGGGGCCGTCGACGGTGCCGATTCCGCTCTGCACCGGGTGCTCTTCGAGGGGGCGAAGCTCGGCTGGGCGGGCTTCCGCGCGGCCGAACTGCACGACGTGACCTTCCGCGACTGCCGGATCGACGAGCTCGACCTCAGCATGTGTACCATCGCGCGGGTCGCCTTCGAGAACACCACAGTGCACAAGCTCGTCCTGTCGGGCGCGCAGGCGCGGCATCTCGACCTGCGCGGCATCGAGCTCGGATCCATCGACGGCATCGAAGGGCTGCGCGGTGCGGTGCTCACGCGCATCCAGGCGGCCGAGATGACAGAGATCTTCGCCGCGCACCTCGGCATCGCGATCGAGGAGTAGAGGGTCAGTCCTCTTCGAGTTCGAAGCGCCCCGACTGATCCGAGAAGACGGCGGTCTGGCCCGGGCGGGCCGAGTTCAAGAAGTCCTTCACGAACGGGAAGTCGCCGACGAAGTGGCCGACCGACCAGACCTCGTGATTGTCGGCGTCGTCCATGTACTCGTCCGATTCGAGGCCGACGACCGATTCGAGCCGGTCGCCGTGAACCGTCACCCAGCGGGGCGGGTGCTCTGCGTGCATTTTGGAGAGGAACACCGGGATTCGAGCGTGCTCCATCATCTCGATCTGCGTCGGCGGAGCGTACCGCGGATCGACCTCGGCATCTACGGCGTCATTTTCAGACGCGGGCTTCGGGGTCTTCTTGAACAGTCCCATGCAGTGCTCCTTCGGCTCTGCGATATTTCTAGCACGCTCGACCCGAATCGCCTACGCCCGAGAAACGCTGTCGCCAGCCGGGGCCCGCTCTCGCGAGTGCGCAAGGGGGGACTTGAACCCCCACGTCCGAAGACACTGGAACCTAAATCCACAGCACCTCCCCGGCCTGAATTAGAGGGGGAGGGGAGGGGGATGAGTGCCGGTATGAAAATTTTTGGGCGATTCGGTAAAGGGATCTCTTATCTCGGGTCCGTGCGCGTTTTGGACGTTCGTCTGGCTGCTTGTGCTTCGGTCTGGGTCTTGATCTTGTGGCAGTGTGTGCATGCTGCTTGGCCGTTGGCGGGGTCGTACCTGGCTCCGCCTGCGCGGACGTTGATGATGTGGTCTGCTCCGCCTGTGCATCCGGGGTATTGGAGTTGGCAGGACCGGTCTCGTGTTTTGACTTGCTTGGCCCAGCGTGCGTGCTCTGTCCCGTGTGCGTGTGACCTTCCGGTCCAGCTGTGCTGGGTGTGGGGTTGCAGTAGAGTTGTCGGCCTCCCCCGGGGATTCGATTCTCGCAGCCGGGGTGGGGGCATTTTCTTGGCGCTCGGAGCATTGGTTGGGCACCCCTGGGTATGCGAAAGGCCCCGAACTCAGATGAGCCGGGGCCTTTCTTGGGTCACTTATTGGACCTTGACGAATACCTTGTCGCCCATCATGTCGGCCTTGACTGCGAGTACGCCTTCGGATGCGGTGGCGGAGGGTACTTCGAATGCGAGGTTGCCGGTAGTGGATGCGCCCGTGTAGAGCGTGGAGACGTTGTCGAACTGCTCAGGGGGGAGGACCATCTTGTCGAAGCTGTTGATAGTGTTGCCGTCTACGGTGACGTACTCCGCGATCATCATCGGCATTGAACCGTCGGGGTTGTCTCCGTTGTAGGTGAGGGTGACGTTGACCAGAATGTACTGGGTTCCCTCTGCCGGGGTCTCGTTGAAGGGGTTGGTGTCCATTACGGCCTGGGTGCCGTCAAGGTTGACGCTGTTGATGGTGGCGGTCCAGTCGCCGTCTGTAATCGCCGAACCAATGGGGTATGGGTTCTCGCGAGTGCCTTCCTTGGGCGCTGCCGGCTCTTTGGTTTCTACGGGCGAGGCTTCCTTCGCGGGTTCGGCTGCAGGTTTCTCGACTGTTGCTGTGGAGCAGCCAGTGAGGGCGATTAGCGCGGCGAATGCGATGGCGATCAACTTCTTGTTCATGGTCCAATGTTGGCATTAGCGTCGGACATTTAATGTTGGGCACTGGGGAACGTTATGAGTTGGTGATGCTAGTCGTTGCCGCGTTCGTAACTGTTGTCGTCGCAGCAGAGTAGGGTGCCTTTCACGAATGGGTAGAGTGTGCCGCAGTAGTCGCATTCATGCATGGCGCTACTCCCTTTGGAATCCGAGGCGTATGTCGGGGATACGGCGTTCGCCGTGGTCGCGGGCATCGTCTCGCCATACCGTCTCCGTAGTTGAGAACGCGCCTTGTGGTTCGGGTTCAGGCTGTACAGGTTCGTGTTCCTCGGGTGGCGCTCACCGCCAGAAAGTGATGCCGGCGTGTTCGAATACTCGCTGCTCGAGCGTGTATGCGCGTCCGCACTTGCATTCGTAGACGGCTTCGGGGCGGGCACGTCGGAGACGTATCGCGAGGTTGCCGGGGAGCCTGCATTGGTGCTTCCAGCCCACAAGGTGCTCCTTATGCGTGTACGACTTCGAGGGTGTCGTGGGTTTTGCGGAGATGCTTCACCGCGAGTCTTGCGGTAGCTCGGCTGGAATAGACGAACCTGGTGCCGTCGTTCATGCGCGCCCAGTCGCCGGCGCTGTTCCGTAGAGCAAACATGGTGCGCCTCCTAATGGTGTTCCCCGTGCTCGCCTCGCTGCATGAGATGTTGGCGGTGAGTGGCCGGGGAAGTCTAGAAATGACGAAACCCTCAGCCGGCGAGAGGCTAAGGGTTTCGAACAGATCGGGCAGCTAAAGGTTGAACGCAGCTTTCACGGCAGCCGCAGCATCACCGTATGCTTCGCGAATATTGCCTTTCGAGAACGGGATGTATTGGAGGCCGTCCACGTTGCTGAAGTTCTCGGTGCCCTCTTCCATGAGAATAATCGCTCGGTCAAAGCCGAGTCGACCTTGGAACAGCCCAGCCTCGTGGACCACATTTTGTCGTGCACGCGTCCCGCCGTCGCCTTGCGTGTCCTCGCCGGTCATGACGATAAACGCAAAGTTCGATTTGTCGAGTTCGCTGTCGAGAATGTCGCGGATTGTGTGGCCGGCCCGGCTTCCAGTCTCGAACGCACGGACATGGAACCCGTGCGAATCCTGCAGGTGGTCTTTGAGCTCCCGCCAGAGAGGACTGCGGCCGTGTCCAACGAATATCTTGGGCTCCACGCGCTTCACCTCTTTTGTTTCTTCAGGGATCTTGAATGCGCGCTCGATTGACTCGATGCAGATACGGAGTGTTTCGCTTGCGATAAAGCGGTCGGTGGCTGTGATCGACAAGAGCGTGTAGCCGCTTGCCGTCCCATGAACGTTCACATCGAGAATGGCAGCAGACATAGAGTCTTCAGTTTTCTTCACCTGGAGGACGAAGCTCGCAATACCGAATGTGTCATTCTGCTCGAGGTCATGGATCAGTTCGTCCGTGTTGTCCCAGGACCATGTGGTGTCTCCACGCCGTACTTCGCACCTAAGTAGAACCACCACGAAATCGGGGTACTGGGCAGTTAGATAATCACGTATTTCGCGTACGGTTCCAGCGTTAGGCAGGTAGTTGTTTACTTTCGTGTCCACGATCGGCATAGGTCCATCATGCCTGAAGAATAGTGCCAGCAAAGGCGATCTGGACCGTGATCGTGCTTGGTATCGGCTGGCGTGGTGCTCCCCGGGGAATCGAACCCCGCGCCCCGGCATTCAATTACCGACGAGATTCACCTTTCGAGAGCTACGTGATGCGAACGTGCACAGTCGCTTGTCCTACGCACCGAAAGGCAGAAGGGCTCCCGTCACGCTACGGGAAGTGTTTGGGTGCGGTGAGGGCTTCACCGCTATTGAAGTGTTATGCAGTTGTCCCAGGGAATGCGAAAGCCCCGACCGAAACCGACCAGGGCTTTACACATTTCACCTGCGTGCCTATAGCATATCACGCATTTCTCGCGCGTAATTATACCACGGCGTGTCAAATGCGAATCTACAGCCCAGTGCCACTATCTGGCTCTGTGTCGAACAGTGCGGGCGGCATGTTCGGGTCGATGATGGGGTGGATTCGGTCGAGCTTCTCGATGTAGTCGTTCCAGTCATCGCTGAGCTTCATGATCGTGGTGATTGACGCAATGTGTTCCCGCAGTCTCGGGTGCCCGATTTCAGCAGTGAGCTGCTGGTGCATCTTCGCGCGCTTCTTCTTTGCGTCGCGTTCGCGTTCGATCTTGATCTGCTCGAACACGCCAGGGGCAAGCCTCTTGTATACGGTGTTGTTGGTGAGGTGTCCAAAGTAAGGGGGGCGCTTCACGGATTCGGGGTCGAAGGGGATTCCTCGAAGGCGGAACATCTGCTTGTACCATTCGAGGTCGAAGGTCTTGACCCATGGCTGCAGTTCTTCCGTGACGTATGCTTCCAGGATCTTGGCGAGCGCATCCTTCGCCCGGGTGTCCTGGTAGCCGGTCGCTTCATCGACGAGCGCGATGATGCCGACACGAGCGAGACCGCGAACGATGAGTTCGGCCGCGTGGGCGATCGGGAGTTGTGATTTCACCAGGTCGCCGGCTGAGCGTGCGGCAAGCCATGCTTCACATAGCTGCGGCAGGACCTCTGCGCGATACCCGTTCGCCCTTTTGCCGCCAGCGGTGAGGAACGTGATCGGCTCTGACTCTTCAATCAGCCGGTCGCTGAGGTGTTCCCGCAGTGCCGAGATCCTGAGGATAGGCGGTAGTGAGGTGTCGTCGCCCGGTTTTGTGTTGAGTCGGCGGCTGCGGCCCAGTGCCGTCATCATGCCGCCCTGGGAGATGACTCGCTGGCCACCTTCAAGCACGTAGCATTCGACCTCGACGCCTCCGATTACTAGTGGCGTGTCTGGCGATCCCGAAATGATGTTGAGGGGTGCCGGTGCTTCCCATCGAGCTGCGGCGGCTTTGCGTGCTGATTCGCTGCGTTCGGCTGGTGTCATCTTGGATGCTCGTGCGATTCCGCCGCTTGCTCGGTTTGTGGAAGTTGTCAAAGGTCGGCGCTCCTTAATCTTCGGCGATAATGCCTACATTAAATATATCATGCACGCATAAATACGCATTGTGCGTGCGCTAACTGGTGAGTGGTGCGTCAGTCGGTGCTTGCTAGCTGGCACCTGCCGCGAGCTTGCGCAGAGCGACGAAGTCAACCTGCACGTCCATGCCGATCGCGAGGGCGACTAGTTCGGCTTCGGATGCCCACATGGCCCCGCAGCATCGGCACTCGGCGATGACCGCACGGCCGCGCTTCACAGGGATGACGACGGCGGCGGCGCGCTGCGTGTCATCCTCGACATGCCAGCGTTCCCCGCAGGACGGGCATGGGGCGGTGAGTTCCTTCTGGTGGGGCGGGTCGAACAGGTCCTCGATCTGCTGCACCCAGAGCGCATACATCGCGTCGAGACGTTCGCGCAGGTCGTCGTCGATGGTGCCGTTGGCGTGCTCGGCCTGCACAACACCGGGGAGGCGCTGCAGCAGGTTCAGGAGCGTGCCGCGCGTGGACAGGTAGAACTCGTTGTACCAGCCGCGCACGATACCGTCGATGTGCTCCCACAGGCTGAACGCGCCCATGTTGATGAGACCGCCGTCACCATTACCGCCACCAGAGCCGGCCCCCAGCGACGACGTGAGCGCGTTACGTAGCTGCTCGAGAAGAGGTTCACACTCGTACTCGGCACCCTCGTAACACGGTATGGGTGAGCGTGAGGCGTTCGACCGCACGGGCAACACCGGGACTAATTACAGAAGTGTGTTCAGGGGTCATGACCTAATCCGTTTCAGGCCTCAACCCCGACCGTGCGCCGTGGCGAGCTATTCAGCTATAGCAGGGATGGTGGCACGGATAAGGTGCAAAATAAGGTGCAGCCCGAAATCGTGTCGAGCGACACAAGGCTCGCGATCCCTTTGTCTGTGTAGAGTGCGCAAGGGGGGACTTGAACCCCCACGTCCGAAGACACTGGAACCTAAATCCAGCGCGTCTGCCAATTCCGCCACTTGCGCGTGGTCGGCGCTGCACCGAATCGACCGGAGGCGGTCGGGCGGTCTGCGCCGGGAACCAGCTTAGCGGTGCTCGGGTACGATGCGCGCACCGTCGGGCAGCTGCGTGCCGGCCGGGAGGCGCACCGTGATGAACCCGTCGGCGTCGGCAGCGGGCGCCTCGTGCTCGCGGGTCATCAGTTCAGCCTCGACCTGGCCCGCCGTGATCTGATCGGACTGGGCGATGACGGCCTCGTGCTTGCTGTGGCCGTGATCGCTCTTGCTCATCTTGTCGATCCAGGCGAGGGCGAGCGCCGACACGATGAAGGCGAGGTGGATCAGCACCTCCCACATCACGCCCTGCGACGAGTAGATGACCCTGCCCGAGGCGTCGAGCACGATGCCGTCGTTCATGCGGCCGACCTCGATGAAGGTCTTGAGCAGGTGGATCGACGAGATCGAAATGATCGAGATCGCGAGCTTCACCTTCAGCAGGTTCGCGTTGACGTGCGAGAGCCAGTCGGGCTCGTCGTGGTGGCCGTCGACGCGAATCTTCGAGACGAAGGTCTCGTACCCGCCGATGATCACCATGATGAGCAGATTCGCGATCATGACGATGTCGATGAGGGCGAGCACGCTCAGCATCACTTCGGTCTCGCTGATGTGGCCTTCGAGGATCGCATTGTGCACGAGATGCCAGAGCTCGACGCAGAACAGCACCACGTAGACCGCCTGGGCCACGATGAGGCCGAGGTAGAGCGGAGCCTGGAGCCAGCGGCTCGCGAAGATGAAGCCCGCGAGGGTGCGCGAGGCCGCACCCGGGCCGCGGTTCGTGCTGCGTTCGATCGGTGCTGCGAATCGCTCGGCCAAGGGGTGCTCCTCAGGTTCGGGGATGGGCTCGTCGGGGCTCGCGACCCGCGGGCGCCGGCCCGGCACCGTCACGAAGACGCGTGAAAAGCGTAGCGCAGCCGAGGCCGTCGCGCGCTGTGCGATCGGCGCAGGGTAGCCAAGACCGATGTTCGCGCCTAGGGTGGCTCGGACATGGTTCGGAGAGGATCGGGGGTCCGCATGCCAGCATTCGACGATATCCGCGCCGTGGCGATCGATGTGCTGGGCACGCTCGTCGACGAGCCTGCCGCGATCGCCTCGACCCTGCGTGCGCAGCTGCCGGGAAGCTCCGGCGACGATATCGATCGGGCGCTGCACGAGTGGGACGCGTATCTCGCACGGGCGCAGCGCGATATCGCGGCGGGCCGGCGCGGATTCGTCGACGCGGATGCGCTCGAAGCCGAGACGCTTGCGCACGTGCTCGGCGATGCCCGGCCCATCGACGACGCTCCCGCGGCGCTGCTGTCGTGCGTCGGGGCCGCGCTCGATCCCTGGCCCGATGCGGTCGAGGGGGTTCGCCGGCTCGCCGAGCTGCTCCCGGTGCACGGGCTCTCCAACGCGACGACCGGCACGCTCGAGGCCCTCGCGTCCAGGGCCGGATTCGCGTGGTCGGGGGCCCTGTCGGCCTCGGCCGCTGCGGCATACAAGCCCGCCCCCGAGGTCTATCGTCTCGCGCTCGATGCGACCGGGCTCGACGCCGAACAGGTGCTGATGGTGGCGGCGCACGCCTGGGATCTGCGAGGGGCGGCCGCGATCGGCATGCGCACGGCCTACGTGGCCCGACCGGTCGGCGACCCGCCGAGCAGCGACGACGCATTCGACGGAGAGTTCGGGAGCCTCGCTGAACTGGCCGACGCGCTGCGCGGCTGACTGCCGGTGCAGCCGGTGCCGGCGACGGCGGTTCGCGTGCGCCTACGCTACGCCGCCTCCTCGTCGCCCAGTACTCGGAGCAGCGTCTCCGTCGTCTCCTCCGGCGCATCCCAGGTGACGATGTGACCGGCGTTCGAGACGACGTGCTCGTCGACGCCCTCGAACTCCGCCCAGGCGCGCATCGCCGACGCGATGTTCCCCGTCGCGTCCTGTTCGCCGCGGATCAGCGCGAGCGGCACGGGCGAGCGGTAGCCGGGGTCGGGAGCGACGAACGAAACCGCCGCGCCCCACACCTCGAGGAATCGCGGCTTCGGCATCCGCGCGAAGACGGCCTCCGTCCGCTCGACCGCCTCCGGGGTGATGGCCGAGGCTCGGGCCATCAGACCGGGCAGAGTGCGCGCGGGGATCAGCCGCAGGGACGGGGCGGCGAGCCGCAGCGCGAACCGTTCGAACGCGGTGAGGGGTCCGGCGTTCCAGGTGGAGTCGACCGCGACCACGCCGGCCACCCGCCCCGGGTGCATCCGGGCGTACTCCTGGGCGAGGTTGCCGCCGATCGAATGCCCGACGAGCGTCGCGCGGGGCACCCCGCAGGCGTCGAGCAGCGCGTCGAGATCCGCCAGGGCGTCCTGCCCCGTGAACGGCGTCGCCTCGGCGAGCGAAGACGCACCGTGCCCGCGCATATCCCACACGATCACGCGGTACCCGGCATCGCGCAGAGCTTCGGCCTGCACCGACCACATCGAGTGATCCATGCCGGCGCCGTGCAGCAGTACGACAGCGGCGCACACGGCGGTTTCGGGAGCAGCCGTGCGCAAGTCGACGTATGCGATCTCGGCGTGCGGGCGATTGAGACGTCGGTCGAGCTGCACCATGCTTCGAACCTACCCGGACGCGTCGCGGGTGTCGATGGTCGCGGGGTCCGACGTCTTCTCGGGCTCGACGAGAACCGGTATAGTAGTGCGGGCGAAGGGGAGTATTCCGTCAACTTCAGCATCGTCAGTACGCGGCACTCGGAAGTGCCGCCGGTGCGAGCGGCGTCGCGAGAGCGGCGATCGGGGAGAGACCTTCGGCGATTCGCGCACCCCGCGCCGGCCGAAGGAGAAACCACCCCGTATGTCCACCGCACTGCCGCTCTGGTTCGAAGCCGGGTCCATGATCGCGCTCGTGGCGATCCTGATCCTCGACCTGCTGCTCATCATCAAACGCCCGCACGTGCCCTCGATGCGCGAAGCCAGCCTGTGGGTCGGGTTCTACGTGCTGCTCGCCCTGATCTTCGCCGGCCTCATCTTCGTCCTCGGCGATGTGCAGCACGGCACCGAGTTCCTCGCCGGCTGGCTCACCGAGTACAGCCTGTCGATCGACAACCTCTTCGTCTTCGTGATGATCCTCGCCGCATTCAAGGTGCCGTACGCCTATCAGCAGCGGGTGCTCATGGTCGGCATCATCCTCGCCCTCATCTTCCGCGGAGTCTTCATCCTCGCCGGCGCCGCGCTCATCGAGCGGTTCGTGTGGATCTTCTTCATCTTCGGCGCCTGGCTCATCTGGACCGCCTGGCAGCAGGTCTTCTCGAACGAGGACGAGAACGCGGGCGACAGCTGGCTCATCCGCCAGCTCAAGAAGGTGCTGCCCATCACTGACGAGTACGACGGCGGCAAGCTCAGCACCCGCATCGACGGCAAGAAGATGTGGACCCCCTTCCTGCTCGTCTTCATCTCGCTCGGCACGACCGACCTGCTCTTCGCGCTCGATTCGATCCCTGCGATCTTCGGTATCACCCGCAGCCCGTTCATCGTGTTCACCGCGAACGTGTTCGCGCTCATGGGGCTGCGCCAGCTCTACTTCCTGCTCGGCGGCCTGCTCGATCGTCTCGTCTACCTGAAGTACGGCATCGCGGCGATCCTCGCCTTCATCGGAGTGAAGCTCGTCATGCACGCGCTGCACGAGAACTCGCTGCCGTTCATCAACGGCGGCGAGCCGATCTCGTGGATTCCCGAGATCAGCATCTGGGTGTCGCTCGGGTTCATCGTGCTCTCGATGGCGGTCGCATCGATCGCGAGCGTCGTCCGGATGCGCAGGCAGGCGGCGCTGTCGGGGGAGAAGCTGCACTTCGGCGCGCACGAGACCGAGCAGAACGACGGCGACAGCGGTCGCGACTGACCGCGGGCGGCTCCGAGGGGCGGGGCGCGCTGCGCCTCCGTCCCCTCAGCACCCGCGCACGGCGCCGGTGCTAGACTCTGATGCTGTGCATCGCAGGCAGCTTCTTCTTCCTTGCCGCGGTGGGAAGTAGCGGATTCGGCCCTCCCATCGCGGAGGTTCGCCGTGGTCGAAGAGCGGTGGCGCACGCATGCGTGCGGCACCGCGCTGCAAGTTAACGGAAGATAGAGAAGCTCACGAATGACTGATTCACCGAAGCCCCGCACTCTGGCCGAAAAGCTCTGGGATGCGCACACCGTCGTGAAGGGCGAGGGCGAGAACCCCGATCTGATCTACATCGATCTCCACCTCATCCACGAGGTGACGAGCCCCCAGGCCTTCGACGGTCTCCGCGTCGCGAACCGCCCGCTGCGCCGCGTCGACCTCATGATCGCCACGGAGGATCACAACACTCCGACGCTGAATATCACGCGTCAGATCGAGGACCCGACGAGCCGCCTGCAGATCGACACCCTGCGCAAGAACGTCGAGGAGTTCGGCGTGCGCGCCCACCCGCTCGGGGACAAGGAGCAGGGCATCGTGCACGTCGTCGGGCCGCAGCTCGGCCTCACCATGCCGGGCATCACGGTCGTCTGCGGCGACAGCCACACCTCGACCCACGGCGCGTTCGGCGCGCTGGCCTTCGGCATCGGTACGAGCGAGGTCGAGCACGTCATGGCGACGCAGACGCTGCCGCTCAAGCCCTTCAAGACCATGGCGATCAACGTCGAGGGAGAACTGCGCCCCGGCGTCACGGCCAAGGACATCATCCTCGCCGTCATCGCGAAGATCGGCACCGGCGGCGGCCAGGGCTATGTGCTCGAGTACCGCGGTTCGGCCATTCGGAGCCTGTCGATGGACGGCCGAATGACGATCTGCAACATGTCGATCGAGGCGGGCGCCCGCGCGGGGATGGTCGCTCCCGACCAGACGACCTTCGACTACGTGCAGGGCCGCGAGGCCGCACCGAAGGGCGCCGACTGGGACGCGGCGGTCGAATACTGGAAGACCCTGCCGACCGACGAGGGCGCCGTCTTCGACGAGGAAGTGTTCATCGACGCCTCCGAGCTCGAGCCCTTCGTCACCTGGGGCACGAACCCGGGCCAGGGCGTGCTGCTCAGCGACCGCATCCCGAACCCCGCGGAGATCGACGACGCCAATGAGCGCGCCGCCGCCGAGCGGGCGCTCGAATACATGGACCTCGAAGCGGGCACGCCGATGAAGGAGATCGCGGTCGACGCGGTCTTCATGGGCTCCTGCACGAACAGCCGCCTCGACGACCTGCGTACCTTCGCGAGCATCATCAAGGGCAAGAAGAAGGCCGACAGCGTACGGCTCATGGTCGTGCCGGGCTCGGCCCGCGTGCGACTCGAGGCCGAGGCCGAGGGCATCGACAAGATCGTCGAGGAGTTCGGCGGCGAATGGCGCTTCGCCGGCTGCTCGATGTGCCTGGGCATGAACCCCGACCAATTGGCGCCGGGCGAGCGCTGCGCATCGACTTCGAACCGCAACTTCGAAGGCCGTCAGGGCAAGGGCGGCCGTACTCACCTCGTCTCGCCGCTGGTGGCAGCGGCGACCGCGATCCGCGGCACGCTCTCGAGCCCATGGGATCTGCAGGACGACGCGGAGCGGGGCATCTCGCACGACGCAGACGGAGGCGCGGCCGGCGCCGAGAAGGCAGAGGCAGCGTAATCATGGACAAGTTCACCACCGTCACCGCCGTCGCCGCGCCGCTCAAGCGCTCGAACGTCGATACCGACCAGATCATCCCCGCCGTCTTCCTGAAGCGCGTCACCAAGACCGGCTTCGACGACGCCCTGTTCCACCACTGGCGCCAGGACCCGGAGTTCGTGCTGAACCAGGACACGTACGCGAACGCGCAGATCCTCGTCGCCGGCCCCGACTTCGGCACCGGCTCATCGCGCGAGCACGCCGTCTGGGCGCTGCGCGACTACGGCTTCAGAGTCGTCATCTCCGCACGCTTCGCCGACATCTTCCGCGGCAACTCGGGCAAGCAGGGCCTGCTCGCGGCGCAGGTCGCAGAGGCCGACGTCGAGAAGCTCTGGGCCGAGATGGATGCGGTGCCCGGCGCCGAGGCGACGGTCAGCCTCGAAGACCGCACCGTCACGGTCGGGAATACAACCGTGCCGTTCGTGATTGATGATTACACG
This sequence comes from Leucobacter sp. gxy201, assembly GCF_051043335.1. Lineage (NCBI taxonomy): Bacteria > Bacillati > Actinomycetota > Actinomycetes > Micrococcales > Microbacteriaceae > Leucobacter > Leucobacter sp. gxy201. The sequence goes on from NZ_JAMXWS010000006.1 coordinate 54,560, forward strand.
CGGTGGCGCCTGCTCGAAGGGCTCGACGATATCTCGTTGACGCTTCGCAACGAGCAGGCGATCTCCGATTTCGAGGCGCGGCGTCCGAACTGGATGCCGAGCACCCTTCCCCAAGGAGCCGAGTGACTGAGAAGACGAAGACCGAGGCGCAGCCCGAGGCAGACGCAGCAGCGCTGCCCGAGGCCGGACTGAAGCAGGACGCGCAGAAGGCCGGAGCCCGCGTGGGCCTGACCTCCGACGAGATCCTCATCAACGGCGGCCGCCCGCTGCAGGGGCGCATCGAGGTCCGAGGTGCGAAGAACCTCGCACCGAAGGCGATGGTCGCGGCGCTGCTCGGACAGACCCCGAGCGTGCTGCGCAATGTGCCGAACGTCTCCGACATCCGCGTCGTCGCCGGTCTGCTCGCGCTGCACGGCGTGCTCATCACGCGCGGCGAAGATCCCGGCGAGTGGCGCTTCGACCCGTCGAACGTCGAGACGGCGCACCATGCCGACATCGATGCCCATGCCGGTTCATCACGCATCCCGATCCTGTTCTGCGGGCCGCTGCTGCACCGGCTCGGAGAGGCGTTCATCCCCGATCTCGGCGGCTGCCGCATCGGCGACCGCCCGATCGACTTCCATCTCGACGCGCTGCGCAAGTTCGGCGCCGTCGTCGAGAAGCTGCCGAGCGGCATCAGCCTCTCGGCCCCGAACGGGCTCAAGGGTGCCAACATCGAGCTGCCCTACCCGTCGGTCGGCGCGACCGAGCAGGTACTGCTCACGAGCGTGCTCGCCGAGGGCCAGACCGAGCTGCGCAACGCGGCCATCGAGCCCGAGATCATCGACCTCATCTGCATCCTGCAGAAGATGGGCGCGATCATCAACGTGGAGCCGAACCGCGTCATCTTCATCGAGGGCGTCAAGGAGCTGCGCGGTTACGACCACCGCGCCATCTTCGACCGCAACGAGGCCGCGAGCTGGGCCTCCGCAGCCCTCGCCACCAAGGGCGACGTGTTCGTCGGCGGTGCGCAGCAGGAAGAGATGATGACCTTCCTCAACGTCTTCCGCAAGGTCGGCGGCGACTTCGATGTGCAGGACGACGGCATCCGCTTCTGGCACCCGGGCGGCGACCTCAAGCCGGTGACCATCGAGACCGATGTGCACCCGGGGTTCATGACCGACTGGCAGCAGCCGCTCGTGGTCGCGCTCACGCAGGCCCAGGGCGTCTCGACCATCCACGAGACCGTCTACGAGAACCGTTTCGGCTTCACCGACGCGCTCAACAAGATGGGCGCCGACATCCAGGTCTACGAAGACGGCCTGGCCGATGCGAACCGGCGCGTGAAGCGCCGCGAGTTCGAGCAGGCCGCGGTCATCACCGGCCCCAAGCCGCTCACGGGCGCCGAGATCGAGGTGCCCGACCTGCGCGGCGGCTTCAGCTACCTCATCGCCGGGCTCACCGCCGAGGGGCAGACGAAGGTCACGAACCTCGGCATCATCTCGCGCGGCTACGAGAACTTCATCGAGAAGCTGCGGCAGCTCGGCGCAGATTTCGTCTTCGAAGGCTGAGTTCTTCGGATTATCTCTCGGATTCCGCGCCTCCCGGCGGATATGCAGTCGGGAGGCCGCGGCTCCGGGATAATCGAGGTATGAGTCACACGGTGAAGCTGCGCAGTCGGCCATCTGCTGAGAAACGTCGTCCGTCGATGTTCTGGTTTCTCGCGTCGGCGATCCTGCCGATCTGGTCGCTGATGGTGCGCTACCGCTTCACGCCCACGTCGAAGCTGCCGCGGACCGGGCCGTTCATCCTCGCCCCGAACCATTACAGCGAGATCGACCCGATCGCCATGGGCGCCGCGGTCTGGCATCTCGGCCGGCTGCCCCGTTTCATGGCGAAGGCCAGCCTCTTCAAGGTCCCGGTGCTCGGCTGGGCGATGCGCCGTTCCGGTCAGATCCCGGTCGAGCGCCAGGGGTCGGCGCGCGGTGGGAGCCCCATGGGGGCCGCGAACCAGCTCATCGCGCAGGAGTCCGGCGTGATCGTCTACCCCGAGGGCAGCCTCACCCGAGACCCGCAGCTGTGGCCGATGCGCGGCAAGAGCGGCGCGGTGCGTCTCGCGATCGAGTCGGGCATCCCGTTGATCCCTGTCGCCCACTGGGGCACTCAGAAGCTCATGCCGCGCTACGGCAAGCGCATCCACCCCTTTCCCCGCAAGACCATCGAGGTGTCGGTCGGCGAGCCGATCGATCTCGACAAGTACCGGGGCCGCCCGCTCGATCAGCGCGTCGTCACCGAAGCGACGAAGGAGCTGATGGACGCGATCACCGTACTCCTCGTCGAACTGCGCGGCGAGCCCGCGCCGTCCGAGCAGTGGGATCCGAGCAAGCACGACCAGAGCGAGACGGGGCGCTTTTGAATACGCGCCCGATTCCCGTCGTCACCGGTAACGGCAAGCGCAATCGCGGCCGCAAGGTCGCCGTCATCGGCGGCGGCAGCTGGGGCACGACCTTCGCGAAGATCCTCTGCGATGCGGGCTGCGACGTGCGCATCTGGGCGCGCCGCCCCGAGGTCGCGAACGAGATCCGCGTCGCCAAGCGCAATTCGCAGTATCTCCCGGGCATCAACCTGCCCCGCTCGCTGCACGGAACCTCCGACCTCGCCGAGGCGCTGAAGGGCGCACGGCTCGTCTTCCTCGCAGTGCCGAGCCAGACGCTGCGGCAGAACCTGCTCGATATCGAGCCGTACCTCGACCGCCGCAGCGTGCTCGTGAGCCTCGTGAAGGGCGTCGAGAAGACGACGACCATGCGCATGTCCGAGGTCATCATGGACACGCTCGATGTCGGCCCCGAGCGCGTCGGCGTCGTCTCGGGCCCGAACATCGCCCTCGAGATCGCCAAGGAGCAGCCGACCGGCGCGGTCGCATCGTGCGTCTCGCTCGATGTGGCGCAGGAGATCGCGACGGCGGCCTCGGCCCCCTACTTCCGCACCTACGTCAACACAGACGTCGTCGGCACCGAGCTCGGCGGCGTGCTCAAGAACCTCATCGCGCTCGCGATCGGCATCGTCGACGGCGTCGGCTACGGCGAGAACACGAAGGCCGCCATCATCACACGCGGCCTCGCCGAGATGACGGAGTTCGCGATCGGGCAGGGCGCCGACCCGACGACGCTCTCGGGCCTCGCAGGTCTCGGCGACCTCATCACCACCTGCCAGTCGCCGCTATCGCGCAACAACACCGCCGGCCGTCTCATCGGCCAGGGGTATACGCAGGAGGAGACGCGCGAGCAGATGCAGCAGGTCGCCGAGGGCATCACCTCGGTGGCCCCGATCCTCGAGATCGCGCACGAGCGCGGCATCGCCATGCCGATCGTCGAACAGGTGCGCATGGTGCTCGACGGCCGCATGCCGCCGAAGAACCTCGGCCCGCACCTCGCGACCGAGGACGACGTGCCGCAGCCCGAGCTGAGCCTCAACGTCGCGAAACCCGGGCGCTGGCGCACACTGCTCGGACGCTTGAGGGGAGCCGCAGAATGATCACGTCCGTCACCGGGGCCGCGCCCCGCAAACGCACCGTCGTGCTGCTGTTCGGCGGCCGTTCGAGCGAGCACGGCATCAGCTGCGTCACCGCCGCCGGCGTGCTGCGCGCCATCGACCGCGAGGCCTTCGACGTCATCACGGTCGGCATCACCCGGCGCGGTGCGACCGTGCTGATGCGCGAGGACGACCTCGCCGACTACCGCCTCGACGCGGGAGCGCTGCCCGAGGTCGTCGACAACGGCACGCGCGTGCTGTGGCCGGCGTCGGTCGATGCGCACGCGCTGACCGTCGTACACGAGGACGGCTCCGTGCGATCCCTCGGCCATATCGACGCGGTGCTGCCGATGCTGCACGGCCCGTTCGGCGAGGACGGCACGATTCAGGGCCTCTTCGACCTCGTCGACCTGCCCTATGTGGGCAGCGGCGTGCTCGGTTCGGCGCTGTGCATGGACAAGCACGCCGTCAAGACGCTGCTGCAGGCCTCGGGAATTCGGGTGGCGCCGTGGCGCATGATCACCCGTGAAGAGCTCGATCGGGGCGACTCGGCCGTCGCCGGCCTCGACGCCGGCCTCGACTACCCCCTCTTCGTCAAGCCCGCCCGCGCCGGCTCCTCGGTCGGGGTGACTCGCGTGACCGAGCCATCGGGCCTGCCGGAAGCCCTCGAGACCGCGTTCGCGGAGGACCGCATGGTGCTCGTCGAGTCGGGGGTCACCGGCCGCGAGATCGAGATCGCGGTGCTCGAAGGGCGCGCAGGGGCGGCACCCCGCGCGAGCTCCGTGCTCGGCGAGATCGTATTCACGGGCCGCGAGTTCTACGACTTCGAGGCGAAGTACCTGGGAGCCTCGGGCGTCGAACTCGAACTGCCCGCCGACGTCACCCCGGAAGAACTCGCCGCGGTGCAGCAGGCCGCCATGCGCGCGTTCGAGGCGGCGCAGTGCGCCGGGCTCGCGCGCATCGACTTCTTCCTCACCGACGACGGTCCGGTGCTCAACGAGATCAACACCATGCCGGGCTTCACCCCGATCTCGATGTACCCGCGCCTGTGGGAGGAATCCGGGCTCGCCTACTCCGACCTCATCACCGAGCTCATCGAGCTCGCGCTCGAGAAGCCGCGCGCGCACTGACCCGCGACTCCGGGCGGACGCGCTCACGTCGTTACTTCATTCGGAGATGAGCGCTCGCTCGGATGAATTCGGCGGTTTTCGTCCGAACGAGCTCGCAACTCCGAGCGAGCTCGCGCGCCCGGCTGCGTTCGCCGAGAGTGCGGGCCGATTGCGGGCGGTGCGTACCGGGTCAGCCGGCGTCGGGGCCGAGCTCGAATGTGTCGTTCACGCTCGTGCACTGGCGCATCTGGGGCAGCTGCTTGACGACCGCGCTGAGGTCGAGCACGGCGGCGGTGCCGCTCGCCTTCTCGGAGTCCACGACGACCTGGAGGCCGGGTTCGCGGCCGTACGCCTCGAAGCGGTAGAGCGGGGCGCGGGTGTCATCGACGATCCAGTCGACGCCGTTCACATTGACGCACTCCTGCGTGGTGGGGCCCGTCGGCTCGATGCCGCAGTAGAGCAGCACGCCGGCCGGATCGCCCCACGCGCCCGTCGCCTGGGCGTTCGTGGTGCGCTTGTCAAGCTCGGCGACCGTCGCGGGCAGTCGCACGATGACGTCGGCGCATGCCGGGTCGTTCGAGTTCTCCGCAGACTCCATCGGCACGTCGCCGGCGCATCCGGCGAGAAGCGACACGGCCCCCGCGATGACGGCGATTGCGGCGATGAAGCGGGTGCGTCGAATGGTCACGGATTCAGCCTAGCGCGGGCCGCCTGCGCCGCAGCCGTGACGCCGATCGGTGCCCGCAGGCGCTAGCGTGGAGAGGTGCGAATCGAAGCGGAGAGCGAACCCCTGCAGGGCCCCGATGCGGGTGTCACCGTGGGCGACCTGGGGGAGTCGGGCGTGCTCGCGCGCGTGCTCGCGAAGCTCGGCGCTGCGGATGCCGCGGTGGTGGGCCCGGGCGACGACTGCGCCGTGATCAGCACCGATGCCTGCACCGTCGTGACGACCGACACCATGGTCGAGGGGCCCGACTTCAGGCGGGCCTGGCACGACGGGTTCGAGCTGGGGTGGAAGCTCGCGGCGACCAACCTCTCCGACGTCGCCGCGATGGGGGCCCGCCCGATCGCGCTCACCGCGGCGTTCGCCGTGCCCCGCGATACCCCCGTAGTGCTGCTCGAACGCATCGCCGAGGGGCTCGACGCTGCTTGCCGCGAACTCGCGCCCGGATGCGGTGTCGTGGGCGGCGACCTCGGTACGGCACCGGTCGTCATGGCCTCGGTGACTGCGCTGGGCGCGCTCGAGGGGCGACCGCCGGTGCCGCGCTCGGGCGCTCGCGCGGGCGATGTCGTCGCCTACGCCGGCGACCTGGGGCTCGCGGGTCTGGGGCTGTCGCTGCTCTTCGCCGAGGCGGCGGATGCCGATGGCACGGCGCACGCGCGCACGCTGGTCGAGCTGAAACGCGCGCATCCGGCCGAGCTCGCGGCCCAGCTCGCTCCGGCTCCGCCGATCGGGCTCGGTGCCGCGGCTGCAGACGCCGGTGCCACAGCGATGATGGACGTCTCGGATTCCCTCTCGATCGACGCAGCCCGCATGGCGCGCGCGAGTCGTGCCGACGTAGTGCTCGATACCGCCCTGCTCGAATCCGGATTCGGCGCGCAGCGGGGTGCGCAAGTGCCCGTCGCTGCCATGCTCACCGGGGGAGAAGACCACGGGCTCCTCGCAACGTTCCCGCCGGGCACGGTGCTCCCCGAGGGATTCCGTGAGATCGGCACGGTCGGCCCGGCTCAGGACCCGCGGCGGCCCGGCGTGCGACTCGACGGCGAACCGTTCGAACCGCGGGGCTGGGACCCGTATACGGTGCGCCTTCCGGGCTGGTGAACCGGGTGCGCTGATGGTGCTCGACCTCGCGATGAAGCGACACGCCCGGGATTCCCGGCCGTGAAGTGTCGGGCCGCTTCGGAGCAATACCCGGTATGAGACAGACGCACGTGCCGAATGATGCGCAGGTGATCATTCGCTCCAGGGATCGGCCCGAGGAGTTCAGCGAACTCTACCGGCGCCACGCCAGGGCGGTGTTCCGCTACGCGGCGTCGAGGCTCGGGCGCGAGCACGCCGACGATGTCGTTTCGGAAGCGCTGCTGGTCGCCTTCCAGCGACGCGGATCATTCGACCCGGAGGTGGAGTCGGCCCTGCCCTGGCTGCTCGGCATCGCGACGCGGCTCATCCGCAAGCGCCGGCGCGAGGAGACCGCAGCCTGGCGGGCGGTGGCGCGGGCGAGCGGGCTCGGCGGCGCCGGCACCGACCGCTCGGGGCACGACCCGGCCGAAGCCATCGACGACCGACTGGACGCTCATGCGTCGATCGAGCGCATCTCATCCGCGATTGCGGCGCTTCCTGCACGCGATCGCGACGTGCTCACGCTGACCGCCTGGTCAGACCTCGACGCCTCGGGCATCGCCGAGGCGCTCGCCATTCCCGAGGGCACCGTGTGGTCTCGGTTGAATCGGGCCCGCAGGGCCCTTCGCAACATCCTCGACGCGGATGCGGTCCGCATTTCGGAGAACGATCATGAATACACGACTGAACGATGACGAACTGCGGCTGATCCGCTCTGCACGCAGCGGCGCCGAGATCGAGATGAGCGATGACGAGTTCGCTCGGGGCCTGGCCGCGTTCGAGCGCACCATCGAGGCTTCATCACAGGGATCGCATCGTGCCGTTTCCCAGGCGCGCCGGAGTCGCCGTCGGCGTCGCGGCCTGATCTGGACGGGAGCCGGCGTCGTCGCAGTGGGCGCCCTCGCCGGAGTCGCCCTCGTCGCGACGCCCGCGCCGGTGCTGTCGCCCGTGCTGGGCCCCGCGACGCCAAAGGATCCGCACGCTGAGGCAGTCGAACTGCTGCAGCGCGCCGCCGATGAGGTGCTTGCCGTCGATACGGAGTTGCAGCCGGGCCAGTACCTGAAGCGGAGCTGTCGTGTCATCGGGGTGACTTTTCCGGGCACACCCGAGACTCTCTTTGAAGGGCAGCCACCGACTGTCTGGGAGCGTAGATCGATGAACACAGCGAACTACTTTCCCGCCGATGACTCTGATGATCATGTAGTCCGCACTTCACCCGAATACGGCACAGAAGCCATCGCAGGCGACTGGCCCGATGAGCCCGAAGGTGTGCCGTACGACGGCAAATCAGCATTAAACCCTGGCGAGTACTTCGAGATGCGGGTGCCGGCAGATCAGGCGTCTCCCGGTTTCGTGGTTCCGGACACTGCGGCCCAGCTGCAGGACGTCGCTCTGAAGCAGTGGGAAGAGATGCAGCGACAGGATGTCGAATATTCGGAGGATCAGGCACTTCCGAATGCTCTCCTGCCCTATTTCAACGACACAATGCCACAGGAGATCAGGGCTGAAGCATTTCGGTTGCTGTCCGAGCAACCCGGGGTCAGGTCGCAGGAGTTCTCGGGAAACGATGCGGAGCTCGGTATCAAGAACACCGAGGGCAGGATCGTCAGCTTCGAGATCATGGACGGTCATGCCATTGAGATGATCTTCGATGTGAAGCATGCGCGACTCATCGGTACACGGAATGTTCTGACGGCCCCGGATCCTTCGACACCGGGTTTGGAAATCGGCGAAGTGCTGAACGCGATAGCCTGCACGGCCTCGGTGGTCGACGAGATCCCTGATATCGAAACCTGGAAATGAAGCCTTCCGAGGCGCGGATCCTGTTGAGCGAGGGCCGCGCCCTGTTCCGCCCGAGCGACTTCGCGAAGCTCGGTGATCCGCGTCTCAGACCCGTCGAATGGTGCCGCGATGCGATCGGAGCTCTGGTCGAGGAGGCCTGCTGGGCTCCGGAGATCCATTGGATTCCGAGCGACGAAGTACGACTGGAGTTTCGTCGGGCCGGCAACGCGGAGTGGGCGTTGTCGGCGGCGAAACGGGCGGGCTTGGAGGCTCGGCATCTCGAAGCTGGGTGCGTCGTGTTCGTGAATTTCGAACACGAACGTCCTCGGGCGTAGAGTGCCGGGCTCAGATGGGCGGCGCGAGGAGGCGCAGCGCAGCCCAGAGCTCGGCGCGCGCGTCGGGGGAGTCGAGGTCCATGCGCAGCAGCTCGGCCGCCGTGCGCATGCGCGCGGTGAGCGTGTGGCGGTGCACGCCGAGCTCGAGCGCGGCGGGGCTCGTCTGGCCGTGGTGGGCGAGCCAGACGCGCAGGCTCGCCTCGATGGCGTCGCGCTGCTTCTCGTCGTGGCGTCGCAGCGGCTCGAGGAGCCCGGCGGCGCGGCGCGGCGCCTCGGGGTTCTCGTGCAGCAGGCGGATGACGCCGGGATGGAGCTCGGGAGAGTAGTCCGTAGGCGCATCGATCGCCTCGGCCGTCGCATGCTCGAACGCGCGCTCGGCCTGGTCGAGCATGAGTTCGAGCTGCTCGAGCGGTGCCCGCTCCGAGAGCCCGGCGGCCTCGTGGTGGGTGCGGAACCGTCGGCGCAGCGCCTCGGCCTGACGAGCCTCCGCGATGATGACGGCGGCGCCGTGGAGCGTCGCCGCGAAGACACCGCTCGATGCCCCTTCGAGTTCGCGCAGCTCGTCCACGAGCTCGAACGGCAGGCGCTCGCGATCCCTGTGGCGCACGACGACCGCGTCGCTCCTCGGCAGCGCCGTTCGGGCACCCGCGACGAGCCGCTCCGCGAGGGCGTACTCGTGCCCGAGCAGCAGCTCGACTACGGCCTCGCGCAGGGCCGCTTGCTCGGCATCGGCCCCGACGCGGCGCTCGAGATGCATCGTGGCGAGCGCAGCGACGAGCGCGAGCAGATTCCGCTCGGCGGCATCGGGCGGCCCGGCCTCCTCGACGACGAGCACGCCGCGCACCGGGCGCCCGAGCGCCTGCAGCTGCAGGCCGCCGCTCCGGGCGCCGATGCGGACGGCGCTCACACCGCGGTCGAGCATGCGCTGCACCTCGGTGCGCAGCAGCTGCGCCGGCGCGTCGGCACGCTCGGCGGCCGGCGCGAACTCGATGATGCGGCCGGTGCGATCCGTCACGCCGACCGGCCGGCCGAGTCGCGCCGCGGTTTCGGCGAGCACCGCCGAAAGACCCGTCGGGTGCAGCGACGCGTTCGACACGGCGCGCTGCGCATCGAGCGCCCAGAGATCGCGTTCGCGATCCCTGGCCTCGAGCAGTCGCACCGATGCCTGCACGATCGCGATGAACGGAGTGTCGTAGGGCACCCGGAAGAGCGGTAGCCCGAGGCGGTCGCAGGCCGACACGATGCGGGGCGGCACGCGGTCGAGATGCAGGCCGACGCCGACGCCGAGCGCGGCGACGCGGGCGTCGATGAGGCGCCCGATGTAGGCGTCGGCATCGCTCTGCCGTCGGATCGCCGAGAAGCGGGCGCCCGTCGTGAGCAGCACCGTGTCGGGGGTGAGGAAGGGCGCCGGGTCCTCGATCTCGCTGACGTGAACCCACTGCACCGCGCGTTCGCCGGTGCGGTCGTCGGCTCCGGCGATGAGCACGAGCCCGAGATGGTACTGGTGCAGCAGCCCGCCGAGCGGGATGATGCGCACGGCTGATTCCGTCGTCATGGGCAACCCCTCTCTTGGTGCCAGGCTGTAGAAAGTTGCTCCTAGAAATATACATTCTGGCACGAGGTTGTACGGTATCGCGAGATTAGGCTGAGACGGAAATCGCAGCATGCCGGCCCGACCGGGCCAGAACCGAAGCGCATGCCCGACCCAAGGAGAACATTCATCATGGTCGATGTCATCGGCGGACCGTCGCTTCCCCAGGAGCGCAAGCTCGTCACGAGCATTCCCGGACCGAAGTCGCAGGAGATCATCGCGCGCAAGAACGCTGCGGTCGCTGCGGGCGTCGGCGCGGCTCTGCCGATCTCGATCGTCGCGGGCGGCGACGGCGTGCTCGTCGACGCCGACGGCAACTCGCTCATCGACCTCGGCTCGGGCATCGCGGTCACCGGTGTCGGCAACTCCGCGCCGCGCGTCGTCGAAGCGGTGCAGCGCCAGGTCGCCCAGTTCACCCACACCTGCTTCACCGTGACCCCGTACGAGGGCTACATCGCCGTCGCCGAGAAGCTGAACGAGCTCACCCCCGGCGACCACGAGAAGCGCTCGGCCCTGTTCAACTCGGGCGCCGAGGCGGTCGAGAACGCGATCAAGATCGCGCGCCACTACACGAAGAAGAACGGCGTCGTCGTGTTCGACCACGCCTACCACGGACGCACCAACCTCACCATGGGAATGACGGCGAAGAACATGCCGTACAAGGACGGCTTCGGCCCGTTCGCGCCCGAGGTGCACCGCGTGGCCACCTCCTACCCGTTCCGCGACGGCCTCAGCGGCGCCGAGGCGGCAGCGGTCGCCCTGACCCAGATCGAGAAGCAGGTCGGCGCATCGAACCTCGCCGCCATCATCATCGAGCCCATCCAGGGCGAGGGCGGCTTCATCGCTCCCGCAGAGGGCTTCCTCCCCGCGCTGCAGGAGTGGGCGACCGCGAACGGCGTCGTCTTCATCCTCGACGAGGTGCAGACGGGCTTCGCCCGCACCGGCCAGATGTTCGCCGCCGAGCACGAGGGCGTCGTTCCCGACCTGGTGACCACGGCGAAGGGCATCGCGGGCGGCCTGCCGCTGTCGGCGGTCACCGGCCGCGCCGAGATCATGGATTCGGCGCACGCGGGCGGTCTCGGCGGCACCTACACCGGCAGCCCGATCGCCTGCGCCGCTGCGCTCGCCACGATCGAGACCTATGAGCAGGAGAACCTGCTCGAGAAGGCCACCGCCATCCAGGCCACCATCGAAGAGGTCTTCGGCGCACTCCAGCAGTCGGACGACCGCATCGGCGACATCCGCGGACGCGGCGCGATGATGGCGATCGAGCTCGTCGAGTCGGGTTCGAACACGCCGAACGCCGCGCTCACCTCGGCCGTGGCGAAGGCCGCCGCCGATCAGGGCGTGCTCGTGCTCACCTGCGGCACCTACGGCAACGTCATCCGCTTCCTGCCCGCGCTCACGATCTCCGACGCGCTGCTGCGCGACGGCCTGCAGGTCGTCGTCGACGCGATCACCAATAACTGAAGCGAACCCCCAGTACTCAGGCAGAGCGACGACAATCGAGTCGTCGACCCAGTGTGTAAGGAGCCACAGCATGGTACTCAAGCCCAATGAGCAGGATCTGCTCGATCGCGTCCAGTCCGGTCTCGGCATCGGCGGCAAGTGGGAGGCCTCGACCTCCGGCGCGACGTTCGACGTGCAGGATCCCGCGACCGGCGAGACCATCAAGACGATCGCCGATGCGACGGTCGAGGACGCCGTGCGCGCGCTCGACGCCGCGGTCGAGGCGCAGGCCGAGTGGGGTCGCACCCCGACCCGCGTGCGGTCGAACATTCTGCGCCGCGCGTTCGATCTGCTGATGGAGCGCAAGGAGGAGTTCGCGCTGCTCATGGCGATGGAGATGGGCAAGCCGATCGCCGAGGCGCGCGGCGAGGTCGTCTACGGCGGCGAGTTCCTCCGCTGGTTCTCGGAGGAGGCCGTACGCGTGCAGGGCGACTACCGCCAGAACCCCGAGGGCACCGGCAACATGGTCGTCTCGCACCTGCCGGTCGGCCCGTGCTACTTCGTGACGCCGTGGAACTTCCCGCTCGCGATGGCGACCCGCAAGATCGCGCCGGCGATCGCCGCCGGCTGCACTTCGGTCATCAAGCCCGCGGGGCTCACCCCCCTCACCACGATCTACTTCGTGCAGCTGCTCGAAGAGGCCGGCCTGCCCGCCGGCGTCGTGAACGTGGTGCCGACGACCAAGTCGAGCGCGCAGTCGAGCGCGCTGCTCTCTGACCCGCGCCTGCGCAAGCTCAGCTTCACCGGTTCGACCCCGGTCGGTGTGAAGCTGCTCGAAGCGGCAGCCCAGAACGTGCTGCGCACCTCGATGGAGCTCGGCGGCAACGCCCCGTTCGTCGTGTTCGAGGATGCCGATCTCGATCAGGCCGTCGAGGGCGCGATGCTCGCGAAGTTCCGCAACATCGGTCAGGCCTGCACTGCGGCGAACCGCATCATCGTGCACGAGTCGGTCGCCGACGAGTTCGCGAAGCGCGTCGGCGAGAGGGTCGCGGCGATGAAGGTCGGCCGCGGCGCCGACGAGGGCAACGATATCGGCGCGCTCGTCGAGGAGAAGGCCGTGGCGAACACGGCGCGCCTGGTCGCGGATGCGGTCGCCACCGGCGGCACGATCGTGACCGGCGGCGAAGCCGTCGAGGGGCCGGGCTACTTCTTCCAGCCGACCGTCATCGACCACATCAGCCCGCAGGCGGCGATCATGCGCGAAGAGATCTTCGGGCCGCTCCTGGGCATCGTGCGCTTCTCGACCGAGGAGGAGGCCGTGGAGATCGCGAACAGCACCGAGTACGGCCTCATCAGCTACGTGTTCACCGAGAACCTCGCACGCGGGCACCGTATGATCGAGCAGCTCGAGACCGGCATGATGGGCCTGAACACGGGCCTCGTGTCGAATGCGGCGGCGCCGTTCGGCGGCGTGAAGCAGTCGGGTGTCGGCCGCGAGGGCGGCTTCGACGGCATCCACGAGTTCCTCTCGACGAAGTACACGCTGATCCCTCGCTGATTCAGCACCGAGCGCTTCTCGGGCCCGCAGGGCACCGCGCATCCGTCACGGGTCGCGGTGCCCTGCGGCGTTCGCGGAGCGTTCAGCCCTCGCGCGAGGAGAGCTCGCACCACCACAGCACGGTCTCGCCGTAGCGGCGATCGCGAAGCGGTGAGAGCCCATCGGGCAGCGTCGGTTCGGGGGAGCGGCTGCTGCGCTCGACCAGCACCACCGCGTCATCCGCGAGCAGCGGGACGAGCGATGCGAGGTTCGCCGTGAGCTCGGCCTCGCCGAGATCGTAGGGCGGGTCGAGCATGACGACATCCCAGCGGTCCGGAGCCGCTGCGCCTCCGGCGGCGCGCTCGGCAGCCGCATCGACATAGCCCTGCGCCGATTGGCGCACCACGTCGATGACGGGCCGGGACTCCTCCCGCTCGAATGCCGTGAGCACCGTGCGGGCATTGCGTTGGGCCACCTGCGCCGCCGGGGCGTGCTTCTCGACGAGCACGACCGCCGACGCGCCGCGGCTCGCGGCCTCGAGACCGAGCGCGCCCGAGCCCGCATACAGGTCGAGCACCCGCGTGCCGTCGGTCATGCCCCACGACTCGAGCGCCGAGAAGATCGCCTCGCGCACGCGGTCGCTCGTCGGCCGGGTGCCCGCCTTCGGCACGTCGAGGCGCAGTGAGCCGGCACGGCCCGCAATGATTCTGGTCACCCGATGAGCGTACCGGGTGGTGCTTGGCCTCGGCGATGCCGCGGGGTACGATCGCCGCACCGATGTGCTCGATGCTCGCGACCCGACGCCGCTGCCCGTGCACGGAACGACTTACGGGGGAGGACGCGATGAGACCGCTGCGATACTCGATCAACGTCACGCTCGACGGATGCTGCCACCACGAGGCCGGGTTGCCGCCCGATGAGGAGTCGATGCTCTACTGGACCGTCGAGATGGAGCGCGCCGACGCACTGCTGCTCGGCCGCGTCACCTACGAGATGATGGAGTCGGCGTGGCGCCGGCCGGCGGCGGGCGGCTGGCCCGACTGGATGGAGTCGTGGGAGACGCCGTTCGCGGAGGCCATCGACGGGGCGCGGAAGTACGTCGTGTCGCGCACCCTCGACGCGGTCGATTGGAACGCCGAACTCATCGAAGGCGAGCTCGGCGAGACCGTGAGGGGCCTCAAGCAGGAGCCCGGCGACGGCCTGTGGGTCGGCGGGGTGACCCTGCCGCTGGCGCTCGCCGATCTCGGGCTGATCGACGAGTACGAATTCCTCGTGCACCCCGTGATCGCGGGGCGCGGGCCGACGCTGCTCGCGGGTCTGCGCGAGCGCACCCGCCTCGAGCTCGTGTCGCGCCGCGAGTTCAGTTCGGGCGTGGTCGCGGTGCGATACCGCCCCGTGCCGCGGACGGAGTGACCGACGGCTCCGTGACCGATCGAGCGCGTCGGATGCGGCCGATACGCTAGAACCATGGTGCATGCGACGCTCGACACGCCCCTCGACGGGGTCATCGGCGCGCGCACGGCGAAACCGCTCGCCAAGGCCTTCGACGTGCGCACTGTCGGCGAGCTGCTCATGCACCTGCCGCGCCGGTACTCCCGCCGCGGCGAGCTCACCCCGCTCACGGGTCTGCCCCCCGGCGAGCAGATCACGGTGGTGGCGCAGGTGCTCGATGTGCGCGAGCGGCAGATGCAGCGGCGGCGCGGTAGCATCCTCGAGGCGCGCATCACCGATGGTCAGGGATCGCTGACGCTCACCTTCTTCAACCAGGCCTGGCGCACCCGCGATCTGCGGCCCGGTCGGCGCGGCATCTTCGCCGGCAAGGTCAGCGACTACCGCGGCAGCCTGCAGCTGCAGCACCCCGAGTACGAGCTCTTCGAGGACCGCGACGATGCGCCGGGAGCCGAGAAGCTCGACGAGGCCGCCGCGAAGGCGTGGGCCGAGACGCCCGTTCCGATCTATCCGGCGACCGCGCAGGTGCCGAGCTGGACGGTGCAGAAATCGATCGTGCTCGTGCTCGATGCGGTCGCCGAGATTCCCGAACCCCTGCCCGCCGACATCGTGCGTGCGGAGGGCATCATGCCGCTCGGGCGCGCGCTCGAACTCGTGCATCGGCCGCAGAACGAGGCCGACTACCGCGAGGCCCGCCGCAGCCTGCTCTTCCGCGAGGCGTTCAAGCTGCAGCTCGCGCTGCTCGACCGGCGGCGACGGGCCGACGACGAGGCGAGCACGCCGCGCCCTGCTGCCGATGCCGGCGGTGCGCTCGCGCGCTTCGATGCGCAGCTGCCGTTCGAGCTGACGGGCGACCAGCGCAGCGCGGGCGCGGTGATCGCGAACGAACTGGCGCGGCCGCACCCGATGCACCGGCTGCTGCAGGGCGAAGTCGGTTCGGGCAAGACGCTCGTCGCACTGCGGGCGATGCTGCAGGTCGCCGCGAGCGGCGGCCAGAGCGCGCTGCTCGCCCCGACCGAGGTGCTCGCGTCGCAGCACTTCCGTTCGGTGGTCGAGGCGCTCGGGCCCGACCTCGCAGCCGAGATGAACCCGGTGCTGCACACCGGCCGCATGCCGGCAGCCGAGCGCAAGCGCGCGCTGCTGTCGCTCGCATCGGGGGCGTCGCACATCGCCGTCGGCACGCATGCGCTGCTCGGCGACGCCGTGAGCTTCTTCGACCTCGGGCTCGTCATTGTCGACGAACAGCACCGCTTCGGCGTCGACCAGCGCGAGGCGCTGCGCCAGAAGGGGCAGGCGCCGCACGTGCTCGCGATGACGGCGACCCCGATTCCCCGTACCGTCGCGCTCACCGCCTTCGGCGACCTCGAGGTGACGACCATCAGGGAGCTGCCGCCGGGCCGGCTCGGCATCGAAACCTTCACGGTGCCCGAGCTCGAAATGCCGAATCGTGCGGCCCGGGTATGGGCTCGAGCGCGCGAAGACATCGCCGCGGGGCTGCAGGTATACGTCGTCTGCCCGGCGATCTCGGCGGGCGTGGTCGAAGACGGAGATCTCGCAGATGCCGCAAGCGCCGACGGAGAAGGCGGTGCGCAGCGTCCCCTCGCGACGGTCGCCGACACGGTCGCGGAGCTGCGTGCGAGACCCGACTTCGAGGGGGTGGCCGTCGACGGGCTGCACGGCGGCATGGCGTCGGCCGACAAGGAGCGCGTCATGGGCGCGTTCGGCTCCGGAGAAACCGATGTGCTCGTCGCGACGACGGTCATCGAGGTCGGCGTGAACGTGCCGAACGCGACCATCATGATCGTGCGCGATGCCGACCGCTTCGGCGTTTCGCAGCTGCACCAGCTGCGCGGCCGCGTGGGGCGCGGCAGCCACGCCGGGCTCTGCCTGCTCATGACGACGGCCGAGCAGGGGTCCGTGGCGCGGGAGCGCATCGAAGCCGTCGCCGCCACCTCCAACGGATTCGCGCTCGCCGAGGTCGACCTCGAGCTGCGGCGCGAGGGCGACATCCTCGGCACGGCCCAGTCGGGCGGGCGGTCGACGCTGCGGCTGCTGCGCGTGACCGAGCACGGAGAGCTCATCGAGCACGCCCGAGCGGTCGCCGCCGGTCTGCTGGAGCGCGACCCGGAGCTCGAGACGGCGCCC
The DNA here is from genome assembly GCF_051043335.1 of Leucobacter sp. gxy201. Classification (NCBI taxonomy): domain Bacteria; kingdom Bacillati; phylum Actinomycetota; class Actinomycetes; order Micrococcales; family Microbacteriaceae; genus Leucobacter; species Leucobacter sp. gxy201. Next base: position 71,304 of record NZ_JAMXWS010000006.1, read on the forward strand.
GGAATGGCGGCGGTGCTCGCGAAGGATCGCGAAGCCGGCCTGCTCGACAACCTCGCGAAATCCTAGGGAGCACGGCGGAGCTGCGATGCGGCGCCGGGTACCCGGGTACTACGGGGTCGGTACCGTCGCACGATGAGCGGGCCGCCGTCGGCAAGTAAGGTGAACGCATGACCAGCATCAACGACGGGGCGGGCCGCGTCGTCGCCTCGGATGCGCGCCTGCCGAGGCCTCCGGGAATGTTCCGGCGCGCCCTCGCGGCGCATCCGGTCGCCGTCGATGTCTTCATCGTCGTCTGGTATTTCATCGGCACCGCGATGGGTGTCGGTCTCGATCTGCTCGCGGCTTCTGCGCAGACGGGTGATTCTTTCTCGTCGCTGTTCGGTGCGCCGCCCCATCTCGTCTGGCCCTGGTGGCCGCTCGCCGTCGTGCGCACGCTGGCAGTCGCTGCGGCGCTCCTGCTCCGTCGCAAGTACCCGTTGAGCGGCCTCGCGGTGACGGTGCTCGCGATGCTCGGCACCCAGGGGCTGACCGGTGCCGCGAACGCCGTCGCCCTGCTGTTCATGCTCTACGCCGTGCCGGTGTTCCGTAGTGCGGCGGCGGGGTGGGTCGGCTACGCCATGGCGCTTGCCGGCACGGCGCTGCAGTACCTGTGGGAGTTCGTAACCGGCGGGGGCGAAGCGGTCGATAGCGCGGCGGATATCCTCGCATCCGACACCACCACCATGGTCCGGTCCTTCGGCGACCTCGTCGTGCTGACGATCTTCTCAGCGCTCTGGTACCTCGCGGTGGTGCTGTTCGGCATCAATCTCGGCAATCGGCGCCGCTACCTCGAGGCGGTGATCGACCGCGCGCATCAGCTCGTGCGCGAGCGCGATCAGCTCGCCCGGCTCGCGGTGGCCGAGGAGCGCTCGCGCATCGCCCGCGAGATGCACGACATCGTCGCGCACTCGGTGTCGGTGATGATCGCTCTCTCGGAGGGGGCGGCGCGCGCCGCTTCGGCAGCGCCCGACAAGGCGGCCGAAGCGATGCAGCGCAGCGCCGAGACCGGCCGCACCGCGCTCGCCGAGATGCGCCGCCTGCTCGGCGCTCTGCAGGCCGAGGGGGAGAGCGCCGACCTCGTGCCGCAGCCCGGGGTCGATCAGCTGCCCGAGCTCGTGCGCGGGTTCGAGGATGCGGGCCTGACGGTCGTCTGCGAGGTCGCGGGCGCACCCTCGGGCGATCAGGGCCAGGAGCTCGCCGTGTACCGCATCGTGCAAGAGGGGCTCACGAACGTACTCCGGTACGCCGGGCCCGGCGCGCGAGCCGATGTGACGGTGCGTCACCAGGCCACCGGCGTCGAGATCGAGATCACCGACACGGGGCGGCCGTCGGGCACGACCGGGCCGAAGAGCGGCGTGGGCTCGGGCCGCGGGCTCGCGGGCCTCGCCGAGCGCGCCCGAGTGTTCGGCGGCCGCATCAAATCCGGGCCGTTCGCCCATGCCGACGGCAGGGTCGGCTGGCGCCTGCACGTCCATCTGCCCGCCCACGCGAGTACGCAACGACCATCGGCCCCGGTAGCGGGCCAGGAGGATCTCCCATGAATGACACCGCGATCCGCGTCATGCTGGTCGACGACCAGGAGCTGATCCGCACGGGATTCTCGCTCGTGCTGATGGGGGAGCCCGGTATCGAAGTCGTCGCCGAGGCGGCCGACGGCGAGGCCGCGCTCGCCGCGCTCGAACGGTTGCAGCACGAGGGCGGCGGCTGCGACGTCGTGCTCATGGACGTGCGCATGCCCGGCATGAACGGCATCGACGCGACCGCCGCCATCGTCGAACGGTTCGCCGAGACCCGGGTCGTGGTGCTCACGACCTTCGATCTCGACGAGTACGCCACCGGCGCCATCCAGGCCGGTGCCAGCGGCTTCCTGCTCAAGGACGCGAAGCCGACCGAGCTCGTCGACGCCATTCTCCGGGTGGCTTCGGGCGACGCCGCGATGGCGCCGAGCGTGACTCGGCGACTGATCGACCAGCTGCGCCGCTCCGACAGCGGGATCGGCGCGCCCGCGACCGGCGGAGACGCCGCGGCGCTCGACCCCGCCCTCGCAGTGCTGACCGAACGCGAGCTCGACGTGCTGCGGCTCATCGCGCGCGGCAGCAACAACGCCGAGATCGGCGCCGAGCTCTTCCTCTCGGAGTCGACAGTGAAGACCCACGTGGGGCGGGTGCTCGCGAAGCTGCAGCTGCGCGACCGGGTGCACGCGGTCATCTTCGCGGGGCAGCACGGGCTCTGACCGCCGCGCGGCGCGGAGAAGACCGGAGGATCGGCGATCCCTGTCGACCCGACCGCGCCGCCACCCGGTGCGACTTGAGCAAATTTTCGGCCTGAACCCCTAGGCTGAAGGCATGACGAGAATCGCAGTGGTACCCGGTTCGTTCGATCCGGTGACGATGGGGCACATGGACGTCATTCTTCGGGCGGCCGGCATTTTCGACGAGGTGCACGTGCTCGTCGTGCACAACCCGGGCAAGAACGCCATGCTCCCGATCTCGGAGCGCATGAATCTGCTGAAGCAGTCGCTCGAAGAGATGCACGCTCCGCAGAACATCACCGTCGCGTCGTGGTCGGTCGGGCTGCTCGTCGACTACTGCACCGAGGTCGGCGCATCCGTGCTGGTCAAGGGCATCCGATCGCAGGTCGACGTCGCGTACGAGACCCCGATGGCCATCATGAATCGCAGCCTCGCGGGCGTCGAGACCGTGTTCATGCTGCCCGACCCGGCCCACGCCCACGTGTCGAGCACGCTCGTGCGCCAGGTCTCGGAGATGGGCGGCGATGTCAGCACCTATGTGCCGGGCGCCGTCGCGAGCTTCCTGAACAAGCGGAGGCCCAGCTGATGCAGTCGACCCGTGTATACGAGGAGAACATTCGCGACCTCGTGGGCAAACCCGGCGAGATGCGCGAGCGTTCCCGCTCGTTCGCCGTGCCCGAGAAGCTCGGCGAAGCGCTGGCCGAGGTTCCCGCCGGCACCGTGCTCGACCTCGACGTGCGTCTGGAGTCGGTGCACGAGGGCATTCTCGTCTCCGCAGAGGTGAGCACCACCATGCACGCCGAATGCGGTCGCTGCCTGAAAGAATTCGCCACGCCGTTTCAGATCGAATTCCAGGAACTTTTCGCGTATACTCCTACGGAGGCCGACGAGTACGGGGTTCACGGTGATCACGTGGATCTTGAACCCCCGCTCCGAGATGCGGTAGTGCTTGCACTGCCGTTTCAGCCTGTGTGTCGCCCGGACTGCCCGGGGCTCGACCCCGAGTCCGGTGAGCTGCGCGATGCCGAGGTTGGAGGGCTGCCCGCAGAGGATCTGGATCCGAGGTGGGCGGCGCTGGCAGGCTTTCAGACGAATGCCGCCACGGCTCAAGATGAACCTGGCACGGGTGAGACTCCCGGGCCCGTAAGCAAGTAGGAAAGAGAACATCATGGCTGTTCCCAAGCGGAAGATGTCGCGCTCGAACACCCGTCACCGTCGTTCGGCGTGGAAGGCCGAGGCCCCCAAGCTGGTGAAGACCGTCGAGAACGGCCGCACCGTCTACAGCCTCCCGCACCGCGCTCGCGTGGTCGAGGACTCGCAGGGCAACGCCCTCTTCCTCGAGTACAAGGGCCGCAAGGTCGCTGACGCCTAAGTTGGCGTCGACTGAACGAAAGCCGCCGGAGCCGCCCCAGGGCGAACCCGGCGGCTTTCTCATCCCCTTCGGAGTGCGGCCCGACCCCGAGCTGCTCGAGCTCGCCCTCACGCACCGGTCGTGGGCGTACGAGCACGGAGGCGCCCCGCACAACGAGCGCCTCGAGTTTCTCGGCGACTCGATTCTCGGCCAGGCGGTCACGATCAAGCTCTACCGCGACCACCCCGACCTGACCGAGGGCGAGCTCGCGAAGCGCCGTGCCGCCCTCGTCTCGACCGTCGCGCTCGCCGAGATCGCCCGCGGACTCGACCTCGGCGCGCACCTGAAGCTCGGCAAGGGCGAGAAGCAGACCGGCGGCCGCAACAAGGATTCCATCCTCGCGGACACGGTGGAGGCGCTGATCGGCGCCGTCTTCCTGTCGACCGACGCGGCGACCGCCGACCGTTTCGTGCTCGACCTCGTCGCGCCGCTGCTCGCCGACCCCGAGCGCTTCACCGAGACGCTCGACCCGAAGACCGCGCTGCAGAAGATCGCGGCCGAGCGCGGGCTGCCGCACCCGCCCTACGAGACGACCGGCACCGGCCCCGACCACGACCGGCTCTACACGGCGGTCGTGACCCTCGACGGCGAAACCGGCACAGGCACCGGCACGAGCAAGAAGGTCGCCGAGCTCGCCGCCGCCCGCGACGCCGTCGAACGCCTGCGGCAGCGCAGGAGCCGGCGCAAGCGCCAGCGGAATGCCTGAGCTCCCCGAGGTCGAAGTCGTGCGTGCGGGTCTCGCGCCCGCCGTCACCGGCGCCCGCATCGCCGCCGTCGAGGTGCGCGACCCGCGCGCCCTGAAGCGGCACGTGCCGAGCGGCGGCGACGACGGTCTCGGCGGCCACAGCGTGACGCTGACGCCCGAGGCGGGCGCTGCGCGCGCAGCCGATTTCGAACGCCGCGCCGTCGGTCTGCAGCTCCAGGCGCCCGTACGGCGGGGCAAGTTCCTGTGGATCCCTGTCGAGGGCGAGGCCGGCTCGTCGGCCGCGCAACCCGCGGCTCTGCTCGCGCATCTCGGCATGAGCGGTCAGCTGCTGCTGAGATCGCACGAGGCGATCGACGATCGGCACGTGCGCATCAGGCTCTGGATCGAGCATGCGGAGCACGGCGAATTGCGCGTCGACTTCGCCGATCAGCGGCTGTTCGGTTCGCTCGCGATCGATGCGCTCGCGCCGGCACCCGATGGGCACGGCGAGCTGCCGGCCCAGGCGCTGCATATCGCCAGGGATCCGATCGACCCGCACTTCGACGACCTCTCGTTCTTGTCGAAGCTGGTCTCGCGCTCGACCGGTGTGAAGAAGCTGCTGCTCGACCAGACCCTCGTGAGCGGCGTCGGCAACATCTACGCCGACGAGGCGCTCTGGCGTGCGCGCGTGCACCCGGAGACGCCGGGCAGTGCGCTCAGCGGTCGGAAGGCGAGCGAGCTGTTCGTCGCGCTGCGCGACGTATTCGCTCAGGCGCTCGCCGAGGGCGGCACGAGCTTCGACGCGCAGTACGTGAACGTCAACGGCCAGGCCGGCTATTTCGCGCACTCCTTGAACGCCTACGGGCGCACGGGAGAGCCGTGCCCGCGCTGCGGCACGGCGATCAAACGCATTCCGTTCGCCGGTAGGTCTTCCCATTTCTGTCCGAGGTGCCAGCGGCTCCGCTGACACTGCCGACGGGGAGCTCGTGCCCCGATATCCTTCCCTGATGCAGTTCTGTGCGTTACATGAGTTCTTCGACATCGTCGGCGACCGTTATGGGGTGCCGGGTGCGCCCCAGGCGGAAGATCAGAGCGGTGACTACGAATCCGGCACCGTGATGATCGGCGCTGAACACTGGCGGATACGTACGGCGCGGGTGACGCCCAGGAAGCCAGGGGCGTTTGTTGCCGTATGGAAGCGCGACGAGGCGGGGGAGACGAAGCCGTTCGCTTCGGACGAGGAAGTTGACGGACTTCTTGTGTTCGTGCGTGAGGCAGAGAACTTCGGGGTTTTTCGATTTGCTGCCTCCCATCTCGAGGTTCTGGGCGTCACTCGCTCGTCCGCGTATCCCGGTAAGCGAGGGTTCCGTGTATATCCCCATTGGAGTGAGGGTCTGAACCCACAGGCCACCCGCGCGCAGAAGGCGCAGTCCGAAGCCTTCATCATGCTCCGATAGATAGATGGGGTACGTCGCGCGCTCCTCGGTATTTACGGTCTCGAGCGCGTCGTGGAGACCCGCGACTCCTGGTCGCCCGACGGCCCCCGCAGGTCGTCCAAGGTCACGGTGGGTGCGCTCGACTCCTCGGGCGACCGTCTGCTCGTCGTCACGACGTTCGACTGAACCCCGGGGATCCGCGCCTGTGGAAGCTCGGCCAGCTCAGGCCGAATTGCGGTGCTCTGCGCTCGTGGTGACGAGTGCCCGACTCCGGGTGCGCCACGGCGATACTTGTGCCGTGCCCGTCGGCGCGCAGGCGCTCCGAGCAGACCGCCTCGCCGCTGATGAGGCGCAGCGGGCCATCTTCGCCACGAGAATCTGCTCTTCGTCGCCCCAATCGATGTTGTCGATCACATGGATCTCAACGGCGAACTCGCTCGTGCCGCCCAGTATCACCGAGGTGTCGGTGCGTCGCGCCTCGAGGGCAGCCGGGTTGTACTCGTCGACGAACATCGCAGTGCAGCCGTGGCGGGCGAGCTCGCAGAAGCCCGCGGCGGCGCAGCGCACACGTCCCGTTGCCGCCGATTCTCACTCCATCTTCAGCGTCATCAGGTGCTCGCGTGCCCGTGCGGCCGCCGCCTGGTCGTCCCGTGCGGCGATCGCCTCCAGGACGCTCGTGTGCGCGTGCTGGTCGGCGTCGCCCCCGAACTCGCCGCGCAGCCGCAGCATGTCCACCATCGCCTGACGGCTGCGCGGTGTGAAGCTGTCGAAGAGGTCGACCAGGATCGGATTGTGCGCGGCCACGACGATCGTGCGGTGAAAGGCGATGTCCGCATCGACGTGCGACTCGACATCGACCTGATGTTCGGAGCGCTCGTTCACGGCACGCCGCATGGCGCGCAGCTCGGTCGACGTGCGCCGCTGGGCGGCGAGCATCGCCGCTTCGACCTCGATCGCGATGCGGGCCTCGATGACTGCATCGATGTCGGCCCGCTGCAGCGCCTCGCTCCAGTCCTCGACGACGTCGAGCGAGGCCACGAACACGCCCGCCCCCTGACGGGTCGTCAGAACGCCCTGTCCGGCGAGCCGTCGGATGGCCTCGCGCACCGTCGACCTGCCCACGCCGAGCTGGGGTCCGAGGGAGTTCTCCCCGGGAATCTTCGACCCCAGCGGCCATTCGCCGCCCCGGATGCGCTCGAGGAGCAGATCGGCCGCCTGCTCGGCGAGCGGTGCTCGCGACACTTGCACCATGAGACCCCACCTCACTACTTGTCTGAGAAGTTGTGTATAGTCTAGCCTATGTCTCAGCGAAATCTCCTTCTTCGCCGCGCCAGGAATTGACTCGACCCAACGACCGGACGACCTGCGCGCGGAGCGACCCCTGACCACTGCCGGTCCCATCCGTGCGGCGCCGCGCCCGAGCGCGCCCGATCCGAAAGAACTCCATGAGCACGTCCTCTCATCGCACCCGCCGCAGGCTCGGCCTGTGGGCTCTCACGGTCACCCATGCCGCGAACGACTTCTACACCGGCGCGGTTGCCGCCCTGCTGCCGTTCTTCGTGCTCCAGGCGGACTACTCCTACGCGGCGATCGCCGGCATCACCCTCGCGGCGACCGCCCTGTCGAGCGTCGCCCAGCCCGTATTCGGATACCTCAGCGACCGCTACGGCATGAGGTGGATGAGCCTCGCCGGGCTCCTCGCCGCCGGCACGGGAATCGCTCTGAGCGGGATCGTCGCCGACTCCTACGCCGCGGTCTGGATCGTCATGGCCGTCTCCGGCATCGGCGTCGCAGCGTACCACCCGGCGGCGACGGTGGAGGCGCGCGAGCTCGGCGGCGGCACGAGCGGCTCGATGAGCCTGTTCTCCGTCGGCGGCAACTTCGGCGTCGCGCTCGCGCCGTCGGCCGTGATCCTCGTCATCGGCACGTTCGGGCTCTCGGGCACGGGCTTCCTCATCATCCCGGCCCTCGTGCTCGGGCTGGTGTTCGCGATGGTCTCCGGGAAGCACCTGTTCTCGCGAACTGCGCCCACCGAGCGCGCGTCCGCGACATCGAGGCCGTCCGTTCCCGATGACTGGAAGGCGTTCCTCTGGCTCACCGTCGTGCTGGCCACCTGGTCGGTCGCCTACGTCGGTACCTCAACCTTCATCGCGCTCTACTCGATCGAGCGCTTCTCGGTCAGCACCGGCTTCGCGTCGATCGCGCTCTCGCTGTTCCCGGCCGCCGGCGCAGCGGGGACCCTGGCCGGCGGTTGGCTGGCCGACCGCTTCGGGCGGTTGCGCATCATCCGCACCGGCTATCTGCTGGCCGCCGTCTCGACCATCGCGATCGTACTCGCGCCCTCGCCGACCGTGGTCATCGTCGCGACCGCGGTCCTGGGCGCGAGCCTGTTCCTGCCATTCGCGGTGCAGATCACGCTGTCGCATTCGTACCTGCCCAATCGGATCGGCGTGGCCAGCGGCGTCACCCTCGGGCTGACCCTATCGTTCGGAGGGCTGGTCAGCCCGCTGCTGGGGTCCGTCGCGGACCAGTCGAGCGTTCAGACGGTCTTCCTGATCTTGGCCGGGCTGCTGGTCGCAGGCTTCGCGCTCTCGTTCGTTCTCAAAGAGCGACGGAGCACTCCTGCCGAGAATGCCGAGCGGCCGGACCCGGCCGTCGAGCTGGAGCGGGCCAACGGCTGAGCCGGAGATCCTCCGCCTCGACGGCATCGACTTCATCCGGCAGTCCCAGCAGATCCTTGCCGGGATCGACCTGACCGTCCGGTCGGGGGAGCGGTGGGCCCTGATCGGCCCGAACGGCGCGGGTAAGAGCACGATCTTGAGCATGTGCGGCGCGGTCGAGCACCCGAGCCGCGGCACCGTGCACGTGCTCGGCCGTCGGCTCGGGCGAGTCGACATCAGGGAGTTGCGCGAGTCGATCGGACACGTCAACCCGCGGCACCCGCTGCGATCGCCCCTCTCCGTCCGCCAGGTGGTCCTCACTGGAGCGACCGGGACCACGGAGCTCATGCCCCGATGGGAGCCCGACCAGCACACCCTCGCCAAAGCCGACGAACTCATCGACCTGCTCGGGTTGGCCGGCAGCGAGTCCGCGACCTGGCCGACGATGTCGCAGGGGGAACGCGGCCGTGCGCTCATCGCCTGCGCGTTGCTCAGCAACCCGCCCCTCCTGCTCCTCGACGAGCCTACGACCGGGCTCGACGTCGCCGCGCGCGAGCAGTTCCTCACCACGATCGACGTGCTGCACCGCGCCCGGCCAGAGCTCGCGACCGTCCTGGTGACGCACCACTTCGAGGAACTGCCCAGCACGACCACCCATGCCATGCTGGTCAAAGGCGGCCGGGTGCACGCGTCGGGAGCGGCCCGTGACATGCTGACGACCCGGCTCGTGAGCGAGTGCTTCGACCATCCGATCGAAATCGCGCACCGCGCCGGACGATGGCAGGCGCGAACGCCCGTCGCTCGCTGAACTGCTGCCGCACTGAAGCTCGTGCTACGCCCATCCGGTGGCGAATCCGACGCAGCTCGCGGACACGCCAGCCGGAAGACCCGCCTCGCTGCACACCTGCGGTCGCACGGGGGAGCCTTGCTCGTGCTGCGGTGGGCGATCGACCTGAGCCGAGCGCAGCAGCCGAACGCATCGGACCGATTCGTCGGAGAACTCGCCGGACGGCTCGGGAAGCCCGCCGTACTGCACGACGCGTACCCCGACGAGTGAGCCCTGAGGAACGGCCGCCTACGGGACGAATCGGGCCAGAATCTGGCTGACGATCGCTCCTGGGAGGAGGAGAGCGGCGCCCCGGGCGGAATCCCGTGCCCGAATCGGGATCCCATCGCGTTCCAGCTCCCTGCGTGCGAGGATCGCGCCGGGCAGCATGACGGGAACAGCCGTCGCGACACCGGCGGTGTATCGTCGCTGGGCGACCGATGCGGCGAGATGCGTGTAGACGTGCCATTCGAGACCGGCGACCGCGGCTCGATAGAGCTTCGAACGGCCGCCGGTTCTGCTGCCCCGCCAGCAGGCGACCGCGATCACGATTCCCATGAGACCGACCGCGACCCACGACTGCCGTCTGCCGATGCGCAGCCCGTCGATTCCGGTGCGTTCGGCCAGTGCATCGCAGGTCGAGGGGAATGCCAGCGCCTCCTCGACGTCGTGAAGCGCCCAGGCGGTGAAGAGCAGTGCGGGCCCGCGTGCGATCATGCCTGCATTCTAGTAACTGACCGACTGGTTCAAAAGGCATATACGCTTGTCTGCATGCACATCAACGAGACTCGTGCCTGGAATCGCTTCTACGCGCCCGGCACTCCCGTGGACATCGAACCCGTCACCGGCTCGCTCATCGACCTCCTCGAAGAGCGCTGCACGCAGTGGTCCGTACGCGACGCCATCAGCTTCTTCGGCCGCACCCTGAGCTACCGCGAACTCGGCGACCAGGTGTCGCGCGTCGCACGGGGTCTGCGCAGCATCGGCGTCAAGGCCGGCGACCGCGTCGCCCTGATCATGCCGAATGCTCCGCAGCATGTGATCGCGTTCTACGCGGTGCTGCGCCTCGGAGCGACGGTCGTCGAGCATAATCCGCTCTACACCCCGGATGAGCTCGAGACCCAGTTCCGCGACCACGGCGCGACCGTCGTCATCGCCTGGAGCAACGTCGTCGAGCAGGTGCAGGCGCTCCCGAAAGATCTCGGTATCCGCACGATCGTGTCCGTCGACGTGACGGAGGCCATGCCGGTCGGCATGCGTATCGCCCTCCGGCTGCCGATCGCGAAGGCGCGCGAGTCGCGGGCGAAGCTCTGGTCGTCGACCGTCGGCACCATCCCGTTCTCGAAGCTGCAGCGCTCGGCGCCGATCCCTGCCGACCACCCGCGGCCCGGGCGCGACGACATCGCCTGCCTCCAGTACACCTCGGGCACGACCGGGGCGCCGAAGGGCGCCATGATCTCGCACGGCAACCTCTGGGCGAACGCCCGCATGGGGGCCGCGTGGATGCCCGACTTCGAGCACGGTTCGGGCAGCATCTACGGGCTGCTGCCGATGTTCCACTCGTTCGGGCTGCTGCTCTCGGTGATCTACTCGGTCGAGACCGGCTCGCGCGCCGTGCTCTTCCCGACCTTCGACCCCGAGCTCGTCGCGACGGCCGCGAAGCGGTTCCCGCCGACCTTCATCCCCGCGGTGCCGCCCATGTTCGACCGGCTCGCGCGCGTCGCCCGCGACGGCGATCTGAACCTCGACGAGGTGGTGTACTCGATCTCGGGCGCCATGACGCTGACCCCCGCCGTCGTCAAGCGGTGGGAGGGCCTTGCCGGCAGCATGCTCAACGAAGGCTACGGGCTCACCGAGACGAGCCCGATCGCGCTCGCGAATCCCTTCACCGACGAACGCCGGATCGGGGCGATCGGCCTCCCGTTCCCGTCGACCGAGATCCGTGTCGTGAACCCGGAAAGGCCGACCGAGCAGGTCGAGTTGGGCGAGGTCGGCGAGCTGCTCATCGGCGGCCCGCAGGTCTTCACGGGCTACTGGAATCGGCCGGAGGAGACGGCGGCGACGCTGCTCGACGGCGGCTGGGTGCGCACCGGCGACCTGGTGGTGCAGGATGAGGACGGCTTCGTCACGGTCGTCGACCGGAAGAAGGAGCTCATCATCACGGGCGGTTTCAACGTCTCGCCGAGCGAGGTCGAGCGCGTCGTGAACACCGTGGCCGGGGTCGCGGAGTCGGCAGTGGTCGGGGTGCCGCGCGGCGGTGGCGCCGAGGTCGTGACCGCCGCGGTCGTGCTCGAGCCCGGTGCGTCGTTCGACGAGGCGGCGGCGCGGGAGGCCGCGCGCGAGCACCTCGCGGAGTTCAAACGGCCGACCACCTACGTCGTGTGGGAGGAGCTGCCGAAGTCGCTCATCGGCAAGGTGCTGCGCCGCCGCGTGCGCGATACTCTCGTAGCAGATCGCGGTGCCGTGCGCGCGATCGAACTCGCAGAGGAATAGGCGGGCGGTATGGGCGACGTGCGCGAGGGCGCGGGCGTTGGTCGTGCCCGGGCACTGCTCCCGTTCCTTCCGTATGCGCTCGCCTCGGTCGTGCACTGCGTGCTGATCGTCTTCGATCTGCCCGGCAAGGGGTTCGAGACGAAGCAGCTGCTGATGCCGGCGCTCGCTCTTGCGGTGGTGTGGGCGACTTGGAGGGAGCGTCCGTGGCCGCGCTGCGCCATGGTGCTCGTGCTCATCGCACTACTCGCCTCGTGGATCGGCGACGGCGCCGGCCTCTTCTTCCCGAGCCTGCCGGCACTGCCGATGATGATCCTGTTCTTCGCGATCGCGCACCTGGCGTACATCGCCCTGTTCTGGCGGGCGCCCGGCATCGACGGCGTGCGTCGCGTGCCCGGATGGTCGTTCGTCTACGCGATCTGGTGGGTCGCGACACTGATCGTCGTCGGGCCGCACGCAGGCGCGCTGTTGGTGCCGTTGGCCGTGTACGGCGTGGTGCTCGGGCTGACCGCCGCGCTGTCTCCGCGATTCGGCCGTGGCGTCGCGGTCGGCGGCGCCTTCTTCCTCGTGTCGGACACCTGCATCGCGCTCAAGGAGTTCGTCGGCCTGCCGGTCTGGCTCGGCGACCTGATGATCATGCCGACGTACACGCTGGGTCAGGGGCTCATCGTGTACGGCACGCTCGCGCTGCTGCGCCGACAATCGGGTGATTTCTCCAGGGATCAACGAGTGTTCTGAGCTTCACTCTTCCTCCACAGGGTGGCGTTTCGGGCGGTTTCGCTCGAATCGGGCGAGTTATCCACAATTCCTGATCAGAAGCACTTTTCGGGGTGCGGATGTCGGTGGGAACTGGGACAATAGAAGCATGTTCACCACCTCAGACCACGCGCCCCAGGGCCCGGGTTTTTCGCCCGCGGCACCTGGTGTGTTGGGCGTGCGTGCCGGGGTTCGTGCGGGTGCGGTACCGGTGGGGGTGTTCGGGCCGGGCCGTCCGAATCTGGGTGCTCTGGATCGGGCGGTGTCGTGGGTCGAGGATATCGAGCGGCGCTCCCGCGCGTTGGAGGCGGAGCGTCTGCGGGCGCATGCGTATGTGCGGGCCGTCGCTGCCGCCGAGGATGCGGGCCTCGTGGTGGGGGAGCCGGGCAGCATTGCCGAGGAGGATTCTGCTGGGGCGGGGAAGGCAGGGGATGGTCCGGTAGAGCGGTCGCTCGCATACCGGAGCGCGGTCGCCGATGTCGCGGCGTCTGCGCGGTTGTCGGAGCAGTCGGTGCAGCAGCGCATCGAGAAAGCAGTCGAGCTCACCACCCAGTACGCGCAGGTCGTCACCGCGCTCGAGGCGGGGGAGGTGGCGCCGCAGCATGCGGGCGTGATCGCGGAGGCCGGCCGCATCATCGGTATCCCTGGCAGTGCAGATACTTCGGAGATCTCGCAGCGTCGTGCGGTGTATGAGCGGCTCGTGCTCGAGAAAGCCCGCACCGTGTCTCCGAACCAGCTCCGCCCCTACGCCCGCAGGATCGCGGAACGGTATGCGCTGGAATCGATCGATGACCGGCATGCACGCGAACAACGACACCGGCGGGTGTGGCTGGAGACCGCGGGGGACGGTATGGCGCTGTTGTGCGCGTACCTGCCGGTGGATCGGGCACAGGCGATCTACACCCGCCTGACTCGGATGGCGCAGGCTACCGCCCAGGCCGAAGCCGCCGCAGCACGCGCAGCGCGGGAGGACGCCCAGAAGCAGGGCACTGAACCGCCGGTGGTGCGGCCGCGGGGTGTGGGGGAGGTCCGGGCGGATCTGCTCGCCGATTTCCTCGGCATCGACTTCACCACCGAAGACGGCGCGCAGATTGTCGCGGATGCGGCAGCGCAGGCGGAGTCGACGGCTGCGGGGAATGTGCAGGGCATCGTGCAGGTGATCGTCCACGCGGACGACCTCGACCCCGGCCTCGACCCCGGCCTCGACCCCGACCTCGGCCTCGGCCCCGGCCTCGACACCGACATGGCACGCGACCCCGATACTGAAGCATCCTCGGGCCCCGGTGCACGACCGCAGTCCACGCTCCAGCCCGAGCTCGAGGGCTGCGGCCCCATCCCGGCCGACATGGCGCGCCGGATCGCGGGGGCCGCGACCTCGTGGACGGAGGTCACCGTGAATCCCGGTACCGGCGACATCCGGAAGGTGGAGTCGCGGGTGCCGTCGGCGGATCAGAAGCGCAAGCTCCAGGTCCGAGACGCGCATTGCCGGTGGCCGGGCTGCCGGATGCCGGGGTTCCGGTGCGATATCGACCACACGGTCGCCGTGCAAGACGGCGGCGAGACCGCGATGACGAACCTCGGGTACCTGTGCCGTAACCATCATCTCGTGAAGCATCACGGCGGCTGGCGGGTGGTCCAATTGCCGGACGCGACCTACGAATGGACCTCGCCGACCGCCCGGAAGACCCGGACCGTGGCGGAGAGCCGGGTCAGGTTCGTCGAGACCGGCGAACCACCACCGTTCTAACGCGAGCACCGACCGCAGGACCGGTCAGTGCGGTGGGTTCGGTCCGGTCACATCCACTTCTTGTACTTGAAGACGGCGTACAGCACGCCGCCGAGCCCGACCATCGCGCCGATCGCGAGCGGGTAGCCGAACGTCCAGTGCAGCTCGGGCATATCGTCGAAGTTCATGCCGTAGATCGCGCCGATGAGCGTCGGCGCGAACAGGATCGCCGCCCATCCCGAGATCTTCTTCATATCCTCGTTCTGACGCTGGCCGACGAGCGTCGCATTGACGCTGAGAATCTGACCGAGCGACTCCCGGAGCGCCATCACACGCGTTTCGATGCGCGTGAGGTGGTCGGCGACATCCTGCAGGTAGGCCTTCAGCGCCTCGGGAATCCGGTAGCGCTCGAACCCGTCGCTCAACGCAGCGAGCACTTCGGTGAGCGATGAGGTCGCATGCTCCAGGTCGATGACCTCCTGGCTCAGGCGGTAGATGCGTTCGGCCACTGCCGCATCGCCGCTGAACACCTGACGCTCGATCTGCTCCTTGTCGATCGCGATGCCGCGCAGCACCGGAACATAGCCGTCGACGATCGCATCCAGCAGCCGATAGAGCACGGCCTCCGACCCGAGCTGCAAGAGGCCCGAATCGTCGAGCAGCGTCTCGTCGCCGCGAGCGACCGTATCGATCGAGTTCTCCGGCAACTGCGCAGCGTCGGTCCCGTCGATCCATCGGCCGCTCTGGCAGAGCACGGCGATGGCGTTCGGTCGCAGCAGCACGTGGAACTCGGAGAACTCGACGCCCTCGGCCTCGTCATCGTAGCGGGCGGAGCGTACGACGATGAACAGCACATCGCCGTAGCGTTCGAGCTTCGCCCGTTGCCCGCCGCGCTGCAGATCTTCGACGAGCAGCGGGTGCAGCCTCCAGGCCTCTGCCAGCTCGTCGATGTCGCGCGCCCGCGGCGACGGGAAGAGGTTGAGCGCGATCCGATGCGGCCCCGCCTGCGCGAACTCCTGCGCATCGGCGATCGACGCATCCGCCGGCGCAGGAGTCAGACGGCCGTCGACGATGTAGCGCGTGCGGCGCCCGGCGACGGCGCGATCGGTCACCGGCGGTGTGCCGGGCGTCCGGAAACGACGCGCACGCCCGCTCGCGTCGTCGCTGCTCCTAGTGCGCATGGGCGTGGTCGCCTGCCTCTGCGTACGATCGGTCCATCATTCGAACCAGGGGACCGCGGTTATCGGGGCAGGGGTTTCTGAACCCGCGTCCCGCCACGTCAACCGGAAGACCGATTCCTCCCCGGGATCCTGAGCGAGGGTCACCAGATACGAACCCGCCGCGACGGGGAGCCGTACCGCGTAATTCGCGAGCGGGCCGGAGTCCGAGAACTGTGCGGCCATCGTGAGCTGCATGTAGTCGGTGAGCCACAGGCCGCCGGCTCCGACATGCACGATGCCGTCGATCTCGCGAAGCGCATGCGTCGGCCGCGGCGCTCCGGGGTCGACGACGAGACGATCGTCAGCGTGATCCGGGCCCGGGTAGGCGATGAAGAGAGACCCGAGATTGCACTGCTCGACGAAGCGCTCGAGCAGTGCATCGAGCTCCCAGTCCTCGTCGACGAATCCCGCATAGGTATCGGGTGAGACGAGGCAGACGAAACCGTCCTCGTCGACTCGCGTGTCCGCTGCTGCTTCGGCCGTCATGGGGCCACTGTACCGGGCAGAGGGATCGACGGGGCCGCATAGCGACCGCGAATCGATCATCGTGCCGGGCCGTGACCGGCCCGGCACCGCTCGGCCCGG
The DNA here is from genome assembly GCF_051043335.1 of Leucobacter sp. gxy201. Classification (NCBI taxonomy): domain Bacteria; kingdom Bacillati; phylum Actinomycetota; class Actinomycetes; order Micrococcales; family Microbacteriaceae; genus Leucobacter; species Leucobacter sp. gxy201. The sequence continues at coordinate 87,389 of NZ_JAMXWS010000006.1, forward strand.
CTCAGAGGCAGGTGCCCGTGTAGAAATCGACCAGCTTCTCGCTCGCGCCCGTCACCTCGGGCTCGCCGAACTTTGTCACGATAGCGCCCGGATCGGAATCGAAGTTCGCCGCAGCGAACTCCCGGTAGTCCATCCAAGTCGCCCACTCGGCCTCGAGGCCGGCGGGGGGCTGCTCGATCTGCGCGAGCAGCGCATTCTGCGCCTCCACGCGCGAGAGATCGGTCATGCCGGGAATAGCGGGGGAGAATACGGTCGACGAGAGCGCGGTATCGGAGGTGAGCACGTCGCAGACCGCGTCATCGGAGCCGGCAGCGCTCTTCGAAGTCTCCGAGCTCTGCGGGTTCGGCGCGCTGCTCGAGCTCTCGGCGCTGTTCGTGGCGCTCGAGCCCGAACAACCGGTGAGACCGATGGCGGCCGCGGCGAAGAAAACAGCGAGGGCGGGTACTGGACGTCGTGCATGCATGGTCCACAGCGTACCGGTCCTCCGGACGCCCCCGCACCGTCGCGTGCATGCGGAAGCCCTGGATCCGTTCGAACGCCACGTCCCGTAGGTGAGCCGCCGTATCGCCTGCCACCCAATAGAGTGGAGTCCATGAATCCTGTGCGCGTGAGTTGGGGCATGAGCGGTGCGGTGTGGCTCGTCATGGCCATCATGTGCTGCATGTATTGGGGCTGGCCGGCGGTCGGCATCACCGTGCTGTTCGGCCTCGTGCCCGATCTTCCGCTCATCGGCGGCTTCGTCGAGAAGGGACGGCTGAACCCCGACCGGGTGAAGCTGTACAACACGCTGCACGTTACGACGATCCCTGTCGCGCTGCTCGTGCTCGGCATCGTCGTGCTGTTTCTCACCGGCGGTTTCGAGACCGGCTTCTGGCCGCTCGCCCTCGCCGGCGTCGCCTGGTTCGTGCACATCGCCGCCGATCGCGCCTTCGGGTTCGGCCTGCGCGACGCCGACGGCAGCATGCTGCCCGTGGGAGTGGAGCTCCGCTAACTCCCATGCATCTCAAGAGTCTCACCCTGAAGGGCTTCAAATCCTTCGCGCAGCCGACGGTCTTCCAGTTCGAACCGGGAGTGACCGCCATCGTCGGCCCGAACGGCTCGGGCAAGTCGAACGTCGTCGACGCGCTCGCATGGGTGATGGGGGAGCAGGGGGCGAAGACGCTGCGCGGCGGCAAGATGGAGGACGTCATCTTCGCGGGCACCTCCACGCGCGGCCCGCTCGGACGCGCAGAGGTCAAGCTCACGATCGACAACTCCGACGGCGCGCTCCCGATCGAGTACTCCGAGGTGACGATCAGCCGCACGCTCTTCCGCAACGGCTCGAGCGAATACGCGATCAACGGCGACAGCTGCCGTCTGCTCGACGTGCAGGAGCTCTTGAGCGACTCGGGTCTCGGCCGCGAGATGCACGTCATCGTCGGCCAGGGCCAGCTCGATGCGGTGCTGCGGGCGACCCCGGAAGACCGGCGCGGCTTCATCGAAGAAGCCGCAGGCATTCTGAAGCATCGCCGCCGCAAGGAGCGCACGCTGCGCAAGCTCGATGCGATGGAGACGAACCTCACCCGTCTGAACGATCTCGCGGGCGAGATCAGGCGGCAGCTGAAGCCGCTCGGACGCCAGGCCGAAGTCGCGCGGCAGGCGCAGGAGATCGCCGCCGATGTGCGCGACGCGAAGGCCCGCCTCCTCGCCGACGACGTGTTCAGGCTGCGACGAGAGCTCGAGGAGCTCTCGCGCGACGAGTCCGAACGGCACTCCGAGCGCATCGTCATGCAGGAGCAGCTGGAGCAGAAGCAGCTGCGCATTGCGAGGCTCGAGCAGGAGCAGCAGGGCGACGAGCTCGACGCGGCGCGGCGCGTCACGATCGGGCTCGAAGCCGCCCAGTCGAAGCTCCGCGGTCTGCTGTCGCAGGCGCAGCAGCGCCTGACCTTCCTCGCGACGCAGGGCGAGGGCGCCGCGCAGACGGCACGCCTCGGCCGAGCCGCGGTCGACGAGGCGGCCGCCGAAGCGGCCAGGCTCGAAGAGCTCATCCCGGAGGCGGAAGGCGCCTGGGAGCAGCGCGCCGCCGCGACGCGCGAGGCGCAGCGCTCCCTCGACGCGATCGACGAGCACATCGCCGCGCAGAGCGCGCTCGTATCGAAGCACGACCTGCAGCTCTCGCAGCTGCGCGGGCGCGCCGAAACGGCTGCGGCGAAGCGCGCCGCGGTCGCGCAGGATGCGTCGCGTCGCGCGCAGGCCGTCGAGCAGGCGGAGGCGCGCGCAGCGGAAGCGCAGGGCGAACTCGCCGAGTTCGAGGCCCAGGAGGGCAACGATGGCGGAGGCGATGGCGACCGGCCCGCGACCGGCCGCGAGACCGCGCACCGCGAGGCCGACGAACGCCAGGCCGCGGCGGAGCAGGCGCGCGACGCCGCCCGGGAGCGACTGCACGCGCTCGAGCAGGAGCGCGCCGGGCTCGAGGCCCGAGTGGGCGCGCTCACCCGGTCGCTCGACCAGCGCGACGCCTCGGGGCAGATCATCGAGGATGCCCCCCGCGGCGTGACCGGACGCGTCGCCGACCATGTGCGCGTCGAGCCCGGGCACGAGGCCGCGATCGGGGCTGCCCTCGGCGTGTTCGCCGATGCGCTGCTCGTCGAGCAGCAGGACGATGCCGCCGCCGCCGTGGCGGCCGCGACGGAGCGGGATCTCGGTCGGCTGCGCGCCGTGATCGCGGGCGCCGCGGCGTTCGACGAAGCACCGCGCATCGACGGGCTCACCCGCGCGACCGACGTCATCACCGAAGCGCCGCAGGGCGTGATCGGCCTCCTCGGCCGCAGCTACCTCGCCGACACCATCGACCAGGCGGTGGCGGGTGCCGCGGCGCTGCGCGAGCGCTGGCCGAATGAGAGCTTCACAGTCGTATCGGGTGAAGGGCATATCGTCACCCGCCATACCCTGTCGGGCGGCTCCGGCGGCGCTCCGTCGCGCATCGAGCTCACGGCCGAGCTCGAGCAGGCCGAGACCGAACGCGAACAGGTCATCGCGCGCATCGGCGACCTCGAGATCGAGCTCGCCGATCTGCGCACGGCCGCGGCCCGCGCCAAGGTCGATGCCCAGCAGGCGTTCGCCGAACTGCGCGCCGCCGACGCCCGGCTCGCCGAGGCGGCGAAGCACCGCAATCGGCTGCTCGCCCGTGCCGAAGCGGCCCAGGCGGAGGCCGAGCGAGCCCGGCAGGCGCGTGCGTCGGTCGCTGCGTCGGTCGAGGACGCGGAGAAGGACGAAGCGCGCGCCGCGCAGGCGTTCGCCGAGGCGGAGGCCGCGCCGCGCCCGATCCTCGATGTCGGCCAGCGAGACACGCTGCAGCAGGAGGTCGACGCGGCCCGCACCGCCGAAGTGGAGGCCCGACTCGCGCTCGAAACCGCGCGCGAACGCGCCCGCGCGGGGGCTGCGCACCACGTCACGCTCAGCGAGCAGTTCGCTTCCGAGGAACGCGCTGCCGAGGAGGCCGCACGCCGATCGGTGCTGCGTGCGCGCCAGATGGCGCGGGCCGAACGCGTGGCCCAGATGCTGCCCGCGATCCTCGACGCCTGCGACCGCTCGTTGCTCGAGGCGCGCACGGTGCAGCAGGCCGCCGAGCAGGAGCGCGCCCGGCACAGCCAGGAACTGACGCTGCTGCGCTCCGAGGATTCGGAGCTGCGTCATCAACTGCAGTCGCTCACGGAGCGCGTGCACGGCTCGGAGCTCAAGAGCTACGAGCGCAAGCTGCAGCTCTCGGGGCTGCTCGAACGCTCGGGCAGCGAGCTCGGCCTCGTCGAAGACGTGCTGCTCGCGGAGTACGGCCCGGACCAGTTGATCCCTGTCGCTGCGGCACGCCCCGCGGCACCCGACCCCGACACGGGACCCGATCGGGATCCCGGTGCGGAGCTCACCCTCGAGGAGCAGCTGGAGGCAGAGCTCGGGCTGCGCGACGCCGCAACCGCGGACTCCTCGGGCGACGACAGCACGCCGGGCGCGGGCGACCCCGCTCTCGCAGAGGAGGGCACGCCGTACGTGCGGGCGGAGCAGGAGCAGCGCCTTGCACGGGCCGAGAAGCGCCTCGCCCAGCTCGGCCGCATCAACCCGCTCGCGCTCGAGGAGTTCGCGGCGCTCGAGCAGCGCCACAGCTTCCTCTCGGAGCAGTTGCAGGATCTCGCGAAGACCCGCACCGACCTGCTCTCGATCATCGAGGGGCTCGACGAGCAGATGCAGGGCATCTTCGCAGCCGCATTCGCCGACACGAAGGCGGCGTTCTCCGAAGTCTTCCCGATCCTCTTCCCGGGAGGCTCGGGAGAGGTCGCGCTGACCGACCCCGACGATCTGCTGAACACCGGCATCGAGATGGCGGTGCGGCCGGCCGGCAAGAAGGTCGAGCGACTGTCGCTGCTGTCGGGCGGCGAGCGATCCCTGGCCGCGGTCGCCTGGCTCATCGCGATCTTCCAGGCGCGCCCGAGCCCGTTCTACATCATGGACGAAGTCGAAGCGGCGCTCGACGACGCGAATCTCGGGCGGCTGCTGCAGGTATTCGAACGGTTGCGCGAGAGCTCCCAGCTCATCGTGATCACGCACCAGAAGCGCACGATGGAGATCGCGGACGCCCTCTACGGCGTTTCCATGCGCCAGGACGGCATCTCGGCCGTCGTCGGGCAGCGCGTCGGCCACGAGCAATAGGCCCCCGTCTTCCGACGCCGGAGTCGGGCCCGCGTACGAGATTTTCGGATTTTCCGGATGCGGCTCGAACCGCTCCTCGAAGGGAACCCACCGCTGCGACTCTGGAAGCGGGGTGCCTCGACCGTCGCGGCACCGCTTCCGGGTCTGCAGGGAGTTCATCTTGAGAAATCGTCGATTCGTCGCCGCGGCAGCGGTTCTGTTCTCCCTCGCCGTGCTCGCCGCGTGCTCGTCTGACCCCGATCCCGGGCCGGACGAGTCCTCCGAGAAGCGGACCGAGGAGCCGGCACCCGCGGCCATGCCCTTCGGCGCGACCTCGACCTGTTCCGAGATCCTCGACGTTCCCGAGGACGAACGGCTCGAGAAGGTCGAGGGGCTGCTCATCGGTGCGCACGGCTTCTCCGATGACAGCGATACGCAGACCTTCATCGACGACTGGTGCGCGACGAGCAGCGACAGCCTGATGAGCACCTGGACCGCGTACGTCGAGGCGAACCGCGAGCGCCTGGTCTACGCGTTCGAGAACGCCGACGGCTACACCTACACGATCGATGTCGCGGTGCCCGACGGGATCGAGGTGAGTCGCGATGTCGCGAGCCAGAAGCCTGGGGAAGTGGAACTCACCGCCTCGTACCCCATCACGGCGACGGTCGAGAACACCACGGAGGGGCGCGACACCCCGTACTCGGCGCTCGGACTCATGCCGGTCTGGGCACCGGGCTCCGATGTGTGCGCGCAGGCGCACGAGCAGCTGCTCCTCGAGACCGACTACGAGGTCAACGGGTACTGCCGCGTGGGAGTCACCGAGCTCGCGGTCCTGGATCGCGAACCCCGCGAGAACGGGCAGTTCGGGGGCGGCCGGGCGACGCTCCTGGCCGGAGAGACCGTGCAGCTCGGCCCCACGGACGGCTCCTTCGCGCCGACGGAGCGCGCGAGCATCGCACTCGTCGTCTCCGAGGAGAGCGAGGAGCGGGTCGCGGAACAGCTGCGCTCACCCGCGTTCTGGACCCTCGTGGAGCGGCAGGAGGGCAGCGGCGACGGCGGCCCCGGATGCTCCTCGTCGGCCGGTCTCGGCACGTGGTGGACGCTCACGTCGACCGCGACGGGAGCGACGGTCTGCACTCCGCGTTGAGTTCGGCGAGCGGCGCCCGTTCGCCAGCTAGACTCGTGAGCATGGCAGCAGAGGGCAAATGGTCATTCGGTAAGGCGTTCCGCAATCTCTTCACCGGTCCCGAACTGATCACCGACGAGACCTGGGACGATCTCGAGGCCGCCCTGATCACCGCCGACTTCGGGCCCGACATCACCGAGTCGATCCTCGACCAGCTGCGCGCCGACACCGAGCGCCATCGCGTCACCGAGGTCAAGGAGATGCGGCGCATGCTGCGCGACGCGATCGAGGAGCGGCTCGCCGCATACGACCCGACGCTGAAGCTGTCGGAGCGGCCCGCCGTGATCCTCGTCGTCGGCGTCAACGGAGTCGGCAAGACCACCACCATCGGCAAGTTCGCGAAGTATCTGACCGCGTTCGACAAGAAGATCATCGTCGGGGCGGCGGACACCTTCCGTGCCGCGGCCGTCGAGCAGCTCGCGACCTGGGCCGAGCGTGCGGGCGTCGACATCGTGAGGCCGCAGCAGCAGGGGCAGGATCCGGCCTCCGTCGCCTTCCAGACCGTGCAGAAGGCGATCGACGAGAGCTACGACATCGCCATCATCGACACTGCCGGCCGGCTGCAGACCAAGGGTGGCCTCATGGACGAGCTCGGCAAGGTGCGGCGCGTCATCGAGAAGCTCGCCCCGGTGTCGGAGGTGCTGCTCGTGCTCGACGCGACGACCGGCCAGAACGGGCTCTCGCAGGCCGAAGCCTTCATCGAGCACGCCGGCGTCACGGGGCTCGTGCTCACGAAGCTCGACGGATCGGCGAAGGGCGGCTTCGTGCTCTCGGTGCAGCAGAAGACCGGCCTCGCGATCAAGCTCGTGGGCCAGGGCGAAGGCATCTCAGACCTCACCGGTTTCACCCCGCACGTCTTCGCCGGGCAGCTGGTCGGCTGACGCCGCTCACGATCTCAGCAGCCGCGCGTCAGCCATTCGTCGAAGGTCTCGACGCCCTTCAGCGCCTCGGGCCCGGGCAGCAGGGATCCGTCGCGCTGAGCACGGCCGAACGCGCCGCCGAGATTGATCGGGATCACCGGGCGACCGGCACCGCTCGCCCGGGCGTACGCCCGCACCATCCGCACCAGCGACTCCTCTTGCGGGCCTCCAAGATCCGGGGCGCGGCCGGCGGGCGCCGCTTCGGCGAGATCGACGAGACGCGCCCCGACCTCCCGCACGGCGACCGGGTTCGTGCGCATGCGCGGACTGAACCTGAACGGGCCGCGAGCCCCCATGCGCAGCACTTGCGCTGCGAACTCGTGGAACTGCGTGGTGCGGGCGATCGTGAACGGCACGCCGCTCGTCTCGGCGGCGCGCTCCTGCGCGAATTTGCCGCCGTACAGCGGATACTCCGCGGCGCGATCGCAGCCCACGATCGACAGCACGACGAGATGGGGCGGCCGCGCGCCCGCGACGGTACCGATGACGGCTTCGTGGAATGCCGCCGGGTCGTCGCCGGGCCGCACTCCCGACGCGTCGATGACGGCGTCCGCTCCCTCCAGCGCCGCCGCCGCGCCCGTTCCGCCGACGAGATCCACGCCCGCCGAACGCGCCAGCACGACGACCTCGTGACCCCGCTCCCGCGCGATGCGCGCCGCCTGCGCTCCCGCCTGCCCCGTTCCTCCTGCGATCGCGATCCTCATGGTCCCTACCTAGGCGCCCGATGCGCGCCCGGGTAGAGGTGCCCCTCACCCGCCGAGCAGCATCGGAATGCGCACCTCGCGCCACCACCGCATCGCGACGACGCCCGCCGACATGCCGTGACCGGGATTCAGCTCGGGAACCTGAGCGAGACCGTCGCCTTCGACCGAATCGAGCGGGATGCCGGTGATCTCGGTGATCACACGCGCCAGAAGCGCAGACGTCTCCGCCGGGTCCGCCGGTTGCGGGGTCTGCGCCAGCCTGCCGCGCAGCAGGGCCTCGAGGTACGTGTCGCCCCGAAGCGGGCCGAGGTCGGAGTGCGGTGGATCGGTCATCGCCGGGACGCGGTCGAAGAGGGCACCGATCGATCCCTCCGCGGTCGCCGGCGGCCGACGCGACCACAGCATCGCCTGCAGCCGCGCCTCCATCGAGCGCTCGTGCGCGACGAAAACGATCTCGTCGGCCGTCGTGATGCCCGAGGCATCGGCATCGATCACCGCGTGGATAGCGGTACCGACGGCTTCGCCGAGGGGCCAGCCGTAGATGCCCGACGAGATGATCGGGAATGCGATGCTGCGTGCCCCGAGCGATGCTGCGACCTCGAGCGAGCGCCGGTAGCAGGAGGCCAGCAGGGCCGCGTCGCGTTCACCGGCATGGAAGTCCGGGCCGACCGTGTGCACCACCCAGCGGGCGTGCAGGTCTCCGCCCGGGGTCCAGCCTGCGTCGCCCGTCTCCAGGCCGTTCGGGAAGCGCTCGACGCACTCGCGCAGGAGGGCGGGCCCGGCGGCCCGGTGGATCGCGCCGTCGACGCCCCCGCCTCCGCGCATCGCGCGGTTCGCGGCGTTGACGATGACGTCGACGCGCTGCTCGGTGATGTCCCCACGCGCGATGCTGATGCCGGCCATGGGTCCAGTATTGCGCGCTCGGCGCGACCTGCGGCGGCGCCCGCGTGCACGGGATAGAATATGAGCCACTATGGCTACTTTCGGAAACCTGTCCTCGCGACTCACCGACACCTTCAAGAATCTGCGCGCGAAGGGCAAGCTGTCGGCCTCGGACGTCGACAGCACGGTTCGCGAGATCCGTCGTGCGCTGCTCGAGGCCGACGTCGCGCTCGACGTGGTCAAGGACTTCACCGGCAAGGTGCGCGAGCGCGCCCTCGGTGACGAGGTCAACCAGGCGCTGAACCCGGCGCAGCAGGTCGTGCAGATCGTCAACGAGGAGCTCGTGGCGATTCTCGGCGGCGAGCAGCGCCGGCTCGAGTTCGCGAAGAACCCGCCGACCGTCATCATGCTCGCCGGCCTGCAGGGCGCCGGCAAGACGACGCTCGCGGGCAAGCTCGCGAAGTGGCTGAAGGGCCAGGGGCACACGCCGCTGCTCGTCGCCTGCGACCTGCAGCGCCCGAACGCGGTCACGCAGCTCGGCGTCGTCGCCGAGCAGGCGGGCGTCGCGATCTACGCGCCCGAGCCGGGCAACGGCGTCGGCGACCCGGTGCAGGTCGCGAAGAACGGCGTCGCCGAGGCGAAGAGCAAGCAGTACGACTTCGTCATCATCGATACTGCCGGCCGCCTCGGCGTCGATGCCGAACTGATGCAGCAGGCTTCCGATATCCGCCGGGCCACGAACCCGGACGAGGTGCTCTTCGTCATCGACGCCATGATCGGACAGGACGCGGTGGCGACGGCGCGCGCCTTCCAGGAGGGCGTCGATTTCACCGGCGTCGTGCTCACCAAGCTCGACGGCGACCAGCGCGGCGGTGCGGCGCTGTCGATCCGCGGCACGACCGGCAGGCCGATCCTCTTCGCATCGACCGGTGAGGGGCTCGGCGACTTCGAGCCCTTCCATCCCGACCGCATGGCGAGCCGCATCCTCGACCTCGGCGACATCCTCACCCTCATCGAGCAGGCCCAGCAGGCCTTCGACGAGGACGAGGCGCGCAAGGTCGCGGAGAAGATCGCGAAGGACGCGTTCACGCTCGACGACTTCCTCGGTCAGATGCAGCAGCTGCGCAAGGCCGGCTCCATCAAGAAGATGATGGGCATGCTGCCCGGCATGGGCAAGATGAAGGAGCAGCTCGACAATTTCGACGAGCGCGAGATCGTGCGCACCGAGGCGATCATCCAGTCGATGACGAAGGCCGAGCGCGACAACCCGAAGCTGCTGAACGGTTCGCGCCGCCTGCGCATCGCCAAGGGCTCGGGCGTGACCGTGACCGAGGTGAACTCGCTCGTGCAGCGCTTCGAGCAGGCCGCCAAGATGATGAAGACCGTCGCCAAAGGCGGTGTTCCGCAGATTCCGGGCATGGGACCGATGCCCGGAATGGGCCACGGCGGTAAGAAGAAGCCGCAGACCAAGGGCAAGGGCAAGAAGCAGTCGGGCAACCCGGCGAAGCGCGCGCAGCAGGCCGCGGGCACCGCGGCGCAGACCAGCCCCGCGGCCGCGGGTTCCGGCTTCGGGCTCGGTGCGGGCGGTGCCGCCGCGCCCACCGAGGAGGACATGGCGAAGCTGCAGCAGATGCTCGGCAAGGGCCTCCGGTAGTCCGCGAGCTCGGGCAGCGGGCGACGTCGAGGCTCTAAAACCCCCGATCGCAACATAAATTGCGTTTCCGCGCCATTCTGTGGCAGAATTGTTGAGTTCGCGCGGCTCCGCGCGCCCAGGCTTCCGCACTGGCTTTCGGTGCGGCACATCATTTCCACTGTTCTGAAGGAGTCAGTCATGGCTGTCAAGATTCGTCTGAAGCGCTTCGGCAAGATCCGTTCGCCCTACTACCGAGTCGTCGTCGCCGACTCGCGCACCAAGCGCGATGGCCGCGTCATCGAGGAGATCGGCAAGTACGACCCCACCCAGCACCCCTCGTTCATCGAGATCACCTCGGACCGCGCGCAGTACTGGCTGTCGGTCGGCGCTCAGCCCACCGAGCAGGTCGCGGCGCTCCTGAAGCTCACCGGCGACTGGGGCAAGTTCACGGGCGAGGGCGACACCGAGTCGAAGGTGCTCGCACCCGAGGCCAAGGCCGCGTTCGAGGCCGATGCTTCGAAGAAGACCGTGCTGCGCCCCAAGGCCGAGAAGCCCGCTCCGGCAGCCGAAGAGGCCGCAGAGGCTCCCGCTGAAGAGGCCGCAGAGGCCGAGACCACCGAAGGCTGACTCCTTTGGCTGACCAGGCACTGGCCCAGGCCCTCGACCATCTGGTGCGGGGCATCGTGGACCACCCCGACCGCGTGCGCGTCGAATTGCGCGAGGCCTCGCGCGGCGATGTGCTCGAGGTGCGCGTGCATCCGAGCGACCTCGGTCGCGTGATCGGTCGCGGCGGGCGCACCGCGCAGTCGCTGCGCACGGTGGTCGGTTCGCTGTCCCAGGGCGAGCGCGTTCGCGTCGATGTCGTCGATACGGACGCCGATGGCGTCGACGAGCACGACGCGGCCGGTGCCGAGACGAGCCTGGACTCGGAGGTCTCGGCCTGATGGCAGATGCTTCCGAGCGTCAGCGCGCTCCCCGTCCCGCTAGCGGGACGGGGAGTTTGCGCGTCGGCAGGCTCACCAAGCCGCACGGCCTGAAGGGCGGGCTCAAGCTCGAACTCTTCACCGACAACCCCGAAGCGCGATTCGTGCCGGGCGCCGAGTTCCACCTGCAGGTGCCCGAGGCATCGCCGTGGTTCGGCCGCACGATCACGATGCGCGAACTGCGCTGGTTCAACAATGCCCCCGTCGGCTTCTTCGAGCAGGTGCCCGATCGCACCTCCGCCGAGAGCATCGTGCGCGCGATCCTCTGGATCGATGCGGAGACCGTCGCCAGCAGCGCAGAGGCGAACGCCTGGTACAACCACGAGCTCGTCGGGCTCGACGTCGTACGCCAATCCGAGAGCGGCGCGCCCGAGAAGCTCGGGGTCATCGCCGAGGTGCAGCACTTCCCGGCGCAGGATCTGCTCGCCGTGACTACCGCATCGGGCACCGTGCTCGTGCCGTTCGTCGAGGCCATCGTGCCGAGCGTCGATATCGAAGCCGGAGTCGTGCGGGTCACGCCGCCGGCAGGGCTCTTCGATGCGATACCCGAGACAGAGGGAGACGTCGACGAGTCGGTCCGGGCCGAAGCCGGCCCGGAGGCTGCGACCGACGGCGAGCCGACTGCATGAGGATCGATGTCGTCTCGATCTTCCCGGGATACTTCGACGCGCTCGAGATCTCGCTGCTCGGCAAGGCCAAGCGGCAGGGGCTGATCGACCTGCGCGTGCACGACCTGCGCGACTCCGCGCACGACAGGCACCGCACGGTCGACGACACCCCGACCGGCGGCGGCGCCGGAATGGTCATGAAGCCCGAACCGTGGGGCGAGGCCCTCGACGGCATCCTGGGCTCCGCCGACGCCGACTCGCTCATCGTCTTCCCGTCGCCGGCAGGCGATGTGTTCACGCAGAAGATGGCGCGCGAACTCGCGGGGGAGTCGCACCTCGTGTTCGGCTGCGGCCGATACGAGGGCATCGATCAGCGCGTGTTCGACGAGTACGCCGAGCGCGGGCGCGTGCGCCTCGTGAGCATCGGCGACTACGTGCTCAACGGCGGCGAGGTCGCGACGATCGCGATGGTCGAGGCGATCGGCCGGCTGATTCCGGGAGTCGTGGGCAACCCCGAGAGCCTCGTCGAGGAGTCGCACGAGGCCGACGGCCTGCTCGAGTACCCGAGCTATACGAAGCCCGCCGAGTGGCGGGGGCGCGAGGTGCCTCCGGTGCTGCTCAGCGGCAATCATGCCGCGATCGAGGCCTGGCGCCACGAGCAGCGCGTCGAGCGCACGCGCCGCGTGAGGCCCGATCTGCTGCCCCGCGACTTCGACGGCGGGCGTCGCGGCCGGCACGCCGCCGAATAGTGCGGCTTCGTCGCAGGTGAAGCCCGATATCCTTATTCGCATGCGCGACGCTCTTTCGGCCATCATCGGCAAATCAGTGCGGCAGGCGGCCAGGCTGCGCGGCGGAGGGTCGGCGCTGCCCGGGCTCGTCGTCGAGAAGATCGACCCCGGGTTCCTCTCCCGCGTGCTCGGCCGGCTGCCCTACGGCGTGATCGCGGTGAGCGGCACGAACGGCAAGACGACGACCACGAAGATGATCACCGAGATGCTCGAGGCCCAGGGGCTGCGGGTGTTCACGAACAAGACCGGGTCGAATTTCTCGCGCGGCGTCGTCGCCGCGGCCATTCAGGAATGCTCGATGGGCGGCCGCCTCGACGCCGATATCGCGGTGCTCGAGCTCGACGAGGCCCACGCGATGTACTTCATCGATCGGGTGAAGCCCCGGTTCACGCTGCTGCTGAACGTGCTGCGCGACCAGCTCGACCGCTTCGGCGAGATCGACACCACCGCCCGCCTGCTGCAGCGCATCGCCGATGCCACGACCGACGGCCTGGTGGTCAATCGCGAGGACCGGCTCGTGGCCGAGATCGGGCAGCGCACGCGAGCCCGCCAGGCGTCGGCGGGCGAGCATCCCGAGGTGCGCGAATTCGGCCTCTCGGACGAGCTGCTCGCGACCTTCCCGGGCGACGACGACTTCCACTCCGGTGCTGCTGCACCGGGCGGCCCCCGCGAGGCGTGCGACGTCACCCTCGTCGGGCTCGGCGACCACGCCGCCGAGTTCGAGTTCGACGGTGCGACCCACCGCACGACGTTGAAGCTCGAAGGGCTCTACAATACCTTCAACGCCGCTGCGGCCCTCTCGACCGTGCGCATGGTGCTCGACGCCGGGCCGCGCACCGGCGGCGGACGCGCGCCGCGCGATGCCTCGGCCGCCGCGGTGCTCGCCTCCCTCGCCGAGGTCAAGCCCGCATTCGGGCGCGGCGAGCAGCTCGAGCTCGACGGGGCGCCCCTCGAACTCGTGCTCGTCAAGAACCCGGCCGGTTTCAGGCTCGGCCTCGCCTCGTTCGATGCTCGCGACGTCGAAGCGATGATCGCGATCAACGATCAGTACGCCGATGGCCGCGACATGTCGTGGCTGTGGGACGTCGACTTCGGGTCCCTCGCCGAAGCCGGGGTCGACACCGTCTCCGGGGTGCGGGCCTGGGATATGGCGCTGCGCCTCGAGCACGACGACGTCGCGGTACGGCACGTCGAGGAGGACCTGGCGCTCGCGCTCTCGGGGTTCCGCGAGCGCACGATGGGGCATCCGCGGCGCATCTACTGCACCTACACGGCGATGCTGGCGCTGCGCAAGATGCTCGGCGAGATGACCGATGTGGAGGATATCTGGTGACCGGGAACCCCTCGAGCGAGCTCGTCATCGTCTCGCTCTACCCGCGCGACATGAACATCTACGGCGACCGCGGCAACGTGCTCTCGCTCGTGCGGCGCGCTCGCGCCCACGGGTTCGCACCGCGCATCGTCGAAGTGAACCCGGGCGACCCGATGCCCGACCGCGTCGACATCGTCATCGGCGGTGGCGGGCAGGACTCGGGGCAGGGCCGTGTCGCCGACGACCTGCAGCACCGTGCCGATGAGCTGCGCGATCTCGCGACGAGCGGTGTTCCCATGCTCATGATCTGCGGCCTGTTCCAGCTGTTCGGCCACCGCTTCGTCACGCAGACCGGCTCGGAGCTCAAGGGCATCGGCGTCCTCGACGTCGAGACCCGCGGCGGCGATGAGCGGATGATCGGCAACATCGTGCTGCACTCCGACGAGTTCGGCGAGATCATCGGCTACGAGAACCACAGCGGCAACACGAAGCTCGGACCGGGCTCGCAGCCGCTCGGGCGGGTGCTGCAGGGATCGGGCAACAACCCCGACGACGGCACCGAGGGCGCCCGCACCGGCAACGTCATCGGCAGTTACCTGCACGGTGCGCTCCTGCCGAAGAATCCCGCGATCAGCGACTTCCTCATCGGCACGGCCGCGGAGCGCCGCTACGGTTCGTTCGCGCCGTCGGCCGCGATGCCCGAATCGGTGGAGCGGGCCCGCGCCAGCGCGAAGAGGCGCCCGCGCTGATCGCCCGCGCCCCCGTGCAGCCGGCCTGCGCGGCGGTCCGCGCTGCGCGATCGCAGCGACCGGGGCCGGAGCACCACGCGCGGCGTCGGCCCCGAAGAACTTTCTCGAAAAAATTTACATGCACGGGAATATAGTTTGCGGGGGTCCCGTTGTTCCCCTGTGACAGGCCGGCGACCCGGCCGAACCCGTGAAACGAAAGGCGCTTCTATGACCATCACCGCTGAGCAGATTCCCGGCTACCGTGCGGGCACCTGGACCATCGACCCGACGCACTCGGAGGTCGGCTTCACCGTTCGCCACCTCGCGATCAGCAAGGTGCGCGGCAAGTTCGAGAACTTCGACGCAACGTTCGTCACCGGCGAGAACCCGATCGATTCGACGGTGACCGCTACGGCGGATGTCGCCTCGATCAACACGAGTCAGGCGCAGCGCGACGAGCACCTGCGCACCGGCGATTTCTTCTCGGCCGACGAATTCCCGAAGCTGAGCTTCGTCTCGACCGGCGTCCGCACCGAGGGCGGCGACTTCAAGGTGGACGGCGACCTGACCCTGCGCGGCGTGACCCAGCCCGTCACCTTCGACTTCGACTTCGGGGGCTTCGGCGAGGATCCCTACGGCAACTACAAGGCCGGCTTCACCGCGACTGCAGTGGTCAAGCGCGAGGACTTCGGTCTGAACTGGAACGCCGCGCTCGAGAAGGGCGGCTTCATGCTCGGTTCGGACGTCACGATCACCCTGGATGTTCAGGCAGCTCTCGCTGGGGAGTGAACCCGAGCCAGGGTTCGCTCGCGAGAGCTGCCGGGGCCACTGCCCCGGCTCAACGCGTAAGGTCCGCACTGCGGAGCGCTGAGCTCTGACCCGCGCGACAACGGCGGCCCGCCTCCTCTCGAGGAGTGCGGGCCGCCGTTGCCGTTGCCGGCGTCAGATGAGGTCGAGCCGCCGCAGCTCCTCGCGCAGTTTCGCGCCGTCGGGGCCGTAGAGCCAGGGCACTCCGCTCGAGGTGCGGTGCACGCGGGCCTTCGATCGGCCGCCGGCGAGCACCGCCTCGCCGATGGAGAGCTGCCGGATGGCGACGGCCGCGACGTTCTCGGGGTGGCGGATCGCGAACTCGTGGTACAGCGTCTCGTCGTGCTGCCCGTCATCGCCGAAGAGCACCCATTTCACGGACGGGAACTCTCGGGCGAGCCGGAGCAGCTCGAGCCGCTTGTGCTCCTTGCCGCTGCGGAACCACCGGTCGTGCGTCGGGCCCCAGTCGGTGAGCAGCAGCGGACCCATCGGGTAGAGATTGCGCGCGAGGAAGCGGCTGAGGGCGGGCGCCGCGTTCCAGGCGCCCGTCGAGAGATAGATCACGGGTGCGCCGGGGTGCGCCGCCACGAGGTGATCGAGCATCACGGCCATGCCGGGGGTCGCCGCACGCGCGTGCTCGTCGAGCACGAAGCTGTTCCAGGCCGCGAGGAACGGCCGCGGCAGCGCGGTGATGAGGACCGTGTCGTCCACATCGGAGATGACGCCGACCCTCGCCTCCGGGTCGACGATCGAGACGGGGGCATCGGCCGTCTCGCCGTCACCGGTGCGCAGTGTGAGCGTGTGCCATCCGGGTGCGAGCTCGACCGGGACGTTCGAATCGATGACTCCGCCGCGGTCGGCCCGAACGGTGCCGATCAGGCGGTCGCCGATCAGCACGTCGACCTGCTCGTGCGGCGCGTAGAGGCTCGTGAAGGTGCGCCATCCGCGCACGCGCGAAACCGCGGCGACATCGGGGCGGAACCGGGTGTGCTCGCGGGTCTCGGGCTTCAGATAGAGCACCCGGCCGAGCACGCGCACCCACTGCGTGCTGCCGTAGCCGATGTACGGGATGACCGAGGGGGTCTTGCCGCGCGAGGTCGCGCGCTTCGTGCGCTTGCCGTGGAGCCAATCCTCCAGGCGCGCGGCCATGCGCGGGCGCGAAGCTGCTGACGAAGTCACGCAGCCAGTCTAGGGCGTGGGGTCGCCCGCTTCGCCGCGCGACTCGCGTTGCCCCGTATCGTCGGCGATGAGATGCACGCGTTCGAGGCGCAGGAGCAGCCGCTTCACGAGCCAGACGCCCCCGACGACGACCAGTGCGGCGGCGACGAAGACGTAGCCCGCGCCTTTCACATGGCGGGCGAGCTGCTCGTACCCGGCGGCCGCCCCCGACCCGAGCCCGACGACGAGCACCGCCCAGATCACGCTCGCGGAGGAGGTCCAGGCGAGGAAGCGACGGTACGACATGCCGATCATGCCGGCCGAGAGCGGGATGAGCGAGTGGAACACCGGGAGGAAGCGGGAGAGGAAGACGGCGAAGCCGCCGCGCCTGCCGAGGTACCGATCGGCCATCTGCCAGTTGCGGTCTCCGAGCCTGCGGCCGAGGCGGCTCGTCCTGATCTTCGGCCCGAGCCAGCGGCCGATCGCGAAGCCGATCGACTCGCCGGCGATGGCGCCGAGCACGAGTGCGACGACGAGCAGCGCGAACTCGAGCGGGCCCTGGACGCCGACGGCCGAGACGAGCGCGATCGTGTCACCCGGAATGATCAGGCCGATGAAGATGGAGGTCTCGAGCATCATGCCGATCCCTGCCACGAGCGTACGCAGCAGGGGATCGAGGTCGCGCACGAACTCGATCAACGTCTGCAGTACCTCGGTCACGAGACGAGTGTATGCGAGGTGACACCGGTGGGCCCGGGGAGCCGCTCGGATACGGGGTCTCTCGACATCGAGAGGAATGTATTTCGAGGCCGAGAGGAATGTATTTCGAGGCCGAGATATTGATGTCTCGACGTCGAGACGCATTCGTAGGAAACTCTCAGAATCGATAAAATCGAGGCAGTCGGTCGTCGACCGGCCCCTTCCGGAGCGCACCGCTCCGCGTCGGAATCCACTACGGAAGTGCGATCGCCTCCGTGGTCGATCGCGCACCTCGATCGACCTGGAGCAACAGGTGAACGAACTCCTCCGCACGGCGGCACTCGACCCGCTCGCCCTCGCCCGCTGGCAATTCGGGCTCACGACGCTGTACCACTTCATCTTCGTGCCGCTGACGATCGGCATGGCGCTGCTCGTCGCGCTGCTGCAGACCGCGTGGGTGCGCACCGGCAAGACGAAGTACCTGCGCCTCACCAAGCTCTTCGGCAAGATATTCCTCATCAACTTCGCGATGGGCGTCGTCACCGGAATCGTGCAGGAATTCCAGTTCGGCATGAACTGGTCGGAGTACTCGCGCTTCGTCGGCGACATCTTCGGCGCACCGCTCGCGATGGAGGGGCTCTTCGCCTTCTTCTTCGAAGCGACCTTCATCGGCGTCTGGATCTTCGGCTGGGACAAGCTGCCGAAGCGGGTGCACGTGCTCTCGATCTGGTTCGTCTGGATCGGCACGGTGCTCTCGGGCTACTTCATCCTCGCGGCGAACGCATTCATGCAGAACCCGGTCGGCTTCGAGATCAACGCCGAGCGCGGCAGAGCCGAACTCACCGACATCATGGCGGTGCTGACGAACCCGGTCGCGGTCACGCAGTTCCCGCACACCATCTTCGCCGCCATCATGTTCGCGGCCGTCGTCGTGGTGGCCACCGCCGCCTGGCATCTGCAGCGGGGCCAGTACGTCGACGAGATGCGCACCGCGCTGCGCTTCGGCGCCTGGGCGAACATCGTCTCGTTCATGGGCGTCGGCCTCACCGGGCACTCGCTCGGCATGGTCATGACCGAGACCCAGCCGATGAAGATGGCCGCCGCCGAGGCGCTGTACAACAACGCGAGCGGCGCCGATGCCTCGTTCTCGATCTTCAGCTGGGGAACGCCCGATGGCGCGCACGAGATCTTCTCGATCCGCATCCCGTACCTGCTCTCGTTCCTGTCGAACGGCACCTTCGACGGCAGCGTCGAGGGCATCCGCGATCTGCAGGCCGACTACGAGGCGCTGTACTGCGGAGCCGATTCGATGCTCACCTGCCCGAGCGACGGCAGCTTCGTGCCGATCGTCTGGGTCACCTACTGGGCCTTTCGCTGGATGATCGGCCTCGGCGCCCTCGCCGCGCTCGTGTCGGCCGTCGGGCTCTGGGTCACCCGCAAGAACGCCGAACTGCCGAAGTGGGTCTGGCAGGTCGCCGTGTGGTCGGCGCCCCTGCCGATGCTGGCCTCGCTCGTCGGCTGGGTCTTCACCGAGATGGGGCGCCAGCCCTGGATCGTGTTCGGCGTGATGACGACGGAGAACGGCGTCTCGCCCGGCGTGCCCGGATGGGCGGTGCTCGTATCGCTCATCGTCTTCACCGTGGTGTACGGCGCCCTCGCGGTCGTCGAATTCAAGCTGATCACGAAGGCCGCGAAAGACGGCCCGCCCGACATCGAAGCGCCAGAGGGGCCCGACGGCGCACCGGGGGCTCCCGATGCGCGCAGCCTCGCGACGGTCTACTAGGAGCGCAGGATTATGGAACTCACGACACTCTGGTTCTTCATCGTCGGCATCATGCTCATCGGCTACCTGGTGCTCGACGGATTCGACTTCGGAGTCGGTATCTCACTCCCGTTCCTCGGCAGGGACGACACCGACCGCCGCGTCATCATCAACACGATCGGCCCGGTCTGGGACCTCAACGAGACCTGGCTCATCGTGGCCGGCGCCTCGCTCTTCGCCGCCTTCCCCGAGTGGTACGCGACCATGTTCTCGGGGCTCTATCTCGCTCTGCTCGTGATCCTCGTCGCACTCATCCTGCGCGGCGTCTCGTTCGAATACCGCCATCTCGGCAAGGGGCGCGAGTGGACGCGCTGGTTCGACCAGTTCATCTTCTGGGGGTCGGTCGTGCCTCCGCTCCTGTGGGGCGTCGCGTTCGCGAATCTCGCGCAGGGGCTGCCCATCCGCCCGACCGAGACCGGCGGATGGCTGTACGAGGGCACGCTCCTCACGCTGCTGAACCCGTACGGGCTGCTCGGCGGCCTGACGCTGCTCCTGATCGTGTGGACGCACGGGCTCGTCTTCATCTCGTTGAAGACCGCCGGCGAGATGCGGCTGCGGGCGCGGGCGCTCGCGTCGAAGGTCGGCGTCGCGGCGATCAGCGCCGGCGCCGTCTTCCTCGGCTGGACCGTGGTGCAGCATCTCGGCAGTGAGACGGCCGGGGTCGTCGCGCTCTGCTCCGCCATCGCCGCGATCGGGCTCATCGGCGCCTGGATCGCGAACTTCCGGGGCCGGGAGGGGTGGGCCTTCACCGGCAATGCCCTCGGCATCGTGTTCGCGCTGCTCGCGATCTTCATGGCCATGTTCCCGCACCTCATGCGTTCGACCATCGATCCGACGTTCTCCATGTCGATCGAGGGAGCGGCGAGCTCGCAGCAGACCCTCGAGCTGATGACCTGGCTCGCGCTCCTGACGCTGCCGCTCGTCATCGCCTACCAGGCCTGGACGTACTGGATCTTCCGCAAGCGGCTGACACGGGAGATGATCCCTGTCGAGGCCCACGCGTAGGAGCGCGACGATGAAACCGTTCGACCCGCGGCTGCTGCGCTCGGCCCGCGCCTCGCGGTGGGTGCTGGGCGCGGGGGCCGCGCTCGGCCTCGTGCGCGCCGTCGCGATCACGGCCTGGTGCTGGTGCCTCGCCCAGGCCCTCGCGATCGCGGTGCTGCCGGTGCTGGGGGGCGAACCGGCCGGGCGCCCGCTCGAATACGCCGCCCACGCCTCGGCCCTGCCGCAGATCATCGCCGTCGGCCTCACGGCGCTCGTGGTGCGCTCCGCCGCGGGCTGGGGGATGGACATCGTGGCGAGTCGCGGCGCCGCGCTCGTGAAGACGCAGTTGCGCGAAGCGGCGCTCGATGCGCTCGACGCCCGCTCGCCGTTGCGGGCCGGCGGGAGACCGGACGCGGAGCTCGCGACGGTGCTCGGGCGCGGGCTCGATGCGCTCGACGGGTACTTCTCGGGCTACGTGCCCCAGCTGATCCTCACCGCGGTGTCGACGCCCGTGCTCGTCCTCGGTGTGCTGCTCGCCGACCCCGTGAGCGGTGCCATCGTGATCGCGGTGTTCCCGATCATCCCCGTCTTCATGATCCTCATCGGCCTCGCCACGCAGGCGGTGCAGGACCGGCAGTGGCGCCAGCTGCAGCGGCTCTCGTCATCGTTCATGGACGCCGTCTCGGGAGTGCCGACGCTGAAGCTGTACCGGCGGGAGGGGCGCCAGTCGTCGCGCATCGCCCGTGAGACCGAGGAGTACCGGTCGCGCACGATGCAGGTGCTGCGCGTGACCTTCCTCTCGGGGTTCGTGCTCGATCTCGCCGGTACCTTCTCGATCGCGCTCGTCGCCGTCACCGTCGGTACCCGGTTGGTCGACGGCGCCTTTCCGATCGCGCTCGGGCTCTTCGTGCTGCTCCTGCTGCCCGAGACCTTCATCCCGATCCGGCAGGTCGGCGCCGCCTATCACTCATCCGCCGAGGGGCTCGCCGCTTCGGCCGATGTGTTCTCGATCATCGACGGCGACGGCGACGGCGACGGCGAGGGCGACGGCGAGGCCGAGCCGGCCGTACGCACGGCGGGGCTCGCGCCATCGGCCGCCGTCGTCGAGGCAGGCGCGGGCCGCGCGGCGCTCCGCATCGATCGGCTCGAGATCCGTCGGGGCGACCGCCGGATCGGCCCGGTGAGCCTCGCGGTCGAGCCGGGCAGCGTCGTCGCGCTCGCAGGGCCCTCGGGGGCGGGCAAATCCTCGATCGTCGCCGCGCTCCTCGGATTCGTGCCGCCGGCCTCGGGGTCGATCTCGCGCTCCGTCGAGCTCGCGTGGTGCGGGCAGCGGCCCGGGCTGCTGCAGGGATCGCTGGCGCAGAACATCGCGATCGGCGATGCGGCCCCGGACCGTGCGCGCGCGGCGCGGGCGCTCGCTCGTGTCGGGCTCGAGGGCCTCGGCATCGACCACGAGCTCGGCGCCGGCGGTTCGGGGGTCTCGGGAGGCCAGGCGCAGCGCGTCGCGATCGCACGGGCCCTCTACCGGGCCGACTCCCGACCCGGGGCCGCCCTCGTGCTCGACGAACCGACCTCGGCGCTCGACGCGGAGAGCGAGGCGCGCATCATCCGCGTCGTGCGCGAGGCCGCCGAACTCGAGCGGCGCCCGGTGCTCGTCGTCAGTCACCGGCCGGCCGTGCTCGCTGCGGCCGACCGTATCGTGCGCGTCGGCGCCCCCTGCGCGGCCGCCGTCGGCCTCGAGGCGGAGGCCGCCCGGTGAGCGCGGCGGATGCGGCGATGCGGCGACGGGTGATCGCCCGTGCGATGCCGCCGCGCGCGAAGCGGCTCATGGGCATCGTGCTCGGGGTGCTCGCCGACGTCTGCGTCGTCGGGCTGCTCGGCCTGAGCATGTGGTTGATCGTCAGGGCGGGGGAGCAGCCGCCCATTCTCTACCTGACTTTCGCGATCGTCGGCGTGCGCGCGTTCGCCGTCGGCCGCGCGGGCCTCCGCTACGCCGAACGGCTGTCGAGCCACGATGCGGCGCTGACCGAGCTCGCCGGGCTGCGCGCCGGCACGTTCGAGGCGCTGGTGCCGCGGGTGCCCGGCGCCATCGAGTCGAGCCGCCGGGGCGACGTGCTCGCCGCCTTCGTCGAAGACGTCGACCAGCTGCAGGACGAGCCGTTGCGCGTGCGGCAGCCGCTCGTCGTCGGCACGGTCGTCGTGGCACTGAGCCTCATCGCGATGGCGTGCGCGTCGCCGCTCGCGGCCCTGATCGTGCTCGGGATGCTGCTGCTGAGCGGTGGCGCCGCGGTCGTCCTGTCGCGACGGATGGCGAGCCGCTTCGACCGCGCGCTGGGCGCGGCGCGCGCCGCCCTCGTCGACGCGCTGCTCGAGCACCTCGCATCGGCCGACGTGCTCGCCGCGTTCGGCGCGCTGCCGCAGCACCGCGAACGGGTGCGCTCGGCCGAAGCACGGCTGCAGCGGGTGCAGCTGCGGCGCGCACGCTCGGCCGGCCTCACCGGCGCGCTGCTGGCGCTCGGGTCGGGGGTCGCCTCCGTGCTCGTACTGCTGCTCGTGATGCCGCAGCTCGGGGCGCAGATCTCGGCCCCGCTCTTCGCCGCCGCGGTCGTCGTGCCCGCCGCCGTGTTCGAAGTCTTCGCGCAGGTGCCGGCCGCGCTCGTCGCCCGTCGAGCCGTCGCGGCGAGCGCCGATCGCGTCGCCGCGCTGACCGAGACTCCGATCGCGCCGGAGGTGGTGTCGCATACGGCGGGCGCCCGGCTCGATGGGCCTGCCGACCCCGCGGCCCCCGTGATCTCGGTGCGCGGCCTCGCCGTGCGCCACGCCGGGGCCGCGCGCGATGCCGTGTCGGGCGTCTCGTTCGACGTGAGCGCGGGCGAGGCGGTGGTCGTGCGGGGGCCGAGCGGCTCGGGCAAGAGCACGCTCGCGCAGGCGCTCGTGCGGTTCATCGACTACCGCGGCTCGTATCGCCTGCACGGCGTCGAGGCTCGCGGCCTCGCCCCCGAGGAGGTGCGCCGCTTCGTCGGCCTCTGCGAACAGACGCCGCACCTCTTCGACACCGATCTGCGGCAGAATCTGAAGTTCGCACGCGACACCGCGAGCGACGACGCACTGCAGTCGGTGCTCGATCGGGTCGGGCTCGGCGACTGGGCCGTGGAGCGGGGCGGGCTCGACGCGCCGGTCGGCGAACGCGGTGCACTCGTCTCGGGCGGGCAGGCGCAGCGCATCGCGCTCGCGCGGGCGATCCTCGCCGACTTCCCCGTGGTCGTGCTCGACGAGCCGACCGCGGGCGTCGATCGCGACCTGGCGGATCGGCTGCTCATCGACCTGCTCGGGTCCGTGCCCGCAGACCGGGCCGTGATCCTGATCACGCACACCGAACTGCCCGAGGGCCTGCCGATCGCGCGCGTCATCGACCTCCCGGCCGGGCGCGCCTGAGTCAGAACTCTTCGCCGAGCACCGGGTGCCAGGTCGCTTCGAGCGCCCGCCGGTACTGCGCCAGCCGGGCCCGTTCCGGGGTGCGCAGTGCCACTCCGTCGATGGTGCGCACCGGGCGGATGCCGTGCAGCGCGTTGAGCGCCCAGACCTCGTGCGCCGCGAGCTGCGCAGGTGCGATCGTCGCGCGATGCACCGCTACCCCGGCATGCTCGGCGATGACGGTGATGAGCGCCTCGCAGACCGATGCCACGCGGGAGGGCGACTCGACGACGCACAGCGCACCGTCGTCCCACCATACGATCGCCGTGGTCGCCCCTTCGAGCGCTTCGCCGGCGTCGCCGAGCAGCAGGGCCTCCGCTCCGATCGTACGGTTCAGCGCGGTGTGGCGCGCGAGGTTCGGCCCCTTCACCCACGGGGTGCGGGCGTTCTCGAACGCGGCCGAGACGAGGTCGACGCGGCGGCCGAGCGCGGGCAGCGGGCGCACCCGCAGGTCGAGGGCGAACGGGGCGGCATCCCGGCGCGCCTCGAGCTCGCGGTCGGTTCGCAGCTCCAATCGCGGGAAGCCGGCACCGCCGCGCGAGATCCGCTCGGGCGTCGATGCGAGGAAGGGGTCGCAGACGCGTTCGAACCAGTCGGTGCCGACCGCGTTCTCCGCTTCCGCGCCGCCGATCGCCTCGACGACACCGGCGCGGAAGCGGTCGAGGTGCAGCGGGAATCCCCGCACCTCGGCCCGCCCGCTCGCGTCGTCGATGCGCACTCGGAACGAATCGGCGACCAGGAGCTCGCCGGCGCTCGTCGCTGCAGTCATGCCTTCACCCTACTGCCGCGCGAATGCCGCGCCCGCGGCCGCTACGCTGTTCCTGTGCAGCAGAGCGACGAACGCGGGGCGGCCGCGTCGCGCGGCCCGTTCGTCATGGCTTCCGCGGAGGTCGTCGGCATCGCCGAGCGGCTCGCTGCGAGCGGGGAGCCGTGGTTCTGGTTCGACGGCGCTGCGGCGCCGGCGGGCGAGAGCCGCACGAGCTATCTCGGTACGGCGAGCGCGATCCGCATCGCGGAGCGCGGCCGCGAACGGGAGTTCCTCGACGGGCTGCGCGCCGAGGTCGGCGCCGGCGCCGGCCGCGGGTTCCGCAGCGGCTGGGTCGTCGCACTGAGCTACGAGTTCGGCGTCTCGCTCATGGGGCTCGACCCTTCGCCCGATGACGGCGCACCGGCCTTCGCGCTGCGCGTCGATGCCGTGCTCGCGGTCGACCACGATTCGGGGGTCGCCGAGGTGCATGGAGCGGATGCCGCCGCGTGGGCCGCGCGCTTCCCGGCACCGGCCGCCGCACCGCAACCGGCACCGGCGCCGATACCGAATCCGGGGGAGGGGCAGCGGCCCGTCCCGACCTCGTGGCGGCGCGACGACGTCCGCTATGCGGAGGAGATCGAAGCCTGCCGCGCCGCGATCGGCGACGGCGACGCCTACGTGCTCTGCCTCACCGACACCGCAGCGGCTCGAGGCGAGTTCGATCCGCTCCGCACCTACCTCCGCTTGCGGCGGAGCGGCCCGGCTGCCCGCGGCGCCGTCGTGGTCGCTCACGATCGCTCGCTCGTGAGCGCGAGCCCCGAGCGCTTCCTCGGCCTCCACGACGGGGCGCTCGAAACGCATCCGATCAAGGGCACCCGACCGCGCGGGGCGAACGCAGCCGAAGACGCGGTGCTCGCCGCGGATCTGGCAGCGGACCCGAAGGAGCGCGCCGAGAACCTCATGATCGTGGACCTCATGCGCAACGACTTCAGCCGGGTCTGCGCGGCCGGCACCGTCGGCGTCGCCGACTTCCTCCGCGTCGAGACCCATCCGCACGTGCACCAGCTCGTGAGCACGGTCTCCGGTCGCCTGCTTCCGGGGCTCGGCATCGCCGA
Organism: Leucobacter sp. gxy201; assembly: GCF_051043335.1. Taxonomy (NCBI): domain Bacteria; kingdom Bacillati; phylum Actinomycetota; class Actinomycetes; order Micrococcales; family Microbacteriaceae; genus Leucobacter; species Leucobacter sp. gxy201. The sequence continues at coordinate 112,602 of NZ_JAMXWS010000006.1, forward strand.
CGCCATCGCGGCCTGCTTCCCGGGCGGTTCCATGACCGGCGCGCCGAAGCGGAGCGCCGTGCAGATCCTCCAACAGCTCGAAGAGCGGCCGCGAGGGCTCTACTCCGGCTGCTTCGGATGGATCGACGATCGCGGCGACGCCGAACTCGCGATGACCATCCGCGGTATCGAACTGCGTGAACCGCTGCGCGAACCGCTGCGCGACGGGGTCTCGAGCGCCAGGCGTTTCGCGGCGGCGCTCGTCGGGGCGGGAGGCGGCATCACGGCCGACTCCGACCCGCCGCGGGAGGTCGCGGAGAAGCACCTCAAGGCGGCCGCGATCATCTCGGCGCTCGGCCCTCGCTGACCGATCGCGCACTGCTCGGCCGAAGGGCGAATGCGGCCGGCTCGGCGCGGTATCCTTGAACGGTGTGTGCTCGCTCCGGCGAGCGATCCGACGACTAGTAGAGGTGCGCGTGACCGACCAGCAGCGGCGAGAATCAGAGGGCTACGACTTCAGGGCGATCCAGGATCGATGGCTGCCCGTCTGGGACGAGCTGAAGCCCTTCGAGGTCGATGAGGCCTCGCCGAAGCCGCGCAAGTACGTGCTCGACATGTTCCCGTACCCCTCGGGCGACCTGCACATGGGGCACGCCGAGGCGTTCTGCTTCGGCGATGTGCTCGCGCGCTACTGGCGCGGCCGCGGCTACGAGGTGCTGCACCCGATCGGGTGGGACTCGTTCGGGCTGCCCGCCGAGAACGCCGCGATCAAGCGCGGCGTCGACCCCCGCGAATGGACGTACGCGAATATCGCGCAGCAGAAGGACTCGTTCCGCAAGTACGCCCCGTCGTTCGACTGGAGCCGCGTGCTGCACACGAGCGACCCCGAGTACTACCGTTGGAACCAGTGGCTCTTCCTGAAGATGTACGAGAAGGGGCTCGCGTACCGCAAGGCCAGCTGGGTCAACTGGGACCCGGTGGATCAGACGGTGCTCGCGAACGAGCAGGTGCTCTCCGACGGCACCTCCGAGCGCTCGGGCGCCGTCGTCGTGAAGAAGAAGCTCACCCAGTGGTACTTCCGCATCACCGACTACGCGGATCGGCTGCTCGACGACCTCGACCAGCTCGAGGGCAAGTGGCCGACCAAGGTGCTGAACATGCAGCGCAATTGGATCGGCCGATCGCGCGGCGCCGAGGTCGAGTTCGAGATCGAGGGCCGCGAGGAGAAGGTGCCGGTGTTCACCACCCGCCCCGATACGCTGCACGGCGCCACCTTCATGGTCGTCGCACCCGATTCCGAGCTGGCCGCGGAACTGGCCGCGGGAGCGTCCGAGGAGACGCGCATCCGCTTCCAGGAATATCTCGACCAGGCCCAGAAGCAGACCGAGATCGAGCGCCAGAGCACCGAGCGCGAGAAGACCGGCGTCTCCCTCGACCACTTCGCCGTGAACCCGGTCAACGGCGAGCGCATTCCGGTCTGGGTATCAGACTACGTGCTCGCCGACTACGGCCACGGCGCGATCATGGCAGTGCCCGCCCACGACCAGCGCGACCTCGACTTCGCCCTGAAGTTCGACCTCCCGGTGCGCGTCGTCGTCGACGTGCGCGATGCCGACGGCGCGGCCCTGCCCGATCCCGCCGCGAGCGGCATCGCCACAGCGGGCGATGGCGTGCTCGTGAACTCGGGCGAGCTCGACGGCCTCGAGAAGTCGGCCGCGATCGCGCGGGCGATCGAGGTGCTCGAGGCGCGCGGCACCGGCCGCGCCGCGACGACCTACCGCCTGCGGGACTGGCTCATCTCGCGCCAGCGCTACTGGGGCACCCCGATCCCGATCCTGCACGGCACGGGCGGCAACGAGGGTCGGATGAAGCCCGTCGACGCCGCTTCGCTCCCCGTCGAGCTCCCCGCATCGCAGGGCCTCGATCTGAAGCCGAAGGGCGCGTCACCGCTCGGCGCCGCCACGGAATGGGCCACGGTCGCGGAGGCCGACGGCGACGTCTGGCTGCGCGACCCCGACACCATGGACACCTTCGTGGACAGCTGCTGGTACTACCTGCGCTTCCTGTCGTCGAACGACGACACCCAGGCGTTCGATCCGGAGCTCGCGAAGCAGTGGGGCCCGATCGACCAGTACGCGGGCGGAGTCGAGCACGCCATCCTGCACCTACTGTACTCGCGCTTCATCACGAAGGTGCTGCACGACCTCGGCTACCTCGACTTCGAGGAGCCCTTCACCGCGCTGCTGAACCAGGGCATGGTGCTGCTCGACGGTGCGAAGATGTCGAAGTCGAAGGGCAACCTCGTCGAGTTCGCCTCGGAGCTGCAGGAGCACGGCGCCGACGCGCTGCGCGTCACGCTCGCCTTCGCCGGCCCGCCCGAGGACGATATCGACTGGGCCGATGTGTCGGTGCAGGGGTCGGCGAAGTTCCTCGCGCGCGCCTGGCGCATCGCTGACGACGTGGAGCAGCGGGGCGCAGCCCCCGGCGTGGCGTTCGCCGCCGGCGACAAGGCGCTGCGCAAGCACACCCATCAGCTGCTCGCCGATGCGCCCGGCCTCGTCGAAGCGTACAAGTTCAACGTGGTCGTCGCGCGACTCATGGATCAGGTGAACTTCACGCGCAAGGCGATCGACTCGGGCTGCGGCGTCGCCGATCCGGCCGTGCGCGAATCGGCCGAGGCGATCGCGATGATCCTGTCGCTGTTCGCCCCGTACGCCGCGGAGGACATGTGGGCCAAGCTCGGTCACGAACCCTCGGTCGCCCTGGCCGAGTGGCCGGCATCGGACGCATCGCTGCTCGTCGAGGACGAGGTCACCATGGTGGTGCAGGTCGACGGCAAGGTCAGGGATCGCCTGACGCTGCCCGCCAACGTCACCGAGGCGGAGGCGGAGGCGGCGGCCCGCGCTTCGGCCTCCGTGCAGCGCTCGATCGGCGCACGCGAGGTCGTGAACGTCGTCGTGCGCGTGCCGAAGATCGTGAGCATCGCGACGCGCGGCTGACGCTGCTCTCCCGATCCCGGCCCGGCGTCTGACGCGGGGCCGGGATCGTCGCATGTGCGGGCAGTACCTTCCTCCACAGGCGACGAATCGGGCATTTCAGCGGCGACTTGTTCGGATAGCCGGATCCGCGCGCACCGGCACCCGGAGTTCGGCCTACATTGGCCGCATGAAGCCGGACATCGAAGAGATCGAGCCCAGGACGCGGGGGAGTGCGGCGCTGCGGGAGTCCGCCTCGCCGGGCGCGGTGATCTGGAGCTCCGAAGCGGTGCTGCGCGCGCGGGCCGCGGAGACGGACGGCAGCGGGCCCGCTGCCGCGCATCGCGCCGTGTCGGCGCCGATCGCACGTGCGGAGGCGCCCGGGCTCGCGGCGCAGCTGAAGCGCGCGGTCGCGGTGCCGGTGCTCGCCGGCGCGACGGTGTTCGTCGTCGCGGTCGCGATCGCCATCATCATGGCGACGCTGCAGATGCGGCCGGGAGCCGCGGCAGCGTCGGAAGTGGAGCACGCGCTGTCGGCAGCGACCGCGGCCGGCAGCGGAGCGGATGACGAACCCGAAGCCGCCGGGGGCGCGGTGGATTCCGCCGACTCCGAGATCATCGTGCACGTGATCGGAGAGGTCGCCGCGCCCGGTGTCGTACGCCTCCCCGCGGGCTCGCGCGCCGCCGACGCGATCGAATCGGCCGGAGGAGCAACGGAGGCCGCAGTGCTCTCGGCGGTGAACCTCGCGCGGACGATCGTGGACGGCGAGCAGCTGCTCGTGCCGAACGCGGCGCAGATCGAAACCGGCACCGCGGTGGACGCGCCCGCGGCCGCGGAGCCGGCCGGTGCCGCCGCGAGCGGGTCGGGGCAGGGAGCCGCATCGGTCGACCTGAACGCGGCGACCGCCGCGGAGCTCGAGACCCTGCCGCGGGTGGGCCCGGCCCTGTCGCAGCGGATTCTCGAGTGGCGCGAGGCGAACGGCGGCTTCACCGCCGTCGACCAGCTGCGGGAGGTCTCGGGCATCGGCGAGAAGACCTTCGACGGGCTGCGAGAGCTGGTGTCGGTGCGATGACCGCCGGGAACCCGCGCACACCCGCAGGGGAGACGCTGCACTGGCGCGAGGAGCGCGAGCGGTCCCCGCCCGGTACCTGGCGGCTGTTCGCGCCCGCGCTCGTCGTGTGGGCGGTCGCCGCATGCGCCGTGCTGCGGCCCGCGGCGGGCTGGGGCATCGCCATCGCGGCGGCGACCTGCGGCGGCCTGGCGCTGATGGGATCGGCGCTCTTCGGGCGGGGCCGGTCGGCGGCCTCGGCGCACCGGCTCCGCCTGCTGTTCGAGGGCGGCGCAGTGGGCTGTGCGCTGCTCGTGCTGCTCGGGTCGAGCGTCGCCGTCCACGGTCAGCAGCGCGCCGATCCGGAGATCCTCGCGGCGGCTGAACGCCGGGAACCGATCCGAGCCGCCGCGACGCTGAGCGCATTCCCCCAACTGCGGCTCGGCGACGACGGCGCCGTGCGATCGGCGTGGGCGACGGCGGTGCTCGATGCGCCGTACCGGTCCGTGCCGGTCGTGCTGTGGCTCGGCGAGACCGAGGCAGCGGCCGGTGCGCGGCTCGGACCCGGGAGCCGGGTGCTCATCGCAGGTACGGCGGTGCCGCTTGAAGCCGGGGCGATGTCGGCCTACGGCATCCGCGTCGACGCGTTCGACGTCATCGGCCCTCCGCCGCCCGGCACGCGGTCGTCCCCGGCGGCGGGCGCGCGGCAGCGGCTCGCCGAACGCAGTGCGCGGGTCGCGGCCGATCTCCGCAACGGTTTGCGGGAGACCGCGAGCCGGGTGTCCGGAGCCGAGCTGCTGCCCGGCTTCGCCGTGGGCGACACGTCGCTCGTCTCCGACGCGCTCGAATCGAGCATGAAGCAGGCGTCTACGGTGCACGTCACCGCCGTGTCCGGGGCGAACATCGGCCTGCTCACGGCCTGCGTCATCGGGCTGGTGAGCCGTCTCGGCTTCGGCCGCAGGCTGCGCATCCTCGCGGCCGCGATCGCGCTCGGCGGCTTCGTCATCATCGTCGGCCCCGACTCGAGCGTGCAGCGGGCTGCGATCATGGCCGTCGTCATGCTGGTCTCCGACTTCGGCGGGCACCGCTCGAGGTCGTTGCCCGCGCTCGGGCTCGCCATGAACGCGATGCTCATCGCCGACCCGTGGCAGGCGCTGCAGCCCGGATTCGCCCTCTCCGTCGCGGCGACCGCCGGGATACTGCTGATCGTGCCTGCCCTGGAACGCGGAACGGCGAAGCGCTGGCCGTTCGCCGCGGGCCCGCCGCGATGGCTCGTACTGCCGGTCGCGGTGGCACTCTCCGCGCAGCTCGCCTGCGGCCCGCTGCTCCTGCTGCTGCAGCCCGGTATCCCTGCCGCGGGCATTCTCGCGAACTGCTTGATCGAGACCGCGGCGCCGCTCGGCACGGGCCTCGGGCTCGCGGCCCTGGTCGCCCTGCCCCTGTCGGCCGAGCTCGGCGATGCGTTCGTACGGCTCGGGAGCTGGCCCGCGAGCTGGGTCGCCGCGGCCTCCGAGATCGCGGCGGGCCTGCCCGCGGCGCGCTGGGCCTGGCCGGGCGACTGGCCGGGGGCGCTGCTGCTGACGGCGGTCGAAGGCTCCGTGCTCGTCGCGTGGCTGCTGGCGAGCGGCCGGTTCGCTCCCCGACGCCTCGGCGACCCCGAAGAGTCGCGCACGGCGCCGTGGGCGGGTCGCGCGCAGACGCCGCTGCGCTCGCGCAGCATCGTCGCGTGCCTCGTCTGCGCCGCGCTCGGCGTGTTCGCCGGGCCCACGCTCGTCGTGCCGATCGCAACCGGATCGACGGTGCCCGCGGATTGGAGCGTCGTCGCCTGTGATGTCGGTCAGGGCGACGCGCTGCTGCTGCGCGACGGCGAGCCGCGGGGCGAGGTCATGCTCGTCGACACCGGGGACGACCCCGAGAAGCTGCGAGCCTGCCTCGACCGATTCGGAGTCTCGGAGATCGCACTGCTGGTGCTCACCCATGACGACCGCGACCATGTCGGAGCGCTCGGCGAGGTGGTCGGCCGCACTCGCGAGGCGCTCGTCGCACCGGCGAACGCGCTCGATGGCGACGACCGTCCGGTGCTCGGCGCACTCGGGGAAGCCGGGGTGCCGACGATCGTCGGCGCGAGCGGTATGCGCGGCGGCGGGCCGGCGATGTCCTGGGAGGTGCTCGCGCCCGATGCGGCCGCCCGGCCGGCCGACGCGAACTCGGCGAGCCTCGTGCTCGCCGTGCAGATCCGCGGCCTGCGAGCGCTGCTGCTCGCCGACACGGGCGAGGCCGAGCAGCGCGCGTTGCGCGCGGCCGGTGCGGAGCTGCGTGCCGATATCGTGAAGATCGCCCACCACGGCAGCAGGGATCGCGACGCCGGCTTCGCGGCGGAGGCCGGCGCAGCGCTCGGGCTGGTCTCGGTCGGGGCCGAGAACCGGTACGGGCATCCGGTGGCCGAGACGCTCGACGACTACGCGTCGACGGGCACTCGGGTGCTCCGCACCGACGAGCACGGCTCCATCGCCATCAGTTTCGGGTCGGGGGATGTCGCGCGCGAACGATGGGGCATATGGCTGGAGCGGGCCCCGGAACGACCGGTGCCCGCTCCAGCGGGAGTGCGCGGTGCGCTGGATCAGCGACCCGAACGCCGCTTGTTCCAGATGTCGAAGGCGACGGCCAGCAGCAGCACCATGCCCTTGATCGCCATCTGCCATGCGGCATCGACGGCGAGGATCGACAGGCCCATGTTCAGGACGCCCATCACCAGGCCGCCGATGACCGCGCCGACGACAGTGCCGACGCCGCCCTGCACCGCGGCGCCGCCGATGAACGCCGCGGCGATCGCATCGAGCTCGTAGTTGACACCCGCCGAGGCGACCGCGCCGCCGGCACGGGCGGTGCTGACGACGCCGGCGACGGCGGCGAGCACGCCGATGTTCACGAAGAGCATGAAGTCGACGCGCTTCGTGTTCACGCCGCTCATTTCCGCCGCGAAACGGTTGCCGCCGATCGCGTAGATGTGGCGGCCGAAGACGGTGCGGTTGAGCACGAACGAGTACGCGAGGATCAGCGCGCCGAGGATGACGAGGATGATCGGCGTGCCGTTGTACCCGGCGAGCAGCCAGCACAGCGCCATGATGGCGACGACGGCCGCGGCGAACTTGCCCCAGTAGAGACCTGCGGGCTCCATTGGAAGCCCGAGCTTCTGCAGCGTGCGGCGGTTCCGGAACCGGTCGGCGAAGAAGAACGCGCAGGCGATCAGGCCGAGGATGAGGGTGAGCGCATCCCGGTTCGCGATACCGCCGAAGACTCCGGGCAGCCAGCTCGCGCCGATCGCGATGAAGGGTTTCGGGAGGCCGCTGATGGTGCCCCCGGTCAGCAGCACGAGTGTGAGGCCGCGGAAGAGCAGCATGCCCGCGAGCGTCACGATGAACGCCGGTATGCCGACGTAGGCGATCCAGAAGCCCTGCCACGCGCCGACGACCGCGCCGACGACGAGCGCGACGAGCACCGCCGCCCACCACGGCAGCCCCCATTGCTGCATCGCGATCGCCGAGACCGCGCCGACCATCGCCACCACGGAGCCGACCGAGAGGTCGATATGGCCGGCGATGATCACCATCACCATGCCGATCGCCAGGATGAGCACGTAGGCGTTCTGCTGGATCAGGTTGTTGACGTTGCCGGGCATCAGCAGACGGCCGGCGGTCAGCACCTGGAAGAGCAGGATGATGATGACGAGCGCGACGAGGATGCCGTACTGGCGGACGTTGAAACTGATCTTCTTGCGGGGCGCTGTGCGCGCGGGAGTCTGGGTGCTCATGCGGCGCGTTCCTTTCCTGAGGTCATGAGAGTCATGAGGGCCTCCTGCGTGGCCTCTGCGCGTGAGAGCTCGCCGGAGATGCGGCCCTCGGAGATGGTGTAGATGCGGTCCGAGAGGCCGAGGAGCTCGGGAAGCTCGGAGGAGATGACGACGATCGCCTTGCCCTCTTGCGCGAGTTCGTTGATCACGGTGTAGATCTCCTGCTTCGCGCCGACGTCGACGCCGCGGGTCGGCTCGTCGAGGATCAGCACGTCGGGCTTCGTGTGCAGCCATTTGGCCAGCACGACCTTCTGCTGATTGCCGCCGGAGAGCTTGCCGGTGTGCACCGAGACATCCGGGGTCTTGATGCGCATGATCTTGCGGAAGCGCTCGGCGACCGCGTTCTCGCGATGTTGATCGATCACGCCGCGCTTCGACACCTCGCCGATGCCGGCGATCGAGATGTTCGAGGTGATCGACTCGATGAGGTTCAGGCCGTAGCGCTTGCGATCCTCGGTGACGTAGGCGATGTGGTGCCCGATCGCCTCCTGGATGGTGCGGGTCTGGATCTCGACGCCGTCCTTGAACACGCGGCCGGAGAGCACGGTGCCGTAGCTGTGGCCGAAGATGCTCATGGCGAGCTCGGTGCGGCCGGCGCCCATGAGACCGGCGAAGCCGACGATCTCGCCGGCGCGGACCGAGAACGAAGCGTCCTCGATGACGATCCGGTCGTGGTCGTTCGGGTGGCGCACGGTCCAGCCCTCGACGCGCAGCTTCTCCGCGCCGATGTTCGGGCGGTGCTCCGGGAAGAGCTGCGAGAGCTCGCGCCCGACCATCGCGCGGATGATGCGGCCCTCGTCCGCATCGCCCTCGGACATCGAGAACGATTCGATGCTCTGCCCGTCGCGGATGATCGTGACGGAGTCGGCGATCTGCTGGATCTCCTTCAGCTTGTGGGAGATGATGATCGAGGTGATGCCCTGCGTGCGCAGCTGGTCGATCAGCCCGAGCAGGTGCGCGCTATCGGTGTCGTTGAGCGCTGCGGTGGGTTCATCGAGGATGAGGAGCTTCACCTCCTTCGCGAGCGCCTTCGCGATCTCGACGAGCTGCTGCTTGCCGACACCGAGCTGGTTGATGGGCGTCGCGGGGTTCTCGTCGAGGCCGACCCGTTCGAGCAGGGCCATCGCCTCTGAGTTCGTGGCGTTCCAATCGATGACGCCGCCGCGTGCGCGTTCGTTGCCGAGGAAGATGTTCTCGGCGATCGAGAGGTACGGGCTCAGCGCCAGCTCCTGATGGATGATGACGATGCCGTCGGCCTCGCTGTCGTTGATGCCGCGGTACTCGGCGGAGTGCCCGTCGAACTCGATGCTGCCGCCGAAGCTGCCGTGCGAGTAGACGCCCGAGAGCACCTTCATCAGCGTGGACTTGCCGGCGCCGTTCTCACCGCAGATGGCGTGCACCTCGCCCGAGGCGACGGTGAGCGAGACGCCGTCGAGCGCGCGCACGCCGCCGGCGAACTCCTTCACGATGCCGTGCATCTCGAGAATTGCTGGTTCGGACATATGACCTCCTCGGTGCTGACCGAACGTGACGGAAAAGGGGGACGGGGGCCGGGAGTCGCCGAACGGCTCCCGGCCCCCGAGACGGGTCAGAGGCCGACGTCGCTCGCCTGGATGAAGCCGGAGTCGATGAGCTTCGACTGCACCAGATCGGCGGTCACGGTCTCCGGCGGCAGCAGGAACGACGGGACGACCTTCGCGCCGTTGTCGTAGGTCTCCGTGTCGTTGACCTCGGGCTCCTCGCCGTTCACGATCGACTGCGTCATCTGGAACACGCGATCACCGAGCGTACGAGTGTCCTTCCAGACGGTCATCGACTGCTCGCCGTCGAGCACGGCCTTCACGTTCGCCTTGTCGGCGTCCTGGCCGGTGAGCACCGGGTAGTCGGCGCCCGGGGTGTAGCCGGCCGACTTCAGCGAGGCGATGATGCCGATCGCGAGGCTGTCGTTGGGGGAGAGTACGACATCGACCTTGTCGCCGCCGGTGTAGAACGACGAGAGGCGGTTGTCCATCTCGGCCTGCGCCTTCGCGGAGTCCCAGCCCTGGACGCCGATCGACGCCCAGTCGTCGTTCGATTTCGGCGCCTTGCCCGACGGCACGGTCAGCCGGCCCGATTCGACATAGGGGAGGAGCACGTCCCAAGCCCCCGAGAAGAAGTACTTCGCGTTGTTGTCGTCGGGGCTGCCGGCGAACGGCTCGAGCGTGAAGGTCTCTTCCGTGTTCTCGAGGTCCAGCGTCTCGACGATGTACTCGCCCTGCAGCTGACCGACCTGGTAGTTATCGAACGTCGCATAGTAGTCGACGTTCTCGCTGCCGTTGATCAGGCGGTCGTACGCGATGACGGTGACGCCCTGCGTCTTCGCCTCCTCGAGCACCGGCGCGAGCGCTTCGCCGTCGATCGCGGCGATGACGAGGATCTTCGCGCCGCCGGCGATCTGGTTCTGGATCTGCGAGATCTGCTGGTCGGTCTTGTTGTCGGCGTACTGCAGATCGGTGGTGCAGTCGGCGTCCTTGAGCGACGCCTGCAGCTGCTCGCCGTCGTTGATCCAGCGCTCGAGGCTGCGGGTCGGCATGGAGATGCCGACGTTGCAATCGACTCCCTCGGTGCCGGCGTCCGAGGTGTTCGCGGGGCTGGCCGTGCAGGCCGAGAGCGCGAGCGCCGCGGAGCCCGCGAGGGCGAGCGCCGCGAGGGTACGGGTGGTCTTCATCGGTGTTCCTCTCTGAACATCTTGCAGTCGATACTGCATCGGTGCGAACTGCCTTTCGGGAATTTGTCGCGTCTAACAACCTATTCATGGATATGGACCCTGTCAACTCCCGTACTGCTGGGGATCGCTTCGTTTCCGAACCGTTATCGGACCCTTCGCGACTTGCGCAGGCGATGCCCGAACTGGGATGTTCTATAGGGGAAGAAATCGGTCCGAACGGGGAGCGGAGAGCCCGGAACAGGCGGAAGCGAAAGATGAGCCAGCATCAGCGCAGCAACGAGCAGGTGAGACGCGCGAACCTCAGAGGGGTGCTCCATGCGCTGCACTACGACGGTCCGCATTCGCGCGCCGCGCTGACGAAGCGCACGGGCTTCTACCGTTCGACGATCGCGGCGCTCGTGAGCGAACTCGTGCAGCTGGATCTCGCCTCCGAGGCGCTTCCCGAGGAGCGGACCGGGGTCGGGCGGCCGAGCCCGATCGTGGCCATCAACCCGCGCATCGTGGCACTCGTCGCGTACCCCGACGTCGGTGCGGTGGTCGTCGGCATCGTCGGCCTCGGCGGCGTCGTGCATGTGCGGCAGCGCCGTGAACTCTCCGAGCGCCCCTCCGCCGTCGAGGTGGTCCACGAGATCGCGGTGGCGGTCGAGCGATTGCGCCCCGAGCTCGACGCCTACGACCGCGTGGTCGGCCTCGGCGTCGCCGTGCCCGCGCTCGTCGATGTGGAGACCGGCACGGTCGAACTGGCTCCCAACCTGAAATGGACGGGGGAGCCGCTCGCGCGCCTGCTCGAGGAGCGCCTCGATATTCCGGTCGTACTCGCGAACGATGCGCAGGTCGGCGCCGCCGCCGAGCGGCAGTTCGGGCCGGGCAGGGGAGTCGATCACATGATCTACGTGAACGGCTCCGGCGGCGGCATCGGCGGCGGAGCGTACGTCGACGGCCACGAGCTCCGGGGCTACCGGGGATTCGGCGCCGAGTTCGGCCATATCGTCATCGATCCCGGCGGCGAGGCCTGCTACTGCGGTCAGCGCGGCTGCTTCGAGCGGGTCGTGCGGCAGAGCGAACTGCTGGAGCTGATCGGGCGCGGATCCCTCGACGCCGATGAGCTCGAGCAGGCGCTCGTCTCGAACACCGATGCCGCCCTCGCTCGGGCGATGGATCAGCAGGTCGATCGCCTCGGAGACGGCATCGCCGTGCTCGTCAGCGCGCTCGCGCCGCAGCTCGTGGTGCTCGGCGGCTTCCTCTCCTCGCTCTACCGAGCACGGCCGGAGCGCCTTGCAGCACGGCTCGCCGAGCGATCGTTCGGGGCGCTCTCGGCAGACGTCCGCGTCGTGAGCGGCGGCCTGGGAGCGCACGAAGTGCTCGTCGGCATCAGCGAGCGGGTGTTCGAGCGCGTGTTCGCAGACCCGGTGGTATTCGGATCCGCGACCGCCGCGTGAGCGCGCCGGAGCCGGGCTCAGCGCTGCGCGCCGACGCCTGACCGGCGATGCCGCCCGTACTGCTCGCGGATGATCGGCTGCTCGTTCACGGGCAGTTCGCGCACGAGGTCTACGGGCCATTCCGCCCACGAGCCACGTGCCGCCGAACTCGCCTGACGCGCGGCCCCCAGAGCGACGTACTCCGCGGGCTGCGGCACCCGGATCGGGAGGCCGAAGACCTCGGCCGCGATCGACTGCACGGCGGGGTTCATCGCGGCGCCGCCGATCAGCGTGACGGAGCGCGCCGCCAAGCCGACCTCGCGCAGCGCTTCGAGGCCGTCGGCGAGCCCGCACAGGAGGCCCTCGATGGCGGCGCGCGCGAGGTGCTCCCGCCGCGTCGAGGCGAGCGTCATGCCGAAGAGCGTGGCGGTCGCATCGGGCAGGTTCGGGGTGCGCTCGCCCTCGAAATAGGGCTGGAGCACCAGACCGTCCGCCCCCGGGGGCGCGGTGAGCGCCAGGCGCCCGAGTTCCTCGTGGTCGACGCCGAGGAGCCCCGCGATGCTGTCGAGCACGCGCGCGGCGTTCAGGGTCGCGATCAGCGGCAAGTGCGCGCCGGCCGCATCCGCGAACCCCGCGACCGTGCCGCTGGGGTCGGCGATCGGAGTCTCCGACACGCCGAACACCGTTCCGCTCGTGCCGATGGAGACGACGGCATCGCCGACGCCGATGCCGAGGCCCAGACCGCCGGCGGCATTGTCTCCGGCGCCGGGAGCGATCGCGATCCCGTCGGGAATGCCGGCGTCGGCGAGCCCCGCGGTGCGGGCGCCGATGCCGAGCGGGTCGAGTACTCGGGGGACGACCGCGTCGTGCCCGAGCGCGGCGCGCAGCAGCTCGGTGTCGTACGCTCCGGTACGAGCGCTCCAGTAGCCGGTGCCGCTCGCGTCGGATCGGTCGGTGAAGAGCGCGGTCAGGTCGGCGCCGCGGGGCGCGTCGTCCGCGGGGCCGTACCCGGCAAGGCGCCAGCTGAGCCAGTCGTGGGGCAGTGCGACGGCGGCCACCGCCGCTGCATGCTGCGGCTCGTGGTCGCGCAGCCAGCGCAGTTTGGAGATGGTGAACGATGCGACCGGCACGAGCCCGACGCGTTCGGCGAGCGCCTCCTCGCCGAACTCCCGGCGCAGGTCATCGGCCGCGGCCGCGGAGCGGGTGTCGTTCCAGAGCAGCGCATCGCGGATCACGCGCCCGTGCTCGTCGAGCGCGACCATGCCGTGCTGCTGCCCGCCGATGGCGATCGACGCGACATCGGCGAGGCCGCCCGCATCGGCGAGCGCGACCTGCAGCGCGTCCCACCACGCCTGCGGGTCGACTTCGGTGCCCGTCGGATGCGACGCGCGGCCCTCGCGCACGATGCGGCCGGTCTCGGCGTCGCAGATGACGACCTTGCAACTCTGCGTGGAACTATCAATGCCTGCGACGAGCATGCCGGGCCCTTCGGTGGTTCGGGTGCGGAACCGGGGACCGGCCTCCGCGGGTTGGAGAACTGAGTGGGCCCCGTGCAGGGGCCCACTCAAGGAGGATAGTCTGGATCAGCGTGCTCCCATGAGGTGCTCCATCGCGAGCTGCTGCAGACGGACGAAGCCGAAGCCTCGACCGTCGAAGTACGGCGTCGCGTCGAAGTCCTCGTAGCTCGCGCGGTCGGCCAGCAGATCGTTCAGGGTCTCGCCCGGGGCGAGCGTGGGGGTGCGCAGTTCGGCGACCCGTGCGGCCTCCAGTGCGCTCCGCACCTCGGGGTCCGCGCGGAATGCCGCGGCGCGCTCCTTCAGCAGGAGGTACATGCGCATGTTCGCGGCTACCGACTCCCAGACCCCGTCCGAATCCTCGGTGCGCGACGGCTTGTAGTCGAAGTGGCGCGGGCCGGTGTAGGCGGTGCCGCCCTCGGGCGAGCCGAACTCGAGCAGGTCGACGAGCGAGAACGCGTTCTGCAGATCGCCGTGGCCGAAGACGAGATCCTGATCGAACTTCACCCCGCGCTGACCGTTGAGGTCGATGTGGAAGAGCTTGCCCGCGTCGAGCGCCTGGGCGATGCCGTGGGTGTAGTTGAGGCCCGCCATCTGCTCGTGGCCGGTCTCGGGGTTCAGGCCGACCATCTCGGGGTGCTCGAGCGTCTCGATGAAGCCGAGCGCGTGTCCGATGGTCGGCAGCAGGATGTCGCCGCGCGGCTCGTTCGGCTTGGGCTCGATCGCGAATCGGATGCCGTATCCCTGTTCGCGCACGTACTCCGAGAGCAGGTTCACCGCCTCGCGGTAGCGGGCCAGGGCGGCCTGCACATCCTTCGCCGCATCGTACTCGCTGCCCTCGCGGCCGCCCCACATGACGAAGGTCTCGGCGCCGAGCTCGGCGGCGAGGTCGATGTTGCGCAGCACCTTGCGCAGCGCGAAGCGCCGCACCGAGCGGTCGTTCGATGTGAATCCGCCGTCCTTGAACACGGGGTGGCTGAACAGGTTGGTGGTGATCATCGGGATGACCAGGCCGGTCTCGTCGAGCGCGCCCTTGAGGCGGTCGATCTCTGCACGGCGCTCGGCGTCGCTGCTCTCGAACGGGAAGAGGTCGTCGTCGTGGAAGGTCATGCCCCACACGCCGAGATCGCTCAGGCGGTGCACGGCTTCGACCGTGTCGATCGGTGCGCGGGTCGCGCTGCCGAACTGGTCCTGCGCCTGCCAGCCGAAGGTCCAGAGGCCGAACGAGAACTGGTCTTCACGAGTGGGTGCATGCATGGTCGCTCCTTTGCGAAGGGGATGAAGGATCAAATATGTACTTACTGACAACATATAAGAATCGGCGGGTGCTGTCCAGCGACGGGCGTTGCAGCGCAGTGCGCCCGCGCGGGCCCCACTAGGCTGGTGGCGTGGCAGCAGCGCGTGGTTCGAAGTCCAAGATCCCTCAGCTCGAGTGGACCGCGGCGGCCCCCGCGCCGGTCGTGCTCATCAGCGGTCCCGAGGCGTTCCTCGCCGACCGCGCCACCCACGCGATCCGCGAGGCGCTGCGCGAGTCGCACGGCGAACTCGAGGTCCACGACGTCGACGCGGCATCGTACGCCGCGGGGGAGCTGTTCACGATCGCGAGCCCGTCGCTGTTCGCCGAGCCGCGCCTCATCCGCGTCTCGGGCGTCGAGAAGTGCTCCGACGCCTTCCTCGAAGACGCGAAGCGCTACGTCGAAGCCGCCGCAGACGATACGACGCTGGTGCTCCGGCATTCCGGCGGCCAGCGCGGCAAGGCCCTGCTCGACCGCGTGCGCGCGGGGGCGGGGGCCGGCATCGAAATCGTCTGCCCGGAGATGAAGAAGGATCAGGATCGCCTCGCGTTCGTGCAAGCGGAGTTCCGGCGCCTCGGCGCGCAGATCACCCCCGGAGGCGCTCGCATGCTCGTCGACGCGTACTCCGGCGGCCTCGGCGAGCTCGCCGGGGCGTGCGCCCAGCTCGTCGCCGATGTCGGGCCGCGCATCGCGGAGGCCGAAGTCGGCCGGGCGACCGAGGGCCGTGTCGAGACCACGGGGTTCAAGGTCGCCGATGCGGCGACCGCGGGCCGCGCGGCTGAGGCGCTCGTGCTGCTGCGCCAGGCGCTCTCGACGGGCACCGATCCGATCCCCGTCCTCGCCGCGCTCAACATGAAGGTGCGCGGCATGGCGCGGGTGCACGGCGCGCGAGGATCGAGCGGTCAGCTCGCCTCGCAGCTCGGCATGGCGCCGTGGCAGGTCGATCGCGCGCTGCGCGAGGTGCGCGGCTGGCAGGAGGAGGATCTGGCGCGCGCCGTCGATCTCGCCGCCGAGACCGAATGGCGGTTGAAGGGTGGCAGCAGGGATCCCGAGTACGCGCTCGAGAAGTACGTGCTCTTCATCGCGCGGCGCGGTCGCACCCGCTGACCGTCGCCCCGAAGGCCCGCAGAACGCACGAAAGGCCCCGCCGAAGCGGGGCCTTTCGGAGGATCCGAGAGGTGCGGCTGCTTAGAGCGCGGCGACCTTCGCAGCGAGCTTCGACTTGCGGTTCGCAGCCTGGTTCTTGTGGATGACGCCCTTCGAGACGGCCTTGTCGAGCTTGCGCGCGGCGACCTTCAGGTTGCCTTCGGCAGCGGCCTTGTCGCCGGCGGTGATGGCCTCGCGCGTCTTGCGGATGAGCGTGCGGAGCTCGCTCTTGTACGCGCGGTTGCGCTCGGTAGCCTTCTGGTTGGTCTTGATGCGCTTGATCTGCGACTTGATATTTGCCACGTTGGGGTGATTCCTTACGATTCTTCAGGTCAGTCGGGATTGTTCTGCGCGGTGAGAGAGGGCACCTTGCAGAGGGTGTGGATGATCTCCACACGCAAGCCAAGAATCAACTTTAGCAGATCGCCCCCCGATCGGTGGCAGCGAGGGCCGAAATCTCGCGGCGCGGCGCGCCTCGCCGAACGGCGCCCGCCTGGCCGGTCGCACGGCCGGATCATGCGATAATGGCAGGCGATGTCTCCTCGTAGTGTGAACCCTCCCGTGCCGGCGTCGACCGACCCCGCGAAGATCCGCAACTTCTGCATCATCGCGCACATCGATCACGGCAAGTCGACGCTTGCCGACCGCATGCTCCAGATCACCGGCACGGTGCCCGAGCGCGAGATGCGCGCCCAGTACCTCGACCGCATGGACATCGAGCGCGAGCGCGGCATCACGATCAAGTCGCAGGCCGTGCGCATGCACTGGCAGGCCGACGGGGTCGAGTACGCCCTCAACATGATCGATACGCCGGGCCACGTCGACTTCAGCTACGAGGTCAGCCGATCCCTGGCGGCCTGCGAAGGCGCCATTCTGCTCGTCGATGCGGCCCAGGGCATGGAGGCCCAGACGCTCGCGAACCTCTACCTCGCGATGGAGCACGATCTCGAGATCATCCCCGTGCTCAACAAGATCGACCTGCCGGCGGCGGACCCCGAGCGCGTGGCGCGCGAGATCTCGGACCTCATCGGCGGCGACCCGGCCGACATCCTCGCGGTGTCGGGCAAGACCGGCATGGGCGTCGAGGCCCTGCTCGACCGGGTCGTGGAGCGCATCCCCGCACCGGTCGGCGACGCCGAGGCCCCGGCGCGCGCCATGATCTTCGATTCGGTCTACGACCCCTATCGGGGCGTCGTCACCTATGTGCGCATGGTCGACGGCAAGCTCGCTCCGCGCGAGAAGATCCAGATGATGTCGACCGGCAGCGATCACGAAGCGCTCGAGATCGGCGTGTCGTCGCCCGAACCGCGCGCGACCCGGGGGCTCGCGGTCGGCGAGGTGGGATACCTCATCACCGGCGTCAAGGATGTGCGCCAGTCGAAGGTCGGCGACACGATCACGTCGAAGATCCACGGCGCCGACGAAGCGCTGCCCGGCTATACCGACCCCAAGCCCATGGTCTTCTCGGGCCTCTACCCGATCGACGGCAGCGACTACCCGGTGCTGCGCGAGGCCCTCGACAAGCTGAAGCTCGAAGACGCGGCCCTGCAGTACGAGCCCGAGACCTCCGTGGCGCTCGGCTTCGGCTTCCGCTGCGGCTTCCTCGGCCTCCTGCACCTCGAGATCATCTCCGAGCGCCTGCGCCGCGAGTTCGACCTCGACCTCATCGCGACCGCTCCGAGCGTCGTCTACGAGGTGACTGCGGAGGACGGCACCGAGGTGACGGTGACGAACCCGTCCGAGTACCCCGAAGGCAAGATCGCCTCGGTGCGCGAGCCGATGGTGCGCGTCGCGATCCTCGCCCCGAAGGACTACGTCGGCACGATCATGGAGCTCTGCCAGAGCCGCCGCGGCAGCCTGCTCGGCATGGAGTACCTGGGCGAGCGGGTCGAGCTGCGCTACGCCGTGCCGCTCGGCGAGATCGTCTTCGACTTCTTCGACCACCTGAAGAGCCGCACGCAGGGCTACGCCTCGCTCGACTACGAGCCGATGGGCGAGCAGGAGGCCGATCTCGTCAAGGTCGACATCCTGCTGCAGGGCGACAAGGTCGATGCGTTCAGCGCGATCGTCCACAAGGACAACGCGTACCACTACGGCACCATGATGACCGAGCGCCTGCGCAAGCTGATCCCGAGGCAGCAGTTCGAGGTGCCGATCCAGGCCGCGATCGGCTCGCGCATCATCGCGCGAGAGAACATCCGCGCCATCCGCAAGGATGTGCTCGCCAAGTGCTACGGCGGCGATATCAGCCGCAAGCGCAAGCTGCTCGAGAAGCAGAAGGAGGGCAAGAAGCGCATGAAGATGGTCGGCCGCGTCGAGGTGCCCCAGGAGGCGTTCATCGCCGCGCTGTCCGGAGATGTGGAGGGCAAGGAGGGGTCGAAGAAATGACGAGCTCGAACCGGGACCACGGCGGGCGGCGCAGCAGTCATGTCGGCATGCCGGCCGCGTACGCTTCGATCGGCGCGACCCGCGACCCCGATCTGCTCCGCTTCCCGCCCGAGGGCAGCACGCCCTACGAGGAGGAGCAGCGGCTCGGCAGCGGCGAGGAGCGCTTTCTCTCGGCGTCGAGCCTGCTCATGACCTGGGGCGCGCAGCGCGGCGCCGGCATGACGGTCGAGGTCGTCGAGCGCGGACCCGATGACGAGTACGAAGGCGTCGAGTTCGACGAGCACGGCGTCGCGCAGGCGGCCGCGCCCCGCGAGGACACCTTCGGGCCCGACGGCGAGCCCTATCTGAATGCGGGTACGAGCGCGGATATCGCGCTGCAGGGCGGGATAGCGCGGCGCGTGCTCATCGTCTACACCGTCGACGAGGAGCGCCGCGTCGGATTCGCCTGGGGCACCGGCGATGAGCTCGGCGCGATCGGCGAGCAGCGCTTCGTCGTGGAGCGCCGCGACGACGACACCGTCTGGGCCGTGGCCCGCGGCTTCCTGACCCCGGCCAAGAACGGCCTGCTGGGCCTCAAGGCGCGCGCCGACCTGCGCGCGGCCATCGACGCCGTCAAACTGCAGATCGGCGCGCTGGCGCCGGGCGCCGCCGCGACCGCGACCGCGGGCGCCTCGACGGGCACGGCGCGAGCGGAGGCCGCCGCGGAGCCCGAGGCGACTGCGCAGCCCGCGGAGACGTCGGATCATTCGGAGGCCGCCGCGGAGCCCGCCGATTCGCACGAGAGCGCGACGGGCGAGTAGCGTGCCGTCGGCTCTGCCCGAGGGCGACCCGGCTCCCGAGACCGGTCTGCTCCCCGCGAGCGCCGCCGTCGGTTCGGCCGAACGCGCGTTCGGGGTCTACGTGCACGTGCCCTACTGCCGCGTACGGTGCGGGTACTGCGACTTCAACACCTACACCGCGACCGAGCTCGCCGGCACGAGCCGCGACGACTACGCGGGCGAAGTGCGCGGCGAGCTCGCGTTCGGCGCCGACGTGCTGCGCCGTTCCGGCGTGGTCGAGCGCCCCGTCAGCACCGTCTTCTTCGGCGGCGGAACGCCGACGCTCCTCCCGGCGACCGACCTCGTCTCCATGCTCGCGGGCATCCGCGACGAGTGGGGGCTCGCACCGGGCGCCGAAGTGACCACCGAGGCCAACCCCGACTCCGTCGACGCGGAGTACCTCGCGGCCCTCGCCGACGCCGGTTTCACGCGGGTGAGCTTCGGCATGCAGTCCGCGGTGCCACACGTGCTCGCCACGCTCGACCGCACGCACACGCCCGAGCGCATCCCGCTCGTGACGAGCTGGGCGAAAGCGGCCGGGCTGCAGGTGAGCGTCGATCTCATCTACGGTACGCCGGGGGAGAGCCTCGCCGATTGGCAACGGTCGATCGATGCGGCCCTCGCGACCGAGCCCGACCACATCTCCGCCTACGCGCTGATCGTCGAGCGCGGCACGAAGCTCGCGGCCCAGATCCGCCGCGGCGAGGTGCCCGAACCCGACGACGATCTGCACGCGGAGATGTACGAGCTGGCCGACGGGCGCTTCGCCGCCGCCGGGTTCTCGTGGTACGAGATCAGCAACTGGTCGCGCAGCCCCGAGACCCGGTCTCGGCACAACCTCTCGTACTGGACGGGCGAGGACTGGTGGGCCGCCGGCCCCGGTTCGCACAGCCACGTCGGCGGCACCCGGTGGTGGAACGTGAAGCATCCGGCGGCGTACGCGCAGCGCATGCACGCCGGCGTCTCGCCCGCGCACGCCCGAGAGGTGCTGAGCGACGAGGCCCGGCGCGAGGAGCGCATCCTCCTCGAGACCCGCATCGCCGACGGCCTGCCGATCGCGGTGCTCGATGCCGACGAGCGGCGGGCCGTGCCGGGGCTCATCGCCGAGGGTCTCATCGACGGTCGCGCCGCGATCGCCGCCGACGGCACCGCGGGCGGGAGGATCGTTCCGACGCTGCGCGGTCGGCTGCTCGCCGATACCGTCGTGCACCGCCTGCTCGCGGGTTGATCGCGGGCGGGCCGCGTAGCGGGTTCGGCACCGACGGTTCCCCGCGGAATCAGCGGAGCGCGAACGCCGACCGCCGGGATCGGCCGCGAACTCCTCGTGCGTTAGACTGGCACTCAGTCATGGCGAGTGCCAAATGCACCCGAGTGCGACGGGCCGGGCGCGGCCGAGGACTTCACCCCGCAGAGGGCCGACCGATGGGAGAGGATGCGCATGAGCGGTGAACGCAACGTCTCCGAACGCAGTCTCGCCGTGCTGCATGCGATCGTGGGCGACTACATCGCGTCGAGCGAGCCCGTCGGGTCGAAGGCCATCGTCGACCGGCACAGCTTCGGCGTGTCGGCGGCCACCATCCGCAACGACATGGCGCTGCTCGAGGAGGACGAGCTGATCGCCCAGACGCACACCTCGTCGGGGCGCGTCCCCACGGACAAGGGGTATCGGCTGTACGTCGACACGCTCGCGAAGATCCGTCCGCTCACAACGGCGCAGCGCGCAGCCATCACGCGGTTCCTCGGCGAATCGAGCGATCTCGACGATGCCATGGTGCGCTCGGTGCGGCTGCTCGCGCAGCTCACGAACCAGGTCGCGGTGGTGCAGTACCCCTCGCTGCGCCGTACGACCATCCGGCACATCGACCTGGTCGTCCTCGGCCAGGACCGGGTGCTCTCGGTACTCATCCTCGGCAGCGGCGTCGTCGAGCAGCAGATGACCCGTCTGCCGGCATCGTTCGTGACCGAGACCTGGGTGCACGGGCTGCGCGACCGGCTGGCCGACGCCATCGTCGGCGCCGACGTCGACGCCGGCATCGCAGCGCTCTCCGCGCTCGGCGACACGATCGCCGAATGGGCGCATCCGCAGGAGACCGACCTCGTCAGGCTGCTGCTCGAGCTCGTGAGCGCGCAGCTGCAGGCGAACCGGAGCGAGAAGATCGTCATCTCGGGCGCCGCGAACCTCTCCCGGCCCGAGGAGTTCTCGGGATCCCTGCACACCGTGCTCGAGGCGATCGAAGAGCAGGTCACCCTGCTGCGGCTCTTCGGCGAGCTCGTGCAGGACGAGCGCGAGGTCTCGGCCTCGATCGGCCGCGAGAACGCCCCGTACGGGCTGCAGGCGACCTCCGTGATCGCGTCGAGCTACGAGAGCGACGGCGCATCGTCGTCGCGGCTCGGAGTGCTCGGCCCGCTGCGCATGGACTACGCGGGGAACATGGCCGCGGTGCGCGCGGTCGCACGATACCTGAACCGTCTGCTCGACGAAGACCATTGACCTCGGCGCGCGGGCAGCGCGCCGCTTGAACACGACACCATCTGCTGAGGAGCGAGAACGTGGCCGATCACTACGAAACGCTGGGAGTCTCTCGTGAGGCGACCCCCGAAGAGATCAAGAAGGCGTACCGCCGCCTCGCGCGCGAGCTGCACCCCGACGTGAACCCGAGCGAGGAGGCGTCCGAGCGCTTCAAGGCGGTCACCCACGCCTACGACGTGCTGAGCGATCCCGAGCAGCGCCAGCGCTACGACGTCGGCGGCGACGCGAACGGCGGCATGGGCGGCTTCGGCGACATCTTCGAGACGTTCTTCGGCGGGGGCGGCTTCGGCGGGGGCCAGCGAGGCCCGCGCTCCCGCTCCGAACGCGGCGACGACGCCATGATCCGCGTCGACGTCGCGCTCGACGAGGTCATCTTCGGCTCGCAGCGCGACATCACCGTCAACACGGCCGTGCTGTGCGACACGTGCCAGGGCAGCTGCTGCCAGCCCGGCACGCACCCCGTCACCTGCGACGTCTGCGGCGGCCAGGGACAGGTGCAGCGCCAGGTGCGCTCGCTGTTCGGCAACGTCGTGACGATGCACCCCTGCGGCAGCTGCCAGGGCTACGGCACCGTCATCGAGCATCCGTGCATCACCTGCGGCGGCAAGGGCCGCGTGCGCGAACGGCGCACGATCCCGGTCGACATCCCCTCCGGCATCGACACGGGCACCCGCCTCCAGATGCGCGGCGGCGGCGAGGTCGGCCCGGGCGGCGGCCCGAACGGCGACCTCTTCATCGAGTTCCGCGTCACCCACCACGACATCTTCAGCCGCGACGGCGACGACTTGCTGTGCACCATGCAGGTGTCGATGACCGACGCCATCCTCGGCGTGCAGTCGAAGCTCGAGGGCCTCGACGGGGAGATCCCCGTCGATATCGAGGCCGGGGTGCAATCGGGCGACATCATCACGGTGCGCGGGCGCGGCATCCAGGGGCTGCGCACGACGAACCGGGGCGACCTCAAGATCGCGGTGCAGGTCGCGACCCCGACGAAGCTCTCGAAGCGGGAGCAGGATCTGGTGCGGCAGCTCGCCGCGCTCCGGAAGGACGACGCGCCGCATCTCGGCGAGTTCCACCAGAGCTTCTTCGGCAAGATCAGGGACCGCTTCTTCCGCTAGGAGGCGAGCGCGAGATGGCCAACCTCTACTACCGCGAAGACCTCGACGACAGTGCCTTCGGCGCCGGCGCGACCGTCGAGGTCGTCGGCGACGAAGCGCGTCACGCCGTGAAGGTCTCGCGCCTGCGCCTCGGAGAGCGGATCTCGGTGGGCAACGGCTCCGGAGCGATCGGCTCGGGCGAGGTGGTGACGCTGGAGCGGGACCGCTTCTCGGTGCGTCTCGACACGGGGCACGCCGCGCCCGCGCCCGCGCAGCGCGTGGTGCTCGTGCAGGCGCTCGCGAAGGGCGACCGCGACGAGCGGGCCGTCGAGCAGGCCACCGAGTTCGGCGTCGACGCGATCGTGCCGTGGGAGGCTTCGCGCTCCGTGTCGCGGTGGGGGGCCGAGAAGGCCGATAAGGGCGTCGCGAAGTGGGCGCGCATCGCCCGCGAGGCCTCGAAGCAGTCGCTCCGCGCCCGCATTCCGGGCATCGACCGGCCCGTAGGTCTGCCGGAGCTCTGCACCCTCGCCGGTGCCGCGGGCACCGAGGTCATCGCGCTGCATCCGCGCAGCGGCGCTCGACTCTCCGAGTGGGCGAACGGCGGCGCGGCGCGCGCCGCGCACGAGATCGTGCTCGTGGTCGGCCCGGAGGGCGGCTTCGCCGACGCCGAACTCGATGCCCTGGAGGCCGCCGGTGCGCGTACGCTCGTGCTCGGCGATACGGTGCTGCGCACCTCGTCGGCGGGCCCCGCCGCCCTCGCGGTGCTGGCTACGGCGCTCGGCCGCTGGTAGAGCCCTCGGCGGCGACGCCGCGCCTCAAGGCGCTTGCGGCGGCAGGTCGTCGAACGGGTCGGTGCACGGGAAGCCCCTGCACGGCAGCAGCGGTGCGCGCGGCGCAGTGCCGGGCGGCGGCGCGAGCAGTTCAGCCGCCCGTTCGGCGTCGACGAACTGGATGCCCTTCGTCGTCATGACGCTGCGACCGACCTCGCACTCCGCATCGTAGGGCGGCTGCTCGTAGTCGAAGGCGCGCAGCGCTTCGACCGAGAACTCTTCCATGAGGGCGTGCGCGGCCCCGCTCCACGAATTCTCCAAGTCGGCTCCGGCAGCGGTCCGAGGGTACTTCTGCACCTCCGATACCGTGGCCGAGGCGATGGTCGGCGACGTCAGCCGGCCCAGCCTGGGGCCGCGCACCACGAGATCGTAGGTGACCCCCGCGATGAGCGGCACCTCGGTGCCCGGGTCGCTCGAGCAGGCGACCCGCTGGCGCGAGACGAACCGGCCGCAGTCGCTGACCTGCTTCGGCACGATCACCCGGCGCTCGCGGATCAGCTTCTTGCCGATCGTGCACGACGACACCTCGCTCGCGGGGAAGAGCGGGTTCGCGAGCGGCAGACCGACGCCGACGAGCAGCGCCCCGAGCACCGCCACTGCGGGGAGCCCGAGCGCAGTCCGTCGGAGACGTCGGCGCGACGGGGGCCCGCCGCTCCGCTCGGTCGAGGTTTCGGTCACCGCTTCATTCTGCCAGAACGCGGAATGCGGGCCCGTCGACCCCTGGGGCCCGGAACGCCGCGGCGGACCTCGCTGTAGACTTGAGCGCATGGCAGAAGAAACCGTGTTCGGCAAGATCGTCTCGGGCGAGATCCCGGTCGAGATCATCGCCGAGACCGACCGCGTCATCGCATTCCCCGACATCGCCCCCCAGGCGCCGCTGCACGTGCTCGTCGTGCCGAAGTCGACCGAGTACGCGAACGTGACCGAGCTCGCGGCCGGCTCTCCCGAGACCCTCGCAGAGATGATCGCGGTGGCCCAGCAGATCGCGACCGAACGCGCCAACGGCGAGTTCCGGCTCATCTTCAACAACGGCGCGAGCGCCGGCCAGACCGTCTTCCACGTCCACGCCCACGTGCTCGCCGGCGCATTCGGGGAGAGCTCGCTCGTTGGCTCCTGAACCGGAACTGCAGCGCACGGTACGGCTCACCGGGGTCGATCTCGCGGCCTTCCTCGGCCACAGGGATCAGCTCATCGCCGATCTCGAGGCGCAGCACCCCGATGTGTCCTTCCATGCGCGCGACGAGGTACTGTCGCTGCGCGGGCCGATCGAGGCCGTGCGCCGGGCCGAGCAGGTCGTCGCCGAGGTGCTCGAGGTCGCCCGACTCAGCGGCGCGGTCTCGCGCACCGATGTGCAGGCCGTCACGAAGATGGTGCAGAACGGGGCAGGGGCCGCTGCGGGGCGCGCGCTCGGCGAGCCGATCCTCTCCGTGCGGGGCCAGTCCGTGCGGGCCCAGACCGCCGGCCAGCGCGCCTACGTCGATGCGATCGACGAGAACACCATCGTCTTCGGCACGGGCCCGGCGGGCACCGGCAAGACCTACCTCGCGATGGCCAAGGCCGTTCAGGCGCTGCAGCAGCGCGAGGTCGCGAAGATCATCCTGACCCGCCCCGCCGTCGAAGCGGGGGAGCGCCTCGGCTACCTGCCCGGCAGCCTCGAGGACAAGATCGACCCCTATCTGCGACCGCTCTTCGACGCGGTCGGCTCGATGATGGACCCGGAGCTCGTGCCCCGGCTCCTCGCGAACGGCACGATCGAGGTCGCGCCGCTCGCCTACATGCGCGGCCGTACCCTCAACGAGGCGTTCATCATCCTCGACGAAGCGCAGAACACCACACCCGAGCAGATGAAGATGTTCCTCACCCGCCTCGGCTACGGCTCGAAGATGGTCATCACCGGCGACAGCACGCAGGCCGACCTGCCACTGCGCTCGAGCGGGCTGAACGTCGCGAGCCGCATTCTGCACGATGTCGAAGACATGCACTTCGCGTCCCTCACCGCCGACGACATCGTGCGGCACAGTCTCGTCGGGCGCATCGTCGATGCGTACACTGCCTACGAGGAGCGCATACAGCAGCGAAAGGACGACGCCTCATGAGTGTCGAGATCAACAACGAGTCGGCCATCGAGGTCGAGGAAACGCGCCTGCAGCGGCTCAGCGCCTTCGTGCTCGAATCGCTGCACGTGCACCCCGACACCGAGCTCGGCGTGCTGCTCGTCGACGAAGCCTCGATCGAACGGCTGCACGTCCAATGGATGGACGAGCCGGGCCCGACCGACGTGCTCAGCTTCCCGATGGACGAGCTGCGCCCCGGGCGCGTCGACGCGAAGACCCCGGCCGGGCTGCTCGGCGACGTCGTGATCTGCCCCCAGGTCGCCGAGATGCAGGCCGAGGCCGCCGGTCACGACCTGCAGCAGGAGATCTCGGTGCTGCTCACGCACGGCATGCTGCACCTGCTCGGCTTCGACCACGCGACGCCCGATGAAGAGGCGGAGATGTTCGGCCTGCAGCGCGATCTGCTGCTCTCCTTCGCCATGCGCGAGCGCTCCCGGTGAGCCCCGGCCTCGCCGCACTGCTGCTGGCGGCCGCGGTGCTGCTGCTCTCGTTCGGCGGGCTGCTCGCAGCGACGGACGCGGCCCTCGGCGTGCGCTCGAAAGCCGATCTGCTCGCCCTC
Organism: Leucobacter sp. gxy201; assembly: GCF_051043335.1. Classification (NCBI taxonomy): domain Bacteria; kingdom Bacillati; phylum Actinomycetota; class Actinomycetes; order Micrococcales; family Microbacteriaceae; genus Leucobacter; species Leucobacter sp. gxy201. The sequence continues at coordinate 138,870 of NZ_JAMXWS010000006.1, forward strand.
GCGGAAGAGGGCACCCAGACCGGGCGCGCGATCCAGGCGATCGCCGACGACGAACGCGCGCATCTGAACACCATCGGCTTCGTACGCGTGTTCACCGAAACGCTCTCCGCCGTGCTCATCACGCTCGTGCTCGCATACTCGCTCGACCGCATCTGGCTCACGCTGATCGTCGCCGGCCTCGTCATGACCGCCGCCACCTTCGTGCTCGTCGGGTCGAGCCCGCGCACGGTCGGCACGCATCACGCCGACGCCTTCATCCGCACGACCGCGCGGCTCGTGCGCGGTCTGCGCATCATCCTCGGGCCGATCGCGACCGGGCTGATCCGCCTCGGCGATCGCGTCACCCCGGGGCGGGCCGGCTCCTCGGGGCGCATCCGCGACGAGCAGCAGCTGCTGTCCATGGTCGACCAGGCCGCCGAGCACGCCGTGCTCGAGGACGACGACCGCGAATACATCCACTCGCTCGTCGAATTCGGCGACACCCTCGTGCGCGAGGTGATGGTGCCGCGCATCGACATGATCGCCGTATCGAACGAGGCGAGCGTGCGCGAAGCGCTCGAGCAGCTGCTCGCCTCGCGCCACTCGCGCATGCCGGTCTTCGACGGCGACATCGACGAGATCGCCGGCATCGTCCACCTGCGCGACGCCAGCGGCTTCCTGTTCAGGCGGCCCGAGGAGGCCGAGACGGCCCTCGTCACCCGCATCATGAAGCCCGCGATGTTCGCCCCCGAGCTGCAGCGCGCCGACGAGCTGCTGCGGCAGATGCAGCGCGAAGCGACCCACCTCGCGATCGTGGTCGACGAGTACGGCGGGATATCGGGCCTGGTCACCCTCGAGGATCTGATCGAGGAGCTGCTCGGCGACATCTCGGACGAGCACGACCGAGAGGTCGCGGAGGTCGAACTGCAGGCCGACGGGTCGCTGCTCGTGAGCGCCCGCCTCTCGGTCGAGCGGCTCGGAGAGCTCTTCGACATCGAGCTCGAGGACGACGAGGTCGATTCGGTCGGCGGTATCGTCGCGAAGCACCTCGGCAGGCTGCCCGAAACGGGGGACCGCGTCGTAGTCGCGGGCATCGAACTCATCGCCGCGGAGACGCTGCGGCGCAATCGACGACTCATGTCAGTGGAAGCCCGATTCGTCGGGACCGAGGAGGAACAGGAATGAACGCGCAGACACCCGAGGGGTACCGGGCCGGCTTCGCCTCCTTCGTCGGACGCCCCAACGTCGGCAAATCGACGCTCACCAACGCGCTCGTCGGCGAGAAGATCGCCATCACCAGCCCGAAGCCGCAGACGACGCGGCGGGCGATCCGCGGCATCGCGCATCGCCCGAACGGCCAGCTCGTCATCGTCGACACGCCGGGCATCCACCGCCCCCGCACCCTGCTCGGCGAACGTCTGAACGCGCTCGTCGAGTCGACCCTCGGAGACGTCGACGTCATCGGCTTCTGCGTGCCCGCGAACGAGAAGCTCGGCCCCGGCGACCGCTTCATCAACGATCGCCTGAACGACTTCCCGCGCGCCAAGAAGGTCGCCATCCTCACGAAGGTCGACCGGGCGTCGAAGACCGAGATCATCGACCAGCTCACGCGTCTCGGAGAACTGCGCGAATGGGATGCGGTCGTACCGGTCTCCTCGGTCGCCAACGAGCAGCTCGACGTGCTGAGCGACGTGCTGCTCGACCTCATGCCCGAATCGCCTCCGCTCTACGTCGACAGCGAGTCCACCGAGGAGAGCGAGGACGACCGCATCGCCGAGCTCATCCGCGAAGCGGCCCTCGAAGGCGCACGCGAAGAGCTGCCGCACTCGCTCGCCGCGACCGTCGACGACCGCGAAGAGCGCGAGCCGGAGGACGATGGGCCCGGTCTTCTCGAGATCTACGCGTCGATCTACGTCGAACGCGACAGCCAGAAGGGCATCGTCATCGGAGCGGGCGGGTCGAGGCTCCGCGAGATCGGCAAGAATGCGCGCCGCGAGATCGAAGCGCTGCTCGGCCGCCGGGTCTACCTCTCACTGCGTGTGAAGGTGCTCAAGGAATGGCAGCGGGACCCGAAGGCGCTCGGCCGGCTCGGCTTCTGAACCGACTAGAATTCGAGCCATGCACGCACTCGTCGACATCACCGATCAGGCCCAGATCACCGCGCTCTCCCAGAATTACGGCATCTTCGCGATCGCCTGGTACGTCATCGTCGCCATCGCGCTCTGGCGGGTGTTCTCGAAGGCCGGGTATCCCGGCATTCTTGCGATCATCCCCATCGTGAACGTCTTCATCCTCGTCAAGGTCGCCGGCTATTCGGCGTGGATGACCCTGCTCTACCTGATCCCGATCGTGAACATCGTCTTCTCGATCTTCGTCGCGATCCGCACCGGCGACCGCTTCGGCAAGGGAGGCGCGTTCTCGTTCTTCCTGCTGTGGGTGTTCTCGGTGATCGGCTACCTCATCCTCGGCTTCGGCAGCGCAGGCTACCGGCCGCGGAGGTAGGGGCACCTACTCGAAGGCCCGCCCTATGCTCATCTTCCGCCGCTGAAGCCGCCTCCGCCGCCGCCGCCGACGGACCCCCCGCCGCTCGAACCGCCCGAGCTGCTCGAGGTGTAGCTCGTCGCCGACGTCATGGCGCTCGTGAACTGGGAGATCGTGCCGCCGATCTCCGCAGTGCCGTGCAGACCGAGCCCCGGATACCATGCCGGGCCGATATCTGTCGCGGTTCCGTACGTCGCATAGGTGACCTCGAGCGTGCGCGCCCACTCCTTCTCGAGCTTGAAGAGCACGGCATAGGGCAGCAGCTTCTCGTAGATGTGGATCACGTTCACGCTGCCGTCGTCGAAGCGCTCCACCCCCGTATACGACTGCAGCATCTGCAATCGCTCCTGCTCGGCGACGCGGATGAAGAGCTTCACCCCTTCGAGATGCTCCCGCCACTCGGCGCCGAGCGGCGTGTGCACGCGATGCTTCGACAGGCAGACCAGTGCGAGGACGAGCCCCACGACGCCCACCGCGGCGGCGATGATCGGCTGCGGGCCGATGTTGCGCGAGACCAGTGCGACGGCCGTCGCCGCGAGTCCGACGACCGCGAGCCCCAGGCCCACGAAGCCGAGCACGCGCGCGGCGGGGGTGCGCTCCTTCGTGAAGAATCCGCGTTTCAGGGCCTCGGCGTCGGCGGTCTCGCCGAGCCTGCGCATCCGGGCCGAGAAATGCTCGCTCGACTTCGGGACGACGAACGTCTCGCCCGGAGCGATCTCGTCGAAGAGCAACTGCAGCATCGCCTTGTCGAGCATGTCGGGCGCGCGGAACCCGTCGAGCACGCGGAGCATCGGCCGCGGCGCGCCGCGGCCGAAGACGCCCTGATCCTCGCCCTCTTCGATGCGGATGGCGCCGTTCACCGCGAGGTGGACGATCTCGGCGGCGGCGGCCCGACCCGTGCTCCCGACGATGGAGCCCGCGATGAGCGGCGGGAGCTCGGGCGGCACCTCGTACTGGGCGACGACCGCGCCCCGGTACTGCTTGCGGCGCGCACCGTGTCGACCGACGACGATGAGGCCTGCGACGCCGACGGCGCCTGCGCCGGCCGTGAGCGCGAGCGGCCCCCAGTCGAGCGCTGCATTCTGCAGGCGCCGCGGCGGTTGCACGACGCTTCCGGGTTCGAGCCCGATCGCGACGGTCACGCCCTGGCGGGGGAGCAGGCGGAGCGACGGCACGGCGAACTCCGCGTCGTGCTCTGAGATCGAGCATTCGGCGTTCGACCCGGCCGAGCCCGTATAGCAGCGCAGGTCGCCGTTCAAGCGGTCGGCGAGCTCGGGCGAGAACGCGATCTCGGCCGTGAACGACTCGACGGACTGCGCATGCTCGGAGTCCATGACGTCCCAGTAGAACTCGTCGGCGCGGCCATCCTCGCGCGCCAGCACGACGTCGCTGAGGGTGTACTCGATCACATAGGTCTGACGTCCGTGCACGTATGCGTCATCTCCGGTGAGCACGGCCACGAACCCGTCCTCCCGCTCCACCGCGAACGGAACGGGCGCGCCGTTCGCGTCGGTCACGGTGAAGTCGCGCGGATCGGTCGACGAGCCCTCGTAGTCGATCGGGAGCCCCCGTACGATGCCGCGATTCTGGTCGAAATCGGGGAACCTGGCCGTGATCGTCTCGCTCACGTGCGCGACGGCGCGGCCCTCCGCGTCGACGCCGATCTCGTAGCGCACGTTCCAGCTCTCGTACCCGAACATCTGCGCGTTCGCCGAGGCGGCGACGCTCGGGAGCGCGATGCCGAGGAGGATGCTCCCGAGGGCGAGCAGAGCGAGGACGAGGGCGCGGATCGGATGGACGCGTCTGATCGTTTCCATGCAGACCACTCTAGGGAACACGGGCGCGGCGGGCGGCGTGTTAGGATCGGAGCATGCTGTTCGGCTCGCTTCTCCTTAGCTGCCGCGACGAGTCCTAATCTGAGGCCTCCCTCGTCGCGGCGTTCGTGTTTGGCTGAGCAAAGTATTCGACGAGAAAGATTCGAGCCCATGAAGAACATGCAGCAGCCCTCGGGCATGCCGATCCATCGCTACCGTCCGTTCAACGAGATCATCACGGTCGAGCTCCCGGACCGCACCTGGCCGGCGAAGCGCATCACCGAGGCGCCCCGCTGGTGCGCGGTCGACCTGCGCGACGGCAACCAGGCGCTCATCGACCCGATGAGCCCCGAGCGCAAGCGCATCATGTTCGACCTGCTCGTGAAGATGGGCTACAAGGAGATCGAGGTCGGGTTCCCGTCGGCCAGCCAGACCGATTTCGACTTCGTGCGCCAGCTGATCGAGGAAGACGCGATCCCTGCCGATGTCACCATTCAGGTGCTGACCCAGGCGCGCGAGCACCTCATCAAGCGCACCTACGAGTCGATCATCGGCGCGAAGCAGGCGATCGTGCACCTGTACAACTCGACGAGCATTCTGCAGCGCGATGTCGTCTTCCGCCAGGATCGCGACGGCATCAAGCAGATCGCGCTCGACGGCGCGAGACTGTGCCGCGAATCCGAGGCCATCTGCCCCGACACCGAGGTCTTCTACGAGTACTCGCCCGAGTCGTACACCGGCACCGAACTGGAGTACGCCGTGGAGGTCTGCAACGAGGTGCTCGAGATCTTCGAGCCGACGCCCGAGCGCAAGGTCATCATCAACCTGCCCGCCACCGTCGAGATGGCCACGCCGAACGTCTACGCCGACTCGATCGAATGGATGAGCCGCAACCTGGCGCACCGCGAGAACGTGATCCTGTCGCTGCACCCGCACAACGACCGCGGCACCGCCATCGCCGCGGCCGAGCTGGGCTACATGGCGGGGGCCGACCGCATCGAAGGCTGCCTCTTCGGCAACGGCGAGCGCACCGGCAACGTCGACCTGGTCGCGCTCGGCATCAACATGTTCACGCAGGGCATCGACCCCCAGATCGACTTCTCGCGCCTCGACGAGGTGCGCCGCACCGCCGAGTACTGCAACCAGCTGCGCGTGCCCGAGCGCAGCCCGTGGGCCGGCGACCTCGTCTACACCGCCTTCTCGGGATCGCATCAGGATGCGATCAAGAAGGGCTTCGAGCGCATGCAGGCCGACGCGGATGCGGCGGAGAAGTCGATCGACGAGGTCGAATGGGCAGTACCCTACCTGCCCGTCGACCCGAAGGATCTGGGCCGTTCGTACGAGGCCGTCATCCGCGTGAACTCGCAGTCGGGCAAGGGCGGCGTCTCGTACCTGCTGAAGACCGACCACAGCCTCGATCTGCCGCGCCGTCTGCAGATCGAGTTCAGCGCGGTCGTGCAGGGCGTCACCGATTCCGAGGGCGGCGAGGTGTCGAGCGACGAGATCTGGCGCATCTTCCAGGACGAGTACCTGCCGAGCTCCGACCCGTCGTCCGATCGCTGGGGGCGCTACGAGCTGTTCCGCACCGCGACGTCGAGCGCGGGCGACGGCGTCACCGAACTCGAGGTCGACTACCGCGACGGCGCGGCCGAGAGCTCGATGACGGCCCGAGGCAACGGGCCCGTCGACGCGTTCATCAATGCGCTGAACGCCGAAGGCCGCGCGGTCACGCTCTTCGACTACGTCGAGCACGCGATGAGCTCGGGCGGCGACGCGGTCGCCGCTGCCTACGTCGATCTCGAGGTCGACGGTCAGCGTCTCTGGGGCGTCGGCATCGACCCCGACACGTCTCGCGCCACGCTGAAGGCCATCGTCTCCTCGGTCAATAGGGCAGTGCGGAACGCGAATGCAGAGCATTCGCCCAGCACTGCCGTGCCGCACACGGCGGCAGCCCACGGAGCGTAGCGCGGGGTAGCAGTGCGGAACGCGAATGCAGCGCATTCGCCGGAGACCGTCACCGCGTAGGCGTTCGCACCGACCCGCCCGCCGCACCGATCGTTCGTAGATAGTTTCGAATGGTCGGTGTGGCGGGCTCGGTTTCTCGGCCGTGCATTCTAGGCTGATGCTGTGATTGCTTCAGTGCGCGGACAGGTGCAGGCGGCGGGTGCCGGTTGGGTGGTCGTCGAGATCGGCGGCGTCGGGATGCGCGTCGAAGTGCCGAGCGGACGTGTCGCGCAATTCGTGCCGGGGGACGAGGTGCAGTTGCACACGTCGCTCGTGGTGCGCGAGGATTCGCTGACGCTCTTCGGCTTCACGGGAGCAGACGACCTGGAGGTGTTCGGACACCTGATCGGCGTGTCGGGGGTCGGCCCGCGCAGCGCCCTCGGAGTGCTGTCGGCGCTGAGCCCGGGCGAGATCGCCCGCGCGGTGGCGGCCGAGGACGAGAAGCCGTTCCGCAAGGTCTCGGGCATCGGCCCGAAGACGGCGAAGCTCATCACCGTATCGCTGGCCGGCAAGCTGGCGCAGTACGCGATCGAGAGCGATTCCGCGGTACCCGCCTCGAGCCCCGAGGAACAGGTCGCCGCGAGCGTGAGCGAGGGGCTCGTCGGCCTCGGCTGGCGCGAAGCCGACGCCGAGCAGGCGGTGCGGGACGCGCTCGACGCCGGTGCGCCCGCCGAGAGCTCCGGGCTGCTGCGCGCCGCGCTCGTGCTGCTGCAGGCCGGCCGGGCCGGCTCGAGGGCCGCGCGATGACGGGGGAGCTGTCACCGCAGGCCGCACCGTCGGAGCAGGGATTCGAGGGCGCCCTCAGGCCCACGCGCCTGGCGGAGTTCGTCGGGCAGGCGAAAGTGCGCGGTCAGCTCGGGCTGCTGCTCGAAGCGGCGACGCTCAGAGATCACACCCCCGACCACATTCTGCTCGCGGGCCCTCCCGGACTCGGCAAGACCACGCTCTCGATGATCGTGGCGTCCGAGCTCGACAAGCCGCTGCACCAGACGTCGGGCCCCGCCATCCAGCACGCCGGCGATCTCGCCGCCGTGCTCTCGGCGCTCACGCCGGGGGAGGTGCTCTTCATCGACGAGATCCACCGTATGGCGCGCAGCGCCGAAGAGATGCTGTACCTCGCGATGGAGGACTTCAAGATCGACATCATGGTCGGCAAGGGGGCGGGGGCGACGTCGGTGCCGCTCGAGCTCGCGCCGTTCACGCTCGTCGGGGCGACGACCCGTGCGGGGCTCCTGCCGAACCCGCTGCGCGACCGCTTCGGGTTCACCGCCCACCTCGAGTTCTATTCGGACGACGAGCTCGCGAGCGTCATCAGGCGCGCCGCGGGGCTGCTCGGTTTCGACCTCTCGGACGAGGGCGTGGACGAGATCGCCGGCCGTTCGCGCGGTACGCCGCGCATCGCGAACCGTCTCCTGCGTCGCGTGCGCGACTACGGCCTCGTGCACGGCGCTCCGGGCGATACCGAGACGGTGCATGCAGCGCTCACGCTCTACGACGTCGATCGGCACGGCCTCGACCGGCTCGACCGGGAGGTGCTCGCGGCCGTCGTCGAGCGCTTCGGCGGCGGCCCCGTCGGGCTCGCGAACCTCGCCGTGTCGGTCGGTGAAGAGGCCGAGACGATCGAAGCGGTCGTCGAACCGTTCCTGGTGCGCGCCGGGCTCCTCACCCGGACTTCGCGCGGTCGCATGGCCACGAAGCTCGGCTGGCAGCACGTCGGAGCCCCGATCCCGGAGCACCTTTTCTCCGTGTGACCCCGGAATTCTCGTTCACGGCGCGAATCGAGGAATCCGCACGGTAGGGTTGAGGGGTCTGTGCCGCAGGCACATCGCTTCCTCGAAAGGACCATAGTGGACCCGATTACTCTCGTCATGTTCGGCCTGATCGCCGTGCTGATCTTCTTCATGTTCCGCAACGGCAAGAAGCGTCAGCAGGCCCAGCAGGAGCTGCAGAACTCGCTGCGCCCCGGCGCCGAGGTCATGCTGCAGTCGGGCATCTTCGGCACGATCGAATCGATCGACGAGGAGAGCAACCGCGCCACCGTCATGAGCGGCACCTCGACGATCGTCGTGCACCGCAGTGCGATCAGCCAGGTCATCGCCGGCGCCGAGGCGCCCGCGGAGAGCGCCGAGCCGCAGCTCGCTCCCGATGACGACCCCGAGTTCGGCGAGCGCCTGAACGCCGAATCGGAGAAGGTCGAAGACGCCGCGAGCGACGCAGTCGAGGCCGAGGGCGTGCAGCCCGAGGAGACGAACGACGAGGACGGCAACGGGACCAAGCCCCAGGCCTGAGTCGGCGCCCCCGCGATCCGCGGGGGCTCCTGTTCGTCAGTAGAGAAAGCAGTTACGTTTTGGCCTCCACACCAGCCGTGCGCAAGGCGCGTCGATCCCTGGTCTTCCTGTTAGTGATCATCGTCGGCATCACCGGCCTGATCGCCCTCGGCGTGCAGCGCAGCGATGCGACCTGGACCCCGAAACTCGCCCTCGACCTGCAGGGCGGCACCCAGGTGCTGCTCGCGGCCGAGCAGACCGACGGCAAGGCCGTCAGCGGCGAGCAGCTGCAGCAGGCGGTGTCGATCATCCGGCAGCGCATCGATGCGGCGGGCGTCTCGGAGGCCGAGATCACCACGCAGGGCAGCCAGAACATCTCGGTCTCGATTCCGGGCAAGGTCGACGACGCGACGCTGCAGCGCATCGAGGCCTCGGCGCAGCTGGACTTCCGTCCCGTGCTCGCCATGGACTACTCGACGCCGAACCCGGACGCCTCCGCCGATGCCTCGGCCGACACAGCCGCAGCCGGCGACGCGGACGCGACCGCCGGGGACGCCGCGAAGGAAGACACTGCGAAGCAGGACACCGCGAGCAAGGACGCCGCGAAGGACGAGACTGCGAAGCAGGAGTCGAAGAAGACCGATTCCGCCGACGCCGACGCGAAGACCGCCGAGGAACCGGCCGATCTCTACCCGGACCCGCTGCCGAAGGGCGCGGGCGATCTCGAATGGCTGACGCCCGCGCTGCAGGAGCAGTTCGCGGCGTTCAGCTGCGACTCCGACGCCGCGCTCGACACCCGCAACGCGAAAGCGGATCGCCCGCTCATCACCTGCGACAACTCGGGTCAGCTGAAGTACATCCTCGGCCCGGTCGAGCTCAAGGGCGACACGATCTCCGATGCCACCGCGCAGATGGCGACCACGTCGACCGGCGCGACGACCGGCGAATGGGCCGTGCAGCTCACTCTGAACAAGGCCGGCACCGAGACCTTCGGCAAGATCAGCACGCGCCTCTACGGCGCACCGCAGCCGCAGGATCAGTTCGCCTTCGTGCTCGACGGCCGCGTGCTCGCGGCCCCGCAGATGCAGGGCCAGATCCTCGACGGCCGCCCGTCGATCACCGGCGGCTACACGCAGGAGACCTCGCAGCTGCTCGCCGACCAGCTGAAGTTCGGCGCATTGCCGATCGGCTTCACGGTGCAGAGCCAGGAGGACATCTCGGCGACGCTCGGTTCGAACCAGCTGCAGGCGGGTCTGCTCGCAGGCCTGATCGGTCTGCTGCTCGTCGTGATCTACTCGCTGTTCCAGTACCGGGCGCTCGCCTCGGTGACGATCATGTCGCTCGTGATCGCGGCGGTGCTCACGTACCTGCTGCTCACCTTCTTCTCGTGGCGCCAGGGCTACCGGCTCTCGCTCGCGGGCGTCGCGGGCATCATCGTCGCGGTCGGCTTCACCGCCGACTCGTTCATCGTCTACTTCGAGCGCATCAGGGATGCCCTGCGCGACGGCTATTCGATCGAGGGCGCCGTCGAGAACGGATGGAAGCGCGCGATCCGCACGGTGCTCGCGTCCGACGGCGTGAATCTGCTCGCCGCGGTGATCCTGTTCGTGCTCGCGGTCGGCAACGTGCGCGGCTTCGCGTTCACGCTCGGTCTCACGACCATCGTCGACGTCATCGTCGTCGCGTTCTTCACCCACCCGATGCTGGTACTGCTCGCGCGCACGCGCTTCTACCGCGAGGGGCACCGCTTGTCGGGGCTCGACCCGCGCCAGCTCGGCGCCGTCTACCGCGGCCGCATGCAGTTCCGGGCGCCGGTCATCACTGCGACCGGCGCAGGCAAGAAGAACGCCCGCAGCCGCAAGGAGGCCGAGCGCCGCCAGACGATCGCCGAGCGCAAGGCCGCCGAGGCGGCGGGGGAGAACGCCTCCATCGTCGAAGACGCCGCTGCTGCCGGAAAGGAGAGCTAGAGATGGCTCGTTCATTCGCCGAATTCGGCAACGCGCTCCACACCGGAGAGAAGTCGATCGACTTCGTGGGTCGCCGCAAGACGTGGTACATGATCTCGGCGGTGCTCATCATCATCGCCATCGTCGGGCCGTTCCTGCGCGGCGGGTTCGCCTTCGGCATCGAGTTCACGGGCGGCAGCCAGTTCCAGGTGCACCTCTCGTCGTCGCAGGATCGCGATCCTGCGATCGCGCAGGACGCCGTCGCTGAAGTGCTCCCCTCGAGCGCTCCCCGCATCTCGCAGCTCGGCCCGACCGACATCCGCGTGCAGACCGAGGCGTTGAGCGACGCCGACAACCAGGCCGTGACGGCCGCGCTCGCCGAGGGCTACGGCATCGACGAGGCGGAGGTCACCTACTCCTACATCGGCCCGGCCTGGGGTCAGGACATCACCAAGCAGGCGATCATCGCGCTCGTCGTGTTCATCTTGATCTCGGCGCTGGTGATGGCGCTCTACTTCCGCACCTGGAAGATGTCGGTGTCGGCGCTCGCGGCGCTCTTCCACGACCTCATCATCACCGCGGGCATCTACGGCATCTCGGGCTTCGAGGTCACGCCGGCCGCCATGATCGGCTTCCTCACGATCCTCGGCTACTCGCTCTACGACACCGTCGTGGTGTTCGACAAGATCCGCGAGAACACCTCGCCCGACGAGATCGGCAGCCGCACCTTCGCCGAGGCCGTCAACCTCGGCGTCAACCAGACGCTCGTGCGCTCCATCAACACGTCGGTCGTGGCGCTGCTGCCGGTCGGCTCGATCCTGTTCATCGGCGCCTTCGTGCTCGGTGCGGGCACCCTACGCGACATCTCGCTCGCGCTCTTCATCGGCATCTTCGTCGGCGCCTACTCGACGATCTTCATCGCCGCACCGGCATACGCGCACCTGCGCTCGGGCGATGCGGGCGTGAAGAAGCACGATACGTCGGTACTGAAGGCGCGGGCGCGCGAGGAGCAGCTCGATTCGCAGAGCGTGCCCCAGAAGGTGTAGCTTGAATCCATACGAGGAGGTGGCATGGCGCATCATGATACGGATACAGGCAGTACTGTCTCCCTGCGCCGCCTCGTGCCGCGCATCTTCTCGCGCGGCAGCGCCCCGGGCGCGGTCGATCAGCTGATACGGACGGTGCGCGGGAACTACCCGCGCGCCGACCTCTCGCTCATCGAGCGGGCGTACGCGACCGCGGAGCGCGCGCATCGCGGGCAGAAGCGCCGCAGCGGCGAACCGTACATCACGCACCCGATCGCCGTCGCGCAGATCCTCGCCGAACTCGGCATCGCACCGGTGGCGATCGCGGCCGCACTGCTGCACGATACGGTCGAGGACACCGACTACACGCTGCAGCAGCTCACCGACGACTACGGCGAAGAGATCGCGATGCTCGTCGACGGCGTCACGAAGCTCGACAAGGTGAAGTACGGGGATTCGGCCCAGGCCGAGACCGTGCGCAAGATGGTCGTCGCGATGTCGAAGGACATCCGCGTGCTCGTGATCAAGCTCGCGGACCGCCTGCACAATGCGCGCACCTGGGGCTTCGTGCCGAGCGACTCGGCGAAGCGCAAGGCGCAGGAGACGCTCGAGATCTACGCGCCGCTCGCGCACAGGCTCGGCATCCAGTCGCTGAAGTCCGAGCTCGAGGACCTCTCGTTCGCCGTGCTGAAGCCCAAGCTCTACGCCGAGATCGAGAACCTCGTATCGCAGCGCAACCCGCAGCGCGACGAACTCGTCGGCGTGGTCATCAGCTCGATCGAGACCGACCTGCGCGATGCGCGCATTCGCGGAGAGGTGACCGGTCGGCCGAAGGAGCTGTACTCGATCTACCAGAAGATGATCGTGCGCGGACGCGACTTCGACGAGATCTACGACCTGGTCGGCATCCGCGTGCTCGTCAATTCGATCCGCGACTGCTACGCGGTGCTCGGCGCGGTCCACGCACGGTGGACCCCCATCCCCGGTCGGTTCAAGGACTACATCGCGACGCCGAAGTTCAACCTGTACCAGTCGCTGCACACGACGGTGATCGGGCCCGACGGCCGGGCCGTCGAGATCCAGATCCGCACCGTCGAGATGCATCAGCGCGCCGAGTACGGCGTCGCCGCCCACTGGAAGTACAAGCAGCGGCAGGCACCCGCGGGGCCGAGTTCGAACGATATGGCGTGGCTCGCGCACATCTCCGACTGGCAGGCCGAGACCGAGGATCCGAGCGAGTTCCTCGACGCGCTGCGCTTCGAGATCGGAGCGAAGGAGGTCTACGTCTTCACGCCGAAGGGGCGTGTGATCGGGCTGCCCGAAGGGGGCACCACCGTCGACTTCGCCTATGCGGTGCACACCGAGGTCGGCCACCGGACGATGGGCGCTCGTGTGAACGGCCGCCTCGTGCCCCTCGAGACGCGTCTGCAGAACGGCGACGTGGTCGAGGTGTTCACCTCCAAGGATCCGAATTCCGGGCCCAACAAGGACTGGCTGCAGTTCGTCAAGAGCAAGCGGGCGCAGAACAAGATCCGCCAGTGGTTCACGAAGGAGCGGCGCGAGGAGGCCGCCGAGACCGGCAAGGTCGAGATCACGAAGGCGCTGCGCAAGGTCGGCATGCCGCTGCATCAGGTGCTGAACTCGGAGGCGCTGCAGCAGGTCGCCCTCCAGCTGAACCACGTCGACGTCACCGCGCTGTACGCGGCCGTCGGCGAGGGCCAGATCTCCGCGCAGTCGGTGATCGAGAAGGTCAGCGCGATCAACGCGATCGATCAGTCGTCGACCGAGCCGGCGGTCGCCGAGTTCTCGATCCTCGAGGCGCCGCGTGCGCCGAAGGCGACGAGCGCGAGCGGCGTCATCGTCACCGGCGCGTCCGACGTGCTCGCGAAGCTCGCGAAGTGCTGCACCCCGGTGCCCGGCGATGAGGTTCTCGGCTTCGTCACCAAGGGTCAGGGCGTGTCGGTGCACCGCGTCGACTGCCACAACTTCCAGAGCCTCAAGTCGCAGCAGGACCGCGTCGTCGAAGTCGAGTGGGCGCCGACGTCGAAGAGCCTCTTCCTCGTACAGGTGCAGGTCGAGGCGCTCGATCGCTCCGGGCTGCTCTCGGACGTCACCCGCACGCTCTCCGAGCATCACGTCAACATCCTCTCGGCCTCGGTCAACACCTCGAGCTCTCGCCTCGCGATCAGCAAGTTCCTCTTCGAGATGGCGAACGCGACGCACCTCGACCATGTGCTCGGCGCGATACGCCGCATCGAGGGCGTGTACGACGTCTACCGCATCACCAACTGACGCCCGTCGACCGGTCGTCTAGAGCTCTCGCAGCCTCGCGACGATGCGGCGCTCGTTCGGCCGGCGTCGCATCGGCAGCTCGGCGAGGAAGCCTTCGCGGCTCCCGATCGCGTGCGTGAGCAGCATGCGGCAGGCGAGCCGGTGCTCGTGCGAGAACTCGGCCCCGCGCAGCAGGTCGTAGAGCGTGCGGCGCGGGCTGGTCGCCGCGTACGGACCGATGGCGACGACCTCGCTCGCTCCGAGCCGATACTGGTGGAGAGCGACGCCGGTCTCCGAACCGAGATCATTCGGGCGCCCTCGTCTCACGATGAACGACAGCCGTGCGCCGGGGCCTCGCACGGCGCCCCAGATCCATGCCGCGGTGCGGTGCGCCGCCACGTGATCGACGGTGAAGGCATCGCCGATCGCGGCCGCGCGCACCGACGGCGTGTCGGGCCAGGAGACGAGTCGGATGCCCGGGCCGCAGCGCACGGCGATGCCGCGCAGCAGCGCCGCCGATCGCACGGCGACCGGCCAATCGTGCAGACGCGGCGGTATCGGCGGGAGCGGTGCCCTCGTCGGGGAAGGATGGCGCATGCCTCAAGGCTGAGGCCCCGGCGCGGAATGCGCCAGGGCCTCGAAGCATCTGTGGATAAGTCGGCCGGGGCCGAACTCCCGTCGACTCAGTCGCCGAGGGCGGCGAGCCACGAGCGCTGGGTGGCGAGCGCCGATTCGGCCTCCTGCACTGCCTTCGCGTTGCCACCGGCCTGAGCCGTTGCGAGCTCGCTCTCGAGCTCCGCGATCGAGGCCTCGAGCTGACCTCGCAGACCTTCGCTGCGCGCCTTCGTCTCGGGGTTCGTCTTGCGCCAGTGCTCGTCCTCCAGCTGCTTGACGTGGTCCTCGATCTTGCGCAGACGCCCCTCGACGTCGCGCAGGGCCTCACGCGGGACGCGTCCGATCTCGTCCCACTTCAGCTGGATCGCGGTGATGAGCTTGCGGGCCTTCGCATGGTCGCGCTCCTCGGCGATCGGAGCGGCCTCGTCGAGCAGCTGCTGCTTCGCGGCGAGGTTCGCGTTCTGCTCCTCGTTCGACTGCGCCGCCTCCTCGGCCTTCGCCGCGTAGAGCAGATCGCCTGCGGCCTTGAAGCGCGCCCAGAGCTGGTCGTCGAGCTTGCGGCTCGCGCGGCCGGCGGCCTTCCAGTCGTCGAGCAGGCCGCGGTAAGCGGGGATGCCCTCGATGCCGCGCGGGGCGAGCGCCTCGGCCGCGGCGATGATGCGCTCCTTGCGCTGCTTCACGTCCTTGTTGTTCGCGTCCATCTGGGCGAAGTGCGAACGACGGGCCGAATCGAAGGTCTGGCGCGCCGAGCGGAAGCGCTTCCAGAGCGCATCCGCCTGCGACTTCGGGATCTGGGGGCCGGTGCGCTGCGAGCTCTGCCAATCGGTGAAGAGCTGTTCGAACGCCTGGCTCGTATCCTTCCACCGGATCGAGGCCTCGGGCTGCGCGGCGAGGCGCTCGGCCTCGGCGACGATCGCCTCGCGCTTCGAGACGGCCTCCTGGCGGGCGGCGTCGCGTTCGGCCTGCTGCTTCTCGCTCAGCTCGGCGGTCTTGCCCGAGAGCTTCTCGACGCGTGCGCGCAGGGCGGCGATGTCGCCGACGGCCGCGGGCTCCACGAGCTGCTCCTGCAGCTTCGCGACGGTCTCGGCGGCCGAGGCATCGGCGGTGCCGCGGGCGATGCGGGCCTCGAGCAGGGTGATCTGCCCGGCCAGGTCGCTGAACTTGCGTTCGAAGTAGGCGAGCGCCTCTTCGGGGGTTCCGTCTGGGAAGGAGCCGACAGCGCGTTCGCCGTCGCCTTCGCGCACGTAGACGGTGCGGTCGTCGTCGACGCGGCCCCAGGGGTTCTCGTTGGCAGCACTCACGGTAGTTTCACCTGTCGTGGTTCGGGTCGGCTGACCGACCGTACGGAATAGACCCCTCCACTATGCCACAGGCGGGTGTGCGCAGCGCTCGATTAGGGTTGTGGTGTGAGTTCGAATCCGATGGCCTCGAGCACCGCCCCGCTGGCGGTGCGCATGCGCCCGCGATCCCTGGACGAGGTCGTCGGCCAGCAGCATCTGCTGCGACGCGGTTCGCCGTTGCGCGTGCTCGCGGCGGGCGAGACCGGCTCGGGAGCCGTGTCCATCATCCTGTGGGGCCCGCCGGGCACCGGGAAGACGACGATCGCGCAGGCGATCGCGCACTCGAGCGGGCGCCGTTTCGTCGAGCTCTCGGCCGTGACCGCCGGCATCAAGGATGTGCGCACGGTGATGGAGAAGGCGCTGAACGACCGCGACCTGTTCGACGTGTCGACGGTGCTCTTCCTCGACGAGATCCACCGGTTCACCAAGGCGCAGCAGGATGCGCTGCTGCCGGGCGTCGAGAACGGGTGGGTCACCCTCGTCGCCGCGACGACCGAGAACCCGTCGTTCTCCGTGATCAGTCCGCTGCTGTCGCGATCGCTGCTGCTCACCCTCGAACCGCTCACCGATGACGACCTGCGCCTGCTGCTCGAACGGGCGGTGGCCGACCCCCGCGGTCTCGCCGGAGCGGTCGCGCTCGAAGACGGCGCGCTCGACGCGCTCGTGCAGCTCGCCTCGGGCGATGCGCGGCGGGCGCTCACGAGCCTCGAGGCGGCCGCCATGTCGGCCCTGGCCGCCGCGCACGACGCCGATGAGGCGAGTGGTGCGAACGATGCCGAGGCCGAAGGCGATCCCGAGGCGGCCGACGATGCCGATGACGACGCGGGCGATGTCGCGCAGGGATCGCCTGTCGGCCCGGTCGCGATCACCGCGGAGATCGTGGCGGCCTCGGTCGACCGGGCGCTCCTGCGCTACGACCGGAACGGCGACCAGCACTACGACGTCACGAGCGCCTTCATCAAGTCGATGCGCGGCTCGGACCCCGACGCCGCGCTGCACTACCTCGCCCGCATGATCGAGGCGGGGGAGGACCCGCGCTTCATCGCGCGCCGGCTCATGGTCCACGCGGCCGAGGACGTCGGCCTGGCCGACCCGCAGGCGCTCTCGGTCGCCGTGGCGGCCGCCGAGGCCACGCAGCTCATCGGCCTCCCCGAGGCGCGCATCCCGCTCGCCGAGGCGACGATCTACATCGCCACCGCGCCGAAGTCGAATGCGGTCATCACGGCCATCGATTCGGCCATCGCCGACGTGCGCGCCGGGCGCTTCGGCCTCGTGCCGCCCCACCTCCGCGATGCGCACTACCCGGGAGCGAAGAAGATGGGGCACGGCAAGGGGTATATCTACCCGCACCACGACCCGCGCGGCGTCTCGACGCAGCAGTACCTGCCCGACGAGCTCGAGGAGCGCATCTACTACTCGCCGACGACGCACGGCAACGAGCGCGAGGTCTCCGAGCGCCTCGAGAAGATCCGCCGCATCAGCCGAGGCCGGTCATGAGGCACGATGCCGCGTCGGCGGCCGAAAGTCTGATAGTCTAGACGCTGGCCAACACCCCCTTCGCCGCAGGCTGCATGCGGAGGACCGGTGGCAGGCGCCCTGTAGCCGGGTTTCTGCAATGGTCGTTCCCTCACCGCGAGAGGCCCTCTCGCCTGTCGCGGTTCGCTGCGTCGCGTGCGTGGAGAGACTCCACGCGGATGCAGCACGGCCGGGAGAACAACGGGATCGCGCACCGCGCGCCCCAACCACATCAGTCAGAAACCCGAAAGGATCCACGTGTCGACTACGTCGCGTACCCGTTCCAAGACCCGCCTGAGCCGCTCGCTCGGCATCGCCCTCACTCCGAAGGCTGCGCGCTACCTCGAGAAGCGCCCCTACGGCCCCGGCCAGCACGGCCGCACCAAGCGCAAGAGCGATAGCGACTACGCCGTCCGTCTGCGCGAGAAGCAGCGTCTGCGCGCCCAGTACGGCATCCGCGAGAAGCAGCTCGTCATCGCCTTCAACGAGGCCCGCCGCCAGGACGGCCTGACCGGTGAGAACCTGGTCGAGCTGCTCGAGATGCGCCTCGACGCGCTCGTGCTTCGCGCCGGCTTCGCCCGCACCACCGCGCAGGCGCGCCAGCTCGTCGTGCACCGCCACATCCTCGTCGACGGCAAGCTCGTCGACCGCCCGTCGTTCCGCGTGAAGCCGGGCCAGCTCATCCACGTCAAGGAGCGCTCGGAGGCTCTCGAGCCGTTCCAGGTCGCCGCTGCCGGCGGCCACGCCGAGGTGCTGCCGAACGTTCCCGGCTACCTCGAGGTCGAGCTCGACAAGCTCCAGGCGCGCCTCGTGCGCCGCCCGAAGCGCGCCGAGGTCCCCGTGACCTGCGAAGTGCAGCTCGTGGTCGAGTACTACGCAGCTCGCTAAGAGCTGCGGAGTACTCGTGATGAGTACAGCGTTTCTGGCGGCCGCGCGAGCGGCGGCCTGCTGCGCAGCTCGCTAAGCAGTAATACGCGAGAAGGGCGTCGGAGATATTCTCCGGCGCCCTTCTCGCGTTCACGGGCTCGGCGATCCCTGGCGAGAATCCCAGAACCGCCATGCCCGGGGCGCTAAGCTTGAGTGGTGTTTTCGGCGCCGCGCACCCGCGCGCGACCGCGGAGCAGGAGGAGGAGCGTGGCATGCGCAAGCTGATGTGGCTGTTGAGCGGCGCGATGATCGGATTCATCGCTGCCCACTTCGTCAACCAGACGACCGAGGGGCGGCGCTTCTTCGACCGGGTGAACCGCGGCCTCGACGAGTTCGGTCGCGCCTTCGCCGCCGGCTACCACGACACCGAGGCCGGCGACGCCGAGCCCGGTACGTCGCCCGAGCGCGCGCTGTAGCCCGGGCCGCCCGCCCACTTTCTCGCGCCCCGGCGCATCCACCGCAGACGGATCATGTAAGGACCACGATGCAGACCGCTGAAATCCATCGCCGCTGGCTCGACTTCTTCGAGAAGCGCGGCCACACCGTCGTGCCCTCGGCGTCGCTCGTGAGCGACGACCCCAGCCTCATGTTCACGGTGGCCGGCATGGTGCCGTTCGTGCCGTACCTCTCGGGCATCGTGCCCGCCCCGTACCCGCGCGCCACGAGCGTGCAGAAGTGCATCCGCACGAACGACATCGAGGAGGTCGGCAAGACCCCCCGCCACGGCACCTTCTTCCAGATGTGCGGCAACTTCTCGTTCGGCGACTACTTCAAGGAAGGCGCCATCAAGTTCGCCTGGGAGCTCTTGACGACGAGCGAGGCCGACGGCGGCCTCGGCTTCGACGCGAAGGATCTCTGGGTCACGGTCTACGAGGACGACGACGAGGCGATCGCGCTGTGGAAGCAGCACTCTACACTGCCCGATGAGCGCATCCAGCGCCTCGGCATGGACACGAACTACTGGTCGACCGGTCAGCCCGGCCCGGCCGGCCCCTGCAGCGAGATCTTCTTCGACCGCGGCCCCGAGTACGGCATCGACGGCGGCCCCGCCACCGATGACGACCGCTACGTCGAGATCTGGAACCTCGTGTTCATGCAGTACCAGATCGCGGACGTGACCTCGAAGACCGACTTCACGATCGTCGGCCCGCTGCCGAAGCAGAACATCGACACCGGCATGGGGCTCGAGCGCGTCGCCTTCATCAAGCAGGGCGTCGACAACATGTACGAGATCGACCAGGTGCGCCCCGTGCTCGACCGCGCGGCAACGCTCGCGGGCAAGACCTACGGCGCGAACCACGACGACGATGTCCGTCTGCGCGTCATCGCCGATCACGTGCGCAGCGCGCTCATGCTCATCGCCGACGGCGTGACGCCGTCGAACGAGGGCCGCGGGTACATTCTGCGCCGCCTGCTGCGGCGGGTCACGCTCTCGATGCGTCTGCTCGGCGTCGACGGCCCGTGCTTCGACCAGCTCTTCCCGGTGTCGCGCGACGCCATGAAATCTGCGTACCCCGCGGTCGAACGCGACTTCGATTTCATCTCGCGCGCCGCGTACAACGAGGAGAAGACCTTCCTGCGCACCCTCGCGTCGGGCATCGAGATCCTCGACGAGGCGATCGGCACGGCGAAGAGCGCGAACGCGGCGGTTCCGGGCGACACCGCCTTCCTGCTGCACGACACCATGGGTTTCCCGATCGAGCTCTCGCTCGAGCTCGCCGAAGAGGCCGGCGTCACCGTCGACCGCGACGTCTTCACGACCCTGATGCAGGAGCAGCGCGATCGCGCGAAGGCCGACGCAAAGGCGAAGAAGGGCCAGCGCGCCGACCTGTCGGTCTACACGGAGCTGCGCGGCCTCGGCGAGACCGCCTTCGTCGGCTACGACGAGCTGCAGCACGAGAGCCGGATTCTCGGTCTGCTCGTCGACGGTGCGCCGGTGGCCGAGGCGCACGAGGGCGAGATCGCCGAGGTCGTGCTCGCCGAGACCGCCCTCTGGGCCGAGTCGGGCGGCCAGGACGCCGACCAGGGCCTCATCGTCGGCGATGGCTTCGAAGCCGAGGTGCTCGACGTGCAGAAGCCCGTGCCCGGGCTCATCGTGCACACCGTGCGCGTGGTCGTGGGCACCGTAGCGATCGATGCGCGCGCCGAGACCCGTGTCGACGCCGACTACCGCCGCGGTGCCGCGCAGGCGCACTCGGGCACGCACGTCGTGCATGCGGCGCTGCGTCAGGTGCTCGGTGCGAACGCGCATCAGGCGGGTTCGTACAACAAGGCGGGCTACCTGCGCCTCGACTTCACGCACGGCGAGGCGCTCTCGGCCGCGACGAAGAGCGAGATCGAGGAGATCTCGAATCTCGCGATCCGATCGGACTACGAGGTCGTCACCCGCGAGATGCCCATCGCCGAGGCCAAGGCGCTCGGCGCGATGGCGCTCTTCGGCGAGAAGTACGGCGACCGGGTGCGCATGGTGGACATCGGCGGCCCGTGGTCGCGCGAGCTGTGCGCCGGCACCCACGTGTCGAGCTCGTCCGAGATCGGCATGATCAGCCTGATCTCGGAGAGCTCGGTCGGGTCGACGAACCGCCGCGTGGAGTCGCTCGTGGGCATGGAGGCGTTCCGCGAGTTCGCAGCCGAGCGCGCGATCGTGCAGCAGCTCACCAGTGGCCTCAAGGTGCCCCGTGCCGATCTCATCGGCAGGGTGCAGGATCTCGGTGCGCAGCTGCGCGCCGCGGAGAAGAGGATCGCCTCGCTCGAAGCCGAGAAGCTCTCTCAGCGCGTGCCCGAGCTCCTTGCCGGCGCCGAGTCGGTCGGCTCCGTGCGCGCCGTGCTCGAATCGGTCGGTTCGGTGGCTTCCGCCGACGATCTGCGCGGCCTCGCTCTGCAGCTGCGCGAGCGGCTCGGCTCGGAGGCCGGCGTGGTCGTGCTCGCGGGCACCGTGGCGTCCGAAGCGGGCGAGAAGCCGCTCGTGATCGCCGCGACCAATGAAGCCGCGCGCACCCATGGCGTGCGCGCGGGCGACCTCGCGAAGCTCGGCGCGAAGGTGCTCGGCGGCGGCGGCGGCGGCAAGCCCGATCTGGCGCAGGGCGGCGGCGCCGATGTCGCGAAGATCGGCGATGCCCTCGCCGAGATCCGTCAGAGCCTGGCGGTCTAGTGCGCGTCGGTGTTCGTCTCGGCATCGACGTGGGCAAGGCCCGCATCGGCGTGGCCCGCAGCGACCCGCACGGCATGATCGCGACTCCCGTCGAGACCGTGCCGCGGGAAGCGCGCGGCACCGCCGATCTCGAGCGGATCGCGGCGATCGCGGCCGAACTGGAGGCGATGGAAGCGATCGTCGGCCTGCCGCTCAACATGCGCGGCGAGCGTACGCCGTCGACCGCCGACGCCGAGGGCTTCGCCGATCGGCTCGCCATGCGTCTCGCCGCCGCGGGCGTCGCGGTGCGCCTCGTCGACGAGCGGCTCTCGACGGTGTCGGCGCAGAGCCAACTGCATCAGGTCGGCAAGAAGACGAAGCAGAGCCGGTCGATCATCGACCAGGCGGCCGCCGTCGTGATTCTGCAGCACGCGCTCGATATCGAGCGCTCGCGGGGAGACGCGCCCGGTATCGCGGTGCCGCAGGCGACGACAGCGGAAGGAACCGGCGCTGACGCCGGATGACCCAGGGGAGACGATCAGCATGAACTATCTGAATCCGGAGGAGAAGCGGGCCAGGCGCCGCACGCGTGCGAAGCGGGTGGCGATCACTCTCGTGGTCGCCATCGTGCTGTTCGGCGGGCTCGGCGCCGCCGTGTTCTCGCTCTTCCCGCAGATCGGCGACCGCATCGCGCTTGAGCTCGGCTGGAAGACCGACGACTTCGAGGGCACGGGCCACGGGGAGACGAGCATCGCCATCGTTCCCGGCGAGATCGGCGAGGACGTCGCGGTCTCGCTCGAGGAGGCGGGGGTCGTCAAGACGTCGGAGGCCTTCACCCGCCTGCTGCTCGCGCAGGATCCCGCGGTCGAGTTCATGCCGGGAATGTACGCGCTGCGCCTCGAGATGAGTTCGCAGGCCGCGCTCGACATGCTGCAGGACCCCGCGAACCGCACCGAGTATAAGGCGGTCGTGCGCGAGGGGCTCACGGTCTCGCAGACCCTTCCGCTGCTCTCGGCGGGCGCGCAGGTGCCGCTCGAGGAGCTCGAGGCCGCAGCCTCGGACCCCGCGCAGTTCGGCCTGCCCGAAGGGGTGACCTCGCTCGAGGGCTGGCTCTACCCGGCGACCTACGAGTTCGAAGCGGGCAGCACCGCCGCCGACGTGCTGGGCTTGGTGGTGGGCCATCAGATCGCCGTGCTCGACGAGCTCGGCGTCGCCCCCGAGGATCGGGAGCGCGTGCTCACCTGGGCTTCGATCGTCGAGAAGGAGGCGGGCCGGGCCGAGGACTTCGGCAAGGTCTCGCGCGTGATCTCGAACCGCCTCGACCAGGGTATGAAGCTCGAGATGGATTCGACGGCCCAGTTCGGGTACGGCCAGCAGCACGACGGCTCGGTCTGGTCGTCGGACGAGGCGCTCGCCGATGACAATCCCTGGAACACGTATGCGCATGAGGGGTTGCCGGCCTCGCCGATCGCGAGCCCCGGCCGCGCGGCGATCGAGGCGACGCTGAACCCCGAGCCGGGCGACTGGCTCTACTTCGCGGCGATCAACCTCGACACCGGCGAATCGGCGTTCTCGACCACTATCGAAGAGCACGATGCCGCCGTCGCGCAGCTGGGCGAATGGTGCGCCGCGAACCCGGGCAGGGGCTGCTGATGCAGGAGACGCCGATCTCGGAGCGCGAGGTGCTCGCCGAGCGGCTCGCCGTGCTCGGCTCGCCGATCGCCCATTCGAAGTCGCCCGCGATCCACAGCGCGGCCTACGCGGCGCTCGCGCTCGATTGGGAGTACGAGCGGTTCCGCCTCGAGGCGCCCGATCTCGAGGCCTTTCTCGCGGCGAGGGAGCCCGACTGGCGGGGCTTCTCCGTCACGATGCCGCTGAAGGAGGAGGCCCATCGTCTCTCGACGGTGCTCGACCCGGTCGCCGAGGAGAGCGGCGTGGTGAACACCCTGCTGCGCATCGCGAGCGACGCGAGCGGTGCGCCCCGCTGGGCGGGCTTCAACACGGACGTCGCGGGGCTGGCCGCCGCGATCACGGACGCCGGTCTCGACGCGACGAGCACGGTCGTGCTCGGCTCGGGGGCGACGGCGGTATCCGCCATCCTCGCCGCGCGCCGGCTCGGTGCGCAGCACGTCGAGGTCGTGGCCCGCAACGCACGGGCGATCGGCGATCTCGTCGCCCGCTTCGGCGAGAGCGGCGAGCCGGGGGCCGATCGCCCGCTCCATGTCTCGGGAACGGTGCTGCCGCACGTCGATGCCCTGCTCGACGATGCCGCCATCGCGGCGGCGTCCGAGGTCGATGCTCGTATCGCCCGGCCCACGCTCATCGTCTCGACGCTCCCGGGGCCGGCCACCGCCGACCTCGAACTGCCCGAGGCGTGGACCGCGATTCCGCTCTTCGACGTCGCCTACGATCCCTGGCCGTCACCGCTCGCGGCGCGCTGGCGCTCGGTCGGCGGCGTCGCCCGCGCGGGCACCGAGATGCTCGTGGAGCAGGCCCTCGTGCAGGTGCGCGTCTTCGCCGGGGGCGACCCGTCGATCGAGCTGGACGACGAGGCCGCCGTACGCGCCGCCATGCGTGCGGCGAGTGTGGGAGGATAGTGGGCATGCTGCGTTGGCTTACCGCCGGGGAATCACACGGCCCCGAACTCATTGCCGTTCTCGAGGGCCTGCCCGCCGGCGTGCCCGTTTCGCTCGACATGGTCCGCGAGGATCTGCAGCGGCGCAAGCTCGGCTACGGCCGCGGCTCGCGCATGAAGTTCGAACAGGACGAGCTGCACTTCTCGGGCGGCATCGTTCAGGGCGTCTCGATCGGCGGCCCCGTCGCGATCCGCGTCGGCAACACCGAGTGGCCGAAGTGGACCGAGGTGATGTCGGCCGAGAAGACCGAGCTGTCCGAGAAGTCGCGCGGTCGCGGCGCTCCGCTCACGCGGCCCCGCCCCGGCCACGCGGATCTGGTCGGCATGCAGAAGTACGGCTTCGACGAGGCCCGGCCGGTGCTCGAGCGCGCGAGCGCCCGTGAGACCGCTGCGCGAGTCGCGCTCGGAGCGATCGCCCGTTCGTTCCTCGCCGAACTCGGTATCCGGCTCGTGAGCCACACGCTGTCGATGGGCGATGTGCGGGTGCCCGAGGGCGCCGCCCTTCCGCGACCGGAAGACGTGGCCGCGCTCGATGCCGACCCGTTGCGCTGCTTCGACGCCGAGACGAGCGCGCGCATGGTCGCCGAGGTCGACGACACGAAGAAGTCGGGCGACACGCTCGGCGGCATCGTCGAGGTGCTCGCCTACGGCCTGCCGCCCGGGCTCGGTTCGTACGTGCACTGGGACCGTCGTCTCGACTCGCGTCTCGCCGGCGCGCTCATGGGCATCCAGGCGATCAAGGCGGTCGAGGTCGGCGACGGCTTCGAGACGACCCGCCGTCGCGGCTCCGCGGCCCACGACGAGCTGCACCTCGATGACGGCCGCATCGCTCGCGAGACGGCGCGGGCCGGCGGCATCGAGGGCGGCATGACCACCGGCCAGGTGCTCCGCGTGCGCGCGGGGATGAAGCCGATCGCGACGGTGCCCCGCGCGCTGCCCACGATCGACGTCGCGACCGGCGAGGAGTCGAAGGCGCACCACCAGCGCAGCGATGTGACGGCGGTGCCCGCCTCGGGCGTCGTCGCAGAGGCGATGGTCGCGCTCATTCTCGCCGACGCGGTCGTCGAGAAGTTCGGCGGCGACAGCGTCTCCGAGACCCGGCGCAACCTCGAATCGTACCTCGCGGAGATCCCCGAGAACCTCGCGACCGTCATCGACTCGTGAGCGGCGACCGGGAGGCTTCGGGGGCCGAGCCGGGCCCCGGGCACCGGCCGAAGCCCTCGCCTCCGCCGACGGCGGGGGAGACCGGCGCTCCGGGCGGCCGGAGCGGCCAGGGGGCGAAGCCCCGTCGCAGGCGTCGTCGGCGCGGCCGCCGCGGCGGTGGCCTTCCGAGCCGCGCGATCGTGTTCGTCGGGCCGATGGCGGCCGGGAAGACGAGCCTCGGCAAGCGGGTCGCCCGCGAGCTCGGGGTGCCGTTCGTCGACACCGATGCCGTGATCGTGCGGCAGTACGGTCCGATCACCGAGTTCTTCGAGCGCCACGGCGAAGACGAGTTCCGTCGCATCGAGGCCGAGGTCGTCGCCGCGGAGCTCGCAGTGCCCGGCACCCGCATCGTCGCTCTCGGCGGCGGCGCGGTGATCACGGAGAGCACACGCGCGCTGCTGCAGGGGCATCCGGTCGTGCTGCTCATGACGACGCAGGAGTCGGTGCTGCGCACGGCGAACCTGTCGAGGCGGCCGCTGCTGCGCAACGACCCCGAGGCGTGGAACCGTATCATGCGTGCACGACGGCCGTTCTACGAAGAGGTCGCCGATGTGACCTACCGCACCGATCGCGCGACCAAGGAGCAGCTCGCGCGCAAGGTCGCCCAGTGGGCGCGCAGCTACCGGGGGCGCCCGCAGATGCCCGGGTCGGAGCCGGGCGCAGACGTCAAGAAGAAGGAGCAGCAATGAGCGAAACCGCGATCGAGGTCACGGGCGATACCGACTACACGGTGACGGTCGGGCGCGGCCTGCTCGGCCGAGTCCCCGAAGCCGTCGGCAATCGTGCGTCGAAGGTGCTCATCGTGCACACCTCGACGGTCGGCAAACTGGCGGAGGAGCTGCGGGAATCGCTCGCGGCTCACTACGCGCAGGTGCTGCTCGCGGAGGTGCCCGACGCCGAGTCGGCGAAGCGGGTCGAGGTGGCCGCATTCTGCTGGCAGATCATGGGCCAGGCGGACTTCACGCGCACGGACGCCGTGATCGGCCTCGGCGGCGGAGCCGTCACCGACCTCGCCGGCTTCGTCGCGGCGACCTGGCTGCGCGGCGTGCGCCTCGTGCAGATCCCGACGACGGTGCTCGGCATGGTCGACGCCGCCGTGGGCGGCAAGACCGGCATCAACACCGCCGAGGGCAAGAACCTCGTCGGGTGCTTCTACGCTCCGGCCGCGGTGCTCTGCGACCTCGACCTGCTCGCGACGCTGCCGAAGAACGAGATCCTCGCGGGGTTCGCCGAGGTCGCCAAATGCGGGTTCATCGCGGAGCCCGAGATCCTCGACCTCATCGAGGCCGATGTCGCTCGGGTCACCGATCCCGCATCGCCCGAATTCCAGCGGGCGATCGAGCTCGCGATCGGCGTGAAGGCGCGCGTCGTATCGGAAGATTTCCGCGAAGGCGGGCTGCGCGAGATCCTCAACTACGGCCACACGCTCGGCCACGCGATCGAGCACGCCGAGCGCTACCAGTGGCGGCATGGCGTCGCCATCTCGATCGGGATGATGTACGCCGCCGAGCTCGGCCGCATGGCGGGCTCGCTCTCGGACGCCGATGTGGATCGCCACCGCCGTGTGCTCACCGCGCTCACCCTGCCGCTCGCGTACCCGGCGGGTCGCTGGCCGGGTCTGCTCGCGACGATGCAGCGCGACAAGAAGGCCCGCGCCGGCATGCTGCGCTTCATCGTGCTCGACGCGATCGGAAAGCCCCGAGTGTTGGCCGGTGTCGACGACTCCGTGCTGCAGTTCGCGTATCAGGAGATCTCGAACTGACCGGACTCTAGCGTGCAAGCGCGCTCTGCGACGCGGTGCTCGATGGCGTCGAGCAGCAGATCGACGCTGAAGACGAAGGCGGCCTCGGTCTCGGGATACATCGCGGGTGCGGCGGCGGCGGCGCTCGGGAACTTCGCCGGGTCGAGCGCCGCGTAGGTGCGGCGCTGCGCATCGCGCTGCTCCGGATCCGTGAGCCAGGGCGAGAACGCTGCGACGAGGCCGTTGCCGACCGCATGATTGTAGATCGTCTGGTGGAAGTAGCCGAGCTCGTCCGCGGGCACCCCGGCGCGGATGAGCTCGCGCACCGTCCATTCGGTGAGGTGGAAGAGGCGGGGTTCGTCGTCGGGCTGCCCCGCCATCGCCTGGGAGAGCCCCTCGTTGACGCGGTAGATGCGCCACCAGGCGATCATGAGATTCTTGAGATTGTCGCGCCAGGTGAGCGACGGGTCGGGCTCGGGGATCTCGACGAAGAGCTCGTCGATGAGCGCCGTCAGCAGGGCGGCCTTGTTCTTGAAGTGCCGGTACATCGCGGTCGCGTCGACGCCGAGTTCTGCGCCGAGCTTGCGCAGCGTGAGCGCGCCGAGCCCGTCTCTGTGGAAGATGGTGCGCGAGGTTTCGAGGATGCTCTCGCGGTCGAGGCGGTGCGGAGCGCCGCTCCGGGCTTCACCCGCGACCTGCTCTGGGTCCTGCACTGAATTCCACTCCGTTCCCGATATCGGCCGTTGCCGCAATGCTACCCGTCCGTTTATCCGCCTGCTTTGAGCGGGCTGGGTGCGGACCGGCAGGGATCGACCGGGCACTGGCACAATGAAACAGGTTCACCACATAGATGTCAACAGTGTTGACATCTATGTGGTTGCATGCCAAGCTGCAGGCCACGGTGTTTCCGTGGCACGGGCGAGACTCGCAGGTCGGGCCGCCGGTGGGCATCATCTCAACGAGGAGAACCATGAAGAAGAAGCTACTCGGCGTAGCCGCTCTTGCTGCTCTGACGCTGGGCCTGTCAGCCTGCGGCGCGGATCCGAACGCGAGTCCGGCCGGTGGTGACGCGCAGGCCGACTCGGGCGATGAGATCATCGTCGGCGCCGCACTGTGCCTCACCGGCATCCAGTCGCCGCTCGACGAGCCGATCCTGCGCGGCGTGCAGCTCAAGGTCGACGAGATCAACGAGAACGGCGGCCTGCTCGGCAAGCAGGTCAAGCTCATCAACCTCGACGGCAAGAGCGACCCGGTGGTCGTCGGCAACAACGGCGAGCAGCTCGTCTCGCAGGGCGCCGAGGTCGTGATCACGCCGGCCGACTTCGACTTCGGCGGGCCCGCGAGCCGCGCCGCGCAGTCCGCGGGCATCGTGGGCATCTCGCCCGGCGCATCATCGCCGCTCTACGGTTCGAAGACCCTCGGCGACAAGCAGTTCACGCTCTCGATGTGGAACACCACGATGGGCGCCGCCGCAGCCGAGTGGGCGTACGGCGAGCAGGGGTACACGAAGGCCTACGTCGTCACGGACCAGTTCATCGACTACACGACGTCGCTCAGCGACTACTTCATCGAATCGTTCGAGCACCAGGGCGGAGAGATCCTCGGCCACGACACCTACACCCAGGGCGACCAGGATTTCTCGGCTCAGTTGCAGCGACTCAAATCCGAAGGGGCCGATGCCGAGGTCATCTTCGTATCGTCGTACATGCCCGACCTCGGCCTGATCATCCGCGACATCCGGGCAGCGGGCATCGACACGCCGATCCTCGGCGGCGACTCGTACGACGACCCCGAGCTCTTCGAAGTGCTCGGCGCCGAGTACGGCAACGGCGTCACCTACGCGAGCCATGCGTTCCTCTCGGAGCAGGCGAGCGAACTCGTCCCCGCATTCCTCGACTTGTACAAGGCGAAGCACGGCGAGGCCCCCGACACCGCTCTGGTCGCCAACGGCTACGACACGATGACCGTGCTCGCCGAAGCGATCGAAGCGGCAGGCACCACCGAGGGCGCGGCCCTCGCGAAGCAGATGACCGAAATGGAATTCCCTCTCCTCACCGGCAATCTCAGCTGGTCCTCGGCCGACACCGGTCATGCTCCGCAGAAGGAGGCCGCGCTCATGACGGTCGCCGGCGGCGAGGTGTCGTTCCTGAAGTGGGTCATGCCCGAGTGGGTCCCCGAGCCGTGATCAGCACCGCAATGAGCGAGAGGCTCACCGCCGAGGGCGTCGTCATGGACTTCGCCGGCCTTCGGGCGCTCGACACGGTGAGCCTCTCACTCGGACGAGACGAGATCGTCGGCCTCATCGGCCCCAACGGCTCGGGCAAGACGACCCTCGTGAACGTGCTCTCGGGCGCCCTGAAGCCGAGCGACGGCGCGGTGCGCATCAACGGGAAGGACGTCACGGGGCGCAAACCGAAGCGGATCGCCCGCGAGGGCCTCGTGCGCACTTTTCAAACGGTGCGCCTCTTCGGAACGATGACGGTCTTCGAGAACGTGCAGCTCGGCGCACTCGGAGGCGGATCGCGGCGAGGCGAGGCGACCCGCATCGCCGAAGAGCTCATCTCGGCGTTCGACGTGGCAGCGCTGCGCGACACGCAATGCGATGCGCTCTCGTACGGCCAGAAGCGGATCGTCGAGATCCTGCGGGCGCTCGCGACGAAATGCCAGTACCTGCTGCTCGACGAGCCGGCCGCCGGCCTGAACGAGGAGGAGAGCGACCGGCTGCTCGGTCAGCTGACCACGATCCCCGAGGTGTACGGCTGCGGGCTGCTCATCATCGACCACGACATGAACCTGATCATGCGCCTCTGCCATCGCCTGCACGTGCTGAACCAGGGCCGGACGATCGCGGAGGGCACGCCCGACGAGATCCGCTCGGACCCGACCGTCGTCGCCGCATACCTCGGCAGCCAGGCGACCGCCGGGCTCGCTTCCGAGGACATCGAACGAACTGTGGAGGACGAATGAGCCTGCTCGAAGTCGCGCACCTGCGGGTGAAGTACGGTGCCATCACCGCGGTCGACGATCTGAGCCTCGAAGTGAACGAGGGCGAGCTCGTCGCGCTCGTCGGGTCGAACGGCGCGGGCAAGACCACCACGCTCTCGGCCATCGCAGGCGTGCACCGGCCGCAGAGCGGCACGGTCGCCTTCGACGGAGAGACCGTTACCGGCAGACGGAGCGCTGAGATCGCACGGCGCGGCATCGCCCTGGTGCCAGAGGACCGCGGCATCTTCCCGAGCCTGACGGTGTCGGAGAACCTCAAACTGGGGTCGTACTTCATGAAGGACGCTGCCCTGCTCGAGACGAAGCTCGCCGAGATCTTCCAACGCTTCCCGATTCTCGAAAAGCGCGCCGATCAGGGCGCGGGCACGCTCTCGGGCGGCGAGCAGCAGCAGCTCGCCATCGCTCGCGCCGTGCTCACCCGGCCGCGGCTGCTCATGCTCGACGAGCCGTCGCTCGGCCTGTCGCCGACGCTCGTCGACAGCATGTTCGAGATCATCGAGCAGCTGCACCGCGAAGGCGTCACGATCCTGCTCGTCGAGCAGAACGTGACACGCGCCCTCGAGATCGCCGACCGCGCGTACCTGCTCACCACCGGAAAACTCACCGCGAGCGGCACCCCGCAGGAGCTGCGCGCATCCATCGACCTCACGGCCGCCTATCTCGGGGGCCTGCACCAGACCGGAACGGAGAGCGAGCATGGGTGACATCCTCCAGTTCGTTCTGAACTCGCTGAGCCTCGGCAGCCTCTACGCGCTGATCGCGCTCGGCATGATCATCATCTTCGGCATCCTGAAACTCGTGAACTTCGCCTACGGCGAGCTCATCATGGTCGCCGGCTACACCTGGTTCGTGCTGCAGAGCACCTGGCTGCCGCTCGTCGTGCTGATCGTGCTCGCGGTGGCGATGGCGGTCATCGCGAGCGTGCTCACGGAGCGCATCGCCTTCAGACCCGTTCGCTCGAACTCGCTGAACGCGATGCTGATCACCTCGTTCGCGGTGAGCTCGCTCCTGCAGAACTCCGCGCTCGTGTTCGTGTCGCCCCGCGCACGTGCGGTGCAGGTGCCGGCGGCGTTCCACAAGAACGTCTCGTGGGGCGGCGCGCAGATCTCCGTCTCGAACCTCATCGTGATCGGCGTGAGCATCCTCACCCTGCTCGCGCTCATGCTCATCATGAAGAAGACGCGACTCGGCATCACGCTGCGCGCGGCATCGGACGATTTCCGCATGCTGCAGCTGCTCGGCATCAGGGCGGACAAGGTCATCGTCTCGGCCTTCATCATCAGCGGTGCGCTCGCGGGAATCGCGGGCGTGCTCTGGATCGGACGCATCGGATCCGTCACCCCGACCATCGGCGCCGCACCGCTGCTCGTCGCTCTGATCGCGATCGTCGTGGGCGGTATGGGCAGTCTGTCGGGGGCCGTCGTCGGCGGTTTCTTCCTCGGCACCCTCACGATCGCGCTGCAACTGCTGCTGCCGCAGGAGCTGCTCGCGTTCCGTGACGCGGTGATCTTCGGCATCGTGATCCTCGTGCTCGTCTTCAGACCCCAGGGCATCGTCACGGGTCGTTTCGCGACAGAAAGAGTCGGCTGATGAAACAGGCATCCTTCCGCATCTCGCGCCGCAAGGTCTATCCGCTGCTCCTCACGGTCGCCGTGTTCACCTGCGTCGCGCTCGTCTCCAGCGTGCTGAACATCCCGCTCGTCGACCGCATCTCGACCGTCATGTTCATCAACCTGATCCTGGTGCTCGGGCTGCAGTTCTTCATGGGCAACTCGGGGGTGCTCTCGTTCGCGCACGTCGGGTTCATGGGGATCGGCGCCTACGCCTCGGCGATCCTGTCGATCCCTGTGGATCAGAAGAGCATGGCCCTCCCGAGCCTCTACGCGCCCTTCACCGGAATCGAGATGGGCTTCCTCCCGGCCATGCTCATCGGCGCGGCCGTCGCGGCCGTGTTCGCAGCCGTGATCGGGCTGCCGATCATGCGCCTCTCGGATACGGCCGCGGCGATCGCGACGTTCGCGATGCTGGTCATCGTGCACGTCGTGCTGTCGCAGTGGGGCGAGATGACCAACGGGCCGCGCACACTCTTCGGCGTGCTCAAGTACACCGACATGTGGACCGCGTTCACCTGGGCGATGATCATCCTCGTGCTGGCGTTCCTCTTCAAGGAGTCGTCACTCGGCATGAAGCTGCGCGCTTCGCGCGACAACGTGCACGCCGCCGATGCGATCGGGGTCGATGTGGTCGCATCGAGGTGGGTCGCCTTCACGATCTCGGCCTTCATCTGCGGGATGTCGGGCGCGCTCTGGGCCCACTTCATCACCTCGTTCCAGCCCGGAGCCTTCTACCTCACGATGACCTTCACCGTACTGACCATGCTGATCGTCGGCGGGCCGCAGACGATCACGGGCACGGCGCTCGGAGTGCTCATCATCACGATCGTGAGCGAGGGGCTGCGCATGACCGAGAACACGTTCAGCATCAACGGCCTGCTGCCGTTCGAGACGGTCGGCATGACCGAGATCCTCCTCGCGATCGTGCTCGTGCTGATGCTCGCCTACAAACCGGGTGGGCTCATCGAGACGATCGAACTCGGCGCCTCGCTCGGCAAGAAGCATGATGCTCGGGCCGCGGCGAAGATCGCCGCGAAGTCGGCACCAGCATCGAGAAAGGACTAGCAGACATGGAAACCCTCAGATTCGACGTCTCGCCCGATGTCGACCCGTCGAGCCTCGTCTACACCTTCGGCGGTGCCGAGGCGAAAGCGCAGATCGTGCCCGGTACGGTTGTGCAGACGTCGACGCTCGACTGCTTCGCGGGAGCGATCACCGAGGCCGGTTCGGCGCCCTCGAAGCTGCTCGACCCGCGGTACCTGAACCCGCAGACCGGTCCGTTCTACGTCGAGGGAGCAGAGCCCGGCGACACGCTCGCCGTGCACTTCATCGACATCTCCCCGCGCTTCGACTGGGGAGTGAGCACGACCGTCGAATACTTCGGGGCGCTCACCGGGACGCACGATACGGCGCTGCTGAACGCGCCGCTCGAGGAGAACACCTGGTTCTACGCCATCGATGCAGAAGCGCGCACGGTGCAGTACCAGGCGCAGGACAGCGACCTGAGTCTGGCGCTGCCGCTCGATCCGATGCACGGCACCGTCGGGGTGGCTCCGGCGCTCGGCGAAGTGCGCTCCGCGCTCGCCCCCGGCAACTGGGGCGGCAACATGGATACGCCCGAGATGCGGGCGGGGGCCACCTGCTACATCGGCGTCAACGTACCCGGTGCGCTCTTCTCCCTGGGCGACGGCCACGCTCGGCAGGGCGAGGGGGAGACCTGCGGCGTCGCCGTCGAATGCTCCATGAACTCGGTGTTCATCGTCGAGCTCATCAAAGGTCGTGCGCCCGTCTGGCCGCGCATCGAAACGGATGAATACCTCATGACGACGGGGTCGACCAAGCCGCTCGAGGACGCCTTCCGGGCCGCGAACCTCGAGATGGTGGAGTGGGTCGCCGAGCTGCTCGATCTCAGCCGCATGGACGCCTACCAGCTGGTCTCGCAGACGAACCTCAGCCCGGTCGCGAATGTGGTCGACACCGTGTACACGATGGTCTGCAAGGTGCCGAAGCGGCTGCTCGGCGCAGCGGCGCTCGGCGCCTTCGGTGGCGCCCACGCATCGCTGCGCGAACAGGCGGCGGCCTGGGCAGCGGCCTGATGCCAGGGGTTCTCGCTCATCTCGAGGCGAGCGAGAACCCCTGGCCCTCCAGAATCAGGCCGAGCACCCGGCGATCCTCGCGATGCATCACGCTCTCGACGAAGCGGCCGAGCGCGCGGTCGAGGGTCACCGCGCCGGCGCTGCCCGCTACTTTCTGCAGCACGGCCACCAGCGTGCGCGGAGCGAGCACCGACTCCTCGAGGCCGGGGCGCCCGTCGATCTCCTGCTCGGTACCCACGTAGTCGCCGAATCCGGCTCCGTGCGCTCCGGAGAACACCTGCTGGCTGATGAACGCGGCACGAGCGACGCGCACGATCTCGTCGACCGACACCGTCGACGGGAGGCGGCCGTGCGCGTCGGCGACCGCCGCGGCCGCGAGCAGCCCGTTCTCGGCCGGGAAGTCTTCGAACCGTACTCCCGCATCGGGGTAGTGCACGCGGTAGCCGTTCGCGCCGAAGCGATTGACGAGCTCGGCGCTGAGCCGGTCGAGACCGCGATAGCGATGCGGTGTCTGCTCGTTCGCCGTGGCGATGATGGCGAACCCCTCGGCCACGCGAACGCGCCGACCGACGTCCTCCTGCACGCCGAAGTCATCGCCGGGGCGCAGCTGCAGAATGCGGTTGAGACGTTTCAAGAACTCGGCGGGCATGGCGTTGATCTCGTCGAGGATGACCGGCCGACCCTCGGTGAGCGCCCGGAGCAACGGTCCGGGTACGAAGACGCTCGTCGTCGCACCGTGCTCGGCCCGCAGTTCGTGAGCGCCGAGCATCTGCGCGCTTGTGATGTCGCCGTAGCCCGACACGAGCTCGGGTTCGAGGCCGGCGCCGTGCCGTGAGAGGTGCTCGGCGAGCGCGGTCTTCGCTCCGCCGGTCTCTCCGACGAGCAGCACGGGTTCGCCGCGCAGCACCGCCGGTAGCGCCTCCGCGATGATCTGACGCATCTGGCCGGTGAGCAGCAACCCGTGCCGCAGCTGCTCCCGGGCCTCCCGCAGACGGAGCGCGCCGAGGGCCTCGAGCACTCCGTCTCGCTCGGCCGCGGTCGTGATGCCTGCGCGCCAGTCGCGCGTCGCGGCCCCGTGCTCGCGCTGCCCGTCGCGCAGCTGGCCGACGCGGTCGCGTTCGCTGCGGGTCAGATCCCTGCCCGCACCGGCAGCGGCGGCGACCACGCGCTCCGCACGTTCCCGCTGCTCGGCCCGGCGCACCTCGGCGCGTCGGGCGTGCACCGCGGTGCGCAGGATCGACGCGCGCGCGTCGAGCGCCTCCCGGATCGCGGGCCCCGTCGCGGGGTCCTCGAGCAGCGCGTCGAGGCGCTCCTGCAGCACCGCGAGATCGTGCTCGTGGGCCGCCGTCTCCGTGCCCGGGCCGCGGTCGCGGGCCGCGCGCACGATCCGCATCTCGCGCGCGATCGCCTGGGCCTCGCCGAGCGCCGGTTGCGCGTCGAAAGTGAGCATGCGGCCACGCTACCACCCGCCCTCGAAGCGCCGGGCCGGCACCGTGCTGCGTCTAGGCTGAGGGCATGCAGACGATGGAAGCCGGCGACATCGACGTACGCGCCGGGCTGCGCGCCGTCGGCGGTCTGCTCGGTCTGCCGGTCATCGTCACCGATGGCGCCGAATGGCGCCTCACGAGACGCGGCCTCGAAGTCGGCCTGCTCTGGTACGGGGCCCGCGGACACGGCTCGGCCGAGGCCATGGCGCTCGTCGCGCTGCAGTTATGGGAGGGGCCGCGCGAGCGGCTTGTGGCCGCCGACCGCGCACGCCGGCGCGACTCGTTCGAACGCCGGGCCCCGCACGAGGCTCCGCTGACCCGGGCGATCGCGCGCATGCAGGCCGTCGGCGAGCTGCTCGCGGCGTTCCCCGGGTTCCGGTCGCGTCTCGGCGCCGCGCTCGAGCGCGGCCTGCCCCGAGACCCTTCGGTGCTGCCGCGCCACCTGCAATGGGTGGTGCTGCTGCTCGCCGCCGAGCAGCCGGCGACCGAGCTGCCCGTCGACCGCGCGGTGCTCGCCGAATGGCGGCGCATGCACCGCAGATCGGGGAGCGAGGCGCTGCTGCGCCACGTCTTCGCGCCCGACGGGAGTCGACCCCCGTTGCTCAGGTTCGAGCGCGCCTATGCGCTCCTGCAGCCCGCGTATGCGCGGCTGCTGGCCATCGACGCGCGAGAGGCGCAGGGCCCGGTCGCAGGCGGCGCGCCCGACGGGGGCGACGACGCCGAGGACGACGGTCGGGATGAAGCGGGTGCAGGGGACACCGGCAGCAGCGCGGCGGGAGACGATCGGGATGCGCCCGATGAGACGCCGCCGGCGGACGAGACGGACGGCGGCGCACCCGATGCCGGGGCCGACGAGCGCGCGCGCCCGGGAGACGGGGGCGAGATCGCCGAGGGGGCCGACCTCTTCGCGGCGGAGCAGGCCGGCTTCGTCGGCACCGTGCTCGCGACACCGCTTCCGGCCGATGGCGCCATGCTCGAGGCGATGCTCGACCGCGCGACCGAGGCGACCGGCGAGGCGGCGAACGATCGCCCCGGCGGCCGCGGCACGGCAGGGGCCGCCCCGGTATCGCCGATCGACTACCGCGAGCGCGCGACCGAGCTCGCGCCGGCGATCGACCGCATGCGCGCGCTCTGGGCCAGAGTCATCGCCGAACGCATCGCGCAGCGCCGGGCCCCGAGCCGCGATGCGCGCACGGCGGGGGAGGACCTCGCCGACGACGCTCTCGCCGCCGCAGTGGCCGAGGCGCACGCCGGCGTGCCGCAGCCGCGGGCGTTCCGGGCGCGGGTGCTCCGCTCCCGACGCACGCGCCGCGCGGGCAGCACCGACTATCTGCTGCTCGTCGACCGTTCGGCGTCGATGCAGGGCCGCGCCGCCGAGGCCGCGGCCGATGCCATGCTCGTGCTCGTCGAGTCGCTCGCGGGCGTGGACCGCGACATCGCGCACGCGGAGCGCGCCGGCGGCGTCGACCTCGATCTCGACATCCGTACCGGCCTCGTCGTGTTCGACGGCGACGCGCATCTGGTGAAGCCGCTGTCGCACGGCATCGACGACGCGACGCGACGCGACCTGCAGGCCGCCGTGCGCTCACCGCGCGGATCGACGAACGACGGCGCCGCGCTGCGCCTCGCCGCCGACCAGTTCGGCATCGGCGCGCAGGCCGGCTCGGGCCCCGCTTCGCGCGACGGCCTCGAACGACGGCGCATCGCCATCCTCGTGAGCGATGGCGGGTCGAACGACCTCGCCGCTGCAGAACGAGAAGTGCAGCGGCTGCGCGCGGCGGGCGTGAGCGTGCACGGCATCGGAGTCGGCGGCGACGAGATCGCGGTGCGCTACGCGCCGACCGGGCGCACCATCCTCGACCCGCGCGAGCTCGCGCGGGCGCTCGAGGCGATCGTCGAGGATGAGCTACCGTGAGAAGCATCGAACAGGGAGCGCAAGTGCGGCCGCTCTCGAACGGACGGGCACGACGGGAAACGGGGCGGGCATGATGCAGGGATCGATGCCGGAGCGTACGCTGCTGGCGCGCGCGCTCTTCCCCGAGCTCGCCGCCGACCTCGACGCTGCGCTCGCGGAGCACGGCGAGCCTTCGCAGAGCGCCGATCTGGACTCGTGGCTCGATGCACGTGCCGCAGAGGTGCGCGCTGGCGCCGGGCTCGACGAGGTCGTCGACCCCGCGGTCGCCGCCCGCCTGCAGCGCTCGTTCACGGCCGCCCGCGGTGCGGCTGAACTACTGGGCATCCCGCTGCCGGAGCCCGAAACCTTTCTCGACGCGGGAGTCGATATCGCGGAGTTCGAACGACGGCTCGCCGCGGACGCTTCGCTCGTGCCGGTGATCGCGCCGCACGGGCTCGGGCCGGACGCCTGGATCGCCGCTTTCGCCCGGGTGCCCGACGAAGAGACCATTCTCGTGTTCGCCCGCGAGGCCGTGCGTGAGTTCGAACTGCTCGACGCCGCGCCGACCGGCGCACCGACGGTGCGCGGCGACGCGGGCGCGGTGTGGACGCTCCGGGCGATCCCCGGCGGGCCGAAGCCCGCGG
Organism: Leucobacter sp. gxy201; assembly: GCF_051043335.1. Lineage (NCBI taxonomy): Bacteria > Bacillati > Actinomycetota > Actinomycetes > Micrococcales > Microbacteriaceae > Leucobacter > Leucobacter sp. gxy201. Next base: position 176,560 of record NZ_JAMXWS010000006.1, read on the forward strand.
TACTCGGCCTCGGATTCGCCCACGGGCCGCACCCGACGCTGCCCGAGATGCTGACGCTGCAGCTCATGCGGCTGCTCGACGACGAATCGCTCGTGGACGCGTCGAGCTTCACCTGGCTCGCGGGTCGCCTCGCCGAGGGTCGGCTCGCCGCGCGCCACGTCTACGATGCGAGCGAACGCACCATACGCATTACCTGCCGGGAGGTCGGCAGCCAGGGCCCGCACCTCGGCGCCCGGCCGCCGGTCGGCTGAGGAGCCTCGGCTGCCGCACGGGGATCAGGCGTTCGCACCCCAGCTGCTGACCGCCTCGTCGCGCAGCGACGGGAGCTTCGTCGCGAGCCCCCACCGCAGCACCGCTTCGGGCACGACGAGCTCGTCCGGGTTCGCGCCGCTCTTCGCGATGATCTCGTCGACGGGCACCACCCCACCGGCGCGGCGGAGGATGCGCGCGCGCACGAATGCGCGGGCGTAGATCTCGGGGCGGCGCTGCGCGTTCGGCCGCACGAAGCGCTGCTCCATGTAGACGGCCTGCTCGTCGAACCCGAGGATCTTCGATTCGATCCAGAATCGCTTCCACGGATTCAACGATTTGCGGTACGAGATGGTCTGCCCGACCACGACCGGGTACCAGCCCTCCTGCTTGAACAGCCCCATGACGCCGTTGCGCTGGATGAGATCGAACCGTGCGACGTCCATGATCGACAGATACTTGCCGTTGTTCATGTGGTTCAGCACATCGAGATCGGTGGGCCAGACGCGGAACCGCGAACGGGTGACGTCGGTGAAGCCGATCTTCGAACCGCGGGGACCCACGAAGAGCATGTGCCAGAACGTGCGGAAGATCATATGCATACCGTGAGCCTAGGGGAGCGGGCAACGGCACGGCGATCGCTTTGTCGGCCTCGTGCAAAGGATGCACGGGAGGCGGGGTATAGACTGTATCGGCGCACTCGGCACCCGATATCTCGCGCCCGAACCCAGAAGAACCGGAGAATACCCGTATGGCAACCTCGAACGACATCAAGAACGGCACCGTCATCAAGGATCACGGTCAGCTCTGGAGCGTAGTCGAGTTCCAGCACGTGAAGCCGGGCAAGGGCGGCGCATTCGTGCGCACCAAGCAGAAGAATGTCGTTTCGGGCAAGATCATCGACAAGACCTACAATGCGGGCGCGAAGATCGAGACCGCCAACGTCGACCGCCGCGACTTCCAGTACCTCTACCAGGACGGCGCTGACTTCGTCTTCATGGATAAGAGCGACTACGACCAGCTCACCGTTTCGGGCACCGTCGTCGGCGATGCCGCGAAGTTCATGCTCGAGAACCAGGACGTGCAGATCGGTCTGCATGAGGGCGAGCCCCTGTACCTGGAGATGCCGGCATCGGTCGTGCTCGAGGTCACCTACACCGAGCCCGGTCTGCAGGGCGACCGTTCGACGGGCGGCACCAAGCCGGCGACCGTTGAGACCGGCGCCGAGATCCAGGTTCCGCTCTTCCTCGAGGCGGGTACCAAGGTCAAGGTCGATACTCGCACGGGCGATTACCTCGGCCGCGTGAACGACTGATCGCCGTTGTCTGCACGCACCAAGGCCCGTAAGCGGGCCCTCGACATGCTGTTCCAGGCCGATGTGCGCGACGAGTCGATCTCGACGATCGTCAACGCCGAGGCGAAGCGCGCCGCGGGCGAGCCCGACCGTATGGCCTCGTGGCTCTACGCCCGCGAGATCGTCGACGGCGTCACCGATCACCGCGACGAGATCGACGAGCTCATCATGAGCTACGCCGTGGGGTGGACGCTCGAGCGCATGCCGAACGTCGACCGCGCCCTGTTGCGCCTCGCCTCCTGGGAGATCCTCTACAACGACGAGGTGCCGACGCCCGTTGCGATCGATGAGGCGGTGGAACTCGCGAAGGAGTTCTCGACCGACGACTCGAGCCGTTTCGTCAACGGCGTGCTCGGCAAGATCGCGGACCACGCCCGCGCGTAGCCGCGTCGGCGTCGTGCGCCGAGAAGGCCCCCGGACTTGTCCTGAGACGAGCCCGGGGGCCTCGGCGTCGCATCGGATGCGGCGCTCCGCAAGCGGTATTGCCGCGGCCGCCTACATCTTCGAGCAGGTCACCATGCTGAGCGGGCCGGTCGAGGTCTGCTCCGCGATGACCTCACCGTCGTGCGTGATCTTGCAGGTGATCGTCGTCGCATCCTGTGACGCCATCGCGCTGAGCGTGAACATCTGCGGGTTGAACGTTCCGCCCTGGGTCACGGATATCTCCTTCGAGAAGGGAACCGCGGCGTCGGTGGCCATCTCCTGGCCGGTTCCGCCGTCATCGAGAGTCATGTAGGTGATCGAGCTCGCGGTCGCAGCGTCGCTGGTCACCTCGTAGAGCACCGTGCTCTGCTTCTCCTGTTCGGCGGGCGCGGGCGTCTCCTCGGTCTGCGCCGGCTCGGGGGCGGGCTCGGCTGGAGCCGCGCCGTTCGAGCAGGCGGCGAGGCCGAGCGCGATCATCGCGGACAGCGCCAGCGCAGTAATCGTCTTCTTCATGATGGGTGCATTCCTTCGAACTGGTGGGTGACGACGGGCAGAATGTTTCAGCACGCAGTACAAGAACCTGTGCTTTTCACACAGTATCCTGTGCTGTGACCGAGTGACAAACTCTGTGGACTTGAGGGGTGCCAATCCCCCCGAGCCCCGATTTGACTCAACTCAAGGTGATCATCGGGCGAGCGCGCGTGCGCGAGGGGCTGACGATCGAGCAACTGTCCGAGGCCTCCGGGGTCAGTCGGCAGACGATCCTGAACCTCGGTTCGGGCAAGTACTTCGGCGACCTCAAAACCTGGCTGAAGCTCTCGAAGGCGCTCGGGATCGGTCTCGATGAGCTGCTCGCGCCCGTCTGGGGCGAGTGAAACACGTCGATCCCTCTGCCGTTCCCGGGAACCGTGGAGCCGCGTGCACCATAGGAAGGGCTGGAGTGGTGCCTGGGGCTCCACGGCGCGGCAGCGCAGGGGCCCGGGGCACTCGGGTCGACGAACTCGAGCCCGCACTCGGCGGGAATACCGCCGTGCGTGCGCTAAGATGGCAGAGCTGCAGCTTTTCTTTAACTCCCGTCCCGTGAGGCGGAGAAGGGGGGCTCGAATATGGGAACGCGAACGGTACTCGACGGTGCCGAGATCTCGCGGGCGCTGACTCGAATCTCGCACGAAATCATCGAGGCCAACAAGGGCGTGGACGACCTCGTGCTGGTCGGCATTCCGACCCGCGGCACGCTGCTCGCGCACCGCATCGCCGCCCACATCGCCCGCATCGAGGGCGTGGACGTGCCGGTCGGCAGCCTCGACGTCACCATGTACCGCGACGATCTCGCGACGAACCCGACGCGGGCGCCGCAGCCGACCGATATGCCGGTCGCGGGCATCGATGACGCCACCGTCGTGCTCGTCGACGACGTGCTCTACTCCGGTCGCACCGTGCGCGCCGCGCTCGATGCCCTGAACGACCACGGCCGCCCGCGCGCCGTGCGCCTCGCGTCGCTCATCGACCGCGGGCATCGCGAGCTGCCCATCCGCGCCGACTACATCGGCAAGAACCTCCCGAGCGCGAAGCACGAGCGCATCTCGGTGCGCCTCGAGGAGTTCGACGGCGATGATTCCGTGACCATCGGCTCGGGGAACGAGGGCGACGACGCATGAGGCACCTGCTCGACACCCGCACCCTCACCCGCGACGAGGCCATCCTCATCCTCGACACCGCCGAGGACATGGCCGCCACGCAGCAGCGCGACGTGAAGAAGCTGCCCGCACTGCGCGGCAAGACCGTGGTGAACCTTTTCTTCGAGGATTCGACGCGTACGCGCATCTCGTTCGAGGCGGCCGCCAAGCGGCTCTCGGCCGATGTCATCAACTTCAGCGCGAAGGGATCATCGGTCTCGAAGGGCGAGTCGCTGAAGGACACCGCTCAGACCCTGCAGGCTATCGGCGCCGATGGCGTCGTCATCCGCCACCCGGCATCGGGAGCGCCCGACCGCCTCGCTCGCAGTGGCTGGATCGATGCGGGCGTGCTGAACGCCGGCGACGGCACCCACGAGCACCCGACGCAGGCCCTGCTCGACGCGTTCACGATGCGCCGCCGGCTCTTCGGCGGGCAGAGCCGCGGTCGCGATCTCGACGGCGTCTCGGTCGTCATCGTCGGCGACATCGCCCACTCGCGCGTCGCCCGCTCGAACCTCTGGCTGCTGAACGCGCTCGGCGCGAACGTCTCGTTCGTCGCCCCCGAGACCCTGCTCCCGTACGGCGCGCGCGCCTGGCCCGTGAAGATCCACCACTCGCTCGACGCCGCGCTGCGCGAGGAGAAGCCCGACGTGGTCATGCTGCTGCGCATCCAGACCGAGCGCATGCACGCCGCGTTCTTCCCGAACGAGCGCGAGTACGCCCGCAACTGGGGCCTCGACGACCTGCGCCTCGCGGGGCTCGAGGAGCGCGCCATCGTCATGCACCCCGGCCCGATGAACCGCGGCCTCGAGATCTCGTCGAAGGCCGCCGACTCCGCTCGGTCGACCGTGCTCGAGCAGGTCGCGAACGGCGTTTCCGTGCGCATGGCCGCGCTCTACCTGCTGCTCTCCGGCGAACGCCCCGACCCTGCAGCGCCGACCGACCCGAGGAGGACTCCATGAGCAACCCCGACATCCTGATCCGCGGAGCGCGCATCGCGGCGGAGCTCACCGCCCCCGGAGCCGATATCTCGACCGCCGGCCCGGTCGACCTGCGCATCTCAGAGGGGCGCATCGTCGAGCGCGTCGCGCAGTCTGAGGGCGGCCTCGAGGCGCGCGACGACGAGCGCGTCATCGACGCCGACGGCCTCGTCGCGCTGACCGGACTCGTCGACCTGCACACCCACCTGCGCGAGCCGGGCTTCGAGCAGTCCGAGACGGTGCTCACCGGCACCCGCGCCGCCGCCGCCGGCGGGTTCACGAGCGTCTTCGCCATGGCGAACACGATGCCGGTGCAGGATACGGCTGGTGTCGTCGAGCAGGTGCAGGCCCTCGGCGATGCCGCGGGCTACGCGACGGTGCGCCCGATCGGCGCGGTCACCGAAGACCTCGCGGGAGAGCGGCTCAGCGAGATCGGCGCCATGGCGCAGTCGCGCGCGGGTGTCCGCGTGTTTTCCGATGACGGCAAGTGCGTGCACGACCCGCTGCTCATGCGCCGAGCGCTCGAGTACGTCAAGACCTTCGACGGCGTCATCGCGCAGCATGCGCAGGATCCGCGTCTGACCGAGGGCGCGCAGATGAACGAGGGATCCCTGTCCAGCGAACTCGGCCTCAAGGGCTGGCCCGCCGTCGCCGAGGAGTCGATCATCGCGCGCGACGTGCTGCTCGCCGAGCACATCGGGGCGCGCCTGCACATCTGCCACCTCTCGACCGCGGGGTCGATCGAGGTGATCCGCTGGGCGAAGGCCCGCGGCATCGCGGTCACCGCCGAGGTCACGCCCCATCACCTCATCCTGACCGAGGAGCTCGTGCGCAGCTACGACGCGCGGTACAAGGTCAACCCGCCGCTGCGGCGCGAGGAGGATGTACGGGCACTGCGCGCCGCAGTCGCCGAAGGCCTCATCGATATCATCGCCACCGACCACGCGCCGCACCCGACCGAGGCCAAGGAATGCGAGTGGGATGCCGCCGCGTTCGGCATGGTCGGTCTCGAATCGGCCCTGCCCATCGCGATGCTCACGCTCGTGAACGAGGGGCACGTGAGCTGGGCGGCGCTCGAAACGCTGCTCTCGCAGAAGCCGGCCGAGATCGGCCGCCTCGCGGACCACCCCACCGCGCTCACCGTCGGCGAGGTCGCCGATATCGCGCTCGTCGACCCGAGCGGCGCGAGCGAATTCGACCTGTCTCGCCTCGAGGGCCTCAGCGTGAACTCGCCGTTCCTCGGCATGGAACTGCCGGGACGCATCGCGTACACGGTGCGCCACGGGTACCTCACCCTCGACGACGGTCGCCTGGTCGAGCGCGATGCGGTCGCGGCGAACGCGGCGGCGGCACGATGAACACGTACGCGCTCGCCCTCGTCTTCGGCGCGCTCGCCATCCCGGCGCTCGGCGGCATGTGGTTCGCCTGGCGCGCCCGCGCCCGTCGCGACGCCGCGCTGCTCGACGAGACCCCGGTCCCGGCAGGCGAGCTCATCGCGAGCTTCTCCGGCGCCGGCTACGTCTCCACGACCCTCGCCGACGCGCCCCTCGAGCGCGTCGCGCTGCCGGGCCTGCGCTACAAGGGCGATGCCGATGTCGAAGTGCACCGCGACGGCGTCGTCATCTCCGTGACCGGCGAGCGCCCGGTCGGCATCGCGGCCGGGCGCATCATCGGCAGCGGCACCACGAACGCACGCATCGGCAAGGCCGTCGAACGCGACGGGCTCTCGCTGCTGCGCTGGCGTACCGGGGCCTCCGCATCGACCCCCGGCGCGGAGGCGCGCGACGTCGAATCGAGCTTCCGCTTCAACGACCCGGCCGAGCAGCTGAGATTCGCGACCGCGGTCGCCGAGCTCGCCGAACCCCATGATCCCACCACACCCCATCACACGACCCAGGAGGATGCGTGACCACGAACACCACTGAAGTGACGGTACCGCCGGCTTCCGCACGCCCCGAGGGTGCAGCGGTTCTGGTCTTCGAGGACGGCGCACGCTACCGAGGCCGCGCCTACGGCGCCACCGGGCGCACCCTGGGCGAGGTCGTGTTCTCGACGGGCATGACCGGCTACCAGGAGACGCTCACCGACCCCTCGTACGCGGGGCAGATCGTGCTCATGACGGCGCCGCACATCGGCAACACCGGCGTGAACGACACCGACAAGGAGTCGCGCAAGATCTGGGTCTCGGGCTTCGTCGTGCGAGACCCCGCCCGCCGCGTCTCGAACTTCCGCGCCGAGCGCTCGCTCGACGAAGACCTCGTGGCCGACGACGTCGTAGGCATCTCGGGCGTCGACACGCGTGCGATCACCCGCCACATCCGCTCGGCCGGCGCGATGCGCGCCGGCATCTTCTCGGGCGCCGACCTCGACCTGCCGGAGGAGGAGCAGCTGCGCCTCGTCATCGAGCAGGCCGGCATGGCGGGCAAGAACCTCTCGGACGCGGTCACGACCCCCGAGGCCTACGCAGTCGCCGCAGCCGAGAACACGGAGCGCATCGGGTCGATCGCGGTGCTCGATCTCGGCATCAAGCGCGCGACCGTGCAGTACCTCTCGGAGCACGGCTTCGACGTCACGGTGCTGCCCGCCTCGACGACGCTCGATGAACTGCGGGCGCTCGCCCCCGACGCGCTCTTCTACTCGAACGGCCCCGGCGACCCCGCGGCGAGCGACGCGCAGGTCGCCCTGCTGCGCCAGCTGCTGCGCGACGGGATGCCCTACTTCGGCATCTGCTTCGGCAACCAGCTGCTCGGTCGGGCCCTCGGCTTCGACACCTACAAGCTGCCCTTCGGCCACCGCGGCATCAACCAGCCGGTGCTCGACAAGCGCTCGGGCCGCGTCGAGATCACCGCGCAGAACCACGGCTTCGCCGTCTCGCTGCCGATCGACGGCGAGACCGATTCGCCCGAGGGCTTCGGGCGCGTGCAAGTCAGCCACTACAGCCTGAACGACGAGGTCGTGGAGGGGCTCGAGTGCCTCGACATCCCGGCCTTCTCGGTGCAGTTCCACCCCGAGGCGGCGGCGGGCCCGCACGACGCCTTCTACCTGTTCGATCGTTTCCGCGAGCTGGTCAAGGCCCGCGCTACCGCCACCACCGGCTCGGAGGCCTAACCCACTATGCCCAAGCGTTCAGACATCAACTCCGTCCTGGTCATCGGCTCCGGGCCGATCGTCATCGGCCAGGCGTGCGAATTCGACTACTCGGGCACGCAGGCCTGCCGCGTGCTCCGCGAGGAGGGCGTGCGCGTCATCCTCGTGAACTCGAATCCCGCGACGATCATGACCGACCCCGACTTCGCCGACGCCACCTACGTCGAGCCGATCACCCCCGAGGTGATCGAGACCATCATCGCGAAGGAGAAGCCCGACGCGATCCTGCCGACGCTCGGCGGCCAGACCGCGCTCAACGCGGCCATGGCGCTGCACGAGCAGGGCATCCTCGAGAAGTACGACGTCGAGCTCATCGGCGCCCGTCCCGAGGCCATCCAGCGCGGTGAGGATCGTCAGATCTTCAAGGACCTCGTGATCGAGAGCGGCGCCGACGTCGCGAAGTCGTACATCGCCAACACGGTCGAGGACGCGATCGAATACGCCAAGGATCTCGGCTACCCGCTCGTCGTGCGCCCGTCGTTCACCATGGGCGGCCTCGGCTCGGGCTTCGCCTACACGGAAGAGGAGCTCGTCCGCATCGTGCGCGACGGCCTCCACTACAGCACCACGACCGAAGTGCTGCTCGAGGAATCGATCCTCGGATGGAAGGAATACGAGCTCGAGCTCATGCGCGACCAGGCCGACAACTCGGTCGTCGTCTGCTCGATCGAGAACGTCGACGCCGTCGGCGTGCACACCGGCGACTCGATCACCGTCGCGCCGGCGCTCACGCTCACCGACCGCGAGTACCAGAAGCTGCGCGACATCTCGATCGACATCATCCGCTCGGTCGGCGTCGATACCGGCGGCTGCAACATCCAGTTCGCGATCGACCCGAAGACCGGCCGCGTCATCGTGATCGAGATGAACCCCCGCGTCTCGCGCTCGTCGGCGCTCGCCTCGAAGGCCACCGGCTTCCCGATCGCGAAGATCGCCGCGAAGCTCGCCCTGGGCTACCGTCTCGACGAGATCCCGAACGACATCACGCAGAAGACGCCGGCGAGCTTCGAGCCCGCGATCGACTACGTCGTCGTGAAGACGCCCCGCTTCGCGTTCGAGAAGTTCCCGGCCGCCGACGACACGCTCACCACGACCATGAAGTCGGTCGGCGAGGCGATGGCGATCGGCCGCAACTTCACCACCGCGCTGCAGAAGTCGTTGCGCTCGCTCGAGAAGCGCGGCACCTCGTTCCACTGGGGCGCCGAGACCCGCACGGTCGAGGAGCTGCTCGAGTCGATGCGCCGCCCGACCGACGGCCGCATCGTCGACATCCAGCAGGCCCTGCGCCTCGGCGCGACCATCGAGCAGATCTTCGAAGCGACCGCCATCGATCCCTGGTTCGTCGACCAGATCGTGCTCATCAACGAGGTCGCCGAGCGCATCGTAGCGGCGTCGCAGCTCAGCTACGACGCGCTGTACGAGGCGAAGGACCACGGCTTCTCGGACGCGCAGATCGCGCAGCTGCGCGGCGTCAGCGAGTCCGAGATCCGCGGGCTCCGCCACGGTCTCGGACTGCGCCCGGTCTTCAAGACCGTCGATACCTGCGCAGGCGAGTTCCCGGCGCTCACGCCCTACCACTACTCCTCGTACGACCAGGAGACCGAGGTCGAACCCTCGGACCGCAAGAAGATCGTCATCCTCGGTTCGGGCCCGAACCGCATCGGTCAGGGCGTCGAGTTCGACTACTCGTGCGTGCACGCCTCCTTCGCGCTGAGCGAGGCGGGCTACGAGACCGTGATGATCAATTGCAACCCCGAGACCGTGTCGACCGACTACGACACGAGCGATCGCCTCTACTTCGAGCCGCTCACGCTCGAGGACGTGCTCGAGGTCATCCACGCGGAACAGGCATCGGGCGAGGTCGTCGGCGTCGTCGTGCAGCTCGGCGGCCAGACGGCCCTCGGCCTCGCGCAGCCGTTGAAGGATGCGGGCATCCCGATCCTGGGCACGACCCCCGAGGCGATCGATCTCGCCGAGGAGCGCGGCGCCTTCGCCGAGATCCTCGACCGCGCGGGCATCCTCGCTCCGCGCAGCGGCACCGCGATCGACGAGGAGGGCGCCATCCGCGTCGCCGAGGAGATCGGCTACCCGGTGCTCGTGCGCCCGTCGTTCGTGCTCGGCGGCCGCGGTATGGAGATCGTCTACGACACCGAGTCGCTGCACGGCTACTTCGAGCGCATCGCCGGTCATGCTCTGGTCGGCCCCGGCCACCCGCTGCTCATCGACCGCTTCCTCGACGACGCGATCGAGATCGACGTCGACGCGCTCTACGACGGCGAGCAGCTCTACGTCGGCGGCGTGATGGAGCACATCGAAGAGGCGGGCGTGCACTCGGGCGACTCGAGCTGCACGCTGCCGCCCGTCACGCTCGGCCACGCCGAGATCGGCCGTGTGCGCGAGGCCACTCACGGCATCGCCGAGGGCATCGGCGTGCGGGGCCTGCTCAACGTGCAGTTCGCGATCGCGCAGGGCGTGCTCTACGTGCTCGAGGCGAACCCGCGTGCGAGCCGCACCGTGCCATTCGTGTCGAAGGCGCTCGGCATCCCGCTCGCGAAGGCCGCATCCCGCATCATGGCCGGCGAGAGCATCCAGCAGCTCATCGATGCGGGCATCCTGCCCGAGCGCGACGGTTCGCGCGTCGCCATCGACGCCCCGATCGCCGTGAAGGAGGCCGTGCTGCCGTTCAAGCGCTTCCACACGCACGACGGCCGCGTGGTCGATTCCCTGCTCGGGCCAGAAATGCGTTCGACCGGCGAGGTCATGGGCATGGATCGCGACTTCCCGACCGCATTCGCGAAGAGCCAGTCGGCGGCCGGTAGCGAGCTGCCGACCTCGGGCACGGTGTTCCTCTCGGTCGCCGACCGCGATAAGCGCTCGATCGTGCTGCCGGCGCTGCGCCTGCAGGAGCTCGGATACCGCATCCTCGCCACTCAGGGCACCCAGGTCGTGCTGGCGCGCAACGGCATCGACTCCGAGACGGTGCGCAAGCACTCGGCGCAGGCGGAGGGCGACACCATCGTCGACCTGATCAACCGCGGCGAGGTCGACATGGTCGTGAACACGCCGTCGGGCTCTTCGGCCCGCGCCGACGGGTACGAGATCCGCGCCGCATCGGTCGCGGCCGACAAGCCCATCTTCACGACGGTCTCCGAGCTCTCGGCGGCGGTCGGCGCGATCTCGGCGCAGAAGGTCGGCTTCGACGTGAAGTCGCTGCAGGAGTACCAGCTCGACCGCGATGCGGCGAGCGCGGAGGCGGCCTCGGCATGAGCCGGGCCTCCTTCGGCGACCGGCTCGCCGCGGAATTCGCGGCGGGCCGGCACCTCTGCGCCGGCATCGATCCCCATGCGCCGCTGCTCGACAGCTGGGGCCTCTCGGCCGACGCGGCAGGGGCCGAGCGCATGGGGCGCGAGGTCGTCGCGGCCGCAGCCGGGGTCGCCGCATGCGTGAAGCCGCAGGTGTCGTTCTTCGAGCGATTCGCTTCGCAGGGCTTCGCGGCGCTCGAGCGCGTGCTCGCGGATGCGCGGGATGCCGGGCTGATGGTCGTCGCCGATGCGAAGCGCGGCGACATCGGCTCGACGTTCGCGGCGTATGCGGAGGCGTGGCTCTCTCCCGGCTCGCCGCTCGAGGCCGACGCATTGACCGCGGCGCCCTATATGGGGTTCCGAACGCTCGCCGGCGCCTTCCCGTACGTGCGCGAGCACGGCAAGGGCCTCTTCGTGCTGGCGGCGACGTCGAACCCGGAGGCACGTGGGACCCAGCTCGCACTGCGCGCCGATGGCAGTACCGTCGCAGCGGCGATCGTGGACGATGCCGACGCCTGGAACGCCGATGCGCATCCCGATGCGGCCGTCGGCTCGATCGGAGTCGTGCTCGGGGCGACGCTGCGGCTCCCGGAGTTCGGGATCGACACCGCCCGTCCCCGTACGGGCCCGGCGCTGCCGGTGCTCGCACCGGGATTCGGCCATCAGGGCGCGCGCATCGAGGATGCCGCGAGTATCTTCGGTACGATCGGAGACGCAGTACTCGCGAACGAGTCGCGCAGCATACTCGTCGGGGGGCCCGAGGGGCTCTCCGGCAGGATTCGTTCCCGCGCAGCAGCGATCGCCGAGGCGATCGCGCTCGAGAACTAGGTCAGGCGGCTGGGAGGCCAATACGTATGAGCAGCAAGCAGGGGGCCGCGCAGGGCATGCCCGACGTCGACCGGGTCGCCGCGAACCGTGCGGCGGTCGAGGCGCGCAGGGCGCGCGCCGAACTCAAACGGCGACTGCGCGGCGGTGAAGTCTCGCCCCTGCGCGTGCTCGAACAGTCGCTGGTGCCCGGTGATATCGCGGCCACCCTCCGCATCACCGACTACCTGCTCTCGTTCCCGGCCATCGGCAGCGTGAAGGCCGAACGCATCAGGCAGAAGCTCGAGATATCCGATCGCAAGCGGCTCGGCGGGCTCGGCAAGCTCCAGCGACAGCGGCTCGAAGCCTTCGTGCGCGATCGCATCGGCGCCCCGGAGTCGGGGGAGCGGCCGCCGCTGACCGTGCTCGCGGGCCCGACCGCGGTGGGCAAGGGCACGGTCGCGGCGTACATCCGCGAGCACTACCCCGAGGTCCGCCTCTCGGTCTCCGCGACGACCCGGGCCCCCCGCCCGGGCGAGCACGAGGGCGAGCACTACTTCTTCGTCGACGACGAGGGGTTCGATCGCATGCTCGCGAGCGGCGACCTGCTCGAGTGGGCGACCGTGCACAACAAGTTCCGCTATGGCACTCCGCGCGGGCCGGTCGTCGAGGCCGCCGAGCGCGGCGAGCCGATGCTGCTCGAGATCGACCTGCAGGGCGCGCGCCAGGTCCGCGCGAGCATGCCCGAGGCGCGGCTCGTCTTCCTCGCCCCGCCGAGCTGGGACGAACTCGTGTCGAGACTCGTCGGCCGCGGCACCGAGGGGGCGGAGGAGCGCGCACGCCGCCTCGAGACCGCCAAGGTCGAACTCGCATCCGCGTCGGAGTTCGACGAGATCATCGTCAACGACGAGGTTCCCCGCGCTGCGGCGCGTCTCGTCGCGCTCATGCGAGGTGAACGGCCCGAGGGCGGCTGATCGCCGTGCCAGAGTCCGTGCAGCTGCTGAATCCGCAGCAGTTCCTCGGCATCCCGCTCGCGCTGCTCGGTGCGGCGCTGCTCGCGTTCGGGGCGCAGTACCAATCCCGCGGCCTCAACAAGGTCGAGCGCCTCCTCGGGAGCAGCGCCGGATCGGGGCTGTCCCTGCGGCACCTGAAGAGCATGCTGCGGCGCCCGTCGTGGGTGATCGGCACGCTGCTGCTCGGTCTCGCCGTCGTCTTCCAGGTCGGTTCGCTCTCCCTGTCGCCGCTCATCATCGTGCAGCCGATCGGCGTCGTCGGGCTCGTCATCACCTCGGTGCTGAACTCCCGCATCAGCGGGGTGCGCCTCGGCAAACGCGTACGCGCCTCGATCTCGCTCGCGGTGGTCGGCATCGTCGTCTTCGTCAGCGTCGCCGCGTTCACGGCTTCGGATCGCCCGGTGACCGATGCGAAGCTCATCACCATCTTGATCGTGTTCGCCATCGTGCTCCTCGCCGCGCTCCTCCTGTTCGTCCTGTTCCGGCATCGCGGTATCGCGCTCATCTACATCGTCGGCGCGGGCGTGCTCTACGGCTTCGTCGCGACGTTCGCGAAATCCGTGATCGGCCGTTTCCAGCAGCACGACATCGAGTGGCTGACCTGGCTGTGCGTGCTCGCACTCGTCGTCGGGGCGCTGCTCGGCATGGTGTTCGTGCAGAACGCCTACTCTTCGGGCCCTCCCGACCTCGTCGTGGCGGGGCTGACCGTCATCGATCCCATCGTGGCGGTGCTGATCGGCATCATCGTGCTGCACGAGGCGGCATACGCGCCGACGTGGGCATATGCGGTATTCATCGTCTCGGGCGCGATCGCGGTGATCGGCGTGCTCGGCCTCGCGAAGTTCCACCCGCAATCCGGCCAGACCGTCCTCGATGATCGTTCGGCTCCGGAAGCGGCCTGACGAGGGCTGCCGCACGCTTCGCAACCCGCTGTTCGGGGTCGCGACCATTGGTGATTTCGTGGTGCCTCGAAGCGCGGCACTTGCATTCGACCATTCATCTGATGATAACTTAGGTGTGCCTAAGTCTCATGTGATGAAGTGTCGCATGAGCGCGTGCCGCACCGCGGCTGCTCTCGAAAGGATCACGAATTGCGTTTCTCACGACTCTGCGGCGCCGTTATCGCCGCCGCCGCGCTGCTCGCCGCCTCCGCATGCTCATCGACCGGGGCGGCCGAGCCGGCGGGCGGCGACGGCGGGGCCGGGTTCCCCATCACGATCGAGCACGCCCTCGGCTCGACCACGATCTCGCAGAAGCCCGAACGCGTCGCGACGGTCGCCTGGTCGAATCACGAAGTGCCGCTCGCACTCGGCATCGTGCCCGTGGGCATGAGCGAGGCGACCTGGGGCGATGACGACGGCGACGGCGTGCTGCCCTGGGTCGAACAGAAGCTCGACGAGCTCGGCGCCGAGACGCCGGTGCTCTTCGACGAAACGGATGGCATCGACTTCGAGGCCGTGGCCGAGACCGAACCGGATGTGATCCTCGCCGCCTACTCCGGCCTGTCGTCGGAGGAGTACGAGACCCTGTCGAAGATCGCCCCGGTCGTCGCGTATCCCGAGACTCCGTGGGGCACCAGCCTCGAAGCCATGATCGCGCTGAACTCCGAGGCTCTCGGGCTCGCCGACGAGGGCGCCGCGCTGACGGCGGAGCTGCGCTCGACGACCGAGCAGGCGCTCGCCGAGCATCCCGAGCTCTCGGGCACGAAGGCGCTCTTCGCATTCATGAACCCGTCGGATCTCTCGAAGATCGGCTTCTACACGGTGCACGACACGCGCCCCGGATTCCTCGCGGATCTCGGTCTGCCGCAGCCGGACGCCGTCGAACGGGAGACGGCCGGCACCGACGAGTTCTACATCGAATACAGCTCCGATCTCGCCGACCGCTTCTCGGACGTCGATGTGTTCGTCACCTACGGAGATGCCGACGGCGATCTGGTCGAGCAGCTCCGGGCCGACCCGCTGATCTCGCAGATTCCTGCCGTAGCGCAGGGGCGCATTGCGATCCTCGAAGACGACACCCCGCTCGCCGCTTCCGCCAACCCGTCACCGCTCTCGATCGGATGGGGCATCGGGGAGTACTTCGCGGTGCTCGCGCAGGCCGCCGCCGAGAGCGGCGCGTGACGCTCGCCGACGCCGGTACGGCGCGTTCCTCCCGTGGGAGCGCGCCGTCCGTGTCGTATGCCCTGCAGCGGAGCGCGCTGCACCGAAGCGCCTGGTTCGCCCTGCTGCTCGTGCTGCTTCTCGCGCTGTGCATCGCATCCGTCGCCTTCGGAGCGCGCGGCGTCGACCTCGGCGAGATCTTCGGCGGCCTGCGGGGCGACGCGGGCTCCTTCGGCGAGGCCGCGGTCGCGAAGCGCATCCCGCGCACCGTGCTCGCAGCGATCGTCGGCGCGGCGCTCGCCATCTCCGGTGTCGCGATGCAGGCAGTGACGCGCAATCCGCTCGCCGAACCCGGCATCCTCGGCATCTCGGGCGGCGCCACTCTGGCGGTCATCGCCGCGATCACGTTCTTCGGCGCGCATCGGCCGTTCTCGCTCATGCTCATCGCGATCACCGGAGCGGCCGCTGCCGCAGCACTCGTCTACGCCATCGGCGCGATCGGCGGCGCCGCCGATCCGTTGAAGCTCGCACTCGCCGGGGCGGCATGCGCCGCGGCATTCATGTCGTTGACGACCGCGATCATGCTGCCGCGCGTCGATCTGCTGCGCACGTTCCAGTTCTGGCGCGTCGGGAGCATCGGCGGTGCGAGCTGGTCGAGCGTCGCGCTCGCGCTGCCGCTCATCTGCACCGGCGCCATCGTCTGCGCGGCGCTCGCGCGCGGCATGAACTCGCTCGCCCTCGGAGACGACCTCGCCAGCGGGCTCGGCGAACGGGTCGGGCGCACCCGCCTCGTCGCGGCGCTCGGGGCCGTGGTGCTCTGCGGCGCCGCGACCGCCGTCGCCGGGCCCATCGCCTTCGTCGGGCTGGTGGTGCCCCACGTGTGCCGCACGCTGTCGGGGCCGGATCATCGCTGGCTGCTCGCGTTCTCGGCGGCGGCGGGCGCGTGCCTGCTCGTCGGCGCCGATGTGCTGGGGCGCGTCATCGCCCGTCCCGAGGAGATCGAGGTCGGCATCATCACCGCCTTCATCGGCGCCCCGTTCCTGATCTGGATCGTGCGACGCGGGCGGGTGAGCGCGCTATGAGCATCGCGGTCGCTCCGGCGGATCTCGCCGCGGTGCGGCGCCGCGATGGACGCCGTCACGCTCTCCGCATCGCGTTCGTCGTCGCGGGTCTCGTGCTCTGCTTCGCAGCGGATCTGATGCTCGGGCGCACCTTCACCGGCCCGGCCGAGCTCGTCGAGGTGCTGAGCGGCGAGCCCGTTCCCGGAGCTTCGTTCACCGTGCTCGAGCTCCGGCTTCCCCGAGCAGTGCTCGCGGTGCTCGGCGGTTTCGCGCTCGGCATGGCGGGTGCAGCGTTCCAGGGCATGCTCGGCAACCCGCTGGCGTCGCCCGACATCCTCGGCATCAGCGCCGGCGCCGGCACCGCCGCCGTACTCGCGATCCTCGTACTCGGATGGAACGACACGGCCACCGCGATCGTCGCGCTCATCGGTGCTCTCGTCACGGCAGCCGTCATCTTCTCGGTCTCCGGATTCGGCGGGCGCGAGGCGGCAACCGTATCCGGCGTCGGCGGCTTCGCGGGTACGCGGTTCATACTGATCGGCGTCGGCCTCGCCGCGATGCTGCAGAGCACGACCTCGTACCTCATCGCGCGTTCGGCCGAGTGGGATATGCAACGGGCGATGCAGTGGCTGAGCGGAAGCATCAACGGCGCGGCCTGGGAGCGCGTCCTGCCGCTCGCCGGTGCCGTCGCCGTGCTCGTGCCGATCCTGCTGCTGCGGTCCGCGCGACTCGAGGTGCTCCGTCTCGGGCCGAGCGCCGCGACCGCACTCGGCATTCCGGTCGCGCGCACCCGCGCGCTCCTGCTCGTCACCGCAGTGGCGCTTCTCGCCTTCGCGACGTCGGCGTGCGGGCCGATCATGTTCGTGTCGTTCATGGCCGGGCCGATCGCGCTGCGCCTGATCGGCAGCGCGCGGTCGCCGCTGCTCGCGGCCGGTCTCGTCGGCGCGCTGCTCGTGATCGCGGCCGATCTGATCGGGCAGCATCTCCTCGCCGAACGCTATCCGGTCGGCATCATCACGGGCGCGGTCGGTGCCCCGTACCTCGTCCTCCTCCTGATACGAATGAATCGCAAGGCCCGCGCATGACGCCCTCGAAGACCTCAGACGCCGTCGACCGAACCGGAGCCCGAACCGGGCTCCGCACCGAGGCGCTCAGCGTCGGGTACGGCGAACGCACGATCCTCGCCGATCTCGACATCGCCTTCGCGGCCGGACGCGTGACATCGATCGTCGGCGCGAACGGCAGCGGCAAGTCGACGCTGCTGCGCTCGTGCGCGCGCCTGTTGAAACCGTCGCGCGGCTCCGTACTGCTCGACGGAAGAGCCGTCGACGCGCTGCCGACGAAGGCGCTGGCGCGGCGCCTCGGGCTGCTCCCGCAGCACCCGATCGCGCCCGAGGGCATCACCGTCGCCGACCTCGTCGGCCGTGGGCGGCACCCTCACCAGGGGGCGCTCTCCCGATGGTCCGCCGCAGACTACGCCGCGGTCGCCTCGGCGCTCGAGGCGACGCGGCTCGGCGACCTCGTCGACCGTCCGGTCGACGAGCTGTCGGGCGGACAACGTCAGCGGGTCTGGATCGCGATGGCCCTCGCGCAGCAGACCGGGATACTGCTGCTCGATGAACCGACGACCTATCTCGATGTGGCGCACCAGATCGAGATCTTGGATCTGGTGCGCACGCTCAACCGCGATCGCGGCACGACGGTCGTCATGGTGCTCCACGACCTCAACCTCGCGGCGCGCTACTCGGACGAACTGATCGCGCTGCGCGACGGCTCTGTACGCGCGGCGGGAGACCCGCGCAGCGTGCTCGACGAAGCGCTCGTGCGCGAGGTGTTCGGCCTCGAAGCGCGAGTCATCCCCGACCCGGTCTCGGCGTCTCCGCTGGTCATCCCGATCGGAGAGTACCGCCCCGAAATGTCGTCGGCCGAGTGGTCGTCGGCCGAGTGATCCCTGCAGAGGAAGGAGCGACCATGCTCGAGAAGACCCCGCCGTTCGTCGCCGCGGTCGTGCACGTGGACGCGGTCGAACGCGTGTCACCGAGTTTCGTGCGAATCGTGCTCGCAGGCGACACCCTGCGCGGCATCGGGAATCCGGGCCGAACATTCGACCAGCGCATCAAACTCGTGTTCCCGGCGGCCGCGGGCAGAGCGCCCGTACTGCCGCCCGACACGACCGATTGGTACGCGGCCTGGCTTGCGGTGCCCGAGGCCGAGCGCGGCACGATGCGGACCTACTCGATCCGCGAAGTGCGGGTGGAGCCCGACGGCACGACCCGCCTCGTCGTCGATTTCGTGCTGCATCTGGTCGAAGGCGAGACCGGGCCTGCTTCATCATGGGCGAATGCCGCCGAAGCCGGCCACGAACTGCTGCTCGTCGCGCCGCGCAGAGGCCGGTTCGACGGCGGCGGCATCGAATTCGACACCGAGCGCACGGGGCGGCTGCTGCTCGCCGGCGATGAGACCGCGGCCCCGGCGATCGCGAGCATACTCGAAGACCTGCCCCGCGACGCGGTCGGCGCGGCGTTCATCGAGGTGCCGGAGCGCGCCGACGCCCTCGCGATCGACGCCCCGGTCGGCATCGCGGTGCATTGGCTCGCACGCGCGGGCGAAGCGCACGGCTCTCGTCTGCTGCCGGAGGTGCTCGAACACCTCGGGGTCGCACCCGATCGGGTGCGCTCACCGGGTGCTGCCGACGCCACGCGGCCCGCGAGTGCGAGCAGCGAGGATCTGCTCTGGGAGACTCCGAGCTACTCCGGGGCCGGGGAAACGGTCGATGAGCCGGATGCGCCTGGCGCAGCGCATTCGGACGACGCCTTCTGGATCGCCGGCGAGAGCGCGGTCGTCACGAAACTGCGGCGGCACCTCGTGAAGGATCTCGGGATTCCGCGCGCGCAGGTCGCATTCATGGGGTACTGGCGTCGCGGGGTCGCGATGAAGGGCTGATCACCGCGCCTCTTCCCGGCCTGAACGCCGAGACGGACGACTCGTTCGGCAGCCAGAAGCGCCACGGGAACTCGGGGCCGCCGGCGGCACCCGCGACGCCGACGCGCGGGCCGGACATCACCGCGGGAGGCTCGCCGTCGCGTGCGATGAGCGTGAACGGGGGAGCGAACAGGTCGAGGCCGTCGTGCTCGGTGCGCGTGATGCCGAGTGCGGAGGCGAGATTACCGGGGCCGCGTGCGAGCAAGCGGAGCGTCACCGGTGTCGCGCGGCGCTTCACCGAGCGGCGTTCGAACGCCAGCGGCGCTCCTTCGACGACCTCGCCGGCACGCAGCAGCACCCCGGATGCCGTGCCCTCGGGGGAGCAGACGAGGTTCACCGCGTAGTGCATGCCGTAGCTGAAGTAGACATAGGCATGTCCGGGCGGGCCGAACATGGAGGCGTTGCGTTCGGTGCGCCGATCCTTCGAATGGGAGCCCGCGTCGTACGGCCCCGGGGTTCCGACGCCGTGGTAGGCCTCGACCTCGGTGATGCGGATCGCGACCGTCCCCTCCGCGGAGTCGAGTCGCAGCACCGAACCGAGCAGGCGCGGGGCGACCTCGAGCGCGTGGGGTATGAAGAATGCGCGGTCCATGGTTCCATTCTGGCAGGATGCCCGGGAGGCGTGCTCTGAGCTTCTCGCGTGCGGGGTCACCGTGCGAGGCGCTCGCGTTCGCCGACCAGGGCATCCCGTACGCGGAGAATGGCGGGCGAGCGCTCGGTCAGGTCGGCGGCGGCGAGCAGACGGGCGCGCGCGGGGAGGTACCGCTCTTCGCGGAGCGCTCGGGCGCGCTCGGGATCGATCACGGCCAGGTCGGGGTTCGAGACGAGATTCCACGAGTTGTCCACGAGCTTCACCAGGCGCCCGAGCGGGTGCGCGCACGATCTCGTGATGAGATCGGGGTACGGTTCGCCGTTGCGGCGCGTCACGGAATCGACGGCGGAGACGACGCTCGGGTGGATGCCCTGCGCGGTCAGCGCATCGGGCGTGTACGGGGTGTCTTCGACGACGTCGTGGAGCCATGCGGCCGCCACGAGGTGCGGTGCGTTCGCGGCGTCGAGCGCGGTCGCGAGCGCTTCTGCGCCGTGCGCGATCGGGGTGAGATGCGCGTCGAAGTAGTCGCGATGCTGCTTGTCGCGCTGCGAGGCGTGAGCCGCCCGCGCGATCGCCATCGCCCGCGCAACGGTCGTCGGCATCTGCTCGCTTTCGGAGGGGTGGCCGGTTCGCGTGTTCATACAGGGATCTTCGCACCCCGCGACCGGGAGGTCGACCTTCTTCCTCCACAGGGTGGCGTTTCGGGCGGATTCGCCTGAATCGGGCGAGTTATCCACAATTCCTGATCAGAAGCATTTTTCGGGGTGCGGATGTCGGTGGGAACTGGGACAATGGAAGCATGTTCACCACCTCCGATCACGCGCCTCAGGGCCCGGGTTCCGTGCTCGCGGAATCCGGTACTTCCGGGGTGCGTGCCGGTGCTCGTGCCAGAGCTGGGGTGGGTGCTTCCGGCGGCCCTTCGGGGGCGGTGCCGGTGGGGGTGTTCGGGCCGGGCAGCCCGAACCTTGCAGCGTTGGACCGTGCGGTGTCGTGGGTCGAGGATATCGAGCGGCGCTCTCGCGCGCTCGAGGCGGAACGTCTGCGGGCGCACGCGTATGTGCGGGCCGTCGCTGCCGCCGAGGATGCGGGCCGGATTGCGGGGGAGCCGGGCTCGTGTGACGAGGCTTCGGTGGCGGGGAAGTCGGGGGATGGGCCGGTGGAGCGGTCGCTCGCATATCGGAGCGCGGTCGCTGACGTTGCCGCGTCTGCGCGGTTGTCGGAGCAGTCGGTGCAGCAGCGCATCGAGAATGCAGTCGAACTCACCACCCAGTACGCGCAGGTCGTGACCGCGCTCGAGGCGGGGGAGGTGGCGCCGCAGCATGCGGGCGTGATCGCGGAGGCCGGCCGCATCATCGGTATCCCCGGCAGTGCAGATACTTCGGAGATCTCGCAGCGTCGCCGGGAGTATGTGCGGCTCGTGCTCGACAAGGCCCGTACCGTGTCCCCGAACCAGCTGCGCCCCTATGCGCGCAGGGTTGCGGAGAAGTATGCGTGGGAATCGATCGACGACCGGCATGCACGCGAACAACGACACCGGCGGGTATGGATCGAGACCGCGAGCGACAGTATGGCGCTGTTGTGCGCGTATCTGCCGGTGGATCGGGCGCAAGCGATCTACACCCGGCTCACCCGTATGGCGCAAGCTACCGCCCAGGCCGAGGCGGCAGAGGCACGCGCAGCGCGGGAGGACACCCAGAAGCAGGGCACTGAACCGCCGGCGGTGCGGCCGCGGGGTGTGGGGGAGATCCGGGCGGATCTGCTCGCCGATTTCCTCGGCATCGACTTCACCACCGAAGCAGGCGCCGAGGCGGTCGCGGATGCGGCAGTGGCCGCGGAGTCGGCGGCTGCGGGGAATGTGCAGGGCATCGTGCAGGTGATCGTTCACGCGGACGACCTCGACACCGGCCTCGAACCCGACCTCGAACCCGACCTCGGCCCCGGCCTCGACACCGACATGGCACGCGACCCCGATGCTGAAGCATCCTCGGGCCCCGGGGCGCGACTGCAGTCCACGCTCCAGCCCGAGCTCGAGGGCTGCGGCCCCATCCCGGCCGACATGGCCCGCCGCATCGCGGGAGCCGCGACCTCATGGACGGAGATCACCGTGAATCCCGGTACCGGCGACATCCGTGAGGTCGCATCGCGGGTGCCGTCGGCGGATCAGAAGCGCAAGCTCCAGGTCCGAGACGCGCATTGCCGGTGGCCGGGCTGCAGGATGCCGGGGTTCCGCTGCGATATCGACCACACGATCGCCGTGCAAGACGGCGGCGAGACCGCGATGACGAACCTCGGGTACTTGTGCCGTAATCATCATCTCGTGAAGCATCACGGCGGCTGGCAGGTGGTCCAATTGCCGGACGCGACCTACGAATGGACCTCGCCGACCGACCGGAAGACCCGGACGGTGCCGGAGGGCCGGGTCAGGTTCGTCGAGACCGGCGAACCACCACCCTTCTAACTCGACACTCTCGCTTTCGATGTGATTGGGTTGACCCATGTCGCGAGCGAGTTTCACCTTCACCGTCGGAGTGCAGGAGCTTCATGCCGTCAGCGTAGACGTTGCTGGCTTGCGCAACCGCATCACCATTCGCGTAAACGACGCGATGGTCGTCGACAGCGGCGGCAACCTCGGTAACGTCATGCCGAACGTATTCGACTTCGAAGTCGGTGTGCATGAACGGCACATCGTCTCAGTACGTTTCATCGCTCAGCAGCGCATCGACGGCGGAGCTACGTACATCGACGTGTTCATCGACGGAAAGTACGCGTTCCGACAACCTTGGTGATTCCTACTCGACGGCATGTCGAGCACTTGTCAGCGGGGCGTGTGGGGTTTGAACCCAGGACCGAGGGACTGTGAGGTAGAAGCGCAGCGTATGAAGGGCAACGGATGGGTCACCTGACGTCCGAGTCGGCGCGATCCCCCCGTGAAGTGCCTCCTCGTGACAGCAAGCTCATCGTCGACATCAAGAACCACTTACTCGCCCATCCAAAATCAGGGCGATCAAAGGCGCTATTCTGGCCAGGGCGAGCTCCTGGCTCCTGTGAGATCGACTCTCGACACCTCTCCGCAATCACTTCAAGCCTGCTCTGCTGAGAGCCAAGCTTCCGAAGATGCGGATCCATGACCTACGACACACCGCGGCAAGCCTCTGGCTCGCGGCAGGCTTCTAGCCCCACGAAGTCAGCCGCTGGCTCGGCCACGCGAACGTCGCGACTACCGATGCGATCTACGCCCACCTCTATCCAGCCGGATACAGTGCTCAGCTCGCCCGATTCGAGGCCTTCAGAAGAGCGAGCGGAAACGGTCTGGCTGAGGGGGCCGTACCTATAGGATGGAAAAGTTGCCAGGGGGCGTTAGCTCAGTCGGTTAGAGCACTGGACTCATAATCCATCGGTCGCGGGTTCAAGTCCCGCACGCCCTACAGACTCCTTAGATATCGCTCTCTTTTTCCTTCGTGGTTGCTTTATCTGTAATTTTGCAATTGTGCAGTTCGCGAAATGACATGGGGTACATTCGCCATATGACAGAACCTGTGTCGGCGAGCCTTGCTGCAGCTAGTGCCGTAACTGGCATCCTCAATTCGGAGCCATCAAAGACAGCAGGACGACTCCTTGAACGAGTTCTGGGAAGGTCCGCGGACGCAATCGGAGATGCACTTGGAAGGTATACCGAGTACCGCCTCCGCAACGTGGGTCAGGTGCTAGAAAAAGCGGAAGGAAAGGCTCGCGGACGTGCTGGTGCTCCCCATCCGCGTGTAGCCCACCGCATATTGGAAGAGGGCTCATATGCTGAAGATGAAGTCATGGCGGAATACTTGTCTGGCGTGCTTGCCGCAAGTATGGATGAGGCAACTGATGACCGCGGCGTGGCGTGGGCGGCTCAAGTTTCAGACATGAGTGCGCTTCAGATCAGGATGCACTTCATCCTCTATCGAGAGTGGGCCACCGCCGCGTTACATTCGGGCTTGGCAGTTGGTCAGGAATCTGAGCGTAATAAGTTGGAGATTTCGATCGACTTGGATGAGGTTCTGAATGTGCTTGATCCTTGCGGAACTGAGCAAGCATCGGCGACCTTCGCCCATGTCCTCGGAGGTTTGAATCGCCTAGGTTTCGTCAGCACCTGGGGTTTCGGTCCTGTAGAAGCGTCGGAGAACGAGCAAATTTCTTGGGATATGGAGATGTTTGCAACAATGACTGCTTCCGGGATGGAGTTGTATGCCTGGGCCTTGGGCGAACCGAGCCTTGAACTTCATTCCTTTGGTGAGCTTGACCAACATGTCGCCTCCGTCCGTGTAGATCGGCCGAAGAACGTCGCATTCCCAAGGCTATCTATACCGTCTGAAGAAACTAGTGCGAGTCAGCCAGTTGATTCTTCAGGCCCGTCTTCTCTCTCAAGCAATACAAGATCGTAGATCGAGCACAATTCTGCCGCTGGGATTGTACTCAATTCCATCAAGCCTGCAACTAGTTTTCCGGTGCCAGTCAAATGGATCGAACTAAGATTCGTATCAATAAGAGGCAACCCAACTCTCGCCGTTTTGGTGCGCCCATATGTCAGCAGTTCACCGCCAATATCGGCCATTCTTATGAGGCGACTTCTCACGGTGTGAGTCTTCCAGTCCGCTGCCTTTTGAGGTTCAGACTTTGGAAGCGGATACTTCTCAGGCTGATCAACTATTGCGATTAGGCATAGCTCCAACCAGGAAAGCCCCTCCGCGGTCTGAAGAGCAAAGTTAGCCGTAGCGGAGTCGATTGTTGGGATGAATGCCACATTGGCAAGCAAATTTCCGAGAAAGGGCAGCTTTCTCTCTTCGAATGTTTGCATTGCTGCGAGTGTCACTCCTTCAGCAAACTCGTAACCGTACGAGTGTTCACCTTCGAAGAAGTCGTCCTCTCGAATGGACTCCCCGAGAACCTTCTTGGCGCTAATTACTGAGCCTGCGTAGAAGATCAATGCTCCTACACGGGCCTCCTGACGAGGGCTCAGTACTCTTGCGGCTATCTCGTTTCCGACTGCACCAAACAAAGACCCGGACATCGCTACGGCAGTACCTACTGGATCACCGCCAGATCCAAGGTATGTGCCAGCACCTATTCCAATTGTTTCAATACCTTTGGCGACGAGTCGGCGAAGTCCATTCGTTTCTGAGTCCACAACCAAAACTTACACGGAAGCCAAATGTGCGTGTCTCGCCCATTTCGACCGATGTCATGTGTCCATCTAGCTCATGGACAGGATTGATCGGAGGGGATCTCGCGGGGATTTACATCCGTGTAGTTACAGCGGATGCGCCGCGATCCCAGTAAGTACAAGGCCGAGAGCGACCGGGCCAAGAACACGACCGAAGGATTATGAGTCCTTTGCTCTAACCGACTGAGCTAACGCCCCTCACAACCGTTCCAGCCTACCGGACCAGCGCGGGGGACTGGAGCGCATGAGCGATCGGCGCGAGCTCGGGCTGCTCCTCCGCCTCGGCGAGCACCCGCTCGAGCGTGTCATCGTGCACCGGGCGGGCGAGTTCGTAGAGCTGCTGGCCAGCGGCAGTGAGCTCGGTGTAAATACCTCGGCGGTCGTCGGCGCACAGAATGCGGGTGAGTAGCCCGCGATCCTCGAGCCGCGTGACCAATCTCGTGGTGGCGCTCGGGCTCAGGGCGGTCGCGCGGGCCAACTGCTGCATGCGCATGTGCCAGCCATCCTGCCGATTGAGCGCGTCGAGCACGGTGTACTCGACGACCGACAGCTCTGCGACCCGACCGAGTTCGCGTTCGAGCTCAGCGTCGATCAGTCCGTGCAGCGCTGCGAGCGTCCGCCACCCGCGAGCGCGGATCTCGACCGCGTCGTCTGCGATGCCCATGATTCCCGCCTTTCGAAGCGTCCGGACGACGCTCGAGAAATAGTTGCTTGCGCTTGATAGTTGCGTGTGCAATGATTGTGTTCATCGACGCAATATCCCGCGTCTGCAATTAGATTACCAGAAGCCCGCCGCATACGGCAGGGCGGGAAGCAGGATTCTCGTGCCACTCGGACTCGTCGCCCTCGCGCTCGGCGCATTCGGCATCGGACTCACCGAGTTCGTCATCATGGGCCTGCTGCCCGAGGTCGCCGGCGACTTCGGGGTGAGCGAAGCCGCCGCGGGATGGCTGATCTCGGGCTACGCCCTCGGCGTCGTCGTCGGCGCGCTGGGGCTGACCGCCGTCACGACGAAGCTGCCGCGCAAGCCGGTGCTGCTCGGTCTGATCATTCTCTTCATCATCGGCAACACGCTCACCGCGCTCGCCACCGGCTACGACCTCGCGATGGTCGGTCGGGTGATCGCAGCGCTCAGCCACGGCGCCTACTTCGGCATCGGCTCGGTCGTCGCCGCCGGGCTCGTCGCCCCCGAGAAGCAGGCCAGCGCGATCGCGATGATGTTCACCGGACTCACCGCGGCGAACGTCTTCGGCGTCCCCTTCGGCACCTTCCTCGGTCAGCAGTTCGGCTGGCGCGCAACCTTCTGGGTCATCTCGGGCATCGGCGTGCTCGCGTTCATCGGCATCGCCGCCCTCGTCACGGCCCCGCCGCAGACGGGGGAGCAGGTGAGCCTGCGCAGCGAGCTGCGCGCGTTCCGTTCGGGCCAGGTCTGGCTCTCGCTCATCGTGACCGTGCTCGCCTACGGCGGCATGTTCGGCGCATTCACCTACATCGCCTACACGCTCACCGGCGTCTCGGGCTTCGCCTCGACGACGATCCCGTGGCTGCTCGTGCTCTTCGGCGTCGGACTCGTCGTCGGCAACTGGGCGGGCGGGCGCCTCGCCGGCCGTTCGATCGACGGCACGCTCATCGGCTTCATCGCCGCCCTCGTCGTCGTGCTCGCCGCATTCGGTCTGCTCGCCGGATCGCAGCCGGCGGTGATCGTCATCCTCGTACTCATGGGCGGTTTCGGCTTCGGCACCGTTCCGGGCCTGCAGAGCCGCATCATGCAGTACGCGGGCGGTGCACCCACGCTCGCCTCGGGTGCCAACATCGGCGCGTTCAACGTCGGCAATGCGCTCGGCGCCTGGGCCGGCGGCGTCGGCGTCGCGGCGGGCCTCGGCTATACCTCGCCGATCTGGATCGGCGCAGGCATCACGGCCCTCGCCCTCATCGTCATGGCGATCGCCGCCGTGGCCGAGGTCAGGAGCCGTGCAGCGCGAAGCGCCAGCATGGAGGGGGAGCGCTCGACGGCGATCCCTGCAGCTGAGCCTCTACCCGTCGCCTGAACGCAGCGGCCGAGCGGGCCAGCGACCTGCACACCGACTTCGATTCGTACACCACTGTGAGGCTTGTTCTTGGCTGGTCTGGGACTGGCTGGCAGGGTAGGCGTTGGCC
>NZ_JAMXWS010000007.1:0-99801 GCF_051043335.1 Leucobacter sp. gxy201
CGTTGGCGCCCCCACGCGACTCCAACCGCCTCCGCGGCACTCGAAGCGGAACTCTCACCGCGAGACGCGCCCTACGGCGCGAGATGACGGCATGCGTACCGCACGCAAGGGCGTGTCTCGTGCACTCGGGGCGTCTCGTGCCGACGCGGCTTCGGAGATGACTCCGAAACGCTCAGTTCTGGGGCTCGAGGAAAGTTCTCAACTCGGTCGCGTCGCCGTCGGCGCGCACCCAGCTCGAGAAATAGAACGTTCCGGCCGGGCCCGTGAGCAAGGTCACTTCGGCCGCCGCCGCGCAGGCGCCCCGGGGGTTGGTCGTGACGTTCTCGGCCAGGCGAACGCGCACGCTCGCCGGCTGCCCCGCGACACGAGAACCATCCTCGATTCCCACCTGGCTCCAGGCGCCCGAGCACTCGAGCTCCACGTACTCGAACGTCCCACCGACAGTGCAGCCGTCGTCGGTCACCGTCGCACGCAGATCGTACTCCGCGCCGTGCGGTTCGATCACATGGCCGCGATAGTCGCGCACCCCGGAGGGGCCGGCCATCCGCAAGTCGCGGCGCACCGACCCGTCTGCGCAGCTGGAGGTCTCCGAGGCCGACGATGCCCCGGCGCTCTGATCGCCCGACGCCTCGGGTTCGGCCGTCTGCGAAGGCCGCCGGTCCGATTCGGCATCCGAATTCTTGGATCCGCCGACATCGACGGAGAGCTGCGCCGAGCACCCCGTTACCGCGAGCACGCCGAACACAGCCGCTGCCGCCCAGGCGCGAAGCAGCCTGGTTCTCAATGCACCATCGTGCTTCAACACCGACATCACAGCCTCCGCATCGATGCCTCACAGGAGAGGCTTCCCCGCACAGGCTACCGGAGAAGCGAGCAACGGAGCGCGCAGCTCATCGATGGCGCGCACGACCGAGCAGCAGTCGCACTGAGCACCGCTCGCGCTACAGCGCCCGGAGCCATTCCGTCCGCCCTGCCCCGTCGGCCGTCACTGCGGCCGAGTCGCCTTGCCGTCGAGCCAGAGCGTATCGGACTCGTCACGATGGGACCCCGTGCTGCCGACGTGCTTGCCGTCGATCTGCGGCCCCTTCTTGATGACGTGGACGAGTGCCATGCCGTGCCCCCGCCCGAGCCCGTACTCCTCTTTCAACCAGTCGAGGATGACCCCCGCCTTGACGTCGGGCGCATCGTATCCGCGGCTCTGGGCGATGTCGATGAATTCGCGGGGCACGAGGCCGGTCTTGTCCTCGATGGTGTCGAGGTACGCCTGGAATGACATCTGCGGGCTCCTTCGGTCGAGTGATCTCGGCGAACCTGTTCAGAGTACCGGCCAGGGCGATGGCATCGGAAGCCTCAGCACAGCACGAGAGGCGCCCTCCAGACCAGTATTGGAGGGCGCCTCTCGTGAACGCCGCAGGCGCGAGGCGGGGTGAACCCGTTCTACTCGGCGGCCGCGGCCTCGATGACGTGCTTGCGGGGCTGCGCGTCGGGCAGCTCGCCCGTCGTCTCCCCCATTCGGTGGATGCGCAGCGTGTTCGTCGAACCGGTGACCCCGGGAGGGGAACCGGCGATGATGAGCACCTTGTCGCCGAGCTCGGCGAGGCCGTGCGAGAGCAGCACCTCGTCGACCTGGTCGAACATCTCATCGGTCGATCCGACGCGGTCGACCTCGTAGCTGTTGGCGCCCCAGGTGAGCTCCATCTTGCGTCGGATGGCGTAACTGGGGGTGAACCCGATGATCGGGATGGGCTTGCGCAGACGCGACATGCGGCGCACGGTGTCGCCGGACTCGGTGAACACGCAGATGAACTTCGCGCCGATGAAGTCCGCGACCTCGGAGGCCGCAAGTGTCAGCGCGCCGCCCTGCGTACGGGGAGCCGTGCCGATGGGGTCGATGCGGTCGAGCGCGTGATCCTCGGTGGCTTCGATGATGCGCGCCATGGTGGCGACGGCCTCGACGGGGTACGCGCCGACGCTCGTCTCGCCCGAGAGCATCACGGCATCCGCACCGTCGAGCACGGCGTTGGCGCAGTCGGAGGCCTCGGCGCGCGTCGGGCGCGGGTTCTCGATCATCGATTCGAAGACCTGGGTCGCCACGATGACCGGCTTGGCGTTGCGTCGCGCGAGCGCGATCGCCTCGGTCTGCACGAGCGGCACGCGCTCGAGGGGCAGCTCGACGCCCAGATCGCCGCGGGCGACCATGATGCCGTCGAATGCGGCGACGATCTCCTCGAGGTTGTCCACTGCCTGCGGCTTCTCGATCTTGGCGATGACGGGGAGGCGCTTGCCCTCCTCCTCCATGATCTCGTGCACCCGGGTGATGTCCGCCGCGTCGCGCACGAACGAGAGCGCGATGTAGTCGGCCCCCAGCTGCAGCGCCCACCGCAGGTCGGCCTCGTCCTTGTCCGACAGCGCAGGCACGTTCACGGCGACGCCGGGCAGGTTGATGCCCTTGTTGTTCGAGATCGCGCCGGGCACCTCGACGACCGTGTAGACGGTGTCGTCGGTCACTCGGGTGGCGCGCAGCGCGACCTTGCCGTCGTCGATGAGCAGCGGGTCGCCGGGGTTCACGTCGCCGGGAAGCCCCTTGTGGGTGGTGCCGCCGATAGTGCGGTCGCCGACGATGTCGCGCGTCGTGATCGCGAACTCGTCGCCCTCGGCGAGTTCGTACGGCCCGTTCTCGAAGGTGGCGAGGCGGATCTTCGGGCCCTGCAGGTCGGCGAGCACCGCGATGGGGCGCGAGACCTCGGCCTCGGCGCGGCGGATATTGCGGTAGATGCCCTCGTGCACGTTGTACGTGCCGTGCGACATGTTGAGACGGGCGACGTTCACGCCCGCCCGGATCAGGTCGAGGGTGTGGTCATAGCTCGATACGGCCGGTCCCCATGTTGCAACGATCTTCGCGTGACGCAATTGTTCTCCTCGAAGTGCGATGTGTCGATTATTTGGTGGTGGGTTCGGCAGGGGCAGCCGCCAGGTCTTCGACATCGTCATCGGCCGCTGCCGCCGGGGTCGAGTCGCCACGATCGATGACGTGGAAGAACTCGTCGGGGTTCGCGGTATCCGCGAGCACCGAGTCGGCGGGGTTGCGGCGCCCGGGCAGGTAGACGCTGGTCTCGAGCCCGGGATGGCGATGACGCTGTACGAAGATGATGATGAGGCCCAGAAGCACCGCGAGCAGTGCGGTCAGCACGTTGGTGCGGAGGCCGAGAATGATGAGGCTCGGGTCGACGCGCAGCGATTCGGTGAATGCGCGGCCGAGACCGTACCAGATGAGGTAGCAGCCGAAGAACATGCCCCAGCGCGGGCGCCAGCGGCGCTCGATGGCGAGCAGCACGATGATGCCGAGCACGTTCCACAGCGATTCGTAGATGAACGTCGGGTGGAAGAGCGTGTCCGCGGGCAGGCCGACGGGGAAAGCGGAGTTCGAGGGTTCGATCTCGAGGCCCCACGGCAGAGTGGTCGGGCCGCCGAAGAGTTCGTGGTTGAACCAGTTGCCGAACCGGCCGATCGACTGCGCGAGCAGCAGGCCCGGCACGAGGGCGTCGGCGAACGAGCCGAACCGGATGCCGGTGATGCGGGAGGCGATGAGTACGCCGATGCCGCCGCCGAGCAGCGCACCGAAGATGGCGATGCCGCCGTTCCAGAACGCGAAGATCTCGAGCGGGTTCTTCCCGGCGCCGAAGTAGTCGCTCCAGTGCGAGAGCACATGGTAGAGGCGCGCGCCGATGATACCGAGCACGAGGGCCCAGACGATGAAGTCGAGCGTCGCGCCGCGCTCACCGCCGCGACGGCCGAGACGGCTCGCCGTCCAGAAGCCCGCAAGCACGATGCCGAGCAGAATGCAGAGCGCATAGAGGTAGATGCGCAGTGGACCGAGTTCGATGAACTGGATCTCGGGGCTCGGAATACTCGACGGGAGGATCATTCACTCATCTTTCACCGGCGGCCGCTCCGCCGGAACCTGTTGTGCGTACCGCTCGACGCGGTGGACGGGACAATTCTAGCTTGCGCGCTACCGTGCGGTTCCTGAGGCGATGGTGCGCACCGCTTCCGCCAGGCGCTCCACACCGCCGTCCAGCAGCGCGCGCACGAAGACGGTGCCGACGATGGCTCCGTCCGCGTACTCGAGCGCCGACGAGACCTGCTCGGGGGTCGAGAGGCCGATACCGACGCAGGCGACCGACGATCCCTGTTCGCGCAGACGCGCCGTGAGCCCGCGCGCGGCCGCATCGAGCTCGGCGCGCTCGCCCGTGATGCCCATCGTGGAGACGGTGTAGACGAAGCCGGTCGATGCGCCGACGACGAGGCGGAGGCGCTCGTCGCTCGAACTCGGGGCTGCGAGGAAGACGCGATCGAGGCCGAAGCGCTCGCTCGTCTCGATCCAGTCGGCGGCGATGTCGGGCGTGATGTCGGGCGTGATGAGCCCCGCGCCGCCGGCCTCGGCGAGGTCGCGGGCGAAGCGCTCGACGCCGTACTGCATCACCGGGTTCCAATACGTCATGACGAGCACCGGCACGTCGACCGCCTCGCGCACTCGGCGCACGGCCTCGAATACGTCGCGCACGCGGAAGCCCCGGGCGAGCGCGGTCTCGGTCGCCTTCTGGATGACGACGCCGTCCATCACCGGGTCGGAGTACGGGAGGCCGAGCTCGATCACGTCGACGCCGTTTTGCGCCATCGCGATCGCCGCATCGACGCTCGTATCGAGATCGGGGAAACCGACCGGCAAGTAGCCGATCAGCGCGCCCTTGCGATGCCGCTGGGCCGCACGAATGGCGGTTTCGACTTGCGAGGCAGTCACGTTCAACCCTCGATTCCCGAGTGCTCGTCGAGCAGGCCGAAGTAGCGGCCCGCCGTCGCCATATCCTTATCGCCGCGGCCCGACAGGCTCACCGCGATCACGCCTTCGGCGCCGAGCTCGCGGCCGATGCGCAGCGCGCCTGCGAGGGCGTGGGCCGACTCGATCGCCGGAATGATGCCCTCGGTGCGGCTGAGCAGACGCAGCGCCTGCATCGCTTCGTCATCGGTCGCCGGGATGTACTCGGCGCGTCCGATGTCGGCGAGCCACGAGTGCTCGGGGCCGACCCCCGGGTAGTCGAGGCCGGCGGAGATCGAGTGCGATTCGATCGTCTGGCCGTCCTCGTCCTGCAGCACATAGGTCTTCGACCCGTGCAGCACGCCGGGGCGGCCGCGCTCGATCGAGGCGGCATGTCGCTCGGTGTCGACGCCGTCGCCGGCCGCTTCGACGCCGTACAGCTTCACATCGGCGTCGTCGAGGAAGGCGTCGAACATGCCGATCGCGTTCGAGCCGCCGCCGACGCAGGCGACGACCGCATCGGGCAGGCGCCCGGCCTTCTCGAGCAGCTGGGCGCGCGCCTCTTCCGAGATGATCTTCTGGAAGTCGCGCACCATCGCGGGGAACGGATGCGGGCCGGCAGCGGTGCCGAAGATGTAGTTCGTGGTCTCGACGCTCGCCACCCAGTCGCGGTAGGCCTCGTTGATCGCGTCCTTCAACGTGCGCGACCCCGTCTTCACGGGCACCACCTCAGCGCCGAGCAGGCGCATGCGTGCGACGTTGAGCGCCTGGCGTTCGGTGTCGACCTCGCCCATGTAGATGGTGCACTCCAGGCCGAACAGCGCGGCCGCGGTCGCCGTCGCGACGCCGTGCTGACCGGCTCCGGTCTCGGCGATGACGCGCTGCTTGCCGAGGCGGCGGGTCAAGAGCGCCTGGCCGAGCACGTTGTTGATCTTGTGCGAGCCGGTGTGGTTGAGGTCTTCGCGCTTCAGGAAGATGCGCGCCCCGCCGGCGTGCTCCGCGAACCTCGGAGCCTCGGTGATGGGCGACGGCCGGCCGGCGTAATCGCGCAGCAGGTCGAGCAGCTCGGCTTGGAACGCCGGGTCGGCTTTCGCCTCGTCGTAGGCCTCGGTGAGCTCGTCGATGGCGGCGATGAGCGATTCGGGCATGTACCGGCCGCCGTAGTCGCCGAAGAACGGACCGTGCTGATCGCGGAGTTTCGCTGTCATCTCACACCTGCTCGGGGTTTCAGACGCTCAGATACGAGGCGAGCGTCGCAATGGGGTCATTGGTGACGAGGGCTTCGCCCACGAGCACCGCGTCGGCGCCTGCCTCGCGATAGCGCTCGACATCGGAGACATCGAGCACCGCCGACTCGGCGACGCGGATGACCCCGGCGGGAATCTGGTCGGCGACGCGGCCGAACAGTTCCCGGTCGAGCTCGAACGTCTGCAGATTGCGGGCGTTGACGCCGACGAGCTCGGCGCCGAGGTCGACCGCCCGGGCGACCTCGGTGTCGGAATGCGCCTCGACGAGCGGCGTCATGCCGAGTTCGCGGATCATCGTGTACAACTGCGCGAGGCGATCCTGCGGCAGCGCAGCGACGATGAGCAGCACGAGGTCGGCTCCTGCCGCCCGCGCCTCGAGCACCTGGTACTCGTCGCCGATGAAGTCCTTGCGCAGCACCGGGATGCTGACGGCCTTGCGCACGGCCTCGAGGTCGGCGATCGACCCCTTGAACCGGCGCTGCTCGGTGAGCACGCTGACCACGCTGGCGCCGCCGGCCTCGTACTGCGAGGCGAGGGCCTGCGGTTCGGCGATCTCGGCGAGGTCGCCGCGCGACGGGCTCGCCCGTTTCACCTCGGCGATCACCTTGATGTGATCGGCGGGCGACAGGGCCGCCAGCGCGTCGAGCGCGGGGGTCTTCGCGAGCGCGTCGGCCTCGACCTGCGCGTACGGCCGAAGCTCCCTGCGGGCCTGCGCGTCTTCCAGCGACCCTGCGAGCAGTTCGTCTAACACTCTAGTCGTGCGATTTGGGGGTGAAACGGGGGCCGTTCACGCCGAAACCGGCCTTGGCGAGGATGAAGCCGAGCAATGCGCCGACCAGCACCACACCGGCGCAGACCCACACCATGGCTGCCATGTGCAGGAAGAAGAAGACGGTGCCGGCTGCGATGCCGATCAGCATCACTACAACTGCGGTCCATGCCGCGGGTGAATCGCCGTGACCGGGCTCTTCGTGCTGGGTACTCATGAATCTCCTCTGAACAGATTTGAATGCTTCGATCCTACCTGAAATCGTCGGCCGGGTTGTCATCCGCCGGGCCCGGGTCGTCCGACGGGTTCGGCCCGTCCGAATCCGTCGGGTCACCGCCCGGCCGGGCGCACCGAAGAAACGCACCGCGTTTCGCGCCCACGCCGCGGCTCGCGCCTCGCGAGCCGTTCAGGATGACTCACGCCGACGGGTTCGGCCCGTCCGAATCCGTCGGGTCACCGCCTTCGGACAGCGCGTCCCAGTCCGAGATGCGGTCGGGCGCCCCGCCCGAGCGCTTCGGCGCCTCGGCGCCGTCGTACTTGCGCCCCGCCGCCGCCCAGCGCCCCGAGGTGATGAGGACGACGAGGCCGAGCACGACCGCCGCGGCGCCCGCTGCGGCGCTCAGATAGCCCCAGAAGGCGACTTCGAGCGCCGAGACGGCCGCGGTGCTCCGGTCGCCGCTGATGCCGGTCAGCTCGGTGATGCGGCCCGAGAGAGCCGCGAGCGGGTTCGCGAGCACGCCGATGGTGAGCGCGGTCGCTCCGGCCCCGAGCAGCGCGACGAGGGCGCCGAGGATGCGCCGGAACACGGGCCCCGCGATCGTGAGGGCGAGGGCGGCCGCGATCAGGGCGATGAAGATCGGGGTGAGGGCCGCGTTCACCTCGTGGCCGGTGACGGTCTCGGTCGCGGACGCGCCGTCGAGCGCGAACGACACCCACGTCTGCGAGCCGGCCAGGAGCCCCGCGGCCCCGACGACCGCGGTACCGAGGAGCACGAGCGGCTTCATGCGCATCTCAGGCACCGCCCAGTTCGTGCAGAGTATTGGCGATGGCGACGGCCCGGAGCGGAGCGGCCGCCTTGCTCTGGCACTCCGCGTCCTCGGTCTCGGGCACGGAGTCGGCGACGATTCCCGCACCGGCCTGGATCATCGCGACGCCGTCCTTGATGGTCGCGGTGCGGA
This sequence comes from Leucobacter sp. gxy201, assembly GCF_051043335.1. Taxonomy (NCBI): domain Bacteria; kingdom Bacillati; phylum Actinomycetota; class Actinomycetes; order Micrococcales; family Microbacteriaceae; genus Leucobacter; species Leucobacter sp. gxy201. The sequence goes on from NZ_JAMXWS010000007.1 coordinate 8,011, forward strand.
TCGCGATCGCGAGATCGGCTGCGCCGCCGAGACCGAAGTAACCGACGACTCCCCCGTACACGCCGCGCTGCACGGGCTCGAGATCGCCGATGATCTGCAGGGCGCGCGGTTTCGGGGCGCCCGAGAGGGTGCCTGCCGGGAAGGTGGCTCGGAAGACGTCGACCGGGTTGCATTCGCCCCGTACCCGGCCCTCGACCGACGACACGATGTGCATGATGTGGCTGAAGCGCTCGACCGTCATGAACTCGGTCACCTCGACCGAGTTCGGTTCGCATACCCGCAGCAGGTCGTTGCGGGCGAGGTCGACGAGCATGAGGTGCTCGGCCCGCTCCTTCTCGTCGGCCAGCAGGTCGCGCTCGTGCTGCTGGTCGGCGTCGACGGTGGCGCCGCGGGGGCGGGAGCCGGCGATCGGGTGTGTCATCACGTGACCCGACTCCTGCACCGTGACGAGCGCCTCCGGGCTCGACCCGACGACCGCGAAGGGCGCGCCCGAGGCGTCCTCGAGCTGCAGCAGGTAGAGGTAGGGGCTCGGGTTGAGGTGCCGCAGCACCCGGTAGACGTCGAGGGGGTCGGCCTCGCAGGGCTGGTCGAAGCGCTGCGACGGCACGACCTGGAAGATGTCGCCGTCGACGATGTGGCGCTTGGCGATCTCGACGGCGGCCATGAACTCCGGGGTCGAGGTGAGGCGCGCGGCGTCGGGCATGGCGGTGCGGTCCAGGGATCCGAGCGGCGACGGCACGGGGGCCGCGAGCGCGGCCTCGAGCACATCCAGGCGCGCCTGGGCGTCGGCCCACTGCGCGTCGGCCGGTTCGCTGTCTGCCCGGTCGCAGAGCACGTTCGCGAGCAGCACGACCGAGCCCTCGCGGTGGTCGATCACGACGAGCTCGGAGACGAAGCCGAGACCCTGCGTCGGGAGCCCCGGGCCCTCGGCGGGCCCGCCCTCGAGGCGCTCGAACTGATGCACGGTCTCCCACCCGAGGTAGCCGACGAAGCCGCTCGCGAGCGGCGGCAGGCCCTCGACCTGCGGCGACCGCCACCGCTCGTAGACCGCGCGCAGCGCCTCGACCGGGGCGAGCGATGCGACGCCTCCGGGCAGCAGGCGCTCCTCGTCGAGAGCATCCGAGACGGCTTTCCAGTGCGCACGGCCGTCGCGCTCGCCGAGCACGCCGAAGCTGCCGGCTCCGACGAAGCTGAAGCGGGTCCAGACGCCGCCCTGCTCCGCCGATTCGAGCAGGAAGGTACCGGGACGGGACGCGGCGACCTTGCGGTAGATGCTCACCGGAGTATCCGCATCGGCGAAGATCTCGCGGCAGACGGGAACGACCGGGTGGGCGGCGCGCGCGGCTTCGAAGTCGCTGCGTGAGGTAGTGAGGGTCACTCCTCCAGCCTATCGCGGCGGCTCAGGGCCGCCGCCGCGGTCGGACGTCCGCGCTGCGGTCAGGCGTCGGCCGCGTCGTCCTGCGCCGGGTCGCCGATGAGGGCCGCGATCTCCCTGCCGGTGAAGCAGGTGCGGGTGCCGGTGTGGCAGGCGGCGCCGAGCTGGATCACGCGCACGAGCAGCGTGTCGCCGTCGCAGTCCATCGAGACGCCGCGCACGTACTGCCGGTGCCCGGAGGTGTCGCCTTTGCGCCAGTACTGCTGCCGCGACCGCGACCAGAAGGTCACGCGCCCGGTGGTGAGCGTGCGGCGCACCGATTCGCGGTTCATCCAGGCGAGCATCAGCACCTCGCCCGAATCGTCGTCCTGGATGATCGCGGGCAGCAGGCCGTCGGCGTTGAAGACGAGGCCGGCGGGCACGGGGTCGACGGCGCTCATGCGCGCTCCCCCGCGGTCAGCCGCACCTCGTGCCCGGACTCGTGGAGGGCGCGCTTCACTTCGCCGATCGTGAGCTTGCCGTAGTGGAACACGGAGGCCGCGAGCACCGCGTCGGCGCCGGCGTCGACGGCGGGCGCGAAGTGCTCCAGCTCCCCGGCGCCGCCCGACGCGATCACGGGAACGTGCGAGAGCGCGCGCACGTCGCGCGTGAGCTCCAGGTCGAAGCCGTCCTGGGTGCCGTCGGCGTCCATCGAGTTCACGAGCAGTTCGCCGACGCCGCGGTCGACCGCTTCGCGGCACCATGCGAGCGCGTCGAGGTCGGTCTCCTGCTTACCGCCGTGCGTGGTGACGACGAAGCCCGAGGGCATACGATCGCTGCGCTTCACGTCGAGCGAGAGCACGAGCACCTGCGCGCCGAAGCGGTCGGCGATCTCGCCGATCACGTCCGGGCGCGCGATCGCACCGCTGTTGATGCCGACCTTGTCGGCGCCGACCTCGAGCAGTCTCGCCACATCGTCGACCTCGCGCACTCCGCCGCCGACGGTGAGCGGGATGAACACCTGCTCGGCGGTGCGGCGCACGACGTCGTAGGTCGTCGAGCGGCCGTCGACCGTGGCGGTGACGTCGAGGAAGGTGAGCTCGTCAGCCCCCTGCTCGGCGTACTTCGCGGCGAGTTCGACGGGGTCGCCCGCATCCTGCAGGTTCAAGAAGTTGACGCCTTTGACGACGCGGCCGCCCGCGACGTCGAGGCACGGGATCACGCGGACCGCGACGCTCATGCTGCTCTCCTGCTCATCGGGTGCTCGGCCGCTACAGGCGCGCCGCGTGGATCGGCGTCACGAGGATGGCCCGTGCGCCGAGGTCGTAGAGCTCGTCCATGATGGTGTTCGCCTCGTCGGCGCTCACCATGACGCGCACGGCCACCCATTCCTCGTCCTTCAGCGGCGAGACGGTGGGAGATTCGATTCCCGTCGCGACCGCGGTGGCGGCCTCGAGGCGCGCGACGGGGAGGTCGTAGTCCATGATCACGTACTTGCGGGCGACGAGCACGCCGCGCAGGCGGCGCAGCAGGCGCTCGATGCCAGCATGCTCGTTCGGGCCGCCGATGAGCACGGCGGTCGATTCGAGGATCACGGGGCCGAAGATCTCGAGGCCCGCGGCCTTCAGCGTGGCGCCGGTGGACACGACGTCGGCGACCGCGTCGGCGACGCCGAGCTGCACCGCCGACTCCACGGCGCCGTCGAGCTTGACGAGCACCGACTCGACACCGCGGGCGCGCAGGAAGTCGTCGACGAGCTTGGGGTAGCTGGTCGCGATGCGCAGGCCGGCGAGCTGCGAGATGTCGGTGATGCCGTCGCCCGCGGGCGAGGCGAAGCGGAAGGTGGAATCGGCGAACGCGAGCTGTTCGATCTCGGTCGCATCCGAACCCGAGTCGAGCAGCAGGTCGCGGCCCGTGATGCCGACGTCGAGTGCGCCCGAACCGACATAGGTCGCGATGTCGCGCGGGCGCAGGTAGAAGAACTCGACGTCGTTGCGAGTGTCGGCGTGCACGAGCTTGCGGCTATCGCGTCGACCGGAGTACCCGGCCTCCGTGAGCATCTCGGCGGCGACTTCCGACAGGGATCCCTTGTTGGGGACTGCGATACGCAGCATGCGCGATGTTTCCTTACGGTTCAGAGGTAGCGATAGACGTCTTCGAGCTTCAGGCCCTTGGCGAGCATGAGCACCTGCAGGTGGTAGAGCAGCTGGCTGATCTCTTCGGCGCAGGCGTCGTCGCCCTCGTGCTCCGCGGCCATCCAGACCTCGGCCGCCTCCTCGACGATCTTCTTCCCGATCGCATGCACGCCGGCGTCGAGGCGCGCGACCGTGTCGCTGCCCTCCGGGCGAGTCTCCGCCTTGCGGCTGAGTTCCGAGAAGAGATCATCGAAAGTTTTCACCCGTCCAGCCTACCGGGTTCTCCCGGCGTCGCCCCGCGTGCGCGGAACAGGTCGCGGGTTCAATGCGCGTGGGCAGCGGCGGCGAGACGGAGCTCGGCGATCCGGTCCTCGGGCACTCCGCCGTAGACGGCGGATCCGGCGACGAAGGTGTCGGCTCCCGCCTCCGCGGCGATCGCGATCGTATCCTTCGAGATGCCGCCGTCGACCTGCAGCCACACATCGAGGCCGAGCCGCTCGCGCGCCTCGGCGAAGCGGCGCAGCTTCGGCATCATGTCGTGCATGAACGACTGCCCGCCGAAGCCGGGCTCGACGGTCATGACGAGCACCTGATCGAACTCGGGCAGCAGCTCGAGGTAGGGTTCGGGGTCGGTGCCGGGCTTGAGCGCGATGCCGGCGCGCGCTCCGATATCGCGCAGGCGGCGCGCGAGCTTCACCGGCTCCTCGGCCGCCTCGGCATGGAAGGTCACCGAGTAGGCTCCGAGCTCGGCGTACCCGGGCGCCCAGCGGTCGGCGTCGGAGATCATGAGGTGCACGTCGAGCGGCACGGGCGACACGGCCTGGATGCGTTCGACGATCGGCGGGCCCATCGTGAGATTCGGCACGAAGTGGTTGTCCATCACATCGACGTGCACGAGGTCGGCGGTGCTGATCGCCTCGAGTTCGGCCTGCAGGTTCACGAAGTCGGCGGAGAGGATGCTCGGGTTGATGCGCTGTGCGGTCACGATGCCAGCCTATTCGATGCGGACGCCGCGCCGCCGGACCGGGCGGAATCGCGACGGCCCGATGCGCCACGACCCGCCGCACGGCTCGTATAGTGTCTGCCATGGATGCGCAACGCGACCGACCGGATCAGTCGGCACCGCCGGCCGGTCTGCAGCCTCCCGCCGGGATGCGGCCGCCGCAGGGGCTGCCGGCGCCGGAAGGGCTGGATGCACCAGCGGGCCTCCAGGCGCCCGCCGGGATGCCGGCCCCGGTGGGCATGCAGCCGCCCACGGGCCTCCGGGCGCCGACGGACGCGGCGCCCGCCGACCGATCCGCCGCGCCCGCGGCGCCCGAGATCCCGATCCCCGCGGCCGTCGCGGCGCCCGCCGCTGCTCCCGTGCCCGCCGCAGCCGCGCCCGCGCCCGCCGCGGTGCCGTCTGCATCTGCGCCGCCACCCCGCTCGGCGCCTCGCAGCACCCCGGCGCCGGCCGCTCCTGCGCAGCCCGTCTCGGCACCGTCGCCGACCCGCCCGCGGACCGCGGCGCCCGCACAGACCAGGATCCCGGCGTCGAGCGGAGGCGGAAGCCGGGGCGGCGCGGGCGGCCGGGCCCGCCGGGCCATCTCGTTCATCGGCGGAGGCGTCGGCATCCTCGCGATCGTGCTGATCGGCATCGTCTTCATCGGCCCGAAGTTCTCGGCCCCGCCGGGAAGCCCCGGATCCTCCGAAGCCGCCGAGGCCGAGCAGACCGTCGAGCAGTTCCTGACGGCGCTCGCCGACGGGGATGCCGAGACGGCGCGGAGCCTTTCGGGCGGCGATCTCTCCGACCCGCTGCTGACCGATCAGGTGCTCGACGCGTCGAATGGGCTCGCCCCGCTCGGCGGCATCGAGATCGACTCCGAAGCGACGTACCGGGGCGAGTACGACGAGACGATCGTGAGCGCCGCGTTCGACATCGGCGACCGCACCGTCGAGCGCGAGTTCGAGGTGTGGCAGTACGGCGAGGACTGGGAGATCTCGAACGCGATGTTCACCTTCTCCCTGTCGCAGTTCTCGGGGCTCGAACCGATGGTGAACGGCGTGTCCGTGACCGACGACTCGTTCAGCCTGTTCCCGGGGGCGTACGAGGTCGAGCTCGGCAATACGGCCTTCGAGACGTCGGGCGGCAGCGATCCGCTCGTCATCGCCGACGAAGCAGACGACATGGCCTTCTACGACCTCGAACCCGCGCTGACCGATCGGTCCGTGACGATCTTCCGCATGCTCGTCACGGAGTCGCTCACGCAGTGCGTCGCGCGGACCTCGCTGACGACGCCCTGCGGCATGGATGTCGACGGCACCTTCGACGGCGGCGAGGTCGCGATCGACGGTACCGTGCAGCGGTCGCTGACCTCCGAGACCGATGCGGCGATCGCCGCGCTCGAACCGCGCTTCGACTTCGACCGGCCGACCGTCGTCGTCGCATACGACTTCATTCCGGTGAAGATCGTCGTGGAGGTCGAGCTGGACGGCGAACGGAGTACCGGCGAGGTGGGGTACGGCGCCGACCCGCTGACCCCGACGGTCGACTTCTCGTCCGCGCGGCCGACGGTCAGCTGGGAGTGACCGGGCCGGGCGGCGCCCACTTCGGCTTCGCCGGAGCCAGCTGCGGCTCCCGCGAGAACTGTCCGGTGACGAGCAGCGCCGAGACGACGACTGCGAGCAGGATCCAGCCGGGCACCCCGAGGGGGTTCACGAACAGCATGTCGGGCGGCGTGTCGGTCGCCGCCATGCCGATGACCAGCAGCCCGCCCGCGGCGTTGAACGAGGCGTGGGCGATCGCCGACGGCCAGATCGAGGCGGTGCGCAGCCGCAACCAGCCGAAGAACACGCCCCAAGCCGTGCAGCCCGCGATCATGAGCACGACACCCACCCAGTCGGTGCGGTTGAAGTTGTAGCCAAGCAGGATCACCGGCGCATGCCAGAGGCCCCAGATGGCGCCCGACACGAGCAGGGCGGGCCAGGCGCCGAGCGGTCGGAGGGCCGGCAGCAGCCAGCCGCGCCAGCCGATCTCCTCGCCGAGCGCGGGAATCATGTTGAGCACGCCGCCGAGCAGGATGACGCCGATCTGCACGGCGACGAGCATGCCGATGGGCGGCATCGCCGCCCGCGCCGCGGCAGTGGCCGCAGGGTCGAGGCCGAGGCCATCGATCTGCGCGTCGACGGCCTGCCGGAAGCCGGAGAAGCCCGACAGGTCGAGCTGCAGCCAGCCGAACATCGCAGAGATGCCGAGGCAGGCCGCGACGAGCAGCACCGGCACGAAGTTCATCACGACCGAGAACCAGACGACGCGCTTCGCCGGGCGCAGCGGCCAGATGCCGAGCAGGCGCATGCGCTCGCGTCCGGGCCGCTTCATGAGGAAGACCACGACGAGAGCGGCGAGCGTCGGCGTGAACATCATCGCGCCGGCGAGCACTCCGAAGAGCGTCGCATAGGCCGAGGGCTCGAAGTCGACGAACCAGAGCGGCAGGGCGACGAGCCAGGCGAGCGCATAGGCGACCGCCACGAATACGGCGACCGCGGGCCACGGCACTTCATCGAACCGGTCGGGCCGCGCTCCCGCGGAGTGCATCTCGGGTGACTGCTCGCGCAGGTCGTCGGTCATGCGGAATCGGCCTCCTGCCGTTCGATGAGCGCGATGAACATGGCATCGGTGTCGTGCCGGTGCGGCCACAACTGCGCGCTGAGCGCATCGCCGGCGAGGTCGACGCCGTAACGGGTGATCGAGTCCACGGCCCGCTTCGCGTCGAGCTCGACGAGCCCGGGATGGGTGCGCAGCAGGCGGTCGACCACGACGCGGGTCTCGGCGAGGTGGGGCGAGCAGGTGACGTAGGCGAGCGTGCCGCCGACCGCGAGATGGGCGACCGCGGCCTCGAGCAGCTCCTCCTGCAGCGCCGTCAGCTCGGGCAGATCGGACGGCTGCTTGCGCCAGCGGGCCTCGGGCCGACGGCGCAGTGCGCCGAGCCCCGAGCACGGCGCGTCGACCAGGATGCGGTCGAACATCGCGCGCTGCGGGCCGCGGTCACCGAACGCCCCGGGGCCGCGGCCGTCGAACGCGACGACCTCGACCGCATCCGCCACCGGCTCGACGGAGCGCCGCACGAGAGTGGCGCGATGCTGCGACACCTCGTTCGCGCGCAGCGTCGCGCCGCCCCGCAGCGCCTCGGCGCCGAGCACGGCCGATTTGCCGCCCGGCCCCGCGCACAGATCGAGCCAGCGTTCCCCCGGCCGCACCGGGCGCAGCCGGGTCAGCGCGAGGGCCGCGAGCTGCGACCCCTGATCCTGCACGCGCACGAACCCCTCGGGGGCGCCGATGGCCTCGATGGCTCGGCCGGGGTCGCCGCCGGCGAGCTCGAGGCCCATCGGCGACGGCCCTTCGGCGGTGACCTCGAAGCCCGCCTCCCGCCCGCGTTCCTCGGCCGTGAGCGGCACGACGCCGACGCCCGGCAGCATCGCGAGCTGCACCGACGGGGCGGCGTTGTCGGCCGCGAGCAGCTCCTCGAGCTCGTGCTCGCGCCCCTCCGATCGGAGCGCTGCGCGCAGCGCCCGCACGATCCATGCGGGGTGCGAGGTGCGGGCGCTCAGCGCGCCGTCCGCGGTGTCGGCGGCGTCGTCGATACGCTCGTCCCACTGCTCGTTGGTGCTGCGGCCCACGGTGCGCAGCACGCCGTTCACGAAGCCGGCCGCGTTCTCGTTCGCGACGCGGCGCTGCAGCTCGACGCTCTCGTTCACGGCCGCGTGCGATGCGGTGCGCATGCCGAGCAGCTGGTGCACTCCGAGGCGCAGCACGTTGCGCGTGCGCGCATCGATCTCGTCGATCGGGCGGTCTGCCGCGAGCTCGATGATGCGGTCGTAGCGGCCGCGGCCGCGCAGCGCCCCGGCGGCGAGCTCGGTCGCGAGGGCCGCATCGCGGCCGTCGAGCCGGGCCTCGCGGATGCGCGACGGCAGCGCGAGGTTCGCGTAGGCGTCCCGCTCCTCGACGTCGCGCAGCACGTCGTAGGCGACGAGGCGCGCGGGCGAGATCGCCACCCGCGACGCATGGCGCCGCGGCGCCGAGCCCCGCTCCGGACGATGCGACCGGCCCGACCGGTTGCCCGGCCCCCGCCGCTCCCCTCGGTTCTCGCTCATGACAGCACCGCCTCTCCACTGCGGCCGCGCAACCAGGCGGCCCCGTCCATCGCCGGCTTCCCCGCCGGCTGCACCCGCACCAGTTCGAGGTCGCCGCCGTCGAGCCGCAGCACGGCCCGCCCCGCGACGAGGCGCACCGTGCCCGCGCTCGGCGATCCCTGGCGAGCATCGCCCCCGGTCGCCGCAGCAGCGTCGGCGGCCGCACCGAATCTGCGCAGCTCGTGCAGCTTGAGCGGCTGCCCGTCGAACATCGCGAACGCCCCCGGCTCGGGGGTCATGCCCGCCCAGTGCGCCAGCACCTCGGTCGCATCGCGCGCGAGATCGAGCCTGCCGTCGTCGCGGCTCAGCTTGTGCGCGGTGCTCGCCCCGCCCGTCTGCTCCTCGCCCGCACCCGGGTCGGCCTCGAGCGCCGAGATCGCCGCGAGCACCGCGTCGGTGCCGTACTCCGACAGCGCCGTGAGCGCCTCTCCCGCGGAGGTGCCCTCCGCGAACGTCAGCGCGTCGCGCGTGACGACGGCGCCCGCGTCGAGCGCCTCGACCAACCGGAACACCGTGACGCCGAGGCGCTGCTCCCCCGCCGCGAGCGCCCGCTGCACCGGCGCGGCTCCCCGCCAGCGCGGCAGCTCCGAGAAGTGCAGATTGACCCAACCGTGCAGCGGTAGCGACAGCAGCGGCTCGCGCACGAGCCCGCCGTACGCGACGATGACTCCCAGTTCTGCGTCGAGGCCGCGCACCCAGTCGGTGGCGGCGTCATCGAGCCGGTTCGCCTTCAGCACCGGCAGACCGAGCTGCTCTGCCGCCACGGCGACCGGCGACGGCGTCAGCACTCGCTTGCGGCCGAACGGCGCGTCCTCGCGCGTGATGACGCCGACGAGCTCGTGCGTCTTCGCGAGGGCGTGCAGACTCGGGACCGCGAATTCCGGAGTTCCGGCGAAGACGATGCGCATGGCCCCCATTCTTGCAGTTGCCGATGCCCGGTCGCGAGGGCGCGAGCCCGTGTCGCCGGCGATCCTGATATGATTCCCGGCATGCATATCGTGAATCAGTGGTGGCTCGTCTGAGGGCGAGCTGTCACGTATGCATGAACACGACACCGCCTGCCGCAGGCGGTTTTTTTGTCCTCCTCGGTGGGCGCAATGAAGCAAAGGATCTCCACCATGAGCGAATCTCACAACTCCATCTACCGCGCCGATGCGGGCGGCTACTTCGGCGAGTTCGGCGGAGCCGTGCTGCCGCCGTTCCTCGTCGGCCCCATGGCCGAGGTCGCCGAGGCGTACGAGGCGGCGAAGCAGGATCCGGCGTTCACCGACGAGCTGCAGTCGTTGCTGTCGAAGTACGTCGGCCGCCCGTCGCTGCTCTACTTCGCGGAGAATCTGACCGAGAAGCTCGGCGGCGCGAAGGTCTATCTGAAGCGCGAGGACCTCAACCACACGGGCGCGCATAAGATCAACCACTGCCTCGGCGAGGCACTGCTCGCCAAGCGCATGGGCAAGAAGAAGGTCATCGCCGAGACCGGCGCCGGTCAGCACGGCGTCGCCCTCGCGACCGCGGCGGCGCTCGTGGGCCTCGAATGCGAGATCCACATGGGCGCGATCGACGTCGAGAAGCAGCACCCGAACGTCGTGCGCATGGAGCTGCTCGGCGCGAAGGTCGTCGCCGTCGAGGAGGGCGGCCGGTCGCTGAAGGAGGCCGTCGACTCGGCCTTCGGCGTGTACGCCGCGAACCCCGAGGAGTATCTGTTCGCGATCGGTTCCGTCGTCGGCCCGCACCCCTTCCCCTCGATGGTGCGCGACTTCCAGTCGGTCGTGGGCCGCGAAGCGCGCGCCCAGATCCTCGAGGCCGAGGGGCGCCTGCCCGACGCGCTCGTGGCGTGCGTCGGCGGCGGTTCGAACGCGATGGGGCTCTTCGACGCGTTCCTCGAGGACGAGTCGGTGCGCGTGATCGGCGTGGAGCCCGCCGGCGAGGGCCTCGACACCGAGCGCCACGCCGCGACCATGACGCTCGGCGTCATCGGCGATATCCACGGCATGCACACGAAGGTGCTGCTCGACGAGGCGGGCGATCCGGCCCCCGTGCACTCGATCGGCTCGGGCATCGACTACCCCGGCGTCGGGCCGCAGCACGCGCACCTCGAGCAGATCGGCCGCGGCGAGTATGTGACCGTGACCGACGCCGAGGCGCTCGACGCGTTCCAGCTGCTCACCCGCACCGAGGGCATCATCCCCGCGCTCGAGTCGTCGCATGCGCTCGCCCACGTCGTGAAGCTCGCACCCGAGCTCGGCCCCGATCAGATCATCATCGCGAACCTGTCGGGCCGCGGCGACAAGGACGTCGACTTCGTAGCGGAGCGGCTGAAGAACGCGTAGCGTTCTGAACCCGCTCCGCAGGCGCCACAGCGCCTGCCCACGGAGCGCAGCGCGGGGCGGGAGCGGCTGAAGAACGCGGTGCGTTCAGCGGGCTGCTCCGCGTGCGCCACAGCGCACGTCCACTGCAGTGTGCCGTGAGCTCGTTCGGAGATGCGAGTTCGTTCGGACGATTCGAGGCGTTTTCGTCCGAACGACCGCTCTGATCCGAACGAGCTCACGCACTGCGCGCGTTGCACGCGCTCACACGCGGTTCGAGCGAACAGGCCGCCGGCGATGACGACGCCCTACCCGTCGAAGACGCCGCGGTCGTCGAAGCGCAGCCGCAGCGCCTCGGGACGGGCGCGGCCGGTCGGCTTGCCGCGCGCCGACGATCCGGCGGCGTCGGCGACGAGCGCGCCTCGGAGCCTGCGCGCGACTTCGGCGCCGCGAGCGTAGTCGAAGCGCACGATCGCGCGCACCAGACCGCGCGGCACGTTCGCACTGCCGCCGGGCGGCACGGGCGCGGGCCCGACGTGGTCGACGCCCGCGAGCCCCTCGAGCTGTGCGAGCGCGCGCTCGACCTCGTTCGGGCCGCCGCTCACGCTGGCGACCCGCACCGCCGGCGGATACCGCAGCGCGGTCCGGTCGCGCAGCTCCTGCTGCAGCCACTGCTCGGTGCGGCCCGTGACGAACGCCTGCACGACCGGGCCGCCGCCCGCCGCCATCAGACAGCGCCCCTCGGGGGCGGTGAGGGCGGCGGCGTTCTCCCACCATCTCAGGCAGTCCTCCCCCGCGCGCAGGCTCTCGAGACCGAGCAGGCGCTCGGCGTCGAGCAGCACGACGGCCCGGTATCCGCCGGCGGCGAGCGGCTCCGCGCCACGGGTGGCGACCACGAGCGCGGGGCGCGCGTCGACGCTCTCGCGCGGGTGCTCGCCGTCGCTCAGCAGCACGCGCACGCCCGGGAACTGCTGCTCGAACTGCTCGACGGTGCGGCCGGCGCCCATGCCGCGCTCCTGGAACGCGCGGCCGTCGCAGGTGGCGCAGTGCCACTGGTTCGCGAACTCGCCGCACCAGCGGCACGATGCGCGCCCGACGACGCGGAAGCCGATCGGCCCGGTGCAGGAGTTGCAGCGGGCGAGATCGCCGCAGTCGACACACACCGCGATGGGCGCATACCCCGGTGTCGCCACCTGCGCGAGCACCGGCCCGCGCTTGAGCCCCTCGCGAATGGTGCGCGCCGCGATCTCGGGCACGCGCCCGGCGAAAGCGTCGGGAGTCATGGAGGCGTCGGCGTGGATGATGCGGGCGCGCTTCGGCGGATTCTGCTGCGCCCGCACGTAGCCGATCTCGACGAGGCGCTGCACCTCGGCGCTGCGCGCGTGCGAGGCGAAGAGCAGCCCGGTGGATTCGGACCCGCGTGCACCCTCTGCATGCGCTGCATTCTCTACATGCTCTGCGCTCTCAGAGGCCTCCGCGCTGCGCGCAACCTCTACCGGGAGCGAGGCGCGCACGAGCGCAGCATCCCGCGCGTGCACGTACGGCGTCAGCAGTTCTGCGAGCAGCGGGTCGCCGTCGTCCCAGACGATGATCGCGCCGAGGCGGTGGGCTGGCGCGTAGACGGCTGAGCGGTTGCCGAGGATGATGCGCGGCTCGGCGTCGAGCGCGCGCAGGAAGCCGGCGTAGCGCTCGGCGTTCGACTGCCGGGAGTCGACGCGCACGAACTCGGTATGCCCGAGGGCCTGCAGTGCGTCGCGCAGCTGATCGAGGTCGCGGTAATCGGGGGCGACGAGGATCGCGCTGCGGCCGCGGCCGTGCACCTCGACGGCGACGCGCGCGAGCTGCGCCGCCCAGCCGCCCACCCATTCGCCGGTCGGCAGGCGTTCGGGGCCGTGCGACGCCGTGTGCGCGAGCCTGCCGCCGGTAAGCAGCTCGTCGACGAGCGCGGACTCCCCGGCAGCCGGCTCGGGAGCGGAATCTCCTGCGGCAGCCGTCGCAGACACCGGAGCCTCAGCAGTAATAGCGGTACCGGAGGCGGTACTGGATGCGGTACCGGCGTCAGGCTCGGCGGCGGGAGCGCCGTCCGGCTCGGCTTCGGTTTGGCCGACCGCAGCGGCCGCGGCGAGGTGCTTCTTCTCGACGCGCACCTGCCGGGTCGGGATGGCGAGGCGGAGGATGTCGCCGGCCGACCCGCCGGCACGGTCGGCGACGGCGCGCGCGAGCCGCCATACCTCGGGGGCCAGCACGGGCACCGGGCCGACGATGTCGGCGATCGGCGAGAGCGACCCCGAGAACTCGCTGCGCTCGGCGAAGCCGATGACGTAGCCGAAGTTCTTGCGCTGCTGCGACCGGAACGGCACGCGCACGCGCTGCCCGACGCGCAGCTCTTCGGCGAGCTCGGGCGGCACGGCGTAGTCGAAGAGGTGGTCGAGCTGCGGCAGCGCCGAATCGAGCAGCACTCGCGCGACCGGGCGGCCGTTCGCAGCCTCCGCCCGGTCGAAGGCGCTCGCCGGGCTCATCGTTTGCCCTGTCTGGAGCGCCTAGAGCCCCGCTGCGGCGCGCAGCTCGGCGACCCGCGGGGTCGCCTCCCAGGTGAAGTCGGCGAGCTCGCGGCCGAAGTGACCGTATGCGCTCGTCTGGGCGTAGACCGGGCGCAGCAGGTCGAGATCGCGGATGATCGCGAGCGGACGCAGGTCGAAGACCTCGCGCACGGCGGCCTCGATGCGCTCGAGCGGCACGGTCTCGGTGCCGAAGGTCTCGACGTAGAGGCCGACGGGCGCCGCGACGCCGATGGCGTACGCCACCTGCAGCTCGGCGCGCTTCGCAAGCCCAGCGGCGACGACGTGCTTCGCGACCCAGCGCATGGCGTAGGCGGCCGAACGGTCGACCTTCGACGGGTCTTTGCCGCTGAACGCACCGCCGCCGTGCCGGCTCGCGCCGCCGTAGGTGTCGATGATGATCTTGCGGCCGGTGAGGCCCGCATCGCCCATCGGCCCGCCGACGACGAAGGGGCCCGCGGGGTTGATGAAGAGCTCGGCGTTCGTGCTGTCGAGCTCGACGCGGCCGAGCACGGGGCGGATCACCTCGCGCTCGATGGCGTCGCGCAGCGCCGGCTGCGAGATGTCGGCCGAGTGCTGGGTCGAGACGACGACGGCCTCGATCGATGCGGCGCGGTCGCCGTCGTAGCCGATGGTGACCTGGGTCTTGCCGTCGGGGCGCAGTTCGGGCAGCACGCCGCTCTTGCGCACCTCGGTGAGGCGCTCGGCGAGGCGGTGCGACAGCCAGCTCGGCAGCGGGTGCAGCTCGGGGGTCTCATCGGTGGCGTAGCCGAACATGATGCCCTGATCGCCGGCGCCCTGGCGGTCGAGGTCGTCGATGCCCGCAGCGCCGGAGCGCTCTTCGAGCGACGAGTCGACGCCGCCCGCGATGTCGGGCGACTGCTGGCCGATCGAGACCGAGACGCCGCACGATGAGGCGTCGAAGCCCATGTCGGAGTTGACGTAGCCGATGTCGCGGATGACGCCGCGCACGATCTGCGGGATCTCGACGTAGCCGCTCGTGCGCACCTCGCCGGCGACATGCACCAGGCCGGTCGTCACGAGCGTTTCGACGGCCACGCGCGCACCCGGATCCTGCTCGAGCATGGCGTCGAGGATCGAGTCGGAGATGCGGTCGCAGATCTTGTCGGGATGCCCCTCGGTGACGGACTCGGAGGTGAACTGGCGCAGTGTCACGGTACTCCCTGCTGGATTCGGTGGTTGGTGCATAAAACGTCGGTGGCGTCGGACCCTCATCAGGGTATCCGACGCCACCGACAACGCTGACGGCGCGCGGTTATTCGGCGCGCTTCGTCATCGTGAGCTTGCCCTCGACGATCTCGTGCAGGGCGATCGACAGCGGCTTGTCGTCGACGGACGAGTCAACGAGCGGTCCGACGTTGTCGAAGAGGTTGCCGTCGTGCAGATCGGTGTAGTAGTCGTTGATCTGACGGGCGCGCTGCGACGCGAAGGTCACGAGAGCGTACTTCGAATCCACCTTCTCGAGCAGGTCGTCGATGGGCGGGTCGATGATGCCGTTCACATTGGCCATGAAAACTCTCCTCCGGTTGACCTGGCTATTCTAGCCGACCCGGGTGTGTCTGGGTAATCGTCGCCGCCATGCGTGCTCGGAGGAGACCCTGCGGGTGCGCCCGGCTCAGTAGTCGACCCGGCGGCCGAACGAGCGCGGCCCGCGGGGCGGCGGAGCGCAGCTGAGGCCGGGGCGCAGGCGCACGAGCTCGTGCGGCTGCAGCTCGAGACGGGCTGCGAAGTCTTCGAGGGAGGTGTAGCGGCCGTCGCGGCGCAGCCGCACGGCGCGCTGCGCCCGGCTGCGGGTGAGGCCCGGCAGCTTCGCGAACTGCGCGGCCGTGGCTTCATTGACGTCGATGGGCTCCCCGGCGTCGGTACGGGGGTTCCCGGCGTCGGTACGGGGGTTCCCGGCCAGCAGTCCCTCGGTCGAGGCGCCGGCGCGTTCGGCGAGGCGCTGCGGCTCCGATTCGGCGGCGACCTTCGGGGGTGCTGCGGCGGGCGCCGCGGCCGTCGTCCGCGAGCGCGGTCGTTCGGCTTCGGCGTCTTCGCGCTTCCGCTTCGCGGTCTGCGCAGCGGCCGTGCGCCGTTTCGCCGCACGGTTCTGCCTCTGCCGGGATGCTGCGGCATCGGTCGTCGCGGTTCTCGAGGAGCTCGGCGCGCTCGCGGAGGAGTTCGCGGCGCGCGACGCGCGACGCTCCCACATGAGGCGCAACCATGCGGGATTCACCCAGAGCGCTGCGAGCATGCCGGCGAGATACACGACGAGCACCGCGACGGGGCCGAACTGCCCCCAGATCGGCAGGTGGGCGAGGATCGCGAGCGCTCCGGCGGCGACGCCGAGCACGCCCCAGGAGAAGCGTCTGGCGACGATGCCGATGATGAGGAACCCGAGCCATGCCGTCGCCGAGTTCGGGACGGCGGTGCAGAGGATCCAGGAGCTCATCCCGAGCAGCCAGCCGTAGCCGGGCACCATGCCGTCGCGGGTCCGAGCCTTCGCGCTCATTCGGCGCCTCCGCGCACTTCGAGCACCATGGTCAGCGACCGATCCTCCTGCCGCGTCTCCGAGAGCAGCGAGAAGCCCGCGGCGCCCGCCCGCTGCCGGATGCGCTCGGCGACCGTCTGCTGCACCCGCAACGCGTACGCCGCATCGAGCGAAGCGATCAGTTCGCCGGCCTCGGCCTCGTTCGCGCCGGTGACGTGCGCCTCCCAGATGCCGTCGGCGCCGCGCTGCATCTCGAGCCGGCGCTCGCCGAGGGTCGCCGAGACCTCGTCGTCGGCGACGGCGAGGTCGGCCGCTCCGAGATCCGCGAGCGCGGCCGCGAGGAGGGTCGCATCCTTCATGCGCGTGCGCACCTGCACCGGCACCGGCACCGGCGCGGCTGCCCGCTCGTCGCCGCCCCGGGCGCCGTGTTCGGCAGCGCTCGCGTCGACCGGCTCGTGCTCGTCGGCGCGGCGGGCGTCGCGCGCCTGCACGGCGGCTCCGAGCGCGCCGACTCCGCCGACGGCCCCCGCGATCGCGAGGGCTCCGGGTATCAGCAGCAGTGTCACGCTCATGCGGCGCGCTCCTCTCGGGTCGATCGGCCGGGGCGCGCGGGGGCCGGCCGGCCGGGCAGCGGGCGATCGGCGCGGCGACCGAGGCCGTGCAGCAGCGCCTCGAGCGCTGCGGCGTCGGCCCAGCCGTTGACCGAGACGAGGCCGTCGGCGTCGATGCGCACCTCGAGCCGGTCGGTGCCGCTGCCCGTGCGGGCGATGGCCCGCACGTCGTCGGCGTAGCGTGCGCCGAGGGCGCGGATGCTCTGGTTCGTGGAGCCGATCCAGGGCCGCTCGGCGTCGGGATGGTCGCGCAGGAACGGCCCGTCGCAGAGCAGATCGGTCTCGCCGAGCAGGCGGGCGATGTCATCGCGCCCGCGCCCCCAGTCGAGCAGCTGCTCGTAGCGGTAGCCGCTGAAGCTCATGACGCCGAGGCCCGCCTCGCGGAAGGCGCGGGCGACGACGGAGAGCGGTGCGGCCTGGTCGAAGGGCTCGCCGCCGAGCAGCGTGATGCCGGTGCTGCCTGCGGCGAGCGCCTCGGCGACCCAGCGAGCGGCGAGCGCTTCGGGGTCGGAGGTCTGCGCGCCCGCGGCCGCCCACAGCTGCGGGTTGAAGCATCCCGGGCAGCGCACGGAGCAGCCCTGCACCCAGAGGGCCGCCCGGCGTCCGGGCCCTTCGGCTTCGGTGGCGGGCAGGAAGCGCGACCAGCGCAGGCGTGCGGCGTCGACGGGCTCGGGGCGCGAGCGGCCGAGCGCGCTCTGCTCGGGGGTGCCGAGCGACGCCGCGACGACGCCGCGCGCGGCGGGGGCACCGGTCGCGGAAGCGCCGGTCATCGCTCCGCCCCGCTCCACTGCTGCGCCGACGTGCGACTCCCCTGGTGCTGCGCTGCGGTGTAGTCGGCGGTGAACGCCGATTCGGCGGTCTCGGCGTCGAGCAGGTCTTCGAGCCGCGCGATGTAGTCGAGGCAGGCGCTCCCGGTGATGCCGACGGTCTCGGCTTCGACGCCGCCGTCGGGCCGCAGCGTGATGATGAGCTGCTGCTGGGTTCGGTTCGCCATGCGCCCGTGCCTTTCTTCTCGTGGGCCCGCGGTGCGGGCGGTTCAGTAGTCGACCGTGCGGCCGCCGCGGCGGCCGGCGATGCGTTCTCCCGCGGCGTCGACTGCGGCGGCGACCGCCGTCGAGGCGTCGAGGTGCTCGCTTCCGGTGGCGCCGACGGCGCGCTTCTCGGCCCAGTCGCGCAGGCGCGCGATCTCTTCGGCCTGGGTCACCGAGAGCGGCACCATGGTGGCGATGGCGTGCAGCAGCCCGTCGAGTTCGACGGGGCGGCCGCTGCCGAAGCCGTCGTAGAGCGCTGCGGCGACGGCTTGCTCGATCTCGGCGCCAGAGAGCTCGTCGCTCTCGGCGACGAGGCGGGCGATCGCGCTGTCGGTTTCGGCGATCGCGGCGAGGCCGTTGGCGGGCGAAGCGTGCGAGCGCAGCTGGATGCGCCAGATCGCATCGCGTTCGGTCGCGGTCGGCAGGTCGACGAAGAAGATCTCGTCGAAGCGGCCCTTGCGCAGGAACTCGGGAGGGAGCGACGCGATCGTGTTCGCGGTCGCGACGACGAACACCGGCTTCTGCTTCTCCTGCAGCCAGGTCAGGAAGGTGCCGAAGACGCGGGCGGAGGTGCCGGAGTCGCCCTGGCCGGTCACGTTCGAGAAGCCCTTCTCGATCTCATCGACCCAGAGCACGCTCGGCGCGACGGCCTCGGCGACGGCGATGGCATTGCGCAGGTTCTGCTCGCTCGAGCCGACGAGTCCCGAGAAGACGCGGCCGATGTCGAGGCGGAGCAGCGGCAGGCCCCACGAGGCGGCCGTGGCCTTCGCGGTGAGGGACTTGCCGCAGCCGGGCACGCCGGTGATGAGCACGCCCTTCGGCGCCGGCAGCCCGTAGGCCCGGGCCCCGTCGAGCCACGATCCCTCGCGGCGCGACAGCCAGCGCTTCAGGTTGTCGAGGCCGCCCACGTCGTCGAGGTCGATGCCGGCGTCGACGAAGTCGAGCAGGCCCGAGCGTCGCACGACCTGGCTCTTCTCGTCGAGGATGACCTTCACGTCGTCGGGGCCGAGGGCGCCGTCGTTCACCATCGCCCGGGCGAAGGCGTTCTCGGCCTCCGCCATCGAGAGCCCGAGGGCGGCGTTCACGAGCTGCTCGCGCACGCCGTCGTCGGCGCTGCCCGTGTCGATGCGGCCGCGGCCGCTCGAGTTGTTGTCGATCATGAGGTCGAGCAGTTCGCGGATCTCGGCGGCGGCGGGGAGCGGGAATCGGAACGCGTGCGCGACTTCGTCGAGTTCGGGCGGGATGCTGTTCGCGGGCGAGACGAGCACGAGCATGCGCGAGGCCTCGCCGTGGCGGAAGTCCATGGCGGTCTCGCGGGTCTGCCGCACGATGGTCGGGTCGCCCGGCCGGGTCTCGCTGCCGAGGTAGGGCTGCAGATCGCAGAAGACGAACACGCCGTGCTCGGCGACTCCTGCGGCGTGCTCGAGGGCGCGACCGGAAGCCGCGGTGTTCGGGACGGCCTTACCGTCGGGGCCGACGAGCCCGGTCGACGAGCTCCACACCCAGACCTGGCGCGGGTTGCGCTGGGCGGCAGCGCCCGCGACGATGGCTTCGAGCGCGCGCACCTCTTCGCCGGTCTCGAGCGCGACGAGGGGCAGGCGCGCCTTCAGCGCCTCATCGAACTGCTTCTCGAATGTCATGCGCCGCCCTCATTCCGGTCATCCGTACCCGTACCACCGTAACGGTTCCGGTGCTCCTCATCCTGCAGCCACAGAGACCAGGCGTCGTCGGGCCGGGCCGTGGCGATGACGACGACCGCCCCGCCCGGGCCGGGGTCGGGCCAGGAGACGGTGCGCTCGCCGCGCCCCTCGGGAAACTCGACGACGGTCTCGGCGCCTGCCCCAAACACCCTGATCTCGTTGCCCTCGCCGGGAGCGAGCGTCGCACGGGCGACGGTGGCATCGCCGCGGTAGCGGAACGCGGAGGGCCCCGATCCCTGGATGTCGCCGCTGCGCTCGGGCAGCCGGGCCTCGGCGATCTCGAGCTCCCAGCGGCGGGTCGTGCTGGGGGCGACCCACAGCTCGGCGGTCGCGGCTGCAGGGATCAGGTAGTTCTCGTCGCGGAAGAGGCGCAGGTTCACGGGGTCGTCCCCGGGTTCGCCGGGGGTCTCGGTGCCCGTGAACACCCAGGCGCGGGTCGGCCGCAGCAGTTCGTTCGGCGAGGCGATACGCAGCGGTTCGCCCGGCGTCAGCCCGTCGAGCCGGATGCGGGCGGCTCCGGAGGCGTGCCAGACGCCCGCCTCGAGCACGGCGTCCGGCGCGCCTGCGCCCTCCCACGGCATCCCGTCGGGCAGTGCGACGTCGAGGTCGGCCGACCATTCGGGCTGCTGCACGATGATCTCGTCGGTGGCGGGGTCGACCCAGATCGCAGGGGCCGCGGCGAGCGCGAGCACGAGCACGCCGGCGCCGGCGACAAGCCACATGAGGCGCGAGAAGCGGGCGACTCTGCCGGCCGCCGATTCGGGCCGCGGATCCCCGGTCACGGCTGCTCCTCCTCGGCTGCGATTCCCACCGGCTCGACCGGGAAGACGCAGGAGGGTCCGGCGTCGCCCGCCGCGGAGCCGTGCTCGTCGAAGACCAGGCTCCACTCGGTGCTCCAGTCGGCGCGCCCCTCGGCGATGACGAACACGGCGTACGGGGTGTCGTCCCAGGCGACCGACATGTCGTACGGCCCCTGGTAGGGGTACTCGGTGCCGAGGTAGTCGGTGCCGAGCTCTGTCGTGACCGTCGAGTAGGTGAGCTGGTCGTCGGCGACGAAGCGCGCCGAGGTCGCGTCGCCCCGGTACACGAACACCGCGCCGCCCGATCCCTCGACGCGGCCTCCGCAGTCGGGCAGCTCGGGGGCCGTCACCGTCACCGACCACGGCCCGGTCTCGTCGCGGTAGCTCCAGAGGTCGATATCCGACCTCCACGGCACCAGATAGTGGTACGAGTGGTAGTGGCTGAGGTCGATGCGGTCGCCCGTCGGCGCTGGGGCGCCTCCGGGCGCCGTGGCGACGAGCGGCAGATAGCGACCGTCTTCGCGCACGGGGTCGATCTGCAGGGGGCGGGAGGTGTCGAGGTCTCTGAGCTCGATCAGGGCCGCGTCTGCTCCGACCCAGGTGTCGCCATTGCGCTCGGCGACCGCGGGGTCGGCGCGCTCCCACGGCCACCCGTCGAAACCGCCGCCGTACGGCGGCTGCGAGCCCCCGAGCAGTGGGAAGACGAACGGCAGCACGAGCAGCATGACACCGGCCGCGGCGAGCGAGAAAGCGCGCGAGAAGCCGCGGATGCGGGCT
Organism: Leucobacter sp. gxy201; assembly: GCF_051043335.1. NCBI lineage: Bacteria > Bacillati > Actinomycetota > Actinomycetes > Micrococcales > Microbacteriaceae > Leucobacter > Leucobacter sp. gxy201. The sequence continues at coordinate 28,940 of NZ_JAMXWS010000007.1, forward strand.
CGGGCCGGGTCTGCGGTGGAACTCATTCGTTCACCGTGGCGGTCCATTCGCCCTCGCCGGTATCCGATTCGATGACGAAGAGCACGCTGCCCGGCGCATCCCACGAGACGCGCTGCACGAAGTCGTCGGCTCCGACGACGGGGTCGAGGGAGCGCTCGCCCGGCACGAACATGCGCACGTTGAGGATGCCGGTGCCCGTGTGCTCGAGCTTCGCGCTCAGCCCCTCGCCGCGGTACTCGAGCACGGCGTTGCCGCTCCCCGTGACCGAGCCGTCGAGCGGCGTCGCATCCACTTCCTCCGCACGGATGCTCCAGTCGCCGAGCTCGCCGGTGAACCAGACCTGGGTGCGCTCGTCCGTCGGCACGACGTAGAGCACCGAATCGTCGTCGTCCTCGAGCGGACCGACCTGCGCGATGCCGTCGGCCCGCTCCCACGGGTCCGCTTGCTCGCCGGTGCCCGACTCGTCGTCGCCCGGAAGGTCGGCGAAGAAGTCGTCGCGGCCCTGGTAGACGGTCACCCAGGAGCCGCCGTACTGCGGAGTCACGTTCTCGATCGATTCAGCGGTGAGGCGCAGCGGTTTCGAACCGGGCTTGAGCGTGAAGTAGCCGCCCTCCGCTCCCCCGGCGATGACGCCGTCGACGAGTTCGAGTTCGACGGGGTCGTCGTGCAGCCACGGGCGGTCGTATTCCGCCTCGCCGGTCCAGCCCCGATCGACGACGAAGACGCGCCCCGAACCCGGGTCGACGCCGATGCCCGGCATGAGCACGATGCCGACGATCGCGACCGCCGCGATACCGGCGCCCCAGGTGAGGCGCGAGAAGCGGCGCAGCCGGGCCTCGGCCGGGTGATCGGCGCCGCTCATCCCGCGGCCCCGCCCGCTGCATCGCCCTCGTCCGCAGACGCCGGTTCCTGAGGCGCCTCGGTCGCGGTCTCGGTCCCGTTCGCGGTCTCGGACTGCTCGCTCTCGTGGAATTTGATGGTCCACGGGGTCTCGGAGCCGTACGCCTCGACGATGAACACGGACGACGGCGAATCGGGCCACGCGATCGTGCGGTCGCGCTGCTCGTGGCTGTCGAAGAGGTCTGCGCGCCCCGCCGCGGTCACCTGCTCGATGCGCACCGTGCTGGAGCCGCGGGCGCTCGCCCGTGCCGAGGTCGCGTCGCCCGTGTAGAGGAAGGAGGCGGAGCCCACGCCGCTCACGGTGCCGCCGCGGGTCTCCATATCCTCGTCGACCGTGACGCGCAGCCGCCACGGCGCATCGTCGTAGGTGCCGACCCACAGTTCAATGCTCGCGGCGCCGGGTATCGCGTAGTAGGGCGCCGAGATCAGGTCGACGTCGACCGGCCGATCCGAGAACGGCAGCGGCTTCGCGTCCGGGCCGGTGAGCGAGACGTCCAGATACGGGCTGTCGGCCTCGAACTCGTCGAGTTGCTCGATCAGCAGCGGCCGTTCGGGGTCGAGGCCGTCGAGGCGGATGACCGCCTGACCGGCACCCGAGTACACGCCGTCGTCGAGTTCGGCGGCGCGCGGGTCGGGGTTCTCCCACGGGGAGCTGTAGTCGTCATCGGTCACGACGCGCTGCGTCTGACCGCCCGCCGATCCCTCGGGCAGCGTCAGCACCCCGAAGACCACCGCCGCGGCCGCGAGCAGCACGCCGACCACGACCGAGAACACCCGGATGCGGCGCTGCGAGGCCACGACGGCCTCACCCGCCGTGAGGCGCTCCCCGCGATGCGAGCCGCTCATCAGCCGCGCCCCCGCACGAGCACGCTGCCGCGCGCCGTCGTCAGGCGGGTCCACGAGCGCGAGGTCGCAAGACGCACCGGCTCATCGCCGAGAAACCCCATCGCCTCAGCCGCGAACGCCGCCCCCGCGGGTACGCCGTCGGCGACCGGGGCGCCCCACACCTCCGAGCGCACCCGGTGCACGACCGGATCGCCCGGCTGCTCGGGCAGCGCCGCCGCAACACGCGCGATGCCCTCGGAAGCGACCGCGCGCAGCGATGCCGCGTCGAGCGCCCCCGCCGCCGACCACCCCGACATCGGGGGCAGCACCCCGGCCCACGCCGCGAACGCGGGCGCATCGGGCAGCTCCAGCTCGCGGCCCGCGATGCCGAGCCGTGCCAGCCGGTCGAGCAGCGCGCGCCCCGGCACCGTCGCATCGACCGCGGCGCCGGGCTCCTCCGCGAGACCGAAGGCCCGCATCACCAGCACGACCTGCAGCGCATCGAGCAGGCCGCGCGGCGCCTGCGTGCACCCGAACACCGCGAGCGCCCGGCCGCGCGACACCAGACGCACCTCGGGTTCGCCCATCCGCAGCAGTCGTTGCAGGAAGATCTTCAGGTCGTCGCGGGTCGCGGCATCGGCGAGCATAAGAGGGGCGGACATCGCAATCAGCCTACCGCGCGGCGACGGCGGGGCCAGTAGGGTGGATGAGGAGGGGCCGCGTCGCGCGGCCCACCGAGGGAGGCACCATGACCGAAGCACCGGACCTCGTCTCGATGCTCTCCGTGATCGACTCGGGGGCGCGCACCCGGTACGACGTGCTCACCGGGCCGGCGCTGCCCACCCCGCACGGCCGCGCCTTCGGCGGCCAGGTCATGGGTCAGGCGCTCGCCGCCGCCGCGACGACGGTGCCCGAGGAGCGACGTCTGCACTCGATGCACGGCTACTTCCTGCGGCCCGGCGACAGCGAGACGCGCATGACCTTCGAGGTGTCGCGCCTGTACGACGGCCGTTCGTTCTCGACTCGGCGCACGCAGGCCTTCCAGGAGGGCGCGCCGCTGATGTCGATGATCGCGTCGTACCAGGTCGCGGATACGGGCGTCGAGCATCAGGACGCGCTCGACATGTCGACGGTGCCCGAGCCCGAGGGCCTGCCGAGCGTGTGGGAGAAGTACGGTCACCTCGCCGACGGCGGGCGCGCCTCGTGGGTGCTGAACCGCCCCTTCGACTTCCGCTACGTCGAATCCGACATCATCCTGTCGGTCGCCGAGCGCACGAGCCGCCAGCGGGTGTGGATGCGCTCGCGCGACACCCTGCCCGACGACTACGCGCTGCACACGGCCGCGCTGGCGTTCGCGAGCGACTACCTGCTGCTCGAGCCCGTACTGCGCCGCCACGGAGTCCCGTGGGCGACTCCCGGCTTCCGCGGGGCGAGCCTCGACCACTCCATGTGGTTCCACCGCCCCTTCCGCGTCGACGAGTGGCTGCTCTACGAGCTCGAATCGCCGACCGCGCAGGGTGCTCGGGGCCTCACCCACGGCCGCTTCTACGATGCGCGGGGCACGCTCGTCGCGAGCGTCGCGCAGGAGTCGATGGTGCACTTGCCCGGCGATGGCGGCGACGCCGGGGGCGAGGGGTAGCGCCGCTCGCCCGGCGGCACCCGGTACAGGGATCGGCGATCCCTCGCCCCGCCCGCCGGGTTCGCTAGGCGCGCCGCAGCCGCAGCGGCTCGTCCGTCCACGGCTCGATCGCTGCTCGGCCCTCGTCCGAGATGCGCGTGATCTCGAGCGTGCTGCCGTCGACCATCACCACGGTCGTCACGGCGCGCGCGACGACCGTGCGCTCGGCGGCCGCGCCGTCGAGGATCTCGTAGTGGATCTCGAGGCTCGAACCGCCGAGCCCCCCGATCCACAGCTCGACCGTGATCGGCCGCGCCGAATAGGCGAGCACGCGCAAGAACTCGATCTGCTGGCTCGCGACGAGCATCTTCGGCGAACCGGGCTCGCGCTCGTTGAAGTACGCGTCCATCCCCGTACGCTCATGGCCCGCATCGAGCCAGAAGGTGCGCGCGCGGGCCTCTTCGACGAACCGGGCGAACGCCACGTTGTTGACGTGGCCGTACGCGTCCTGATCGCCCCAGCGCAGCTCGATCTCGACGCTCGTGCGGGCCATACGGTGCTCCAATCGCCCTTACCGGGCAGGGGTCTCCGAAACCGGCCTGCGGGCAGGCCGGGGACCGATCGGGCGAAGCCGCGGCTTCGCCGCTGCGATCAGTCCCTCGTCAGCTTGCGGTAGGTCACGCGCGAGGGCTTCGCGGCCTCGGCGCCCAGGCGCTCGACCTTGTTCGCCTCGTACGCCTCGAAGTTGCCCTCGAACCAGTACCAGTTCGACGGGTTCTCGTCGGTGCCCTCGTAGGCGAGGATGTGGGTGGCGATGCGGTCGAGGAACCAGCGGTCGTGTGTGATGACGACGGCGCAGCCGGGGAACTCGAGCAGCGCGTTCTCGAGCGACTGCAGGGTCTCGACGTCGAGGTCGTTCGTGGGCTCATCGAGCAGCAGCAGGTTGCCGCCCTGCTTCAGCGTGAGCGCGAGGTTCAGACGGTTGCGCTCACCGCCCGAGAGCACGCCGGCCTTCTTCTGCTGGTCGGGCCCCTTGAACCCGAACTTCGACACGTAGGCGCGCGACGGGATCTCGGTCTTGCCGACCGTGATGATGTCGAGCCCCTCCGACACGACCTCCCAGAGGTTCTTGTCGGGGTCGATGTTGGCGCGGTTCTGGTCGACGTAGCTGATCTTCACGGTCTCGCCGACCTTCAGATCGCCGCCGTCGAGCGGCTCGAGACCCACGATCGTCTTGAAGAGCGTGGTCTTGCCGACGCCGTTCGGGCCGATGACGCCGACGATGCCGTTCGGCGGCAGCGAGAACGACAGCCCGTCGATGAGCGTGCGACCGTCGAAGCCCTTGACGAGATCCTTCGCCTCGATGACCACGTTGCCGAGGCGCGGGCCCGCGGGGATCTGGATCTCCTCGAAGTCGAGCTTCCGAGTGCGCTCGGCCTCCGCCGCCATCTCCTCGTAGCGGGCGAGACGCGCCTTCGACTTCGTCTGGCGGCCCTTCGCGCTGGAGCGGACCCACTCGAGCTCCTCCTTGAGGCGCTTCTGCAGCTTCTGGTCCTTCTTGCCCTGCACCTCGAGGCGCGCGGCCTTCTGCTCGAGGTAAGTCGAGTAGTTGCCTTCGTAGCCGATGAGGCGGCCGCGGTCGACCTCGGCGATCCACTCGGCGACGTTATCGAGGAAGTACCGGTCGTGCGTGATCGCGATGACGGCGCCGGGGTACTTCTGGAGGTGCTGCTCAAGCCAGAGCACGCTCTCGGCGTCCAGGTGGTTCGTGGGCTCGTCGAGCAGCAGCAGGTCGGGCTTCTGGAGCAGCAGCTTCGCGAGCGCGACGCGGCGCTTCTCGCCGCCCGAGAGGTGCTGGATCTCGGCGTCCCCGGGCGGGGTGCGCAGCGCGTCCATGGCCTGCTCGAGCTGGTTGTCGAGGTCCCAGCCGTCTGCCGCGTCGATCTCTTCCTGCAGCGTGCCCATCTCGGCGAGCAGCGCGTCGAAGTCGGCGTCGGGCTCGGCCATCAGCGCCGAGATCTCGTTGAAGCGGTCGAGCTTGCCCTTGATCGCAACGCCGTCCTGGATGTTCTCGAGCACCGTCTTCGACTCGTCGAGCTCGGGCTCCTGCATCAGGATGCCGACGGAGTAGCCGGGCGCGAGCGCGGCCTCGCCGTTCGAAGGCGTGTCGAGGCCCGCCATGATCTTCAGGATCGTCGACTTGCCGGCGCCGTTCGGGCCGACCATGCCGATCTTCGCGCCGGGCAGGAACGCCATGGTCACGTCGTCGAGAATGAGCTTTTCGCCGACCGCCTTGCGGGCGCGGACCATCTGGTAAATGTACTCAGCCATGGTTCCCAAGCCTACCAATGTTCCGCTGGCCGCTCGATGCGGTGCGGCGCGAGCGGCATCACCAGTCGATGGGTCGCGTATTCCCGATCAGACATATGTCGGCGTTCGGGCCGACCGCGGGCTCCACGACCGCGACGGTGCTGCGGTCGCCGGCGACCACCTGGCCGATGAGGCACTCGGCGCCGATGCGCACCGAGACGTAGATGCTGTCGGCCTCGAGGTTCGTCTTCGTCCGGTCGTAGGTGACCTGCATCGCGGCGCGGTCGAAGCCGGCGGCGGTCACGGCGTTCACGATGGGCTCCCCCATCACCGGCTCGGCTCCGGCGCCGTATCCGCGCAGCACTTCGGTGAAGTACGGCAGGTTGTCCTGCGCCGTGCCGTCGGGGAAGAACTGCGGCGCCTCGGCCGGTGCCGCGGGGGCCTCGCGCTTCGGCGTCTCGGGTGTCGGCCCCTCGAGCAGCGCGCAGCCCGAGAGCAGCCCGGCGACCGCGCTGAGCGCGACGATGGGGCCGACCAGACGGGCGCGGAGGCGAGGGGTCGTGAGCACGAGCGCTATGTTACCCGGCGGCTCCTGCACCTTCCTCCACAATTGCCGATTGCCGCGTTCTTAAACGTATATGCATAACGCCGTGATAGTGGACCCGAGACTCCGTCCCCAAGCTCGACCATATTAGCTTCACTCAAATTAAAGTAGATTGCAGCGACACAATGAATTGTCTGTTGTGCTATCAGTGCGGCTGTATTCGGCGGTCACAGTTAGTTCACGCAGGGAAGAACTAGCATTCAACGTCCAAAGCATGAAGTAGCCAGACCCCTCCACAAGTGACAGAAACCGAGTTTCGGGGTTTCACGCCTGCACCTCACAGAGGTAATGAGTTTGGTAGCGCTCAGGAGTTGTTACCGTGTGATCTTGGGATTGTCAGTCCGCATGAGACCTGAGTCATCATGAACAGCCAGCAATGCACCAAATATTTGATCCACGCTTAAGTCCCGAACACTTCCGCGAAGGTTCTCGATCCCTGCCTCCGTCTGCAAAGACGAGTGCACCCAAAGGTAGAACAGCGAAATACCCCGGGACAGCCCTTCACTACTTGGTGCAATGCCTTCAGGCTCCCACGTAAGCCAAGCAGCGGCGAACTCGACAAGCTGCGATTCGATCTCGACTAAGTCACTGCGTACTAGGTCAACGGATGCATAACCCACGCCAAGTAGTTCCGCAGCGCGTATGTCGGAGTAATTCAGTTTAATGGGCTCAAGCAGCCGTCCTGTCTTCTTCGCGATCGCGCTGTCGAGTCGGTACACCACATCATCCTCAGAGATGAATTCATGTATTGAGTCACGATCGACGGGCACGTCATTGCCTCTCCGAAGCGCCTCTTGAGTGGACTCGATATGTTCATGAATTTGACTGGTGATGGACTCAAACTCCGCATCAGCGAGCTCCAAAAGTCCAGCAACCCGCGCAAATCGCCGCTTCAACTTCGATGGCACTGTTACTGAAGATTTATATCCAAGATCATGTTCAATTTCCGCCCATGTGTGCTGCAACAGTGAACGTACCTGGATCTCAAAATATCTCTCGCTGAATGGCGCCCATTCCGGCAATCGCGCTCGCCCCTCATTGAGGCGCAGTATTAGGTGCGATGAAAGATACCCGAATTCCTCCGGCGCAAGTTCTTCAAGACGGTCCTTTGAACGCCCCTCATCCACGTCGAACTCAAGTCGAAGTAGTTCAACGACGCGTGAAACATCATTCGAAAGGAAGGTGATTACCCTCAACCCGAGGAGGTCGTGAATGTCACTGAGCTCGGGATAGCGCTCGGGAGTTCTCTGCATCTTTCCGGAGGCACTTGCTAGCGTCTTTACCCTGTGGCTCACCCCGTGAACTCGAATGGAATGAGTGCCAAGCAGCTCCTCAATTAACCGCTCGACCTTTTGCCCCATGATCGCTAGCGGCCCGCTGAGCTGGTCATAAGACTCGACAAGCTTCCCGATCTGACCCAATCTCGCTCCTCGTCTCAATGTTTCCTCAGTCGAAAAGCTACCATTCACCTAATGAATTGCTAATTACTCTGAAATTCAATTCCACTTTGATCGCCCAGGAAGTGGATCGCACAAGTGCCGCCTTGTTCGAAACGCACTCAGCCCACGTAAACTGCCGCTGAACGCCTCAATGTGGTGATGATCTTGCTCAGATGACGGCCCAGGCTCCGGATAACGGGAAACTACTAGGACCTTTGATCCATGTAGAGTCAGGGGTACCGATCGAGCCGCACAAGGTCCGCTTTCTAACCTTAAGATTTGGGCTCAGTTGTTCAACAACATCACGGTGATAGCTGCTCTCGGAGCTGAGCTTCTTCGCTCTACAGCGTCTTCAGTGGCTACCGCAGATTCTGCAATTCGTGAGCACGAGCGCTATGTTACCGGGCGGCCCTCGCACCTTCCTCCACAATTGCCGATTGCCGGAATCTCCCGGCGAGATCTCCACAATCGCCGTTCTGCCGTGGCGGATGCCGCCCGCGGAGCCGAAGCTGGTGGCGAGGAGCGCGGCGAACCCGGCACGGCGCGCCGCGCCCCTCGCCCGATTCCAGGGACACGAGACCCGAGAGCAACCGAACGAGGAGCCCATCATGTCGAACCAGATCACCGTCGTCGGCACCATCGCCACCGACCCGAAGCGCATCACCACCAGCACTGCCGCGAAGTTCTGCAGTTTCCGGCTCGCGAGCAACGAGCGCCGCTACGACCGCGAGAAGAACGAGTGGACGGACGGGCCGACCAACTGGTTCACCGTGCTCGCCTTCCGCAGCCTCGGCGAGCACGCGATGCACTCGTTCGCGAAGGGCGATCGCGTTGTGCTCTCGGGCCGGCTGCGCGTGCGCAACTGGGAGAAGAACGACAGATCGGGCACCTCCGTCGAGATCGACGCGGACGCGCTCGGCCACGACCTGCGCTGGGGGACGTCGCGGTTCACGAGGACGACCGACGCCGGCGCAGCCCCCGCGCCGGCGGGCGAAGGCGCCGAGCGGCGCGAGCTCTGGGCCGACCCCGCGCCCGCGGCGGGCGATGGTGCCGGGTCGAACGGTGGCGCGGGCGACGCCGACGGCGAGCACGGCTCCGGCACCGAGCAGAACGGCTTCGCAGACCCGAACGCGGGCATCGGCGGGTTTGCGCAGACCGCACGGGCCGAGGCCGCATGAGTAGCGGCTGCGCGGGCGGCCTCTATTTCAAGTATTCCGCGAAGCGCGCCCGCACCTTGTTGGCCTTCGGCACGGCGACGGCGAGGCAGTAGCCCTGCGTCGGGTTCTTCGCGAAGAAATCCTGATGGTAGTCCTCGGCCGGGTACAGCTCACCGAGCGGTTCGATGGTCGTCACGAGCGGCGCGCTGAACCACTCCGAAGCGCGCTCGATGGCGGCCTCGAACTGCGCGCGCTGCGCGGCATCGGCCGGGAACATCGCGGAGCGGTACTGCGTACCCACGTCGCCCCCCTGGCGGTTCAGCTGGGTCGGGTCGTGCATGGTGAAGAAGGCGTCGAGAATGACCTCCGCAGGGATCACGGCCTCGTCGAAGGTGACCGCTACGGCCTCGGCGTGGCCGGTCGCGCCGGTGCACACCGCCTCGTAGCTCGGGTGCGGCACACTGCCGCCCGTATACGCGGAGAGCACCTCCGTCACTCCGTCGAGCGGCCGGTACGCGGCGTCGAGGCACCAGAAGCAGCCCCCGGCGAGCACGAAAGTCGTCATGAGCGCTCCCCCTGTCCGTGAGTGTTCGCGTCGCGCCAGAAATCGTCGTCGGGCCCGACCGGCTGGCGCCGCTTGTGCGCGCTCATGCGGAAGCGGCGCTCGAGGTTGACGGAAGCCGCCTCCGAGACCTCTTCCCCGCTGAGATACGCATCGATCTCGGGATAGCTCACCCCGAGACTCGCCTCATCGCTCTGGCCGGGCTCGCCGTCGAGCAGATCCGCCGTCGGCACCTTCTCCCAGAGCCGGTCGGGGGCGCCGAGCCCGCGCAGGAGCGCGGCGCCCTGCGACTTGTTGAGCCCCGCGAGCGGCACGACGTCGGCGGCGCCGTCGCCGAACTTCGTGAAGAAGCCGGTGATGGCCTCGGCAGCATGATCGGTGCCGAGCACGAGCAGCGCACGGTCGCCCGCGATCGCGTACTGCGCGACCATTCTCACGCGCGCCTTCACATTGCCCTTGTTGAAATCGGTGACGGGCTCCCCCATCGCCGCAGAGACCTGCTCCGCGAGCGCATCGACACCGGGAGCGATATCGACGGCGACCACGCGGTCGGCGCCGATGAACGAGAGCGCGAGCTGCGCGTCGTCCTCGTCGCGCTGCGTGCCGTAGGGCAGCCGCACCGCGACGAACTCCGCCTCCCGGCCCTCGGCGCGCAGGCGCTCGACCGCGAGCTGTGCAAGGCGCCCGGCGAGCGACGAATCCTGGCCGCCCGAAATGCCGAGCACGTAGCCGCGCACCCCGGGGATCGATCGGGCGTAGTCGGCGAGGAAGGCGACGCGGCGCTCGATCTCCTCCGACACGTCGATCTCGGGCTTCGAACCGAGTTCTTCGATGATCCGCTGCTGCATCTCGCTCACGCCCCCAGCCTACTCCGGCCTCCCGGCCCCAGCATTCGACAAGCGCTCAGGCGAGCACTTCTTCGACGGACAGCAGGCAGCGCGGCCCGAGCATGCCCTTCAGCTCGCCGAACAGGTCTGCCGAGATGCGCACCTGCTCGCGCAGCTCGAATATGCGCACGGCGTGCGGCGTGATGAGGCTCAGGTGCACCTCGCTCTCCCCCGGATGGCGCTTCAACGTGGAGCGCAGCTCCTCCATCAGCGGTTCGGTGGCCCGCGATTCCGAGATCGTGAGCTCGAGCGTCGCGATGTCGTCCTGCGCCCCCACGTCGATGGGGCGCACGCCGTACGCGTGCATCGACATGCCGTCGTCGCGCGCATTCATCTTGCCGCGCAGCGCCACGATCGCGTCGGACTGGAGCAGGCTGCCGAACTCCTGGTACGACTTGCCCATGAAGAGCGCCTGCACCTCGCCGGTGAAGTCTTCGAGGGTCACCATGCCGTAGAGGTTGCCTGATTTCGCGGTACGGTGCTGCACGCTGGTGAGCAGACCCGCGAGGGTGACGATCTCGCCGTCGAGGTTCGGGCTGGCCTCCGTGTTCGTCGCCTGTTCGACCGATACCGACGCCTCCTTCGCGAGCACGCTCTCGAGTCCGCGCAGCGGGTGGTCCGACACGTAGAGGCCGAGCATCTCGCGTTCGAACGCCAGCTTGTCCTTCTTCGTCCACTCCGGCCGGTCCGGTACCTGCGACACCGCCTCGGCGGATTCGCCCGATGCCTCGGCCGCCTCGGCGAAGAGGCTGTCGAAATCGAACCCGACGTCGCCCTTCTCCTCGGCCCGCTTCTCCTTCACGACGCTTTCGATCGACTGCTCGTGGATCTCGACGAGCGCCCGGCGCGTGCCGCCGAGGCCGTCGAATGCGCCCGCCTTGATGAGCGACTCCACGGTGCGCTTGTTCAGCGCCGTGAGCGGCACCTTCTTGAGGAAATCGTGGAAGGACTCGAATCGGCCCTGGCCCTCGCGCGCCTCGCGGATCGCCTCGACGACGTGCGCGCCGACGTTGCGCACCGCACCGAGACCGAAGCGGATATCGCTGCCGACCGCCGAGAAGTTCACGAACGATTCGTTCACGGCGGGCGGCAGCACCTTGATGCCCATACGGCGGCACTCGTTGAGGTACAGCGCGAGCTTGTCCTTCGAATCGCCGACGCTCGTGAGCAGGGCGGCCATGTACTCGGCCGGGTAGTGCTCCTTCAAGTAGGCGGTCCAGTAGCTCACGACACCGTACGCCGCAGAATGCGCTTTATTGAACGCGTAGTCCGAGAACGGCAGCAGGATGTCCCACAGCGCCTTGATCGCGGCCTCCGAGTAGCCGCGCTCCTTCATGCCGCCCGAGAATCCCTCGTACTGCTTGTCGAGCTCGGACTTCTTCTTCTTGCCCATGGCGCGACGCAGAATATCGGCCTGGCCGAGCGAGAAGCCCGCCACCTTCTGCGCGATCGACATCACCTGCTCCTGATAGATGATGAGGCCGTAGGTGGTGTTGAGGATCTCCTTCAGCGGTTCCTCGAGCTCCGGGTGGATCGGCGTGATCTCCTGCAGCCCGTTCTTGCGCAGCGCGTAGTTCGTGTGGGAGTCGGCGCCCATGGGGCCGGGGCGGTAGAGCGCGAGCACGGCCGAGATGTCCTCGAAGTTGTCGGGCTTCATCAGCCTGAGCAGGCCGCGCATCGGCCCGCCGTCGAGCTGGAAGACGCCGAGCGTGTCACCGCGGGCGAGCAGTTCGTACGAGGCGTGATCGTCGAGAGCGAGGTGCTCGAGATCGAGCGTCTCGCCGCGGTTGAGTTCGATGTTCTCGAGCGCGTCCGAGATGATCGTGAGGTTGCGCAGTCCGAGGAAGTCCATCTTGATGAGCCCGAGGCCCTCGCAGGTCGGGTAGTCGAACTGCGTGACGATCTGCCCGTCCTGCTCCCGCTTCTGCAGCGGGATGATGTCGATCAGCGGGTCGCTCGACATGATGACGCCGGCGGCGTGCACGCCCCACTGGCGCTTCAGGCCCTCGAGGCCGAGCGCGGTCTCGTACACCTGCTTCGCCTCCGAGTCGACCTCGAGCACGGCGCGGAACTCGGAGGCCTCCTTGTAGCGCGGGTGCTTCGGGTCGGTGATGCCCGAGAGCGGGATGTCCTTCGCCATCACCGCGGGCGGCATCGCCTTCGTCAGCTTCTCGCCCATGCCGAACGGGAAGCCGAGCACGCGCGAGGCGTCCTTCAACGCCTGCTTCGACTTGATCGTGCCGTAGGTGACGATCTGCGCGACGCGCGCGTCGCCGTACTTCTCGGTGACGTAATGGATCACCTCGGAGCGGCGGCGATCATCGAAGTCGACGTCGAAGTCGGGCATGGAGACGCGGTCGGGGTTCAGGAAGCGCTCGAAGATGAGGCCGTGCTGCAACGGGTCGAGGTCGGTGATGCGCATGGCGTAGGCGACCATCGAACCCGCGCCCGAGCCGCGGCCGGGGCCGACGCGGATGCCGTTGTCCTTCGACCAGTTGATGAAGTCGGCCACCACGAGGAAGTAGCCGGGGAAGCCCATCTGGATGATGATGCCGATCTCGTACTCGGCCTGCTTGCGCACCGCGTCGGGGATGCCGTTCGGGTAGCGGTAGTGCAGCCCCTTCTCGACCTCCTTCACGAACCAGCTGTCCTCGCTCTCCCCCTCGGGCACCGGGAAGCGGGGCATGTAGTTGGCGGAGGTGTTGAACTCGACGGAGCACCGCTCGGCGATCGCGAGCGTGTTGTCGCAGGCCTCGGGGAGGTCGCGGAAGATGTGCCGCATCTCGGCGGCGGACTTCAGATAGTAGCCGGAGCCGCTGAACTGGAAGCGGTTCGGGTCGTCGAGCCGCGATCCCGACTGCACGCACAGGAGCGCCGAATGCGCCTCCGCGTCCCGCTCGTGCACGTAGTGGAGGTCGTTCGTCGCGACGAGCGGAATGCCGAGATCCTTCGCGATCTTCAAGAGGTCGGTCTTCACGCGGCGCTCGATCTCGAGGCCGTGGTCCATCAGCTCGCAGAAGAAGTTCTCCTTGCCGAACAGATCCTGGAACTCCGCCGCCGCCTGGCGCGCCTCGTTGTACTGCCCGAGCCGCAGGCGGGTATGGATCTCGCCCGACGGGCAGCCCGTCGTGGCGATGAGGCCCTTCGAATAGGTCTGCAGCAGCTCGCGGTCCATGCGCGGCTTGAAGTAGTAGCCCTCCATCGAGGCGTAGCTCGAGAGGCGGAAGAGGTTGTGCATGCCCTCGGTCGATTCCGAGAGCATCGTCATGTGCGTGTACGCGCCGGCGCCCGACACGTCATCGCCGCCGCCGTCGCCCCAGCGCACGCGCGTCTTGTCGCTGCGATGCGTGCCGGGCGTGAGGTAGGCCTCGATACCGATGATCGGGTTCAGGCCGCGATCCCTGCCCTGCTTCCAGAAATCGAAGGCGCCGAAAGTGTTGCCGTGATCGGTCACCGCGATCGCGTTCATACCCTGGCCGGCGACCGCGTCCATGAGCTGGCCGACGCGAGCCGCGCCGTCGAGCATCGAGTACTCGCTGTGCACGTGCAGATGCACGAACCCGTCTTTTTCGGACACCCGAACCATCCCTCCATCGACGCCCTCCAGGGTACCGCGCCCGACCGGGAGATGCCGCAGCGTCTCTCCGGCTCGGGCATCGCGCCTGGAGAGGCCCTACCCGGCCGGTTCTGCGCCCCTCGGGTCGTCCTCCGCGGCGATGCCGAAGGAGATCGCGAGGCGGGCTGCGTCTTCGTGCAGCTCCGCCATCTTCGCCTCGTACTCGTCCCGGTCGGCGATCGCCTCCTGCCAGAAGTACGCCTGCACGGTCACGAGCACCGGCCCCAGCCGGCTCAGCGACTCGAGGGAGTCCTGGGTGGCCTCCCCCGGTTCGGCGCATGTCACGAATACGACGTCGCCGATCGACTGGCACTCGTCGTCCTGCATCGCCGACATCACCGCGGCGGCATCCTGCGAGCTGCTCTTCTCAGCGATCGAGACTTCGACGCGATGCGACGACCCGTACGAGAACGTGCACCCGACCGACGAGAGCGCGTCGCCGTACGTGTCGCCCGACGAGACGTCGATCTGCCACTCGAGTCCCTCCGAGTAGGGTCGCACGAGCGTGTCGAGCAGCTCCGCGTCGACTCCCCTGCACACGGTCAGCGGCTTGCTCCAATCGGCTTCCACGCCGCCACTCGCGCGCGTCGGCCCGTCCGACCCGCCGCCGGCGCATCCGCTCAGCAGCATTGCGGCGGCCACGGCGATCCCTATGAGAGCTTTTCTCATCCTGCTCAATCCCCCTGCATCTCGACCGGCGGGTCCGCCATGAGCTTCTTCAGCGTGCCGTCTTCCCAGCTGTCGACCATCAGCCGCGCGAGCGGATCGGTCGTGGCCTCGAGGCTGTCGAAGGGTCCGGTGATCGACAGCACGGTCCGATCGGAGAGCGTCACGATGACCTCGTTGAAGTCCGTGCGGAGCTCGGCCCCGCGGTACTCCTCGGCCTCGCTGCTTCGGCGATCCAGGTCTTCGGAGCTGACCACGAGCTCGACATCGATATCGGCGTCGATGATGTCGCCGTATCTGAGGTCGGTCGCGTAGCCGGTGCCGCCGCATTCGAGCGTCGTCCGGCTCCCCTCCACCGAGTACTGCTCGGAGCCGTACGGGTCGATCACGATCTGGTCCGTGAGAATCGGATCGTCCAATGCGTAGATCTGCTCCGCCATGAGGCGCAGCGGCTCCTCGCTCGCATCGGCACTCGCGAAGATCCATGCGCAGAGCGGGAACTCTTGGTTCTCGACGCTGCTCAGCACATCGTCGTCGCTGATCCCGCCCAGCGAGAGTCCGGGCACGCCGCCCGAGCATCCGGTGGTCGCGAGCATTGCGGCGAGCGCCGCGGCCCCCGCGATTCTCAGTGTCTGCGCCATCGTGTTCGGCCTTCCTGTTCGTAGGTTCTGGTGTTCGCCAGGGATCATCTGGTGGTCTGCGGGATGTCCGCGAGTTCGATACCGCCCGCGGGGTCTCGGTAGATACCGGTGACGCTGAGACCGCCGTACGGGTCGACATCGCCTATGAGCACCCAGGTCTCTCCCGCGGCGAGCGGAATGTTGCGGGCGCCACCGGGCTCGTCGGTGCGCGCGGGCGCGAGCGGATCCTGGGCTCCGGTGCGGATGTCGACGATGTCGAGGCCGTCGCCGCCCCAGAACCACAGGCGCTGGTCGAACGTCCCGAGCAGCTCGACCTCGCCGAGCCTCTCGAGCTCCGCCGCCGGCACCTCGAACACGATTTCGCCGGTGTCGAGGTCGATGACGTGCAGCCCGCCAGGGGTCGACATGCCGTTCTCCGTCCTCGTGCCGACGATGGCCGAGAGCAGACCGGTGACGGGGTCGAACACCATCTCGCCCAGAGGCCCCGGCAGCCGCTGCTCGCCGGTCGCCGCATCGAAGATGCCGTCTATCCCCGTACCAGGTGAAGAAGTCGCCGGTGCTCGGCAGCCGCATGACGTCGCGGTCGCTGTGCTCGGCGGTCGAGCGCTCCCATTTCACAGCCCCGTCGCGCAGGCCGAGGCCTTGATAGTTCTGACCGCATTTGATCACGTAGGTGCCGTCGGCACCAATCACCGAGTCGTTGGCGTAGAAGCGGCCATCGCAGGCGCGTTGCCAGAGCAGTTCGCCCGTTTCGAGGTCGATCGCCAGGTACAGATCCTGATCCGTATCCTCATCATGCGCGTCGAGCACGGCCACGCCCCCGAACAGCGAGGTCGACCCCATGTACCCGCGCTCGGGCCCGGGCACCTCGACTTCATGGGTCATGGTGCCGGAGTCGTCGTAGCTGCGCGCCACGAAGACTGACGCGCCCGCCTGCAGGCCGGATGAGCGCTTGCGCTCGAGCGAAGCGGCGATCAGAGCGGAGTCAAACGATGCATCCTGCTGCACGCCGATCGAGCGTCCGTTGATCTCGCGGTCCGGGTCGTTCGGAGGCGTCACTACCCCGGGCATCTCGCTCTCCGCACCGAGGACCGTCGTGCTCACGCCATCTTCGTCGAAGGCGACCGTGCGCGGGCCGAATCGCAGTTCGGCGGGCTGCAGGTAGCCGACGACCCATTCATGGATTCGGAGTTCGTCGAGCCGCCCGTCGAAGCCCTGCGGCTCGGCTTCGACTTCGGAGGCCGCCGGGCGTTCCGCCGGTTTCGCCGGCGGCTCCGCTGCTTCCAGCTCGGACGGTGCGGCGCATGCGGTGAGCAGCAGCGCCTCGATCGCGAGCAGCGATGCTCCGATCGCCGCCACAGGCTTCCTTCGCCGGCCTCTCCGTCCGGCGGTCATGGGTTTGCGGCCCGCTGCATGACTGCCTCCGCCATCGCAAGCATGTCACTCTGAGCGGCGGCGATCTCCGGATCCGCGTACACGCGGATCATGGCGTTCCCTGCGCTCCCATTCACACGAAGCTCGTCGGGGGCAGTGGCGCAGCCGCCGAGCGATTCGAACACTTCGGAAGAGAGCACCTCCGCGGTGCCCGATTCCTCGAATTGGGCGCAGTACTCGGATGCGTCGTACGAGTCGCCGTGAACGATCTGGATCTGCATGCTCGGGCCGCCGTGAGCGGCTTCCCAGCCCCAGAAGCAGTCTTCGGTCCCGTCACCGTATTCGAGCAGTTCGGGCTCGAGCACCAGCCCGTCCAGATATTCGGAGACCAAGCTCTCGATCTCGCCGCATCCGAGAAGATCAATTCGCCCTCATCGAAGCGAGGGGCTGGTCCGTTCGCCGACTCAAGTTCCCCGGTGTGTTCGACGCTTGAGGCGCCGTTGCCAGAGCTCTGCCCCGTGCCAGTACCGCTGCACGCCGCCAAGCCCAGTGATGCGACGCTCGCAACGACGACGGCGAGAACACGCGAGCATCTTCTCCCGGCAGTGCTAGTGCTGTTCCTCGTGAACACGGCCATATGCGAGTTCCCTCCTGAAGGCGGCGCCGATCGTGACGGCTCGACCTCAGGAAACCATCCGCAAGCGCCCGTACGAGCGGGTTCCGATCGCTTCCGAACAATCCGGAAAACCCGGAACCCGAGCCCTTGCCCCGAGAGCCCGGCAGCCGGGTCGAGATCGTCGGCTTCCGTTCGATGGGCCGCCACAGCGACGTTTCCGGGCGGGCTCACAGCGAACCTCATGCCGGCGCCCAGCCGGGCCGCTCCGCACGGCGCTACTGTGTCGCTTGCGGAATCCCTCCGCGACGAGAGCGGCTCCGAGACAGGCGCCGCGCGTGAGGAGGCCGCAGTTGAACGATCCGAGAACCCCGCGGGTCAGTGTCATCATCCCCGTCTACAACTCGATGCCGTACCTCACGGGCACGCTCGAGTCGGTGCTCGCGCAGGATCTCGCGGCACTCGAGGTCATCGCGGTGGACGACGGCTCCACCGACGGCTCGGGCGCGGAGCTCGACCGTTTCGCGGCCCTCGATGCGCGCTTGACCGTCGTGCATCAGCCGAACAGCGGCTGGCCGGGTTCGCCGCGCAATCGCGGTCTCGAACGCGCCTCTGGCGAGTTCGTGTTCTTCATGGACTCGGACGACACGATGCCCTCGCAGGCGTTGCGCAGCATGGTCGAGATGGTCGATGAGGCTGACGACGAGCCGATCGATGTCGTCGTGCCCCGCTTCGTCGGCACCGGAGGGCGCGACGTGCAGTCGGTCTTCAAGACGCACCCGCACGGCACGATGCGGCTCGAACGGGCGATGGAGACGATCTCGCCGCAGAAGCTGTTCCGCCGCGAGATCATCGAACGCGACGGCCTGCGCTTCCCCGAGGAGAAGGTGCGCCTCGAAGACGGCATCTTCGTCGCGAGGGCCTACGTGCTGGCGCGACGCATCGCGTTCTGCGGTCGGGAGCCGCTGTACTGCATCGCGCGCCGCGACGACGGCGGCAACATCTCGTCGAGCGCGATCGACCCGCGGAACTACGTGGAATCCTGTAGGCGCATCGCCGGCATCCTGAGAGCCGGAGTCGCTGACCCGGCGCGCGCCGACGCGCTCGTGCATCAGTTCTTCCTGCGCAAGGGGCTGCGCTTCTACGCGCCGCGCAAGTGGTCGCGCATGTCGCCGAAGCGACGTGCGGTCTGGATCGACCTGCATCGCGAGTTCCTCGACGATCTCGTGCCGGTCGCCCTCGACGCGCACACGACCGACCCGGGCAAGCGGCGCCTCCTCGGGCTCATCCGTGCGGGCGATCTCGCAGGGTTGAACGCGTTCATCGAGGCGGGGCCACGTCTCGCGCACGAGTCGGTCTGCGCTCGCGCGGTCGAGGCGGGGCGCGGCATCGAGCTCGAGGTGCTGGTGCGGGCTCCGGGCCAGGGATCGCCGCTCGTCGACGACCGTCCGAGCCGTGCGCGGCTGCGCATGCTCCGGGCGAACGCGGCCGCCGTGCCGCAGCTGTCGCGCCACGGATCCGTGCGGCGGGCCGGGCGCGCACTGTCGGCCGCGCTCTCGGGCCCGACCCCGAGGTTCTCGCTGCTGCTCGGCGGCCGCCGCGACGGGCGACTGCGCACGGTGCCGGGCACGGTCGTCGGCTACGAGAGCGGCGGCGCCCCGGCGTACCGGGTGCGCTTCTCGCTCTCGCAGGGGCTCTTGCGCACGCTCGGGCGGCAGCGCATCGATCTCTGGACCGCGGTCGAGACGCGGGCGGGGTTCATCGGCGAGCGCACCCGCGTGGGCGCGGGCGGCACGACCGCTGCGGCGTCGACCCCGCGGGTCTACGCGACCGATGCCGGCAATCTCAGCCTGGACCTGCGGCGGCATGTCGATCAGCGGGCGAGCTCGTCGAGGGCGTAGTGCGGCGCGCCGCCCCCGGCTCGAACGCCTCGGGCCCGCGCAGCATCACAGCAGATCCTGTTCCGAGAACAGCGCCTCGCATCGGTCCGCATACTCGGCGAGCACGAGCCCTTCCGCATGGATCTGCTCGATCGGCGGCACGGGATATCTCGGAATCGTGAGGCGCAGGAACACCTTGTCGCCGACGGCTTCGAACTCGTAGCGCCCCGTATCCTGGCCGCGCAAGAACTCGGGCACGGTCTCGCCGTCGTTCTGCAGTATCGGCGAGTAGAGCGCGCAGCTGTCCGCATCCGCGGTTCCGAAGTAGAGCACCTGCGTGCGCGTCGCGACGCCGGGAACGATCGATTTGAGCAGCACATCGCTGACCGCTTCCCACCCCGCCTGCAGCATTTCGGCGCGGAGCGCCACCGGGAAGGCGATCGGTGCGGCATTCCTGAACGGTGCGATCTCCCACACCGGCACCGTGAGGGCGGCCGAATGCAGCCTCGCGAATGCCTCCTGCGCCTCCCCGAGCTGCACCGTATCGCGGGTCACCCCGCCCTCCAGCCGATCGGTCGGCATCACCAGCCGGTCGATGAGCATGTGGCTATCGGCGTCGGGCATGCAGTGCACGGCGACGTAGCTGCCCAGCGGGCCCTCGCCCGCGGTCCAGAGCAGACCCGCGAGCTCCTCGAAGCGACCGATGCCGCTCGCGAGCACCCGCGTCTCCGCGAAGAGCCGGGTCTTCGCAGCCAGATGCGCATAGGTATGCTCCAGCGGCCCCGCGCTCGTATACACCCAGGTCAACCCGCACATGGTGAACAGATCGTCGGCGAGGTTGTCGAGTGACCCCTCGACGACGCCTTTCTTCACCAGCATCATCGATTCCGTCATGGCCCCGCCTCTTCTCCCGGCAGCCGTATCGCCGCCTGTCGTCCTTCGCGCGTCACTCGAATCGTGTGCTCCACAGCATCGGCTCGGCGACGATCGCTTCGCCCGTCTGCCGATCGACCGCGAGGAGCACCGCGTCGCTGACGCTGTACTCGACGGCGGAGTTCGCCGCGACCCAGCCGCCGTTCCGCGCCACGGCGGGCACGGCGATGTAGCCGAACTCGGCGTTCCCGCCGGCGTAGGTGTAGCCCGACGTCCCCGCGCAGACGACGACCGCGAACGACGTCGATTCGCCTTCGAACGCGATGCTGTCGCCCGCGGGGCAGTACTCCTGCGCCACCCGGCTCAGCTGGGGGGCCGCGGGCACCGGTTCTTCGTTCGCGGTCGTCCCCTCGTCTTCGGAGGGCGCTTCGGCGACGCCGTCCGTCGCCGACCCGATGCCGGTCGAGCCGCCCTCGTCGGCCTCGTACGGGATCGACGCCGTCGGGGCGGAGCCGAGCTGCGCGAGCCCGACCGCGGTCACCGCGATCGCGATGACTCCGCCGACCAGACCGACGTATCCGAGCACGAGACCGGCGATGGCGAGTCCCCGTCCGCGCTCCCCGGTGCGCTTCACACGACTGAGCCCGATATGGCCGAGGACGATGCCGAGCGGAGCGAAGAGGAACCCGAAGACCAGCGCCAGCACCGCGGGAGTCGCGATCGGTGCGCTCGGGCCGACACCCGGAGACGGCGTGCGCGGAGGCGGGCTTTGCGCGGAAGCCGCGGCGGGCAGCGGCGGCGCTTGGAAGCGGCCGGCCGCCGGCGCTCGCCATTCGGGGGCCGGCGGCGGGGGCGGCAGGGGCGGGTAGGCCACGAGGCGTCCTCCGACCGACTCAGTTCTCGCGCGTGCAGTGCGGGCAGTTCCATCGCCCGGCAGCGCTCGCGAAATGCGGGTCGATGTAGAACGCCCCACCGCAGTGCCGGCAGGTCACCCGACTCTGCATTCCACCCGACGGGCCGATACTCCCGGTGTACATCGCCATGTGCGCTTCCTCTCTCGTCGCGGCCGCCGCCGACGCCGCATCCGGCGGTCTCCGCATCGATGACCGGGCCTCAGTCAAGCACGCGACCGGCGGGTTCGAGGCCGTTCGGGAGCGCATCGGGAAAGTCGGGAACTTCGAACGCCAGGCTGCCCGGGGACTCGGGCTCGCGGGCGGTGCGCAGCGGAATCGTCCTCGGTTTTCGGACCGTTCGAACACCGTTCGGAAAATTCGAATCCGCATGATTCCGCGGTTTCCCGGGGCATATCCAGCGAGATCGCGGCCGACGCGCATTGCGGCCGCACAGGGGTGGATACGCTATCACCAAGGTTGCGATGATCGTTTCCGCAGGCCGAACAGCGGCGTTCGGCCAACCGTACCTCCACGGCATGAAGGTGAGTATGTCCAGCTCCAGCACCCACGACGCTCCACGGATCCCAGGAGTCGACACCGAGCGCCTCCGTCATCCGGGCCCGGTCGGTTCCGACGGCGGCGCGGACTCGATCACGGCGTTCGCCGCAGGACTGCGCGATCTGCGCTCCGCGGCGGGCGATCCGACGCTCACCGCCCTCAGTTTCGAGACCGACATCTCGAAGAGCGTGCTCTCCGTCGCATTCTCGGGGCGAGCTCTGCCGACTGAACGCACGGTGCTGAAGGTCGTCGCCGCGCTCGGCGGTGATCAGCAGGTCTGGCGTGCCCGACGCGATGCGCTCGATCCGAAGAAGACCCTCCCCGCGACGGCATCCGAGAGCACGCCGGAGCCGCCGGGGCGCCGGTTCTCGCTCCCCCAGACCATCGGCATCGCAGCGGGCGCCGCGATCGTCGCCGCCGTCGTCACCAGCCTCGTCTGGGGTGCGCTGGCGTCGCCCGCGGCCTCCGGGGTCCCGACGCCGGAGAACGCGGAAGGCCCGTACCTCGCGGCCGCGAACGGCGTCGACCCCATGCGCACCGAATGCAAGGACGATGCCGTGATCGCGGCGAGCGAGGCGAAGCTCGACAACCAGGTGCACGTGCAGATGATGTACTCCAACAACTGCCTCGCGGTCTGGGGCCGGGTCACGCGCTACGACAACCAGGCCGAGGGCAATTCGATGACGATGCGCATCTGGCCGATGGACGACCCGCAGAGCGGGCGCAGCCAGTCGCGCTCCGACGTGAATCTGCAGTCGCTCTACACGCCGATGATCGTCGAGCCCGACGTCACGGCGCGCGTCTGCGGGCAGGCCACCATCACCGTGGACGGCCGCACCGAAGACCTCGGGCCGATGCTGTGCATCTGACCGGGAGCCCCGGGAAGGGATCGCCGCCGCCCGCGTTCCGCGTGCTCGGAGTCGGCGTGTGCGCCGCACTGATCGTCGGCGCCGTCGTCGGATGCGTCCCCGCCGGCGACAGCGCCGGAGCGGCATCCGGCGCGCCGGAGTGGGCGGAGTTCGGCCCCTTCGAACGACCGGCCGGCGACACCGCCGAACCGTATCTGACGGGTCCGGGGACGATCCGCCTCCCCGACGGCACTGCCGCCGAGCTCGATGCGAGCGAGCTGCTCGGAGGCGGGATCGCGCTGCCCGCGCGCGACGACTACGAGATCGTCGCCGAGAGCTACTCCTACACGCAGGATGCGGACGGCGACAGCCCCGTCATCGTCGGCATCGTCCAGACCTCCCACGAGATGGTCTATCGGGGGTACTCCGAGTTCGAGCACGTCACCTTCGTGCTCGGCATCAGCGCCGAAGCGCAGCCCCGCGAGGTCTCGCGTACGCGCGTACTCCGGGGCGGGCCGCACGCGGCGGCCTTCGCCGGCCGCTCCGATCTGGGCGTCGTGGCCGTGCATCTCGACGGCGAACTCGTTCCCGGCGGTACGCCCGAGAGCCGAGTGATCGGCGTCGACGCGGTCCGCGGTACGGAGGTCTGGGTCAAGGAGCCCGGATACCCGGTGTACGGCGACGGCACGGCGACGTTCCTCCGCGCACCGGCGCCCGATCGGTGCGTCTCGGATGCTCTCGAATACGATGTCGCGAGCGGCAACGACGAGCAGCGCCGGGAGTACCCGCCTGCGTCTCCCGGCGATCCTGACTGCCTCACACCGGGTGGAGCGGCCGGCTAGCGCGATCGCCGGATCCGATCAGCGCGCGAGCTCGTCGAGCGCGTACTGCAGGTCGGCCGGGTAGACGCTCTCGAACTCGACGGCGTCGCCGGTGCCGGGGTGGCGGAAGCCGAGGCGTTTCGCGTGCAGCCACTGCCGGGTCAACTGCAACCGCTCCGAGAGCGTCGGGTCGGCGCCGTACATGGCGTCGCCGACGCAGGGGTGCCGCTGCGCGGACATGTGCACGCGGATCTGGTGGGTGCGCCCCGTCTCGAGGTGGATCTCGAGCAGGCTCGCGAACGGGAACGCCTCGAGCGTCTCGTAGTGCGTGATGGAGGGTTTGCCGTCCCGGGTGACGGCGAATTTCCATTCGTGGCCGGGATGCCGGCCGATGGGGCCCTCGATGGTGCCTGCAAGGGGGTCGGGGTGGCCCTGCACGACGGCGTGGTAGATCTTGTCGACCTCGCGCTCCTTGAAGGCGCGCTTGAGCCCGCTGTACGCGCGCTCGCTCTTCGCGACCACCATCAGCCCGCTCGTGCCGGCGTCGAGGCGGTGCACGACGCCCTGCCGCTCGGGAGGCCCGGAGGTCGCGATGCGGAAGCCGGCGCCGGCGAGCGCGCCGAGCACGGTCGGGCCCTGCCAGCCGAGCGACGGATGCGCTGCGACGCCCGCGGGCTTGTCGACGACGACGATATCGTCGTCGTCGTGGATGATGCCGAGCTCCGGCACGTGCACGGGCACGATCTCGGGCCCGGTCTTCTCTTCCCACGCGACCTCGAGCCAGCCGTCGGCCGTCAGCCGGTCGGACTTGCCGAGTTCGCGGCCGTCGAGCACGACGCCGCCGGCCTGCGCGATCTCGGCGGCGAAGCTGCGCGAGAAGCCGAGCATCTTCGCGAGGGCCGCGTCGACGCGCTCGCCGACGAGCCCGTCGGGCACCGGGAGGCTACGCTGCTCCATCGCGCTCGCCGTCCTCATCGTCGTTCGGGGCGTCGTCGGCGGCGGCGTCATCGGCGGCGGCGCTCGAGCTGCGAGGGCTGCCGTCGATGGGGATCCCGCGCAGGGTCACGATCATGAAGACCGCCATCCCCGTGACGATGCCGATGTCGGCCACATTGTAGATCGCCGGGTTGAACCCGAGCCACATCCACGGGGTGAGGATGAAGTCGACGACGTGACCCTCGGGAAACCCCGGGGGCCGCATGAGCCGATCGGTCAGGTTGCCGAGCACTCCGCCGAGCAGCAGACCGAGGAAGAGCGCCCAGGCGAACGATGCGAGGCGCTTGAACTGCCAGAGGATCACGACGACCACCGCGGCCGCGAGGATCGTGAAGATCCACGTGGAGCCGCTCGCCATCGAGAATGCTGCGCCGGGGTTCCTGACGAAGTGCCACTGCAGGAAGTCGCCGAACACCGGGACGGTCTCGCCCTCGGTGAGGTGCGAGACGACCCAGTTCTTGGAGAGCTGGTCGCCGGCGTAGACGACCGCCGCGGCGCACAAGAGGAGCAGCGGAGCGAATCGTCGGGTCACCCGACGTCCGACCGCTGCTCCCTCGAGGAGGTCGTCCGCGCGCTCGCTCAGCTCAGGCCTTCAGGAGCGCCCGAGGGCTCGGGCGAGCCGTCGAGGCCGCGCAGCTGCGACTGGATGTACGAGCGCAGCGTCGAACGGTACTCGCCTTCGAAGGAGCGCAGATCCTTGATGCGGCTCTGCAGGTCGGTGCGCTCCTCGCCGAGCAGGCGCAGCTCTTCGGCGCGCTTGCCCTGGGCCTCTTCGACCATCTGCTTCGCGGTGCGCTCGGCATCAGAGATCATCTCGTCGCGCTTGTTCTCGGCCTCGTTGATGAGGCGGTCGCGAGTGGTCTCGCCTTCGCTGACGTGCTTGTCGTGGAGTTCGAGCGCGAGCTGCAGCATCGCGCTCGACTTGACGGCGTCGGGCTGCGCCGCGGTCGCGGGTGCCGGAGCCGCCGCCTGCGCCTGAACGGGCACCGGTGCGGGAGTGTCGACGACGATCGTCTGCTCGGAGGCGGCCACGGTGGGAGCGTCGTCCGAGCTGGCCTCGGCGGCTTCGAGCTTCGCGGTGAGGTCTTCGATCTGCGCACGCAGCTCGGCCTTCTCCTGCTCGTGCTGACGCAACTCCTCGACGATCGAATCGAGGAAGTCGTCGACCTGATCGAGGTCGTAACCGTCACGGAACTTCGTGATCGTAAACTTCTGGTTCACGACGTCTTCAGGGGTCAGTGCCATCGTTCAGTCTCTTTCGCTTTCGGGAGACCACTGCCGTGGTCGAATATCTACGCTAGCAAATAACGGCGGTTCCGCGCAGTGCGGAATCACCACCAGCCGGGAATGATCGCGATCAGCAACCAGCACGCGACCATCGTGAGCATCCAGCCGAGGTCGAGTGAGATGTTGCCGAGCCGGATCGGGGGAAGCACCTTCCGGAACATGCGGATCGGCGGATCCGTGACGGTGTAGATCGATTCGACGAGCACCGCGAGCGCGCCCCGCGGGCGGAATCTGCGGTTCAGCACGGTGACCCAGTCGAAGACGAGACGCCCCCACAGCACAAGGGTGTAGAGCCGGAGCAGCGCTTGGATCGCTGTTCCGACGATGAGCACGATCTCCACGTGCTACGCGGTGGGTGCGACGAAGAATGAGCCGCTCTCGTTCCGTCGATCCTCATCGCTCGACGCCTCGATGTGCTCGGGCGAGAGCAGGAAGACCTTGCTCGTCACGCGTTCGATACGGCCGTTCAGGCCCATCGTCAGGCCGCTCGCGAAATCGATCAGACGCTTCGCGTCGTGCTCCTCCATGCGCGAGAGGTTGATGATGACGGGCACGCCCTCGCGGAAGCTCTCCGCGATGACCTTGGCGTCCTTGTACTCCGACGGGTGCACCGTCAGGATCTCGTTCATCGCCTGCACGGGCGCGGCTTTCGTCGGCGTGACCCGGCGCAGCGGCGTGACCTGTGCGCGCTGGGGTGCGGGTCGCTGTGCGGGGGCCGACGACTTCGCCGCCGGTGCCGGGCTCGCCGCACGGGCAGCGGGCGTCTCCTTCTGCGCGACGGGCTGCGCGCCCTGCTCCTCGAGATCCTCCTCGGCGAGGCCCAGGAACACCATGGTCTTCTTCAGCGGATTGCTCATTTTCTCTCCCAACGGTGAGTTCTTCCGAGACTATCGGGGTTCCGGCCGTTTGCCGGTGATTGCACTGCCGATACGCAGGTGTGTCGCGCCGGCCGCGATCGCCTCCGCGTAGTCGTGGGTCATGCCCGCGGAGATCGCTGTGGCCTCGGGATCGATCGCGCGGAGGCGCTCCGAGTAGCCGGCGAGACGCGCGAACGCGCGGGCCGCGGCCTCCTCCTCGGGCAGCGGGGCGACCGCCATGACGCCGCGCAGGCGCAGCGTCGAAGTGCCCAGGATCTGCTCGGCGAGCGGCTCGAGCGCCTCGGGGGCGGCTCCCCCGCGGCCCGGATCGTTCGTGAGGTTGACCTGGATGAAGGCGTCGATGGGCTCGGCGACCTCCGCCGTCGACAGGGCGTCGACGAGCCGGTCCCGATCGATCGAGTGGATCGATCGCGCGTATTGCGCGGCCTGGCGCGCCTTCTTCGTCTGCAGCTGGCCGATGAAGTGCCAGTGCAGGTCGAGGTCCTGGAGCTCGGCGGCCTTCGCCTGGGCCTCCTGGTGCCGGTTCTCGCCGACATCGCGGACCCCGAGCGCCGAGAGCCCGGCGACGAGGCTCGCGGGGTGGAACTTCGTGACGACGATCAGCGTCGTCTCCTCGGGCGCTCGGCCCGAGGCGCGGCAGGCATCGACGATGCCCGCGCGCATCGAGGCGAGGCGCTCGGCGAGGCCGGGCTGCGTGTCCGTCACCGAGACCGCCTACTTCAGGAAGTCGGGGATGTCGAGATCGTCGTCATCGTCGCCGTCGAACGCGGGGTCGGTCAGCTGCGCCTCGACCGGCGGGTTCGAGAGCACCTCGCCGAACTGGCCGGTCGCCGACTGGTCGGCCTCGCCGCGGTTCGCGTTGAACCCCTTGAAGCCGAGCCCGGTGGCCTCGCCGCTCGCGACGGCCGCCGCCGTGTGCGAGTTCTGCGACGGGACGTCGTCGATGCTCTCGATGTGGCTGCCGCGACGCCCGCGCTCGGGCGCCGGAGCGGACGCGACCTGGTCGATGTCGAAGCCCGCGGCGATGACGGTCACGCGCACCTCGTCGCCGAGGGTGTCGTCGATGACCGTGCCGAAGATGATGTTGGCCTCCTGGTGCACGACGTCCTGCACCAGCGTGGAGGCCTCGTAGATCTCGCTGAGCGCGAGGTTCGACGATCCCTGGATGGAGAGCAGCACGCCGTGGGCGCCCTCGACCGAGGCCTCGAGCAGCGGCGAGGCGACGGCGAGCTCGGCCGCCTTGATCGCGCGGTCGGCTCCACGCGCCGAGCCGATGCCCATGAGGGCGGAGCCCGCCCCCTGCATCACGGATTTCACGTCGGCGAAGTCGAGGTTGATGAGACCCGGCGTGGTGATGAGGTCGGTGATGCCCGAGACGCCGGCGAGCAGCACTTGGTCGGCGGCGGCGAATGCCTCGATCATGCTGATGCCGGGCTCGCTGATGTCGAGCAGGCGGTCGTTCGGCACGACGATGAGCGTGTCGACGGCCTCGCGCAGCGTGTGCACGCCGGCATCGGCCTGAGCCGCGCGGCGCTTGCCCTCGAAGCTGAAGGGGCGGGTGACGACGCCGATGGTGAGCGCGCCGATCGACTTGGCGATGCGCGCCACGACGGGGGCCGCGCCGGTGCCGGTGCCGCCGCCCTCGCCGGCGGTGACGAAGACCATGTCGGCTCCGGCGAGCGCCTCTTCGATCTCCTCGGCGTGATCCTCGGCGGCGCGACGGCCCACCTCGGGGTCGGCGCCCGCACCGAGACCGCGGGTGAGCTCGCGGCCGACGTCGAGCTTGACGTCGGCGTCGCTCAGCAGCAGGGCCTGGGCGTCGGTGTTCACGGCGATGAATTCCACCCCGCGCAGGCCGAGCTCGATCATGCGGTTGACGGCGTTGACGCCGCCGCCGCCGACGCCGACCACCTTGATCACCGCGAGGTAGTTCTGGTTCGTTGACACCTGGTTCCTCCGCCCCTAACTCTCAACCTCTACCTGAAGTTAAGTGTTAGTATCGCCGTATACGTTTCCTGGGCACCAAGGTATGCGGCATTGCCCCGCGCGCCTCGCAGACACGCCGAATTCGACGGCGAACTTTCCGAGACGCGCTCCGAAGCGCCGCCTCGACGCCGCTACCGGAAGACCGGGGCCTCGGACGACGAGACGTCGAGATAGCTCACCGGCCGCTCGGCGAGCGACGAGAACATGGTCGTGAGCACGATCGCCTTGCGCGCCGTGTCCTCGGGACCGCCCCACATCACCTCGGCGCCGTTCGTCAGGGCGAGCAGCACGTCCTGCCCGCTCGACGCCGACACCGCGGTCACCTGCGCGCGCAGTTCGGCCGGCATGTCGCGCAGCACGCGCGCCGCCGAGGCGAATGCCTCCGAACCGAGATCCTTCGCCCGCCCGTCGGCGACCGGAACGCCCGCCGGCGGCGCCTCCGCGCTGCCGACCAGCACCCCCGCCGCATCGTAGAGCTGATAGGCGCCGTCGTCGCCGATCGAGATGACGGGCACCCGCTCCTCGATGCGCACGAGCAGCGTGTCGGGCGGAATCCGCTCGACCGCATATCGCTCGACCAGCGCGAACGGCTCGAGGGCGCCGCGCACCTCGCCGTCATCGACGAGCGCCAACGGCGTGCCCGAGAAGCGGTCGAGCGCCTGCTGCAGGTCGGCGGGGTTCACGGCCGACGCGCCCGAGATCTCGATGTTGCGCACCGACATCACCGGCGTGAACACCCCGGCGAGCACGAAGATCGCGAGCGCGAGAACCGCACCGCCCGCGACGAGCCACCACCGTCGCCGCCTGCGCGAGGCGAACGAGAACCGGCGCCGCTCGCGGCGTTCGCGGCGCTTGAGCTGCCGCTGCGCCGTGCGCATGCGCTGCTCGGCCTCGCGCACGGGGTCGGCCGAGCGGTTCGCTCGAGCGAGCGCCCCGCCGCCGGAGCGCACTTCGCTGAGATCGACCGTCGCGGCGAGCTGCTCCCCCGCTCCCTCGCCGTCGGAATCGGGTGCCGACGGCGCCCGCTCCGTCCCGGACGATGCTCCGCCCTCGGCGGTCCGCTCCCGCTCGGGAGTTTCGGGAGTCTCCGGATGCTCCGGCGAAACCGCGGCACCGGGCGCATCCGCGGCATCGAAGGCGTCTGCATGCGTGGAGGGCTCCGACGCCGCCGGCGCGCCCCGCTCCGCCCGGTGCCCCCCGAAGAACCCTGACACGGTACGACGGCGCGCGGGCGCGTCCGCGCGCACAGGAGGTTCCCGCCGCTCGGGGGCGCGATCGAAACCGCTCGGTCGTTTCATCGCGCCGGCTATCGGCCTTCGGCCTCGAAGCGCCCGCGCAGCGCCTCGACGACCTGCGGGATGATCCGGTAGACGCTGCCGCAACTCATCGTCACCATGACGTCGCCCGGTCGGGCGATCTCGGCGAGGTAGTCCGCCGCGCGCTGCCAGTCGTCGATGTAGGCGACGCGCGATGCATCGTGAAAGTCGTTCGACACCAGGGCGCCGGTGACTCCCGGCACAGGATCCTCGCGCGCACCATCGACCTCGAGCACCACGGTGTGGTCCGCGCGGGCCTCGAGCACCTCCGCGAACTCGCGATGGAACATGCTCGTGCGGCTGAAGAGGTGCGGCTGGTGGATCGCGATGAGGCGGCCCTCGCCCGACACGGCGCGGGCCGAAGCCAGCAGCGCGTCGACCTCGGTCGGGTGGTGGGCGTAGTCGTCGTACACGCGTACGCCGCCGACGTCGGCGTGGAGCTCGAAACGGCGCTTGGTCCCGCCGAACTCGCCGACTGCGGCGATCGACCGCTCGGCGTCGTAGCCGAGGCCGGTGAGCGCGGCGACCACCCCGACGGCGTTGACGGCGTTGTGCCGGCCGTAGATGCCGAGCGAGCCCGCGTAGCGCACCCCGTCGATCTCGACCTCGTAGCGCACGGGGCCGGAGTCGTCGATCGAGACGATGCGCACATCCGCACCCTCGGACTCGCCGAAGGTGCGGATGGCGGGCAGCCGCGATCCCTGGCCGCGAAGCGCCTCGAGCGCCGCGAGCACCTCGCGCGTGCCCGCATCGTCCGCGGAGATGACCACGGTCTCGCCGGCGCCGGCTGCGAAGTCGACGAACGCCTGCATGAAGTTCTCGCGCGAACCGTAGAAGTCGAGGTGCTCGGGGTCGACGTTCGTGATGAGCGCCACGGCGGTGTCGTAGATCAGGAACGATTTGTCGCTCTCGTCGGCCTCGATCGCGAAGATCGGGTCGCTGCCCGAACCCGACGACGCGCCGAGCGACTCGATGATGCCGCCGTTCACGAACGACGGGTCGACGCCGAGACCGAGCAGCCCCGTGACGAGCATGCCGGTCGACGTCGTCTTGCCGTGGGCCCCCGCGACCGAGACGAGCCGGCTGCCGCGCGTGAGCCAGGCGAGCGCGTGCGAGCGGTGCAGTACCGGAATGCCCTGCGCGAGCGCGTACTGGTACTCGGGGTTGTCCTGCCAGAGGGCGCCGGTCACGACGAGCGTGTCGGCATCGCCGACGTTCGCGGCGTCGTGGCCGATGAAGATCGTGATGCCGAGCGCCTCGAGCGCCTCGGTCGAGTAGTTGGCCGAGCGGTCAGAGCCCGTGACCGTGACGCCCGCGACATGCAGCATGCGCGCGATGCCGCTCATGCCCGAGCCGCCGATTCCCACGAAGTGCACTCGTCCGAGCTGTTCGGGGATCTCGAGTTCCAGATCCGGATAGATCATGTGGCCTCCTAGCGGCGCGAATCGACACTCCAGCGTACCGCCTCGGCCTGCGAGCGCGCCGCGACCGCGCCGCGCTTCTGGCCGCTCTTCGGGCCGCTCCCGGAGCCGTTCTCGGCTGCGCTCTCAGCGGCGTACGATCTCGACGTCCGGGCGCGGCACGAGCGGAGCCGCGAGGAGCGGAGCGAGCGCAGTGCAGGCGAGGGCGGCCGGAATGCCGATGACGCCGATCGCAGCGCCGACGACGGGCCCGACGGCCGCGGCGGCCAGGAACTGCCCGGTGTTCTGGATGCCGAGCGCGCGCCCCGCCCATCCGGGCCCGGCGAGCTCTGCGACGGCCGTGAACGCGAGCCCGTTATCGGCGACGCTCACGCAGCTCGCCACGACATACGCGACTGCCGCGGCGGCGCTCCACTCGGCCCAACCGAACGTCGCGGCCAGCAGCAGCGTCGCGATGCCGACGACGGCGACGATGCGCAGCGGCCCGAGGCGCGACCCCGCACGGTCGCTCCAGACGCCGACGACGATGCGGCCGGCGGCGCCCATGAACTGGGCGAGGGCGACGAGGGCGCCCGCGGCGAGCGCGCTCCACCCGAAACCGACGGTGAACCACACGAGCCCGAAGGTGGAGAGCGCGAACTGGGGCACGACGAGCAGCACCGACACGGCGTGGATGCGGGCGAGCGCACCCGACCCTCGATAGGGATTGCCGACGGCCGCCGCACTCGGTGCCGCCCGTTCGGGGTCGCGCACGATCAGGGCGCACACACCGAGGCTGAGCACCGTGAGCGCACCCCCGAGGCCGAGCGCCCCGGGCAGACCGAAAGCGGTCGCGAGCGGGGGCACGCCGAGCGCTGCGACGGCCATGCCGAGCGGCTGGCACGTCTGGCGGATGCCCATCGCGAGCCCCCGTCGCTCGGGCGGGAACCAGCCGGTGATGAGCCGCCCGCTCGCGCTGTTCGTGCAGGCCGAGGCCGCACCGCTCGCGACGAGCGCGATGCCGAGCACGGCGAAGCCGTTCCCCGCCGCCGGCACGACCAGCGGCACGAGCATCGACGCCGCCACGGTCGCCGTTGTGAGGGCGAGACCCGCGAGCAGCACGCGGCGCTCGCCGAAGCGGTCGGTGGCGGCGCCCCAGGCGACGAGAGCGGTCACGAGGCCGAGGTTCGGCGCCCCCGCGAGCATTCCCGCCGCGGCGAGGCTCATGCCCTCGCTCGCGTGCAGGTACGGGATGAGGAACGCGGGCGCCGCCGCGACGACGGTGGTCGCGGCCTGCGCCAGCACCATCGCGGCGAGCATCAGCCAGAGGCGGGCTGGGACGTGCATGGGATTCTCCGGTCTCCGAGCGTGGACCGGCACGACGAACGGCACCGCGTGCGGGGCGCCGGTCGGTCTCAGACCCCGCCGCGGCTCCGAAGCAGGAGGTTCCGTGGCATGGTGACGATTCTAGCGCGCGACGAGCGCGGCGCGACCACGCTACTGTTCGCACCCGAACTTCGGCTTTCACCCGCATTTCGGAGCAGAACTGGGGTTTCCATCCGAACGACGGGTGAGAGCCGAAATACGGGTCGGCCGAAGGGACTGGAGCACCGCCGCACACTCCTCCACAGGCCGCCGAATTCCGCAGCATCGCCCAGTTCTCCACATTCGCGCATTCCCGGTGTTCTCGCGCATCGAAATCGCCGATGCTCGGTCGTGTGGACCTCAGAACTGCGCTGCGCCGCGCGAACGGCGTCACCCGAACGGGGCTGCTCCTGCGTACAGGGATCACCCGTACCGAACTCCGATCGGCGTTCGCGAACGGCGCGGTGATCCGCCCGCGCCGCGGCTGGGTCGCCTTGCCGTCGGCCGACCCCGAACTGCTCGCCGCGGCGAGGCGCGGCGCCGTGGTGAGCTGCATCTCGCAGGCGCGCAGGCTCGGGCTCTGGGTGCTCGCCGCCTCCGACGCGCCGCACTACGCTGCTCCGCGGCCGGACAGCCATATCGTCGCCGGCCCCGGCACGGTGCATTGGCGCGCACCGCCGCTGCCCCGGCCGCCCGAGATGCTCGAGGACCACCCGGAGAACGTGCTCGCGCTCGTCGCCGAGTGCCAGCCGCACGAGGCGGCGCTCGCCATCATCGATTCCGCACTGAATCAGCGCATCGCCTCGCTCCCGGCGCTCGAGCGGTTGCGGATACCGCGGCTCGACGACCTGCTGAGCGAGGCCTCGCCATTCGCCGATTCGGGCCTCGAGACGCTCTTCCGCACCCGGCTCGGCTGGCTGCGCATCGCGATCCGCGCGCAGGTGCATCTGCTCGGGCACCGCGTCGACTTCCTGCTCGGCGAACGCCTCGTGGTGCAGATCGACGGCAAGCAGCACTCGGGCGTGCAGCGCGACGCCGACATCCTGCACGACGCGCGTCTGCGGGCCGAGGGGTACACGGTGATCCGCGTGACCTACGCCCTCGTCGTGCACCGCTGGGAGGACGTGCAGAGCCTGGTGCTCTCGGCGGTCGCCCGGGGTCTGCACCTGCGGCGGGCCCGCTGACGAACGCCGGCATCCGAGCATGCGCCCGTATTTCGGCTCTCACCCGTACTTCGGAGCACAACAGGGGCTTCCATCCGAACGACGGGTGAGAGCCGAAGTTCGGGCGATGAGCGCCGGGCGCGAACGGCGTTCTGCGGGCGCGGGGCCTAGGCGAGCGCCTCGCGTACGAGATCGAGCAGCCGCTCCGTACCGTCCAGGGATCCGGCCGCGCGCGCCCGCTCCCCCATCTGCGCGAGCCGACCGCCGTCGGTGAGGAGGGGCAGCAGCACGGTTTCCACCCAGGCGGGGGTCAGTTCGGCGTCCTCGACCAGCAGCGCGCCGCCGGCCTCGACGGTCGATGCAGCGTTGAAGCGCTGCTCGCCGTTGCCGTGGCTGTACGGCACGAACACTGCGGGGATGCCGAGGCCCGAGATCTCGCTGACCGTGGTCGATCCGGCGCGCGACACGACGAGATCGCATGCGGCGAACGCGAGATCCATGCGGTCGCAGTACTCGATGACCGAGTAGCCGTCGATTCCCGGATCTTCGATCTCCGTGAGCCCGCCCCACACGTGCAGCACCTGCGCCCCCGAGCCGGTGATCGCCGGGGCCGAACCCGAGATGCCGCGGTTGATGGCGCGGGCGCCAAGCGATCCGCCGGTCACGAGCAGGGTGCGCTTGTCGGGGTCGAGTCCGAAGTGCTCTCGGGCGCTTTCGCGCAGCGCGGCGCGGTCGAGGCCGGTGATCTCGGGGCGCAGCGGCATGCCCGTCACTCGCGCATGGGCGATCGGCGTGCCGGGGAAGGTGACGGCGACGTACTCGGTGCTGCGCGCCCCGAGCTTGTTCGCCATGCCGGGTTTGGCGTTGGCCTCGTGGATGACGACGGGTACGCCCTCCTTCGCTCCCGCACGGTAGGCCGGCGCGGATGCGTAGCCGCCGAATCCGACGACGACGTCGACGCCGCGCGCCCGGATGAGTTCGCGGGTGCGCCGCACGGCGCGGGCGAAGCGGACCGGGAATCTGAGCGCGTCGAGGTTCGGGCGGCGCGGGAACGGCAGGCGCTCGATCGTCACGAGTTCATAGCCGCGCTCCGGGACGAGGCGCGCCTCGAGGCCCTCCTTCGTTCCGAGCACGACGATCTCGGAGCCGGGCTCCTCCGCGCGGATCAGGTCGGCGAGCGCGAGCAGGGGGTTCACGTGGCCGGCGGTGCCCCCGCCGGCGAGCAGATAGGTGGTCACCCGTCGATTCTCTCAGAAGCCGCCGTCGGCGAGCTCCTGCTGGTACTTCGCGCCGTCGCGGGCGATCGAGATCACGACGCCGATCGCGAGGAGGCACGCGAGGAGCGCGGTGCCGCCCGCGCTGATGAGCGGCAGCGGCACGCCGAGCACGGGCAGGATGCCGATGACGACGCCGATGTTCACGAAGGCCTGGCCGATGATCCACACGAGCACGCCGCCGACGACCGCACGGCCGAAGCGGTCTCGGGCACGGGAGATGACGCGCAGCATCACGAGCGCGAGCGCGATGAACAGCACGATCACGAGCAGCGCGCCGATGAGGCCGAGCTCCTCGCCGATGATCGCGAAGATGTAGTCGTTGTCGGCAGCGGGCAGCCACGACCACTTCGCCTTCGACCCGCCGAGCCCGACGCCGAAGAGACCGCCGCCTGCGAGCGCCCACAGGCCGTGCAGCGGCTGCCAGCCGAGCCCGCTGTAGTCCTCGTGCCCGCCCGCGAAACCGAAGATGCGCTGCAGGCGGTTC
This sequence comes from Leucobacter sp. gxy201, assembly GCF_051043335.1. NCBI lineage: Bacteria > Bacillati > Actinomycetota > Actinomycetes > Micrococcales > Microbacteriaceae > Leucobacter > Leucobacter sp. gxy201. The sequence continues at coordinate 64,177 of NZ_JAMXWS010000007.1, forward strand.
GGGCTCGTCACGACGAAGAGCAGCACGGCGAGGAGTCCGCCGCCCGCGATCACGCCGAGCGTCTTCCAGCTGACGCCGCCGAAGAACATCGCGCCGATGACGAGCGCCGCCATGATCATCGTCGTCCCGAGGTCCTTGCCGAGCAGCACGAGGCCGAGCACGAGCACCGCGCCGGGCACGATGACCGGGATGATCTCGTGGCGCATCTGCCCGAGCAGCGGCTCCTTCTTCAGCAGCACGGCGCCGATCCACACGACGAGCGCGAGCTTCAGCGCTTCGGAGGGCTGACCGCCGAAGCTGCCGATCTGGATCCAGTTGCGGTTGCCGTAGACCTCGATGCCGAGCGGCGTGAACACGAGCAGCTGCAGCACGATGCCCGCGAACAGGATGACCCACGCCCAGCGCTTCCAGAAGGAGATCGGCATCGCCGCCGCGATCAGCATCAGCGGAATGCCGATCAGCGCGAACGTCGCCTGGCGCCAGAAGCCGCCGAAGAAGCCCTGGTCGTCGAGGTACGAGGTGATCGACGACGACGAGAGCACCATGATCAGGCCGAACCCGACGAGCAGGAACGTGAGCGCGTAGAGCGCCACCACCGTGGCGTCGGTCGACCCGCCTGCGAGGCCGCCGAGCCTGATGCGCGCCTGGCCGGGGCCGTCAGCCCTCGGCTCGTGCGGCGCCGCCACCCGCCTCACCCCCGGTGTGCTCGGCCACGGCGGCCTGGAATGCGCGGCCGCGATCGGCGTAGTCGGAGAATTGATCCATCGACGCCGCCGCGGGCGCCAGCAGAACCGTGTCTCCGGGTTCGGCGATCTGCGCGGCGAGGCGCACGGCCTCGGCCATCACCGCGCCGCCGCCCCCGACGACATCGACCTCGAGCACCGGGCGGTCGCCGAGATGGCGTGCGAGCGCGGCGAGCACTTCGGCGCGCTCGACTCCGATCACCACGGCGCCGCGCAGGCGCGACGCGTGCTCGCTCACGAGCTCGTCGATGTCGACGCCCTTGAGCAGGCCGCCGATGAGCCAGACGACGTCGTGCATCGCGCGCAGCGACGCGTCTGCGGCGTGCGCGTTCGTCGCCTTCGAGTCGTCGATGTAGCGGATGCCGGCGTGCACTCCGAGCAGTTGGGCGCGGTGCGGGTCGGGGTGGAAGCTCAGTACGGCGCGCGCGATCTCGGCGGGCTCGACGCCGCGGGCACGGGCGAGGGCGCTCGCGGCGAGCACGTTCTGCGCCATATGGGGGGCGCCGATGCCGCGCTCGGCAAGCTCGTCGAGCGTTACCAGCTCGTACGCCTCGTTGCGGCGCTCGGCGTGGAAACCGCGGTCGACGAGGATGCCCTCGACGATGCCGAAGCCGCTCGGGGGCGGCGTGTCGAGGCCGAAACTGATGGCCCGGGCGCCCTCGACGACGTCGGCCTGCTCGACCATGCGCTCGGTCTCGGGGTCGGCGCGGTTGTAGACGCAGGCGACCTGGGTGTTCTCGTAGACCTTCGCCTTCGCCGCCCAGTAGCCGTCGAAGCCGCCGTGCCAGTCGAGGTGGTCGGCCGCGAAGTTGAGGCACGCGCTCGCGTAGGGCGACACCTGCGCCCCGCCCGAGCCGAGGCGCTCGAGCTGGAAGCTGGAGAGCTCGACGACGATGACGTCGTACCCCTGCGGGTCGCGCAGGGCATCGAGGATGGGGGTGCCGATGTTGCCGGCGGGAGTCACCCGCAGGCCGGCCTCGGCGAGCATGTGCGCCGTCAGACCGGTCGTGGTGGTCTTGCCGTTGGTGCCGGTGATGCAGATCCAGTCGGCGATGCGCGGCGTCTTGTCGCGCAGGCGCCAGCCGAGCTCGATGTCGCCCCACACCGGGATGCCGCGCTCGGCCGCCCAGGCGGTGAGCGGGTGGTCGGGGCGGTAGCCGGGCGACACCACGACGAGGTCGGGGCCGAACGCGGCGAGGTCGCCGAGCTGCTCGGGGTGCGTCTCGGCGCAGAAGCGCTCGGCGCCGATCACGTCGAGCAGGCGCTCGCGGTCGGGGTCGGGAGCGCCGGCGATGACGCGCACCTGCGAGCCGAGTTCGACCAGCGTATCCGCGACCGAGAACCCGGTGACGCCGAGGCCGAGCACGGCGACGCGCAGGCCCGTCCAGTCGTCGTGCCAGCTGCTGAGCGCCGCTACTCGATCGTGCATCGCTGCCTTCCCGTTCTCACTCACTGCTGCAACAACCATTCGCCGTAGAACGCGCCGACTCCGACGACGACGAACAGCGCCGCGACGATCCAGAACCGCACGACGACCGTCACCTCCGCCCAGCCCTTGAGCTCGAAGTGGTGATGGATGGGGCTCATGAGGAAGATGCGCTTGCCCTTCGTGACCTTGAAGTAGGCGCGCTGCAGAATCACGGAGCCGGTCTCGATGATGAAGAGGCCGCCGATGAGCAGCAGCAGCACTTCGGTGCGGGTGAGGATCGCGAGCGCCGCGATCGCGCCGCCGATGGCCATCGAGCCGGTGTCGCCCATGAACACCTGCGCGGGATTCGTATTCCACCACAGGAAGCCGGCGAGGCCGCCGAGGAAGGCGGCCGAGATGACCGCGAGGTCCATGGGGTCGCGAACGACGTAGCAGCCGGCCTCGTACGCGGTGGTGAGGCAGTTCTGCGATGCCTGCCAGAAGCCGATCACGAGGTACGAGCCGAACGCGAAGATCGCGGCGCCGGTGGCGAGGCCGTCGAGGCCGTCGGTGACGTTGACGGCGTTCGTGGTCGACGTCACGATGAGCACGATCCAGATGACGAAGAGCGCCGTGCCCGCGATGGCGCCGAGCGCCATGAAGTCGACGGGCAGGTCGCGGAACACCGAGATGCGGGTCGACACCGGGGTCACCCCGGCCTCGTTCGCGAAGCGCACACCGAGCAGCGCGAAGGCGACGGCGATGGCCACCTGGCCGAGGATCTTCGCCCAGCCGTTGAGGCCGGCCGAGTTCTGCATGCGGGCCTTCATGTAGTCGTCGATGAAGCCGACGAGGCCCGCGCCCACGGCCATGAGGATCACGAGCAGCGCCGAGGGGCTCGGGGTCTCGCCCATGAGGAACTTGCCGATGAGGTAGGCGATGATCGAGCCCGAGAGGAAGATCAGGCCGCCCATGGTCGGGGTGCCGCGCTTGACCTCGTGCTCCTTCGGCCCGTCGACGCGGATCGGCTGGCCCCACCGCAGGCGGTTGAAGACGCGCACGAACACGGGCGTCAGCAGCAGGGAGTACAGCAGCGACACGGCACCGGCGATCAGCAGTGCGATCATGCGAAGGTCTCCCCGAGTCGATCGCCCAGGAAGCGCAGCCCCGCCGAGTTCGACGACTTCACGAGCACGGTGTCGTTCGGCCGCAGGGTGCCGCGCAGGTACTCGAAGGCCTCGTCCTGCTCTTCGAAGAACACGCTCTCGCCGTCCCACGAACCCTCGTTGATGGCGCTGATGTGCAGGTGGCGGGCCTCCCTGCCGACAACCACGAGCTCGGAGATGCGCAGGCGCACGGCCTGCAGGCCGATGCGGATGTGCTCTTCGATCGAGTACTCGCCGAGTTCGCTCATCGCGCCGAGCACGGCGACCGAGCGGCCGTCGGCGCGGCGGACCTGCGCGAGCGTGCGGAGACCTGCGCTCATCGAGTCGGGGCTCGCGTTGTACGCGTCGTTGATGATGGTGATGCCGTCGCGGCCGCCCATGACCTCCATGCGCCAGCGCGCGGCCCGCGTGTGGTGCTCGAGCACCTCGACGATGTCGGCGAGCGGCAGACCGAGTTCGAGCGCCACCGCGGCGGCCGCGAGCGCGTTCATGATGTGGTGCTCGCCGAGCACCGGGAAGCGCACCGGGAGGCTCTGCCCATCGGCATGGATCGTGAACCGGGTGCCGTCGGCCCCCGACTCGATGCCGTCGGCGCGCACGTCGGCTTCGGGGTGCTGGCCGAACCAGCGCACGCGGGCCCGGGTCGCCTCGGCCATGCGCGAGACGTAGGCGTCGTCGCGGTTGAGCACGGCGAGGTCGGTCTCGCCGAGGCCCTGCACCATCTCGCGCTTCGTGCGGAAGGTGGTCTCGATGCCGCCGAACTCCCCCGCATGGGCGAGGCCGACGGTGAGCACGACGCCGATGTGCGGCGGCGCCATCGCGGTGAGGCGGGCGATCTCGCCCTCCGCGCTCGCGCCCATCTCGGCGACGAGGGTGTCGGTGGTGTGCTGCACGCGCAGCATGGTGAGCGGGCCGCCCACCTCGTTGTTGAACGACTTCTCGGAGGCGACGGTCTCGCCGACGCGCTCGGCCATGGCCGCGACGAGGTTCTTGGTGGTGGTCTTGCCGTTCGAGCCGGTGATGCCGACGATGGTCAGCCGGCCGGCCTCGCGCACGCGGCGCACGACCTCGGTCGCGAGGGCGCCGAGCGCCTCGGTGGCTTCCGCCACGACGATCTGCGGCACGCGGTCGTCGACCTCGCGCTCGACGACGAGCAGAGCGGCTCCGGCGTCGACGGCCTTGCTCGCGAAGAGGTGGCCGTCGGTCTCCTCGCCGCGCCGGGCGAAGAAGATCTCGCCGGGCTGCACTTCGCGGGAGTCCGTCTGCGAGATGCCGCTCACGACGGTGTCGGGGCCGGCGCCGCCGGATCCCTGGACCAGGCGGCCCTGCATCGCCGCAGCCGCTTCCGCGAGTGTCAGTTCGATCACTTGAGCAATCCTGCCTCGCGGAGCGCGCCGCGTACTTCGTCTCGCGCGGAATAGGGGATGTACTGTCCCGCGACCTCCTGGTAGTCCTCGTGTCCGGGACCGGCATACAGGATAACGTCATCGGGGCCCGCGAGAGAAATGGCGAGCCTGATCGCGGCGCGGGGGTCGCCCTCCTCGATGATCTCGGCGTGGTTCGCCGAACGGGCACCCGCGATGAGCTGCGCACGGATCGACTCGGGCGGCTCCGAACGCGGATGGTAGTCGCAGACGATGAGCACGTCGGAGCCTGCGGCGGCGATGCGCCCCATCTCCTCGCGCTTGGTGGTGTCGCGGTCGCCGTCGGCGCCGAACATGAAGATGATGCGGCCGGGTGCGACCTCGCCGAGCGCGTCGAGCATGGCGCCGAACGCGCCGGGCGTGTGGCCGTAGTCGACGTAGAACCGGGGGCCGGTCGCCCCGGGCTCCGGGTTCGACATGAGCTCGAGGCGGCCCGGGATGTAGACGGGGATGCGCCCGCGGTCGAGGCCGCCGTCGACCTGTTCGAGCGGGATGCCGGCCTCGTGCAGCATGATGAGGGCGAGGGCCGCGTTCTCGGCCATGAAGCGGCCGAAGACGGGGACGCTGCCGCGGAACATCGCGCCCTCGGGGCCCTGCAGCACGAACGAGACGCCGTCGAGGTTCTGGTTCGTGATCGCGAGGTGCCAGTCGGCCTCCTGCCCGTACTCGGTCGACAGGCGCGTGACCGGGATCTGCGCTTCCCGGGCGATGCGCTGGCCGTGGGGCGAGTCGACGACGACGACGCCGCGCTCGGCGTGCTCGGGCGAGAACAGCGCGAGCTTCGCCGCGAAGTAGGTCTCCATGTCGCCGAAGTCGTCGAGGTGGTCCTGCGAGAAGTTGTTGAAGGCGACGACGTCGAAGCGCACGCCGTCGATGCGGTGGCGCTCCACGGCGTGGGCCGAGACTTCGAGGGCGATGCCGTCGACGTGCTTCTCGGCCATGCGGGCGAGCAGGCCGTGCAGCTCGGGGGCTTCGGGGCTCGTGAGGTTCGAGACGATGACCTCGTCGCCGATGCGGCGTTCGGCGGTCGAGCTGAGCCCGGTCGTGTAGCCGGCGGCGCCGAGCAGCTCGGCGAGCATGTAGACGACGCTCGTCTTGCCGTTCGTGCCGGTGATGCCGAAGGTCTTCGCCGTGGTCTCGGCGGTGCCGTAGACGGCGGCCGCGACCGCTCCGGCGATGCTGCGGGGGGCCGCATCGGTGACGAGCACAGGGATCGGCGTCTTCGCCGCGCGGGCGATCTTCGCGCCGGCCGCGTCGGTGAGGATCGCGACCGCGCCGCGGTCGGCGGCCTGCGCTGCGAAGTCGGCGCCGTGCCGGTTCGTGCCGGGGAGCGCGAGGTAGAGGTCGCCGGAGCGCACGTCGCGGGAGTCGAGGGTGACGCCGTTCGCGGTGAGCCCCTCGAGCGGCGCGGTCGCCCGCAGCGCGAACTTCGCGGCGATCTCGACGAGCGGGGCATGCCGCGGGTTCTTAGGGCGAATGCTCAGCGCATCTCCGATGCTCAAGGTGCCTCCTGCGGCGTTCAGTACTCGGTCGGGAGTGGGACGTAGGTTCCGGTCGACGGCGGGATGTGGAACGTGCGGATCGTGGCCTCGGCCGTGTCGTGGAACGCGGTGGCCGCTGCGACGCCGCCGTCGCCCGATGTCGGGAACGCCACCGATGCTACCGCGACGTACTGGGGGTCGTCCGCCGGGAAGATGCCCGCGAACGAGCTGACGAAGTCCTTTCGGTAGCCGCCGGCGCCGTCGGGCTGCTCGGCCGTGCCCGTCTTGCCCGCGATACGGTAGCCCGGCACGCCGACGAACTTCTGCACCCACGCCTCGGTCGCGACGGTCTCGAGCATCTGCATCATCTGCGACGCCGTCTCGGGCGCGACGGCCGTCACGGGGTCGCCGTGATCGAGGGCCGTCTTCTGACCGTCGGCATCGGTGCAGCTGCGCACGATCGACGGCGGGATGCGCACTCCGCCGTTCGCGAGGGCCTGGTAGGCGCCCGCGGTCTGCACGATCGTCGACGACACCGCCTGCCCGAAAGTCGTGTTGTAGTCGGTCTGGCGGTCCCAATCCTCGACCGGCAGCAGGAAGCCCGAATCCTCGAGCGGCATGCCCGCCCGGGTCGACTCCCCCATGCCGAACTTGCGCAGGTAGTCGTAGCGCACCTCGGGCGAGAGCTGCGTGCCGAGGGTCGCGGTGCCGACGTTCGACGACTGCGTGAGAATGCCGGTGAGGGTCCACTGCATCGGCGGGTGGTTGAACGAGTCGCCGAAGCGCACCCCGGGCTCGGGTTCGGCGTAGTCGGGGGTGAGCAGCTGCGTCTGCGGCGTCGCGAGGCCCTGATCGATGAGCGCGGCCGCGGTGATCGCTTTGAAGGTCGAGCCGGGCTCGTAGGGGGCGACGAACGAGCGCGCCTCGCGCTTCGTCGGGTCGGAGGCGTCGACGTCGTTCGGGTCGACCGACCCGTCCTCCGCGACCGCGACGAGTTCGCCGGTCTGCACGTCCATCACGACGACGAAGCCCCACTCTGCGGATACCTTCTGCACCTGCTCGTTGATCGCCTGCTGCGCCTCCCACTGCAGGTCGCGGTCGATGGTGAGTTCGACGGTGCCGCCGTTCTCGACCTGCTTCGTCACGACGACGCTGCCGGGCAGCGGCACGCCGTCGGCGCTGCGCTCGTACTCCTCGGAGCCGTCGACGCCGGCGAGGCATGCGTCCTGCGACACCTCGACGCCCGACTGAGGCAGGCCGTCGCTGCCCGAGAAGCCGAGGATGTTGCCGGCGATCGCGCCGTTCGGGTAGCTGCGGGTGTGCTGGCTCTCGAAGGTGAGCCACGGGATCTGCAGCTCCTTGAGCCGGTTCAGCTGGGTGAGGTCGATCGAGCGCTTCACGTACGCGAAGTCGGATTTCGGGTTGTCGGCGAGCGCGTCCTCGACGATTTTCTGGATGTCCTCGGCGGTCTGCCCGGTGATCTCGCCGATCTCGGCGAAGGCCTGCTGCGAGGTGACCTCGACGGTGGCGATGCCGTTGCCGTTCGGGTCGATCCGGTAGAACGTGCCGCCCTGCACCTTCGTGTTCTTCGGCGACAGCTGCACGTCGTAGCGTTCGTCGGTCGTCGCGAGCACGTCACCGTCGCGGTCGACGATGTCGCCGCGCACGCTCGGGATGGCGACCGGCACGGCCCGCTTGTCCTTCGCATCGGCGGTGAGCGCCGATGCCGAGACGAGCTGCACGTCGACGAGGCGCACGACGAAGGCGAGCGCCGCGATCACGATCAGTGCGAGGGCGATGACGCGGCGGGCCCGCGCGGCGCGGTCGCGCATCAGTGCGTCTCCGGCGCCGGCAGTTTGCCCTTCCAGCGCACCGCGGGCTCCGTGGTCGCCGCGGCGGCCTGGCGCGGCACGAGCAGGCCTTCGGCGTCGACGACGGGCATGTCGGCGAGGGTCGAGTTGGGCACGAGGTTGGCCTGGGCCTCGCTCGCCGAGGTCTCCAGCGACCCGAGGATCGCCCCGTCGCTGAGGCGCAGCGCCGCGGGGCGGGCGTTCTGCACCATGCCGAGCTGCGCGGCGTTCTCCGCGAGGTTCTGCGGCGACGAGAGCTTGTCGACGTTCTGCGCGAGCAGGCGCTCGACACGGCTGAGGTCGCGCTGCTCGAGCTCGAGCGCGCGCTTCTCGTAGGCGCCCTGCGAGACGGCGATGCTGAGGCCGAGCTGCGTCGCGAGGATCACGAGCACGATGCCGACGGCGAGGAGCGCGCCCGTGAGCGGGTTCTTCTGGCGACGCGCCGTCGGTGCCGAGACCGGGCGCAGGGGCCGTTCGGCCCGCTGCTCGTCGCGCTCGGCGGGCGCGGGGCTCAGCAGACGGGAGAGGTCGATCCCTGCCGGTGCCATGCCGCTCATCGGACGTCCCTTACTCGTTCGGCGGCGCGCAGCCGCACGGGGATGGCGCGCGGGTTGCGCTCGCGCTCGGATTCTGAGGCGAGCTCGGCGCCCCGGGTCAGGAGCTTCAGCTCGGGCCGGTGCTCGGGAAGTTCGACGGGCAGCCCGGGCGGGGCGGTCGACTTCGAACGGCCGGCGAGCTCGCGCTTCACCATGCGGTCCTCGAGCGACTGGTACGACATCACGGCGATGCGTCCGCCGAGGTTCAGCAGGTCGATCGCGGCGGGGACGGCGGCTTCGAGCGCGACGAGCTCGCCGTTCACTTCGACGCGCAGCGCCTGGAAGACGCGCTTCGCCGGGTGGCGGGCGTCGCGCACGGCTGCGGGGGTGGCCTGCTGCAGCACGTCGACGAGGCGACCGCTGCGCTCGATCGGGGCTTCGGCGCGCGCCGCGATGATGGCGCGCGCGTAGCGCCCGGCGAGGGGCTCTTCGCCGTAGCGTTCGAAGATCGCGCGCAGCCGGCCCTCGGGCGCGGTGGCGAGCACCTCGGCCGCCGTCTCGCCGCGGCTCTGGTCCATGCGCATGTCGAGCGGCGCATCCTGGGCGTAGGCGAAACCGCGGTCGGCCTCGTCGAGCTGCAGCGACGAGACGCCGAGATCGAAGAGGGCTCCGTCGATCGCGTCGAAGCCCGATTCGCGCACCGCGCGCTCGATTTCGTCGTAGACGGCGTGCACGCGGATCGCGCGGTCGCCGAAGCGGGCGAGGCGCCGGCCCGCGAGTGCGAGCGCGTCCTGATCCCTGTCGAGACCGATGAGGGTGAGCCCGGGGAACGCCTCGAGCATCGCCTCGCTGTGGCCGCCCATGCCGAGGGTCGCGTCGACGACCACGGCGCCGGGGCGCCCGAGGGCGGGGGCGAGCAGTTCGAGGCAGCGTTCGAGCAGCACGGGGGTGTGGAGCATGGCGGGATCGCGTTCGGTGTCGTTCATCGTGGTTCCGGGCTAGAACATGCCCGGGATCACCTCTTCCTCGATCTCGGCGAATGCGGATTCCTGCTGGGCGAGGTACTGCTGCCAGACGCCCGCGTCCCAGATCTCGGCGCGGGAGCCGGCGCCGATCACCGCGAGCTCGCGGTCGAGGCCCGCGTACTCGCGGAGCGTGGCGGGGATCGTGATGCGGTGCTGCTTGTCGGGCGTCTCGGGGTGCGCGCCCGAGAGGAACACGCGGAGGTAGTCGCGGGCCTGCTTGGAGTTCACGGGCGCCTGCCTGATGCGCTCGTGCATCTCGGAGAACTCGCGCTCGCTGAAGACGTAGAGGCAGCGCTCCTGGCCGCGCGTGACGACGAGGCCGTCTGCCAGTTCGGTGCGGAACTTGGAGGGGAGGATGATGCGGCCCTTGTCGTCCAGCCTGGGCGTGAAGGTACCGAGAAACATCCGGGTCCTCCTTCCAGTGCCGCGCCTTGCCGCCCCAGACTACTCCACTTTCCTCCACTTCAATGACTTTTTATTCCCGAAAGCTCCCTTTTCTTTCGAAACCCGCGAGATCCGGGGGCATGGAGGCCGCTGCGTCGGGCGCACTCGCGCCGCGCCTGCGCGCCAGAACACCCCGTTTCCGGCCCGCCGACACCGCTTCCGGCGCTTCGGGGGCCTGGGGTGGAGCGAAGTGGAGCCTCGGGACGGCGCGCGGCCGGGCAGCGCGCCGCCGCCCGTTTCCGGGCAGCAAAAAAGGGACCGTGGCGAACCACGATCCCTTCAGGCCGAGAGTGCGGCGCCTGCCGCGCCTAGCTGTCCTCGCCCATGCGTTCGTTCCATCGGCGCTCCATGCGTTCGCTGAACGACTCGCTCGGCTGCGCCTGCGGCCCGCCCCGCTTGACCCGGCGGGCGTCGTCGCCGATCTCGTCGGTCTCGGAGCCGCGCGACATCATGAGCAGCACGCCGCCCACCATCGCTGCGAACCCGATCAGACCGAGCCACAGCTGCTGCGCGGCCACGCCCGCGACGAGCGCGCCGATGCCGACGAGCATCACGACGATGCCCAGCACCAGCGAGCGATAGTTCAGCCGCCTGCGGGTGACGGAGCCGGTCTCCACGACATCGGCCTCGCTCCGGTAGAAGCCCCGCTCCATCTCGTCGAGCAGCCGCTGCTCGTGCTCGGAAAGAGCCATGACGCCTCCTCGTCCAGAATGTAACTGCTGTTCCCAGAGAGTCTACCGCGACCACGGCCCGGCTAGGCTAGTCGTGTGCAGGAAACAACGCGACTCGCAGGGCTCGTACAGGAGCGCATCGGAGACATCGTCGCCGATCATCGGCAGGCCCTCGAGGTGCTCGGCCCCGACGCCGAACCGCTCTTGCAGGAGGCGCTCGGCTTCCTCGCGGGCGGCAAGCGCTTCCGCGCCCAGTTCGCGGCCCTCGGCTATCGCGCGGTGAGCCCGCTCGATCTCGCGGGCGACGTCGGCATCGAGTTCGGCGCCGTGCTCGACGCGGCCTGCGCGCTCGAACTGTTCCACGCCGCCGCCCTCATCCACGACGACGTCATCGACCGCTCGGACACCCGTCGCGGGCGCGCCGCCGTGCACCGGCATTTCGCCGCCGTGCACCGCGACGGCGGCCTCCGCGGCGATTCCGACCATTTCGGCCTCGCGACCGCCATCCTGCTCGGCGATCTGCTGCAGTCGTGGGCCGACGAGCAGTTCGAGCGCGCCTGCGACGCCACCCCGGACCGCGAGGCCGCGCGTCGCGCGCGGGGCCACTTCAACCGCATGCGCAGCGAGGTCGCCGTCGGCCAGTACCTCGACGTGCTCGAGGAGCAGCAGCCGGTCTTCGCCGCGCACGATGTGCAGCTCGAACGCTCGACCCGGGTGCTCGTGTACAAGTCCGCGAAGTACAGCGTCGAGGCGCCGCTGCTCATCGGCGCGGCCCTCGCCGGCGCGGACGATGCGCAGGAGGAGACCCTCGCCGACTTCGGCCTGCCGATCGGCGTCTCGTTCCAGCTGCGCGACGATCTGCTCGGCGTCTTCGGCGACGAGGAGGTCACCGGCAAGCCGAGCGGCGACGACCTCGTCGAAGGCAAGCGCACGGTGCTCGTGGCCCTCGCCCGCGAGAGCCTGCCGAACACCCAGCGCCGCATCTTCGACGACATGCTGGGCAGCCCCCTCGACCCCGAGCAGGTCGAACTGCTGCAGCGCACCATCCGCGAGAGCGGCGCCGTCGAGCAGGTCGAGGAGATGATCTCGCGCAACGTGGCGCGCGCCATCGGGGCGCTGCAGCAGTCGCCGCTCAGGGGCGACGCGTCGGCGCAGCTCGCACAGCTCGCCGAGCGGGCGACGCAGCGCAGCCGTTAGGGCGTGTCAGAACGCGAGCGACTGGGTGGCGCGGCGCACCGCGCTCTTGTTCCCCGCCCGCAGCAGGTCGACGGGTCGCCCGTCGAGTTCGTCGTTCGGGGCGAGCAGCCACGCCACCGCCTCGTCACTCGAGAAGCCCGCGTCGTGCAGGGCGAGCAGCGTGCCGCGCAGCGAGGCGAGCGGCTCGCCGTCCTTCACGAACAGCGCCGGCACCTTGAGCACGCCGTCCACGCGCACGGCGGCGAGGTGATGGTCTTCGAGCAGCCGGCGCACCTTGCTCTGGTTCAGCTCGAAGAGCTCGACCAGGTCGGGGATCGTCAGGTACTCGGTTTCGGGCGTGATGTTCTCGGGCACGCTTCGATGTTACGGCAGCGCGCACCGCTCGCGGAACACGAAGCCGTCACGACTTCTCGCCGCCCCCGGCGCGCGTCGCGCGTCTTCCCCTCTTCTCCCCGTAGACTCACCGCGTGAACTCCGTGCCGACCGACCCGATGATCGGGCAGACGCTCGACGAGCGATACGCGATCCGTTCGCGCATCGCCCGCGGCGGCATGGCGATGGTGTACCTCGCACACGACCTGCGCCTGGAGCGCCGCGTCGCCGTCAAGGTGATGCACGCGCACCTCGCCGAGGACGAGAACTTCACGCGGCGCTTCGAGCAGGAGGCCCGCAGCGCCGCCGGGCTCTCGCACGCGAACCTCGTGAGCGTGCTCGACCAGGGCCACGACGCGGGCCGCACCTACCTCGTGATGGAGTATCTGCCGAGCATCACGCTGCGGCACCTGCTGAAGCAGCAGAAGCGGCTCACGACCGAGCAGGCGCTCGAGATCGGCGAGGCGGTGCTCTCGGGCCTCGCCGCGGCTCACGGCGCGGGCATCGTGCACCGCGATCTGAAGCCCGAGAACGTGCTGCTCGCCGACGACGGCCGCATCAAGCTCGGCGATTTCGGCCTCGCCCGTGCGGTGAGCGCGAATACGACCACGGGCCAGGCGCTGCTCGGCACCATCGCCTATCTCTCCCCCGAGCTCGTGACGCGCGGCGTCGCGGATGCGCGCAGCGACCTCTACGCCTTCGGCATCATGCTCTACGAGATGCTGACCGGAGAGCAGCCCTTCACCGGCGAACAGCCGATGCAGATCGCCTACCAGCACGCCCACTCCGATGTGCCGGTGCCGTCGCTCAAGAGCCCCGAGTCGACGCCCGAGCTCGACGAGTTCGTGCGTTGGACGACGCAGCGCGACCCCGAGCTCAGGCCCCGCGATGCGGGTGAGGCGCTCGAGCATCTGGCGGCGATCCGCCAGGGATCGCCGCTGACGAGCACCCGCGTGCTCCCCTATGCCGATGAGACCTCGGTGCTCGCCACTCCGGCGACCGCCGTGCTCGCGCCCGCGCAGCGGGAGCTGCTCGCGGAGGATCCCGCCGCATCGCAGGAGGAGACGGGCCGGATCGCGCCGGCGCCGGCCACGGAGCGGGCGCGATCGGCCGGGCGGGCCCGTGCGGTGCGCGGCCGGGTGATCGCGCTCGTCGTGGTGCTGCTCGTGCTGCTCGCGGGCGGCGTCGGCTGGTGGTTCGGGCTCGGCCCGGGCTCGCAGGCGACGGTGCCGGAGGTCGCGGGGGCCGAGGTCGATGCGGCCGTCGCGGCGCTCGCGGAAGCGCGCCTCGAGGCCGAGGTGTTCGACTGCTCGAGCCTCGACGTCGCCGCGGGTCTCGCGGCCCGCACGGAGCCCGAGGCCGGAACGCGTCTCGATCGCGGCAGCACCGTGCGGCTGTGCCGGTCGAGCGGACCCGAGCAGATCGCGGTACCGACCCTCGTCGGCCTCACCGTCGACGAGGCCGAACGCGCGATCACGGACGCCGGGTTCACCTTCGGCTCGGTGATCGAGCAGCGCTTCGGGGCCGAGGCCGAGCACACCGTAGTGGCGGCCCTCGACAGCGACGGCGCAGGCCTCGGCGAGACCTACGCCGAGCAGGGACGCGTCGACCTGATCGCCTCGGCCGGCCCGCTGCCCGACGTCGCGGGCCTGAAGCCCAAGGAGGCGGAGTCGGTGCTGAGCGCCGCCGGCCTCACGCTCGATCAGGGCCTGCGTGAAGAGGCGTACGACGCCCAGGTGCCCGAGGACCGCGTGATCGCGCTGATCCCGACCACCGACCCGGTGCGCCCGGGCGACGCCGTGGGCCTGCGCGTCTCGCTCGGCCCCGAGCTCTTCCCCGTGCCCGACGTCTCGGGCATGGGGCTGCAGGAGGCGATGGACGCGCTCGCCCAGGCCGGCTTCTCGCCGTCGACGCTAGTGCCCGACTCGCTGCGACCGCTCGCGCGGGCGAGCGGCACCGACCCGAAGGCCGGGGAAGAAGTACCCGCGGGCGCGGCCGTGCGCGTCAAGGCCGCCCTCGACCTCTGAGCATTCTTCCGCCCGCGGCGCGCACGGGGCCGAAGACGAGAGGGGCGGGGGCGCGGCGAACCGCTCCCCCGCCCCGTCGGCCGGAATCCGTGCGTCAGCGCGGGATGCGCTTCAGCTCCTCGGCCACCAGGAAGGCGAGCTCGAGCGACTGCATGTGGTTGAGGCGCGGGTCGCAGAGCGATTCGTAGCGCGTCGCCAGCGCCTCTTCATCGATGTTCTCGGAGCCGCCGAGGCACTCGGTCACGTCATCGCCGGTGAGCTCGATATGGATGCCGCCCGGGAAGGTGCCCGCCTCGCGGTGCGCCTCGAAGAAACCGAGCATCTCGTCCATGACGTCGTCGAAGCGGCGCGTCTTGTAGCCGGTCGCCGTGGTGATGCCGTTGCCGTGCATCGGGTCGGTGACCCACAGCGGCTGGGCGCCCGCGTCGCGCACGCCGGCGAGGAGGCCGGGCAGCACGTCGCGGATCTTGCCGGCGCCCATGCGGGTGATGAAGGTGAGGCGGCCGGGCTCGCGCTCGGGGTCGAGCTTGTCGATCAGGCGCAGCGCGTCGTCGACGGTAGCCGTCGGGCCGAGCTTCACGCCGATCGGGTTGCGCACCTTCGACAGGAAGTCGACGTGCGCGCCGTCGAGGTCGCGGGTGCGCTCGCCGATCCACAGCATGTGGCTCGAGGTGTCGTAGAGGTCGCCGGTGCGCGAGTCGACGCGCACGAGCGGCCGCTCGTAGTCGAGCAGCAGCGCCTCGTGGCTGACGTAGAACTCGGTCTGCGTGAGGGCGGTGTGGTCGACGCCGCACGCGTCCATGAACTTCAATGCACGGTCGATCTCGGCGGCGAGCGACTCGTAGCGCTGGCGCGCCGGGTTCGAGACGAAGCCCTTGTTCCATTCGTGCACCTGGCGCAGGTCGGCGAAGCCGCCCTGGGTGAAGGCGCGGATGAGGTTCAGCGTCGAGGCCGAGACGTGGTAGCCGCGCACGAGGCGCGACGGGTCGGCGGTGCGCGACTCCTCGGTGAAGTCGTAGCCGTTGACGAGGTCGCCGCGGAATGCGGGCAGCGTGACGCCCTCGCGGGTCTCGGAGTCGCTCGAGCGGGGCTTCGCGAACTGGCCCGCCATGCGGCCGACCTTGATCACGGGCATCGACGCGCCGTAGGTGAGCACGACGGCCATCTGCAGCAGCGTCTTCACGCGGTCGCGGATCTTGTCGGCGGTCGCCGCGGCGAAGGTCTCGGCGCAGTCGCCACCCTGAAGAACGAACGCTTCGCCGCGAGCCGCGGCCGCGAGGCGCTCGCGCAGCTGGTCGGCTTCGCCGGCGAAGACGAGCGGCGGCTGGGTGGCGAGTTCGGCGACGGCCGCATCGCGGGCCGCGGGATCGGGCCAGGTCGGCTGCTGCTTCGCTTCGAGAGCCCGATAGGCGTCGAGCTCGGCGAACGCGCTGGCGGAGGCGGTGTCGTGAGTCTGCATCGTCATCGGGATTCCCTCGATCAATCGGAAGAGAGTGCGCGCGGTCGCGCGCGTCGCCCGGGTTCGGGCAACCCTTTCAGCCTACTACCCGAACCCCGCCGCGAAGATCACCCGCGGGCCCGTACGCTCGAAGCGTAGACGTCCACGTACTGCTGCCCGCTGAGCTTCTGGATCTCGAGCATGATCTCGTCGGTGACGCTGCGCAGCACGAAACGGTCGGCGGCCATGCCCTGGAACCGCGAGAAGTCGAGCGGCTTGCCGATCACGGTGCCGATGCGTCGGATCTTGGGGAGCCGCGCGCCGATCGGCATGGCCTTCTCGGTGTCGATCATCACGGCGGGCACGACGAGCGCACCCGATTCGAGCACGAGGCGCGCGACGCCGGTGCGCCCGCGGTAGAGGTTCGCGTCGGGGCTGCGGGTGCCCTCGGGATAGATGCCGAGCACGTCCTCGCGGTCGAGCACGCTGAGGCCGGTGTTCAACGAGGCTTCAGAGGCCTTGCCGCCCGAGCGGTCGATGGGCAGCTGGCCGACGCCGAGCATGAACGATGCGATGAGCCGGCCCTTCAGCCCCTTGCCGGTGAAGTAGTCGCTCTTCGCGAGGAAGTAGACGCGCCGATCGATCATCAGCGGGAGGATGAAGGAGTCGATCACAGAAAGGTGATTACCTACAATAATCAGCGGCCCGGAGGCCGGAATATTTTCGGCTCCTTCCACCCACGGCCGATAGACGGTCTTCATAAACGGCCCGATGATCAGGTGTTTGAATATCCAGTACAGCACGCGCGGCGTTTTCCTCTCGACTCGCACAACCCTAGCCGAGGCCCGGGTCGTCGTCGGGAATGAGTATAGGCTGATGGGTACGCGCAGGGATCGCGGACGCACTCGTCGATCCCTGGAAGTGACCGGCACTGAAGGTATCGAAGGAGCTGCCGTGCAACTGTCTGAGTCCCCGATTCTCGTGAACCCCGTTCCCGAGGACAACATCACCGATCTGCTCGAGCAGCGCGTGGCGGCGACGCCCGAACGGCATCTCTTCGCCGTCCCGGCGAACGGCGGCTGGCAGGATGTGACCGCCGCCGAGTTCCGCCGCCAGGTCATCGCGACGGCGAAGGGCTTCGTCGCAGACGGGGTCGAGCCCGGCGACCACATCGGGTTCATGTGCAAGACGAGCTACGAGTGGACGTTGATCGACTTCGCGCTGCACTACGCCGGCGCGATCATGGTGCCGGTGTACGAGACCTCTTCGCCGCTGCAGATCCAATGGATCCTCGAGGACTCCGAAGCGCGCGGCATGATGACCGAGAGCCCCGAGCATGCGGAGCGGCTCGAGGAGATCGTCACCGAGCTGCCCGGAATCTCGCTGCGCTGGCGCCTCGACGAGGGCGGCATCGCGCAGCTGCAGGAGCGCGGCCGCGACGTGACCGACGAGGAGATCGAACGCCGCCGCGGCATCGCGGTCGGCAGCGACATCGCCACCCTCATCTACACGTCGGGATCGACCGGGCGGCCGAAGGGCTGCGTGCTCACCCACTCGAACTTCGTCGACCTCTCGCGCAACGCCGCGGCCTCGCTCTCCGAGGTGGTCGAGGAAAAGGGGGCGTCGACCCTGCTCTTCGTGACACTCGCGCACGTCTTCGCCCGCTTCATCTCGGTGCTCGCCGTGCACTCCGGCGTACGCGTCGGCCACCAGCCCGATACGAGCAAGCTGCTGCCGTCGCTCGCGACGTTCCAGCCGACCTTCCTGCTCGCGGTGCCCCGCGTGTTCGAGAAGGTCTACAACTCGGCCGAGCAGTCGACCGAGGCAGAGGGCAAGGGCAAGATCTTCCGCACGGCGGCGAAGGTCGCGGTCGCGCACTCCGAGGCGCTCGACGCCGGCAGCGTGCCGTTCATGCTCGGCCTGAAGTTCAAGATCTTCGACAAGCTCGTGTACTCGAAGCTGCGCGAGAAGCTCGGCGGCCGCGTCAAGTACGCGATCTCGGGGTCGGCGCCGCTCAGCCGCTACCTCGGTCACTTCTACCGGAGCCTCGGCGTCAAGATCCTCGAGGGCTACGGCCTCACGGAGACGACGGCGCCGGTGACGGTGAATCTGCCCGACAAGTTCAAGATCGGCACGGTCGGCCCGGCCCTGCCCGGGCACACCGTGCGCATCGCCGACAGCGGCGAGATCGAGGTCAAGGGCATCGACGTCTTCCGCGAGTACTGGAAGAACCCCGAGGCGACGCGCGCCACGTTCACCGACGACGGCTTCTTCAAGACCGGCGACCTCGGGTCGCTCGACGCGGACGGCTACCTCTCGATCACCGGCCGTACGAAGGAGATCATCGTCACTGCAGGCGGCAAGAACGTCGCACCGGCCGTGCTCGAGGATCCGATCCGTTCGAACACCATCATCGGCCAGGTCGTCGTCGTCGGCGACCAGAAGCCCTTCATCGCCGCCCTCGTCACCCTCGACCCCGAGATGCTGCCCGCGTGGCTGAAGAATCAGGGCGAGGATCCGGGCATGACGCTCGAGGAGGCGGCGAAGCACCCGAAGGTGCTCGCGGAAGTGCAGCGCGCTGTCGACAGCGGCAACGCCTACGTCTCACGGGCAGAGTCGATCCGCAAGTTCGTCATCCTGCCGACCGAGTTCATCGAGGCGAACGGGCACCTGACGCCGAAGATGAGCATCAAGCGCGACAACATCCTGCGCGATTTCTCCGATGAGATCGCGAAGCTCTACGGCGACAACCCCGAGACGATCGCCGTCACGCTGCCCCACTAGGGCGAGTCGTGCGGGCGGCCGGGTCGCCGGCCGCCCGCACGCGTCTGCGCGGCTTCAGAACAGGGACCCGTCAGCATCAGGGCCTCGTCAGAAGCAGAGCCCCCCCCCATCAGAACCAGGGCGAGGTGCGGATGCGGCGCATCGCCTCGCCGCGCGTCTCGCGGTCGAGGCGCGCGAGGTAGAGCTTGCCGTCGAGGTGGTCGCACTCGTGCTGCAGCGCCTGCGCCAGGAGACCCTCCCCCTCGATCACGACCTCGCGACCGTCGAGGTCGGTGCCCCGCACCTTGGCGTACGGGTAGCGCGGCACATCGAACCACAGCTCGGGCACCGAGAGGCAGCCCTCCCCCGTCGGCGCCGGTTCGCCGCGCAGCTCGACGATCTCGGGGTTCAGCACGTAGCTGACCTCCCCGTCGATGTGCAGGCTGAAGGCGCGCTGGGTGTACCCGATCTGCGTGGAGGCGAGGCCGGCGCGGCCGTCGAACGCCACCGTCTCGCAGAGATCGGCGACGAGCGCGCGCACCCCGTCGTCGATCTGATCGATCGGCTCGCACACGGTGCGCAGAACCGGGTCGCCGAACACTCGGATATCTCGAATCGCCATAGCACTCCAGTCTAGACGCACGCACGCGCAGCGCCCGCCCCCGGACGAACCGAGGGGCGGGCGCTGCGCGTGCGATGGGCGGGCCGCGGCCCGCGGCCTACTCGATGACGAGCACGAGGTCGCCCGCATCGACGGGACGCGCGCCCGTGAAGACGAGGCGCTGCACGGTGCCGCTGACCGGGGCGGTGATCGCGGCCTCCATCTTCATGGCCTCGATCGTCGCGACGGGCTGGCCCGCCTCGACCTGATCGCCGACCTCGACCTTCTGGGTCACGGTGCCCGAGAACGGCGCCGCGACCTGACCGGGAACCGTGCGGTCGGCCTTCTCCGCCGCGACGACCGACACGGTCACGTGCTCGTCCTTGACGAAGACCTGGCGGCCCTGACCGTTGACGCGCAGCATCACGGTGCGCATACCCTTCTCATCGGCGGCGCCGATGGCCTCGAGCGCGACGTAGAGGCGCACGCCCTTCGCGAGGTCGATGGCCCGCTCCTCGCCGGGCTCGAGCCCGTAGAGGTAGTCGACGGTCTCGAGCACCGAGAGGTCGCCGTACTGCTCGCGCGACGCCTCGAACTGCCGCGTCGGCTGCGGGAACAGCAGGCGGTTGAGCGCCGAACGGCGCTCGTCGCTCGTGCCGCCCAGCAGCTCCGCGTCCTCTTCCGAGATCGGGGCGATCGCGATGTCGACCGTGCGGCCGGCGAGCACCTTCGAGCGGAAGGGCTCGGGCCAGCCGCCGGGGATCTCGCCGAGCTCGCCGGCGAGGAAGCCGACGACCGAGTCGGGTACGTCGTACTTCTCGGGGTTCGCCTCGAAATCGGCCGGGTCGGCGTCGACCGCCGCCAGGTGCAGCGCGAGGTCGCCGACGACCTTCGACGACGGGGTCACCTTCGGGATACGGCCGAGGATGCGGTCGGACGCCGCGTACATGTCCTCGATCTTCTCGAAGTTGTCGGAGAGGCCGAGGGCGATCGCCTGCTGGCGCAGGTTCGAGAGCTGACCGCCCGGGATCTCGTGCGTGTAGACGCGGCCGGTCGGCGACGGCAGCCCCGACTCGAACGGCTTGTACAGGCTGCGCACCGAATCCCAGTACGGCTCGAGCGCGTAGACCGCCTCCTGCGACAGCCCGGTGTCGCGCTCGGTGTCGGCGAGGGCCGCGACGAGCGCCGACAGCGACGGCTGCGAGGTCGTGCCCGACATCGGCGCCGAGGCGACGTCGACCGCGTCGACGCCCGCAGCGGAGGCCGCGAGCAGCGTGGCCAGCTGGCCGCCCGGGGTGTCGTGCGTGTGCAGGTGCACCGGCAGGTCGAAGCGCTCGCGCAGTGCGGTGACGAGCTTCGTCGCGGCGGCCGGGCGCAGGAGGCCCGCCATGTCCTTGATGGCGAGCACGTGGGCGCCGGCGGCGACGATCTCGTCGGCGAGCCGCAGGTAGTAGTCGAGGTCGTACTTCGTCTCGGCCGGGTCGGCGAGGTTGCCGGTGTAGGCCATGGCGACCTCGGCGACGGCGGTGCCCGTCTCGCGCACGGCGTCGATCGCGACGCGCATCTGGTCGACGTCGTTGAGGGCGTCGAAGATGCGGAAGATGTCGATGCCGGTCTCCGCGGCCTCTTTCACGAAGGCCTGCGCGACCTTCGCGGGATACGGCGTGTAGCCGACCGTGTTCTGGCCGCGCAGCAGCATCTGGATCGGCACGTTCGGCATCGCCTCGCGCAGCTTCGCCAGACGCTCCCACGGGTCTTCGCCGAGGAAGCGCAGCGACACGTCGTAGGTGGCGCCGCCCCAGGCCTCGACCGAGAGCAGCTGCGGGGTCAGCCGTGCGACGTGCGGGGCGACCCGCACCAGGTCCTTCGTGCGCACGCGGGTCGCGAGCAGCGACTGATGCGCATCGCGGAAGGTCGTCTCGGTCACGGCGAGCGCCTTCTGCTCGCGCAGCGCACGGGCGAAGCCCTCGGGGCCGAGCTCGACGAGCTTCTCGCGGTGGCCCACCGGCACGGTCTGCGACAGGTCGACGGCCGGCAGCTTCGCGGCGGGGTCGCCGTGATTGCCGCGCTCGCCGTTCGGGCGGTTCACCGTCACACCGGCGACGTGCTGCAGAATGCGCGTCGCGCGGTCCTTCGGCTTGTTCATGGAGAGCAGCTCGGGGCGCTCCTCGATGAACGAGGTCGAGAGGTCGCCGGCGCGGAAGTCGGCGTCGGCGAGCACGGCCTGCAGGAACGGGATGTTGGTGGCCACGCCGCGGATGCGGAACTCGGCGAGCGCACGACGGGCGCGGATGACCGCGTCTTCGAAGCTGCGGCCGCGGCAGGTGAGCTTCGCGAGCATCGAGTCGAAGTGCGGGCTGATCTGCGCGCCGGTCGCGGTGGTGCCGCCGTCGAGGCGCACGCCGCCGCCGCCCGGCGAGCGGTATGCCGTGATGCGGCCGAGGTCGGGGCGGAAGCCGTTCGCCGGATCCTCGGTCGTGATGCGGCACTGCAGCGCCGCGCCGCGCAGGTGGATGTCCTCCTGGCGCAGTTCGAGCTCCTCGAGCGTTGAGCCCGAGGCGATGAGCATCTGCGCGCGCACGAGGTCGACGTCCGTGACCTCTTCGGTGACGGTGTGCTCGACCTGGATGCGGGGGTTCATCTCGATGAACACGTGCTCGCCCGAGCGCTCGCCCTCGGTGTCGAGCAGGAACTCGACGGTGCCGGCGTTCTCGTAGCCGATCGACTTCGCGAACGCGATCGCATCGGCGGTCAACTGGTCGCGCTTCTCCTGGGACAGGTTCGGCGCCGGCGCGATCTCGACGACCTTCTGGTGGCGGCGCTGCACCGAGCAGTCGCGTTCGAAGAGGTGCACCGTGGCACCGGTCTTATCGGCGAGCACCTGCACCTCGATGTGGCGGGGGCGCAGCACCGCCTGCTCGATGAACATGGTCGAGTCGCCGAAGGCGTTCTCGGCCTCGTGCATGGCCGATTCGAGTGCGTCGCGCAGGTCTTCGGCGCGCTCGACGCGGCGCATGCCGCGCCCGCCGCCGCCGGCGACGGCCTTCGCGAAGACCGGGAACCCGATCTCGGCGGCGCCCGAGACGAGGGCCTCGAGATCCTTCGACGGCGGGGTCGACTTCAGCACGGGAACGCCCGCGGCGATCGCGTGCTCCTTCGCGGCGACCTTGTTGCCGGCCATCTCGAGGGCCAGGCGGCCCGGGCCGATGAAGCGGATGCCCGCGGCCTCCGCGGCGCCCGCGAGCTCGGGGTTCTCCGAGAGGAAGCCGTAGCCCGGGTAGATGGCGTCGGCGCCCGATTCGACCGCGACGCGCACGATCTCGTCGACATCGAGGTAGGCGCGCACGGGGTGCCCCTCGGTGCCGATGAGGTACGCCTCATCGGCTTTCAGGCGGTGCAGCGAATTCCGGTCTTCGTACGGGAACACCGCGACGGTGGAAGCGCCCAGCTCATGAGCGGCGCGGAACGCTCGAATCGCGATCTCGCCACGGTTGGCGACCAGAACTTTCTTGAACATGCAGGAGTACCCCTCTGTAATCTGACCGGATCAGCGGCTGCCCAGACCGAAGAACTTTCGATATCAAGATACATGGATTCACGTGCCCACGCGCACGCCGCGGGTCACCGGTCGTCATGCTCCGCACTTCTCCAGCGATCATTCCGCGGGTATCGACTAAACTCGTGGTGTGCATGTATTGAGTGTGAGTTCCCTAAAGGGCGGCGTCGGCAAAACGACCGTGACACTTGGCCTCGCCTCGGCCGCGTTCTCCCGCGGGCTGCGGACCCTGGTGGTCGATTTCGACCCCCAGTCCGATGTCTCGACCGGGCTCGACGTGAACCCCGAGGGCCACGCGAATGTCGCGGAGGTGCTCGAGAGCCCGAAGGAGAAAACCGTTCGCGCGGCCATCGCCGAGAGCGGGTGGAACCGGTACCACGAGGGCGGCAAGATCGACCTCCTGGTCGGCAGCCCGTCGGCGATCAACTTCGACGGCCCGCACCCCTCCACCCGCGACATCTGGAAGCTGGAGGAGGCGCTCGCGATGGTCGAGTCCGAGTACGACCTCGTACTCATCGACTGCGCGCCGTCGCTGAACGCGCTCACCCGCACCGCCTGGGCCGCGAGCGACCGCGTGCTCGTCGTGTCGGAGCCCAGCCTCTTCGCGGTCGCCGCGACCGACCGCGCCCTGCGCGCGATCGAGGAGATCCGCCGCGGCGTGAGCCCCAGGCTCCAGCCCCTCGGCGTGCTGATCAACCGCACGCAGCCGAGTTCGCTCGAGCACCAGTTCCGCATCCGCGAGCTGCGCGAGATGTTCGGGCCGCTCATTCTGAACCCGCAGCTGCCCGAACGCCCGTCGCTGCAGCAGGCGCAGGGCGCCGCGAAGCCCGTGCACATGTGGCCGGGCGAGGCATCGCAGGAGATGGCGGCGAACTTCGACGCGGTGCTCGACCGGGTGCTGCGGTCGGCGGGCATGGACGCGCCGCAGGCCGGCGGGGCCGCGAGCCGCATGACGACGGTCACCGTCGACGCGGAGGCCGCCGAATAGGCGCTCCCCGTCACGGAACGAGAACGGCCCCGCAAGCTCGAAAGCTCGCGGGGCCGTTCTCGTCGGCGGGCCGTGCCCGCGAGAACTACGACGTCTTCTTCTTCGCGGAGCGGCGAGCGGCGAGCTCATCGTTCGCGGCTCCCGCCGCCTGGTCGCGATGGTCGTCCATATCGACGAGCGAAGTCTCCACCTCGCGCAGGACCTTGCCGACGGCGATGCCGAAGACGCCCTGACCGCGACTCACGAGGTCGATGACCTCGTCGTTCGAGGTGCACAGGTAGACGCTCGCCCCATCGCTCATGAGGGTCGTCTGCGAGAGGTCGCGCACGCCCGCCTCGTGCAGCTGCGCGACCGCGGTGCGGATCTGCTGCAGCGAGATTCCGGTGTCGAGCAGGCGCTTCACGAGCTTGAGCACGAGGATGTCGCGGAAGCCGTACAGGCGCTGCGACCCCGATCCCGCAGCACCGCGCACGGTCGGTTCGACGAGCCCGGTGCGGGCCCAGTAGTCGAGCTGCCGGTAGCTGATGCCCGCCGCGCGCGCAGCGGTCGCGCCCTTGAAACCGCCGTCCTGATTCGGCTTCGGCAGACCGTCGTCGAAGAGCAGGTCGGGGTCGATGGAGACCGGCTCCGGAGTACCGGGGGTCTGCTCGGGGGTCTCCATGCGGGTCCTTTCCACCGACACACGACGCGTCGAACTTCATCAACCGTACCCAGCCGGGCACCCCCGTGCAACGACCGCCGGGCTCCATCTTCCGCGTGTCGACCTCAAGTTGAACCTTAAGGTTGAATTCATGCGGAAATCGCGGTTCCCCCTACGACCCGAAGCGGCGCCGCAACACGCCGGAGCGCACCGTTTCGAGGTATCCGGCGATCTCGAGCGAGTCCTCGATGCCCGCCGGAGTGCTGCTCTTCACCCCGCGGGTCGACACCGCGTGCGCCACGAGTTCGGCCTCGCGCTCGGCCGCGACCCGCACCGCGCGCAGGTGACGCGGGGTGATCCCCCGCTCCGCGAGCTTCATGAGGGCGGTCAGCTGCGCCACGGCGTCGTGCGGGAAGACCTCGGCCGCCGGCAGCAGCCCCGCGGCGATCGACTCGCCCAGGAACCGGGCGCTCGCGCCGGTCGCGCGTCGCAGCTCGTCGCCGCTGAGCACGTGCTTCGGCACGAGCACGCTCGAGGCGCTGCGCGCGGCCGCACCGGGGATGATCGGGTCGTTGCCCGCATCGATCTCCTCCAGCACCTCCGCGATGACCTTGAGCGGCAGGTAATGGTCGCGCTGAAGCGTGAGGATCAGCCGCAGGCGCTCGATGTGCTCCTGCGAGAACTTGCGGTAGCCCGACTTCGTGCGTTCGGGGGCCACGAGGCCCTGCTCTTCGAGAAAGCGCAGCTTCGACGGGGTGACGTCGGCGAAGTCGTCTTGCAGCCGGGCGAGCACCTGCCCGATGCTGAGCAGGTGGGAGGACTCGGGGCGCGCGTTTGCCGCCGCCACGTCAGCCCTCGGCGGAGAGGTCGAAGCGCGAACCGAAGAAGGTGAAGCGGAACTTGCCGACCTGCACTTCCATTCCGTCGCGGAGCACGAGCTCGCCGTCGATGCGTTCGCCGTCGCAGTAGGTGCCGTTGAGCGAGCCGAGGTCGACGACGCTGAACTGCGTGCCCGCACGGCGGAACTCGGCGTGCTTGCGCGACACCGTCACGTCGTCGAGGAAGATGTCGACGGCCGGGTGGCGACCCGCGACGGTGATGTCCCGGTCGAGCAGGAAGCGCGCGCCCTGATCGGGGCCGCGTCGCACCACCAGCAGCGCTGCGCCCGAGGGCAGCGCCTCGACGGCCTCGCGCTCGTCGACCGAGAGATCGGTCGCACGGGCGCGGATCATCGCGCCGAGATCGTCACGGAACTGCTGGGTGGCCCGCACCTCGGTATCGTCTGCGCGACGGGCTCGGTTCTCGGCGTCCAATTTCTCACCATTCCCTCTGCTCGTGCTGGCGCTGGACCGTTCGGTCCGTGCCTCTACGCTAGCGCAGGCAGGGCCGGCAGCGCACCTTCTCGCACTCATCCGCCCGTTTCTCACGGCCTCCGCTCATGGGACTCAAGGAACTCGTACACCTCGTGCGTATCGACGCCCGGGAAAGTACCCGTCGGCAGTGCGGCGAGCAGACTGGTCGGGGTCGCCGCCTCGGGCCAGGCCGCCGCCGACCACTTGCGCGTCAGCGTGCTCGAGGCGCGACGGCAGCAGGCGTCATCGGGGCAGTCGGACTTGCTGCGATGCGACGTCTCCCGGCCGCGGAACCACTTCACATCCTCGAAACGCACGCCGACGCTCACCGAATACAGCCCCTCCTTCGCCTTCTCGACGCGCGAGGTGCACCAGTAGGTGCCGCCCGACGCCATGTCGGTGTACTGGTACCACGGGTTGAAGCGGTCGGGCTGCGTGAAGATGGTACGGGCCGTCCAGTTGCGGCACACCGTCGCGCCCTCGAGATTGCCGAGCGCGTCGGAGGGGAAGCGCACGCCGTCGTTCTCGTACGCCTTGATGAGCGTGCCCGACTCGTGCGCCTTCATGAAGTGCACCGGCAGCCCCAGATGCTCGGTGGCGAGGTTCGTGAAGCGGTGCGCGGCCATCTCGTACGACACCGCGAATGCATCGCGCAGATCCTCCATCGAGATACGCCGCTGCTGCTTCGCCTCGGCGAGCATCTCGACGGCAGCGGCCTCGGGCACGAGCACGGCGCCCGCCAGGTAGTTGATCTCCACGCGCTGGCGCAGGAAGTCCCGGTAGTTGCGCGGCTCCTCGTGCCCGAACACGATGCTGGCGAGCGCGCGCACGATCGGGGCGCGCGCGTCGCGCGACGGCAGATTGCTGTTCAGGTAGATGCGGCCGTTGCGGCGATCGATCACCGAACGCGTCGAATGCGGCACGTCGGGCACGTAGTGCAGCTGGAAGCCGAGGCGCTCGGCGATGCCCGCGACGGCCTGCTGCGACACCGGGCCGCCGGTGTAGCCGACGCCCGCGAGCAGTTCGGAGGCCTCGCGGTCGAGATGAGCGAAGTAATTGTTCGCGGCGCGCATCTCCTCGCGCAGCTCGGTGTTGGCGCGACGGGCCTCCTCCGGCGTCGCCGCTCGCTCGCTGTGCAGCCGCTCCACCTCCTGGTGCAGGCCCAGGATGGCGTTGAGGGTCTCGTCGCTCGTCGCCTTCGACACGCGGATGGGGTCGATGCCGAGCGAGCGGAACACCGCGCCGCGCTGCGCGCGCTCCACCGCGATCTCGAGCGCCGCCCGCTTGCTCGGAGCCTCGTCGATCAGCAGTTCGTCGACGGTCGAATCGAGCGCCTGGGCCAGTGCGCGCAGCAGCGGCAGTCGCGGCTCGCGCTTGCCGTTCTCGATCGCGGAGAGCTGCGAGGGAGCGCGATCCACCGCCTGCGCCAGCTGCTCGAGCTTCATGCCGAGCGCGAGCCGGCGCTCGCGGATGCGCCGGCCGAGCGTCAGCGCATCGCCGGGTTCTTCTGCGGCACGGAGGTCAGCATCGGTCATCGTCATGCTCACCATGCTGCCAGATGCCGATTCTTTCGACAAGCAGAAAAAACTGACTTCTTCACCCTCGATATCGACCTGCTCAGCAGTTCGGAGGCCTTCAAGATAGAACCACACCGAAACCGCGCCCCTCACGGCCCGAACCTCATGGAGGCATCATGAACCCGCTCACTGCCACCGCAGCCCCGCCCACCGCGACGGGCGCTCGCGTCGAGGTCCTCGGCGCCGCCTTCGACCGCAGCGACGAGATCCTCACCCCCGAGGCCCTGCAGTTCGTCGCCGAACTGCACCGCCGCTTCGGCAGCCGGCGCTACGACCGCCTCGCCGACCGCCAGCGCCGCCGCTACGAGGTCGGCAACGGCAGCGATCCGGTGTTCCGCGAGGACACCCGTCATATCCGCGAGGACGCGGATTGGCGCGTCGCTCTCCCGGCACCGGGGCTCGAGGATCGCCGCGTCGAGATCACCGGCCCGACCGACCCCTGTTCGAGCGTCGACGCCCTGAACTCGGGCGCGAAGGTCTGGCTCGCAGACCTCGAGGATGCGACGAGCCCGACCTGGCGCAACATCATCGGCGGCCAGATCTCGCTCTACGACGCGGTGCGCGACCAGCTCGTGTGCACCGGCGCCGACGGCGGGACCCGCCGGGTGACGGCCGAGCGCACGCCGACGATCGTGATGCGCCCCCGGGGCTGGCACCTGAGCGAGCGCCACATCCGCTTCGTCGACGACCGCGGCCAGGCCGGTTCGGCCTCGGGCAGCCTCTTCGACTTCGGCCTCTACGCCTTCCACAATGCGCGCGAGCTCGTCGCCCGCGGCCGCGGCCCCTACTTCTACATCGCGAAGATCGAGTCGAGCGAGGAGGCCCGCCTCTGGAACGACGTCTTCGCCTGGACCGAGGAGGCGCTCGGGCTCGAGCACGGCACCATCCGCGCGACGGTCTTCATCGAGACGCTGCCCGCCGCGTTCGAGATGGAGGAGATCCTGTACGTGATGCGCGATCACATCGCGGGTCTGAACGCCGGCCGCTGGGACTACCTCTTCTCGATCATCAAGAACTACCGCGGCCGCGGCGCCCGCTTCGTACTCCCCGACCGCAACGAGGTCGCGATGACGGTGCCCTTCATGAAGGCCTACACCGAGCTGCTCGTACGCACCTGCCACAAGCGCGGCGCCTTCGCGATCGGCGGCATGAGCGCCTTCGTGCCGAACACCGAGCACCCCGAGGCGACCGCCGAGGCCGAGGAGCTGATGCGGGCGGACAAGCGCCGCGAGGCCTACGACGGCTTCGACGGCACCTGGGTCGCCCATCCGGGCCTCATCCCGATCGCGCAGGAGGAGTTCGACGCCGTGCTCGGCGAGCGCAGCAACCAGCTCGACAGGCTGCGCGAGGACGTCGAGGTCACGGCATCGCAGCTGCTCGACGTGCGCATCGGCCGCGGCATCACCGAGGCCGGCATCCGCTGCAACATCACGGCGACGCTCCGCTACGTCGAGGCCTGGCTGCGGGGCCAGGGATCGGTCGTCATCGACGGCATCGTCGAGGACGCATCGGCGGCCGAGATCAGCCGTTCGCAGATCTGGCAGTGGATCCACCAGGATCAGACCACCTTCGACGGCCAGCCCATCACCCGCGAGCGCGTCGAGACCCTGCTGCACGAGACGCTCGGCGAGGTCGAGCGCTTCGCGGGCGACCGCTACGACGATGCGGCGCAGATCTTCACCGAGAACGCGCTCGGCAGCGACTTCCCGCCGTTCTTCACGGTGCACGCCTACGACCGCTACCTCGTCGAGGGGTAGACCCCGATTCGAATGCGGCGGCCGGTCGGAGTCCCTCCGATCGGCCGCCGCTTCGTCGGGTGCGCGGCCGCGGCTCGGCTGCGCCGCTACTCGGTGTCGACGGGTCCGTCACCGCCCCGCGCCCGGCGGATCGCGGGCTCGAGCTCGTCGATCACGAGCGATTCGTCATCGAGCTGCCCCGTGCGGTAGGCGGCGCGCCCCACCATGTGAGCGGCGACCGGCGCCGTGAGCGACTGGAAGACGAATACCGGAATCAGCGCGAAGAGCGTGGTGAACGAGCGCTGGTCGAAGGCGATTCCCGCGATGATGAGCAGCAGGCCGAAGACCTGCGGCTTCGTCGCGGCGTGCAGGCGGCTCAGCACGTCGGGAAAGCGGAGCAGGCCGATCCCTGCAGCGACCGAGAGGGCTGCGGCCCCGACCACGCAGATGATCGCCGCGACATCGAACAGCTGCTCAGACATGCCCCACCCCCCGACCCGGGCCGCGACGTTCCTCCTGCTCGGCCCGCCGCTTCACGTAGCGCGCCACCACGATGGTCGCGAGCGTCGCCGTCGCCGCGATCACGGTCATGAGCGGGATGCTCGCCGTGTGGCCGCGCACGATCATGTCGGTGCCGACCGCGAGCATCAGCGTCGTCAGCAGCACGTCCGAGGCGACCATGCGGTCGAGGATCGTCGGGCCGCGCACGATGCGCACCAGCGCCGCGAGCGCCGTCACCGTGAACCCGGCCCCCGCCGCGATCACCAGGACCGTCATCGTCGTGCTCATCGCCACCGCTCCACTTCCCTCGCCGAACCGACCGTCAGGGTGATCAGCCGTTCGATCTTCGCGACCGTCTCGCGCATGATCCGGATCTCGCGCTGGGTCGGCGTGTTCAGCACGTGCAGGTACAGCGTCGACGCGAACCGGTCGACCTCGGCGACGAGGGAGCCCGGGATGAGCGAGATCGTGAGCCCGACCATCGTGATGATGAAGTCGGATCGGGTGCGCAGCCGCACCGCGATGATCGCGGTCCGCGGCGGCGCGCCGGGGCGCACGGAGAGCCAGGCGACCTGCCACGACGCGATCATCAGGTGCCAGAAGAAGTAGCCGAGGTACTGCAGCGCGCGCCACGGGTTGAAGCGATCGGCGAGCCACGCGGGCGGCAGGTAGAACACGCGCATTGCGACGATCGAGACGATGAGTCCGCTCACGACCGACATCGGCGTGATCTCGCGCCACAGCATCGTCCACAGCAGGATGAGGCCCACGAGGAGCGGGAGCTCGTGCAGGCGCACGCCCCATTCGATGCGCTTCGCCGAGCGCGGCGCCTCGGCGCGATCGTGCTCACTCATGCGGCACCTCCCCACCGGGATGGGTGTCGCCGCTGCCGCCGCCGGGACTGCCGGCGGGCGATTCGCCGAGCACCGAGACCACGAGCCCCTCGGGCGCGGCGAGCTCGTCGCCCGCGCGCCAGGAGTACGCCATCAGCGGGCCCGCGAAGACCGTCAGGGCGATGCTCACCGCGATCATGCCGGCGGTCGCCCCGGTCATGAGGCGGGGAATCTCCTTCTGCTCCTGCTGCGGCCGCTCGTGCGGCGCATTGTGCAGCTGCTCGAGCATCGCCTCCTCGCGCTCGCGCAGCATGACCGCCTCGGCGCTGAGCGCCGGCACTGCGCCGGTGCTGCCCGCGCCGTCGACCGGTTCGACCCGCTTGCGCGGGCGCCAGAACGCGAGCACCCAGGCGCGGGCCAGCGCGTAAAGGGTGAGCAGCGACACGAGCGCGCCGACGCCCATCAGCCAGTAGGCGCCCGGCGAAGCGAGCTCGGCGGCCACGGTGAACAGGCCGACCTTGCCGAGGAAGCCCGAGAACGGCGGAATGCCGCCGAGATTGAGCATCGGGATGAAGAAGAGCACGGCGATCACGGGCGCGCGCCGCATCATGCCTCCGAGCTCCGAGAGCGACGTCGTACCGCCGTTGCGCTCGATGAGGCCGACCGCGAGGAAGAGGGTGGTCTGCACGATGATGTGGTGCGCGATGTAATAGACCGTCGCTCCGAAACCGGCCGCGTTCGCCATCGCGATGCCGAAGATCATGTAGCCGATATGGCTGATGAGGGTGAACGAGAGCAGACGTTTGATGTCGAGCTGCGACACCGCCCCGAGGATGCCGACGACAAGGGTGAGGCCGGCGATCACGAAGAGCAGCCCGTCGACGCTCGAATGCGGGAAGAGCCCGGTCTGCGTGCGGATGATCGCGTAGACGCCGACCTTCGTCAGGATGCCGGCGAACACCGCGGTCACGGGCGCGGGCGCGGTCGGATAGGAGTCGGGCAGCCAGAATGAGAGCGGGAAGACCGCGGCCTTGATGCCGAAGGCGATGAGCAGCGCGAGGTTCAGCAGCAGCTGCACGTCGGCCGGCAGCTCGGCGATGCGCAGGGTCAGCTGCGCCATGTTCACGGTGCCGGTCGCGCCGTAGATGAAAGCGATCGCGGCGAGGAAGAGCACGGAGGAGACGAGCGAGACGACCACGTAGGTGATGCCGGCGCGGATGCGGTGCGCCGTGCCGCTCAGGGTGATCAGCACGTAGCTCGAGACGAGCAGGATCTCGAAGCCGACGTAGAGGTTGAAGAGGTCGCCCGCGATGAAGGCGTTGAAGACGCCCGCGCCGAGCACCAGGTAGGTCGGGTAGTAGATCGACACCGGGGTATCGTCATCGCCGTCGGCGAGGCCCTGGCCGAGCGAGAACAGGAAGACGCCGAGCAGCACCACCGATGAGACCGCGAGCATGAGCGCCGAGACCCGGTCGATGACGAGCGCGATCCCGAAGGGCGCCGCCCACCCGCCGACCTCCATCACGAGGGTGCCGTGGGCGTCGACGAGCCACATGTAGACGCCGCTGAGCACGACGGTCGCTACCAGCACGACGAGCGTGAGCGCCTGCTGCAGCCGCCGGTAGCCGGGCAGCGCGAGGGTCAGCGCGGCGCCGGCGAGCGGCAGCAGCACGACGAGGGGAACCAGTGCGATCATCGCGCTCCTTCCTCTCCCGCAGGCGCGGCCGCGGTCCCGGAGGCGTCGGCCGCTCGATCGGCGCCATCGTCGTCCTCGTCGTCGGGCCCGTCGTCGTCGGCGAACTCGTCCGCCTCCTCGAGGTCTTCATCGGTGACCTCGATGGTCGTGAGCGCCTCGGTCGTGGCGATCTCGAGGTCGGCCTCGTCGTCGAGCACGGCGTCGTCGCGGTCGTGCGCGAGGCGCCACGAGCGGTAGATGAGGGCGAGCAGGAAGGCGCTCACGCCGAAGGTGATGACGATCGCGGTCAGGATGAACGCCTGCGGCAGCGGGTCGCTCATGTCGTCGGGCGACGTCGCCCCCGCGATCGGCGCGTCGCCGAAGCTGCCGCTCATGAGGAAGATGAGCAGGTTCGTGGCGTTGCCGACGAGCAGGAAGCCGAGCAGCAGACGCGTGAGCGTACGGTCGAGCATGAGATAGATTCCGACGGTGTAGAGCACCACCATCGCGATGACCAGGATCAACGGCATCGTCATGGCGTCTTCACCTCCTCTTCTTCGAAGCCCGCCGCCTCGGCTTCGGCATGCTCGTCGATCTCGACTCCGAGGCTGCGCAGCACATCGAGCACGAGCGCGAACACGACGAGGTAGACGCCGATGTCGAAGAGCGTCGAGGTGACGAAGGGCAGGGATCCGAAGGGACCGAGGTCGACGTCGACCCAGGCCGAGGCGAGGGCGGACTGCCCGAAGAAGAGCGGCAGGATGCCCATCGTCACGGCGAGCGCGAGCCCCATGCCGAGGATGCGGCCGGCATCGAGCGGAACGGTCGCCCCGAGCTCGTGCCGTCCGCCGGCGAGGTAGCGGGCGACGAGGGCGAGGCCCGCGACGAGGCCGCCGGCGAAGCCGCCGCCCGGGGCGTTGTGGCCGGCGAGCAGCAGGTAGATCGACAGGATGATCAGGCCGTGGAAGATGAGGCGCACGACCACTTCGAGGATGATCGAGCGGCGCGACGGGTCGAGGTGCGGGCCGGCGAGCAGCCACGACCCGCGGCTCGTCGGGTCCTCGGGATCGGCGACGCGCAGCAGGTGCTCCTGCGCCTGCGAGCGTGCCGCGCGCCGGCTGATCATGGGGCGCAGATCGGCGCGGGTGCGCAGGAACACGAGCGAGGCGACGCCGGTCGCCGCGGCGACGATCACCGAGAGCTCGCCCATGGTGTCCCAGGCGCGGATATCGACGAGCATCACGTTGACGACGTTCTCTCCGTGACCGCCGTTCACCGCGAGCGCCGGCAGCTGCAGCGAGATCGGGTCGGCGACGCGCGAGCCGAGGGCGACGAGGGCGACGCAGCCGAGCACGAGACCGACCGAGAGGCCGAGCAGCAGTCGGAGCCAGCGCACGCGCCTGGTCGCGCGGAGTTCGAGTTTCTTGGGCAGGCGCCTGATGACGAGGACGAAGGCGATGAGCGTCACCGTTTCGACGAGCACCTGCGTGAGGGCCAGGTCGGGGGCGCCGTGGGTGGCGAAGACCGCGGCCATGCCGTAGCCGGTGATGCCGACGAGCACGACGGCGTGGAATCGGGTGTCGGCGCGCAGGGCGAAGATCGCGGCGAGGATCATGATGGCGGCGATCGGCCACTCGATGAGCGACTCCGCGAACACGATCTCCTCGGGCCACATGGGGGTCGCGAGCACGGACCCGCCGAGCGCGAGCACCACGACGATGAGGATGACGGCGAGGTAGAACGGCAGCGATCCGCGCTGCGTCAGCGAGGTGAGCCGCACCGCAACGATGTCGATCCAATGGGTGACCACCCAGTAGGCGTGCGACGCCGAGTAGCGTTCGGGCAGGGTCGGGAACATGCGGCCCCGCCTGACGGAGACGAGGGCGATGACGCTGCCGAGCGCCAGCACGGCGAGCGAGCACCAGAGCGCCGGGGTGAACCCGTGCCAGAGCGCTAGATGCTCGGTGGCGGGCCCGGCGAACGCGGTCTGAAGGTATCGGTCGACGGCCGGCGCGGCCACGCCCCCGGCGAGCGCCAGGAGGGAGAAGACGAACGGAGCCGCTCCGATGCTCCAGCCGGGCGGGTGCACGAACGAGCATTCGACGACGCCGGGCTTGCGGGCGAAGGCGCCCCAGAGGAGGCGCCCCATGTATGCCACCGTGAGCATACTGCCGACGAACACGACTGCGAAGGCAGCATATGCGATCGGGTGATCCGCCCCGATCGCGAGGAGCTCGGTGAAGGCGGCCTCTTTCGCGACGAAGCCCATGAGGGGCGGGAAGCCGGCCATCGACAGGGCGGCCGCGGTCGTGACGACCGCGAGCGCCGGCATCTTGCGCCCGAGCCCGCTGAGGCGGCGCAGATCGCGCGTGCCCGTCGAGTGGTCGATGATGCCGACGGCGAGGAACAGCGGGGCCTTCGCGACCGCATGCGCGAGCAGCAGCGCGAGCCCGGCGAAGCTGGCGCGGGGGTCGCCGACGCCGAAGACCATGATGAGCAGGCCGAGCTGGCTGACGGTGCCGTGGGCGACGATCAGTTTGATGTCGTACTGCTTCAGCGCGCGCACGCCGCCGTGGAGCATCGTGATCGCGCCGAGCACGACGAGGGTTTCGCGGAAACCGGGCACGTCGGCGAACCCGGGCGAGATGCGCGCGATCAGGTAGACGCCGGCCTTCACCATCGCCGCGGCGTGCAGGTAGGCGCTGACCGGGGTCGGCGCCGCCATGGCGCCCGGCAACCAGAAGCTGAAGGGGAATATGGCGGATTTCGAGAGCGCTCCGGCGAGGAGCAGGTAGACCGCGACCGTCGCGAGCGTCCCACGCGGCGGTGCGGCGACGATCTCCGAGAGCAGTGAAGTACCCGCGGCCTGGGTGAGCAGCACGAAGCCGACGAGCATCGCGAGGCCGCCGAGCGTCGTCACCATCAACGCCTGGAGCGCCGCCGCGTTCGCAGTGCGGAGGCGGATCGCGTGCCCGATCAGCAGGAAGGAGAAGACGGTCGTCGCTTCCCAGAAGATGAAGAGCAGATAGACGTCGTCGGCGAGCACGAGCCCGAGCATCGAGGTCGCGAAGCCCATGAAGACGGCCCCGAACCGAGCGAGGCCGACCTCGCCGTCTTCGAAGTAGTGCGTGCAGTAGAGCAGCACGAGTGCGCCCGCCCCGGTGACGAGCAGTGCGAAGATCGCGGAGAGCGGGTCGAGCCGCAGGGTCAGCGTGAGATGCAGTTCCGGCACCCACGGGATGGCCTCGACCAATGTCTCCCCGCCGAAGACCCGGCCGACGAGCCCGAGGAGCACGATGAAGCAGCCGGCCATCAGTGCCGCGAGGCCGATGAAGACGCGCCGGCCGTAGCGGCGCATCACCGGGTGCACGATGATCGAAACGGTCGCGAGGACGAGAAGGACTCCCATCATCGCACTCAAATGCATCTCGCTCCCGCTCGGTGGCACTTCTGTTGAGTTTATCGGAAATCCGCACTCCCCCGCTGAGTGTCGCGGGCCGGAAGCCGATCAGTTCCACCGGCCGCGCAGGGAGCAATATACGCGTGCGGGAATCGGGGCAGAAATAAGAAAAGCCCCGGGAAGGACGGTCTGTGGACCTCCCCTCCCAGGGCTTCTCCGTG
>NZ_JAMXWS010000008.1:0-96844 GCF_051043335.1 Leucobacter sp. gxy201
TAGTCCGACCGGTTGGTTCCGGTGGAACCGCACCCCGACTGCTGTCGACTCCCGACTACTCCGCCGTGGCGTCGCCGGTCGCGGCACTGCCGCTCTCGCCGGTCGAGCCCTCGCCGGTCGAGCCAGTTCCGCCGCTGCGGCGGCGCCGACGCCGGCGGCGCGGGGCGACGCCCTCGCCGGGCTCCTGCAGCAGCGGTGCGCCGGGCTCGCCGCCGCCCTCGGTGTCGTGGCCGTGCTGCTCGTGGCCGTGGGTCTCGTGCCGCCCGCGGCCCTGCGGGTTCGCGCTGCGGGTGCGGCGCCGAGTGCGCGTGCGTCCGCCGCCCTCGGTCGATGCCTCGCCCGAACCCGAACCGCCGCGCGTGCGGCCGCCGGCGCTGCGCGTCGCGGGGGCCTGCTTCACCGGAGTCGCCTTGAGACGGCCCTTCGACCCCTCGGGGATGTTCAGGTCGGCGTAGAGGTGCGGCGACGACGAATAGGTCTCGGTCGGCTCGGGGATGCCGAACTCGAGCGCCTTGTCGATGAGCGCCCACTTGTGCAGGTCGTCCCAGTCGACGAAGGTGACCGCGATGCCGTTGCGGCCCGCACGGCCCGTGCGGCCCACGCGATGCAGGTAGGTCTTCTCGTCGTCGGGCACGGTGTGGTTGATGACGTGCGTCACATCGTCGACGTCGATGCCGCGCGCGGCGACGTCGGTCGCGATCAGGATGTCCTTCTTGCCCGCCTTGAACGCGGCCATCGCGCGTTCGCGCTGATCCTGGTTGAGGTCGCCGTGCACGGCGGCCGCATCGAAGCCGCGGTCGTTCAGCTCCTCCTGCAGCTTCGCCGCCGCGCGCTTCGTGCGCATGAAGACGACGGTCTTGCCGCGGCCCTCGGCCTGCAGGATGCGACCGATGACCTCATCCTTGTCGAGCGAGTGCGCGCGGTAGATGATGTGCTGGATGTTCGCCTGCACGCGGCCCTCGTCGGGGTCGGTCGCACGGATGTGGATCGGCTTGGTCATGAACCGACGGGCGAGCGTCACGATCGTGCCGGGCATGGTCGCCGAGAAGAGCATGGTGTGCCGGCTGTCGGGCACCTTCGAGAAGAGCTTCTCGATGTCGGCGAGGAAGCCGAGGTCGAGCATCTTGTCGGCCTCGTCGAGCACCATCTCGCGCACATTCCCGAGATCGAGCACGCGCTGGCTCGCGAGGTCGAGGAGACGGCCGGGGGTGCCGACGACGACCTGCGCGCCCGCCTTCAACTGCTCGATCTGGCCCTCGTAGGCCTTGCCGCCGTAGATCGGCACGACGGTCGCCGCGCGGCCCTGCGAGGCGAGCTCGAGATCCTCGTACACCTGCACCGCGAGCTCGCGGGTCGGCACGACGATGAGCGCCTGCACGCCCGGTTCGGGGTGCTCGCCGATGCGCTGCAGCAGCGGCAGGCCGAAGCCGAAGGTCTTGCCGGTACCGGTCTTCGCCTGACCGATGATGTCCTGCCCGGATATGGCGAGCGGAATCGTCTGCTCCTGGATGGGGAAGGCATCGTGGATGCCCGTGTTCGCGAGGGCGTCGACCATGTCCTGGTCGACCCCGAGTTCGAGGAATGTCGTCACGCCTGGTCCTGTTCTGTTCTCGAGTGCTGCGCTCAATTACGAACCGGGGCGCAGCCGCCACCGCGCCAGCGGCGATGACGTGATTGATGTACGTACGCGATCAGTCTATTCCAGCGCCCGCGCCCGCCGACGGTAAGCTGGCAGAGTGTTTGAATGGATCCGCGGCCTGCGCCGTAAGAGCGCGCCGTTGCAGCGACACCGCCTGGGCGGCGACGATCACGATGCCGAGCGGGTCGAGCTCGCCGAGTTCGCGCCCGGCATCATGGCGTTCCTCGGGCTGACCGCGTATCTCCAGCTCGAGCTCTACGAGGCGGCCACCCGCGGCGTCTCGGGCGCCCCGACGCTGAAGGCGAAGGACATCCTCGCGAACGTCGCGGGCGAAACGCTCTCGAAGCACCATCGCATCACCGGCGAGATCCGCCGCCGCGGTCACGAACCGCACACCGTCATGGAGCCGTTCAGCTCGGTCATCGACGAGTACGTCGAGCGCATCGAGACCGTCGACTGGCACCAGCACGTGCTCTCGCTCTACCTCGTCGGCGGCCTGTTCGACGACTTCTTCGCGAGCCTCGCCGGCGGCATGAAGGACGGCTACCGCGCCGAGGTCGTCGCCCTGCTGCGCGAGGACACCGGGCGCACGGAGCTCAAGGGGCTGCTCGAGGAGGCGCTGGCCGAAGACCCGAAGCTGTCGAGCTGGCTCGCGCTCTGGGGCCGCCGCCTCGTCGGCGACACGCTGCTCGTCGCCCGTGCCGTGCTCTCGCTCAGCGAGAAGCGCGAGTTCGTCGAGAGCGAGGTCGAGCCCGTGTTCACCGAGCTGATCGCCGACCACATCCGCCGCATGGACGGCCTGGGCCTGACGGCTTGACTTCGGAGCGCACCGACATGCCGCGCACCCCGGCCTCTGCTGCCGAGCAGCTGCGCTTCGCACCGCCGCAGTGCGGCTACTTTGCGGCGGGGCTCTGCAGATCGTGCACCTTCATCGAAACGCCGTACGCCGCGCAGCTCGATGCGAAGGAGCGCCGCTGCCGAGAGCTCCTGCCCCAGGTGCCGGCGACGGCCTGGCTGCCGAGCGTCGACGGCGGCGGCGGTGCATCGTCGTCCGTACGGGACTTCCGCAACAAGGCGAAGCTCGTCGTCGGGGGAGTCGCGGGCCGCGCGACCCTCGGCATCCTGGGCCCCGACGGCGAGGGCGTCGACCTGCGCGAGTGCCTCATCCAGGCGCCCGCGATCCGGGCGGCGATCCCGCTGATCGCCGCCTTCATCGAGCGCACCGGTCTCGAGCCCTACAGCGTGCCGCGGCGGCGCGGCGAGCTGAAGTTCGTGCACGTCACCGTTTCGCCCGACGACCAGCTGATGCTCCGCTTCGTGACGCGCACCCGGCACGGCCTCGACGTGCTGCGCGCCCGGCTGCCGCAGCTGCGCGAGAGCATGCCCGGAGTCGCCGTGGTGTCGGTGAACCTGCTGCCGGAGCACAAGGCCGTGCTCGAAGGGGAGCACGAGGAACTGCTGCTCGGATCGTCGCTGCATATGGCCTCGAGCACGGACCCGGGCGAGGGCGCAGGCTTGGGCGGCAGCGCCGCGTCGGGCGGCCGGCTCGCGCTGCACCTGCTGCCGCAGAGCTTCTTCCAGACGAACACCGCCGTCGCGCGCGAGCTGTACGCGCAGGCGTCGGCCTGGGTCCAGCGTCTCGGCCCGTCGTCGATCTGGGACCTGTACTGCGGGGTCGGCGGCTTCGCCCTGCACGCCGCGGTCGCGATGGGGCGAACCGCCGGCGCGGTCGGATCGCAGGGCGCCCCGGCCGCGCCGCGGGTGCTCGGCGTCGAAGTCTCGGAGTCGGCGGTGCGCTCTGCGCGGCGGAGCGCGCGCGACGCCGGCATCGACGCGCGTTTCGAAGCCGCCGACGCGACCGCGTTCGCCCTCTCGGCGCCCCGCGACGAGATTCCCGAGCTCGTGATCGTCAACCCGCCGCGGCGGGGCATCGGCCCCGAACTGTGCGACTGGCTCGAGCACGGGACGTCGCGGCACGTCGTCTACTCGAGCTGCAACCCCGAGAGCCTGGCGCGCGACCTCGCGGCCATGCCGTCGCTCGCGGTGCGCGAGGCGCGGCTGTTCGACATGTTCCCGCACACGCGGCATCTCGAAGCCGCGGTGCTGCTCGAACGCGCCTGACGGCGCGGCGACCGGCCCCGGCGCCTACTCGCAGCCGACCCCGTCGCCGTCGCGGTCGAGATGCCGACCGTATCCCGGCTGGCCCTCGACCACGGGTGCCGCACCCGCCTCGCGCGCGGCGGTGCAGTTCTTGAAGTATGCGGGCGGAGCCGGAGGGACGACCGGAGCCTCGGTCTCGGCAGGGGGAACCGGCGTCTCGGCAGGAGCCCCGGCCTCGTCGAGCTCGGCTTCTGCGCCGGCATGCGACGCCAGGTGCGACACCAGCAACGGCTGGTCGGGGCAGCCGCCGAGCACGCGCGCCATGGCGTCGTGCTCCGCCTGCGTCACCCAGAGCCCGTACGCGGCCTTCACCGAGACCTGCCGCGCCACGTAGTCGCAGCGCGCGGATTTGTGCTTCGGCAGCCAGGTCGCGGCGTCGCCCGCACCCTTCGCCGCATTCGCGCCGCCATCGACCGCGAGCAGATTGAGCGGGTCGTTCGCGAGCGCGACGCGCTGCTCCTGCGCGAGCTGCTGCGCGCCCTTCTGCCACGCGTCGGAGAGCGCGACGACATGATCGATCTGCACGAGCGCCGACGTCGTATCGCCGCGCACGAAGTCGATCGTCGCGCCGGTGTACGGGTCGTGCAGCGTGCCCAGCACGACCTTGCAGCGGCCCTGCATGGCCAGGTCGGTCAGATCGCGCCGCAGAATGTCGTTGCGGGTGTCGCAGCCGTTGCCGTCGGCATCGAGCCAGCGCTTGCCGAACTGCTCCGTGCGCTGGTAGCCGGTGCGGGGAGCGCGGCCCTTGACCGGGAGCGTCTCGAGCGCCTCGACGGCGGTCGCCGATGCTCTCTCGGGCGGTGCCTCTGCAGCAGCCGGCGCCGCGATCGCGCCCTGCACCAGGAGCAGCGCGAGGAACGATGCGACACCGCATGCGCGCAGTGCGGCGGATAGGCGGGGCATAGCTCAGAGTCTATCGCGGCCTCGCTCTCCGAGAACACCGGCCCGCCGACCGGCCCCGGATCCCGTCCGCTCGCTACGATGAAGCCATGAACATCGTGCTCGGAGTCACCGGAGGCATCGCCGCCTACAAGGCCGTGCTGCTCGCTCGCCTGCTCGTCGAAGACGGGCACGAGGTGCACGTCGTGCCCACCGAGGACGCCCTGCGCTTCGTCGGCAAGCCGACCTGGGAGGCGATCAGCCGGGCCCCCGTCACCACCTCCGTGCACGACGACGTGCCCGAGGTGCGCCACGTCGCGCTCGGGCAGCGCGCCGACCTCGTCGTCGTCGCCCCGGCGACTGCGAACACGCTCGCGCGCATGACTGCAGGGATCGCCGACGATCTGCTCGGCACCACGCTGCTCGCGACCCGGGCCCCCGTGCTCGTCGCCCCCGCCATGCACACCGAGATGTGGCAGCATCCGGCCACGCAGGACAACGTCGCGATCCTGCGCTCGCGCGGCGTGCACTTCGTCGGTCCCGAGAGCGGGCGCCTCACCGGTGCCGACACGGGGCCCGGGCGCATGAGCGAGCCGGATACGATCGCGGAGCGCGTGCGCGAGCTGCTCGACGACGGGGCGGCCGTGTCGCCTGATCCCGCCGCGCCGGGCACCGGCACGACGGTCATCGGGCCCGGCCCCGATGCTGCTGCCATCGAGGCCGCGGCCGAATCCGGGTTCATCGATCTCGAGGCGGCAGCGGCCGCCGACCCCGCGGAGGCTCCGTCGGCCGGCGACCTGCTCGGCGTGCGCGTGCTCGTCACCGCAGGCGGCACCCGCGAACCGATCGACCCGGTGAGGTATATCGGCAACCGTTCGAGCGGCCGGCAGGGCGTCGCGCTCGCCGCCGCTGCCGCCGATCGTGGAGCCAAGGTCGTGCTGCTCGCGGCCAATATCGACGAATCGGTGCTCGCCGATGCCGACAGGCCCGGCGTGCGCACCGTGCGGGTGAGCACGACTGCGGAGCTCGACCAGGCGGCGCGCGCCGCGGCGACGGGCGCCGAGGTGATCCTGATGGCGGCGGCGGTCTCCGACTACCGCGTCGCCGAGGTCGCCGACGGGAAGATCCGCAAGGAGGATTCGCCGGGCGGTGCGCCGACGCTCGCGCTGGTGGAGAACCCCGACATCCTCGTGTCGCTCGTGCGCGAGCGGAGGCCCGAGCAGGTCATCGTCGGGTTCGCCGCAGAGACCGTGGAGAGCGAGGGCGAGCTGCTCGAGCGGGGGCGGCGCAAGCTCGCGCGCAAGGGAGTCGACCTGCTCGCGGTCAACGCGGTCGGTTGGCGCGAAGGCTTCGAAGCGAACGAGAACACGCTGCACGTGCTCGGTTCGGCGGGCGACCTCGTCACCGTGGCATCGGGCAGCAAGCGAGAGGCCGCCGATGCGCTGCTCGACGCGGTGGTCGATGAGC
Source organism: Leucobacter sp. gxy201 (assembly GCF_051043335.1). Lineage (NCBI taxonomy): Bacteria > Bacillati > Actinomycetota > Actinomycetes > Micrococcales > Microbacteriaceae > Leucobacter > Leucobacter sp. gxy201. The sequence continues at coordinate 6,146 of NZ_JAMXWS010000008.1, forward strand.
GCGACGGCGGCCTGCACCCGCTGTCGTGAGGCGGCCCGCTCCCTGAGCGTCGGCCTGCGGCGTGCAACAGAGGCGCCGAAGGGCGAGAAAACGGGCCGATGCCTGTGGCACGGTCAGATTTCTCGCCCTTCAGCAGGGGTGCTCGGCAGCCGGCGGCTACCGTGACGGTCAGTTGATGAAGCCGACCTTGCGGCTGCTGTCGCCGCCGATCTCGAGGTAGGCGATCGAGGCGGTCGGCACGAGGTACTGCTTGCCCTTGGTGTCGGTGAAGCTCACGAGCGGCTGCTTGCCCTCGGCGAGCGCCGACTCGACGACCGCGCGCAGCTCATCGGCCGGCTGATCGGTCTCGAAGCTGATCTCGCGGGGCGACTGAATGATGCCGATGCGTACTTCCACGGATGTCCTCCTCAAATCGTGGGCCGGCGCGGTGCCGCAGCTGCGGCGCGCGTCGGTGCCCGGCAGTCGCCGGTACCGGCCGTGCCGATACCGAGTCTAGAGGCGAAAGCGGTGCGCGCCGCCGGTCGACGGCCGGTCGTTCGCCAGCAGCGCACCGCCCGCTACCCGGTCGGCCGCAGGATCAGCGTCCGTTCGGCGGCGGCGCTCACCGCCGTCCTCGAATAGTTCCAGGGAGAGGGCTCGCCGCTCGCCCAGCCGGCCGTCTGATCGACGTAGTGTGCATTGAAGGCGTGACCGCTCTGACCGGTGAGGTTCTGCCAGGTCGATGCATCCCACGCAGCGAGATCGACGACCATGCGCATCGACGGTACGGTGACGGTGCCGTAGCCTTCTCCGAGCGTCCACCCGGTCGCGTTCACGATGCTCGGGCCGCCGCCCACCGGGTACGGCCCGCGGTTGAAGAGCGCCTCGACGGGGGCGATGCCGCTCTCTCCGAAGGTGCCGTTGCGCAGCTCGAGCGCGTGCAGCCCGCCCCAGTTCCAGCGATCGGGGTTCGATCCCTGCAACCCCGCGAGCTCCGCGCTCGCGGCCTCTGCGGCCTGGAGCAGCAGCGCGTCGCGGTCGTCGCCGAACCACCGGCTGCCGGGGTCGGCGAGCTGCTGCGCGAAGAACAGAGCGAAGCGCCCCTGGTCGTCGCGGGGGATCACTGCGGCGCCATCGGCGTCCTCGCCGCCGACCGCGCGCACCATCGCGTCGGTCACCCGCTCCCACAGCACGTTCGCGTACGCTGCGGCGGCCGAATCGGCGTCGTTCTGCCCGTCCCAGCCCTGCAGCAGCCGCAGCGCCTGCGCGGTCGTCGGGTCGGCGCTGTCGATGCCCGAAGCGGCCTGCTGCAGCGCGTCGGCCGCGGGAAACCGATTGTCGAGCTGGATCGCGGTCATGTCCGCGGAGTCGACCGGGCCCTCTGCGATGCGCTCCTCGAGCAGTTCGACGATGCGCGCCGCCCGGAAACCGTAGTCCCAGTCGCGGCTGAGGAAGTAGGGGTAGTCGTCGTTCACGATGGCGTTGTTCGCCGTCACGATGTAGCCGGACTCCGGGTTGTAGGCCCGTGGCAGCTCGTCGAATGGGATGAACCCTCGCCAGTCGTAGGCGCTGTCCCAGCCCGGCTGCGGCATCCAGCCGTCGCCCGCGCCGCGGATCGGCAGCCGGCCCGGCGCCTGGTAGCCGATGTTCCCGTCGAGGTCGGCGTAGACGAGGTTCTGCGCGGGCACGTCGAACTTCGAGGCCGCGGCGCGGAAGTCGTCGAAGCCCCGCGCCCGGTTCATGAGGAACACCGCCTCCGCCGTGCTCCCCGCGTCGAGCGCCGTCCAGCGCAGGCTCACCGCGAATTCCCCCGGCGGCAGCACGGCCGCACCGGTCGCGCCCGCCGACGGGTCCATCCCGGTCTCCGCGGCGCCCGACGTCGTGCCTACCCGCGGCTCCTCGGCGATCGCAGTGAAGTCGGGCGTCAAGCCCGACACGATCGGCCCGTGCACCGTCTCGCGCACCTCCATCCGCGCCTCCTCGCCGCCGGCGACCGAGAAGGTCTCGGTGCGGGTCTCGAACGGCACCTTCTCTCCGTCGCGCCAGTAGCCGTCGCCCTCGACCCGCTCCACGTACAGATCGGCGACGTCGGTCGTGAGGTTCGTGAAGCCCCAGGCGACCCGGTCGTTGTGCCCGATGACGATGCCCGGCAGCCCCGAGAAGCTGAAGCCCGCCACATCGAACGGGCAGCTCTCGTCGACGACCCGGCAGCGCAGCTGCAGCTGCGTCCACACCGACGGCAGGGCCGCTCCGAGATGGGGGTCGTTCGCGAGCAGCGGCTTCCCGGTCGCGGTGTGCTCGCCCGAGACGACCCACGAGTTCGAGCCGACGCCCTCGCCCTGCGCGGCGATCAGGCGGTCGACCTCCGCGATCGCGCGCTGCACCTCGGGGATGGCATCGGGAATCGCGGCCGCGATGCCCTCCGCGGGCGCCGCCGGCCCCGGAGCGGCCGCGTCGGCAGCGGGCTCGGCGATCCCTGGAGCGGGTGCCGCCCTCGCCCCGTCACCGCCAGCGACCCCGGCCGCTGCCGTGGTGGCCGCTGCCGCCGGGTCATCGGCCAGAATCACCGGGTGCTCATCGAACGGATACCCCGGGTAGAGCTCGGCGAGCTCCTCGGGCGACAGGGATCGCGCCTGCAGCGCCCGCGCCGTCTCGTCCTCGATGTTCGTGCGCAGATCCCACGACATCGCTTTGAACCACGCCACCGAATCTGCCGGAGTCCAGGGCTCGGGCACGTAGCCCGCATGCTGCAGCGCCAGCACCGAATACTCGAGCGACAGCGCCCCGCCCGAGCGCTCCGCGAGATACGCGTTCACTCCCGCCGCATAGGCCTCGTAGTACGCGCGCGTCTCCGCGGGCAGCGCCGTGACCTCCTCCTCGGCGATGCGGTGCCAGCCGAGGGTGCGCAAGAACTTGTCGGTGCCGAGCTGCGACTCCCCGAACAGCTCCGCGAGCCGGCCGCTCGTGAGGTGCCGCCGGAAATCCATCTCCCAGAAGCGATCCTGCGCGTGCACGAAGCCCTGCGCGAAGAAGAGATCGTGACTCGAATCGGCGGTGATGGTCGCGATGCCGAGCGCGTCGCGCTGCACATCGACCCGAGACTCGAGACCCGCCACGTCGATGCGGCCCTCCGTCTGCGGAAACGCCCGCTGCACCGTCCACACGCCGAACCCCGTCGCCACCACGGCGATCACCACGATCGCGGTGAGCAGACCGAGCAGCGCTCGCCGCAGGCGGCGCCCCCGGCGCCCGCGCGGCGCGGTCGGCGGCGGGGTGGTCGAACGATTCGATGTTGTGGCGCGATTGTGCACTTCGGCTCCTCCTGCTCCGTTGCAGACCGTCAGGCTTCAGCATAGTGATGGCGCCGGTGCGGGCGCAGCGCCGCGTGGGCGGGCGGGATGCCGCCCGTCGCCGGCCGGGAGCGCGATGTCGGCGGTGCTCAGTAGGCTGAAATCATGATCCGACCCGACCCGTCGCAGGCCGCCGTGCTCGCCTTCGACCCGACCCGGCACGCCCGCATCCTCGGCGCACCGGGCACCGGCAAGAGCGCGGTGCTGATCGAGATGACCGCCCGCGCGCTCGACCTGCCGGGTTGGAGCGAACACGATGTACTGGCCGTGGCCCCGGGGCGCCGGCCCGCCTCGGAACTGCGCGCTGCGATCGAACACCGTGTGCAGCGCGCCATCGGCGGCGTGCCGGCGCGCACGCCCGCGTCGCTCGCGTTCACGGTGCTCGCCGAGGCCGCGGCCCGGACGGATGCGACGGCACCGCGGCTCATGACGGGCACGCTGCACGACGAGATCATCGCCTCGGTGGTGGAAGAGCTCGTCGAGGGGAGCCCGGCGGCCGCGCCCCCGGAGCTCGGCGGGATCGCGGGCGAGGTGCTGCGCACTGCGGCGTTCCGGGCGGAGCTGCGCGAATTCTCGCGCGTGCTCGACGACTTCGCCCTCGACGCTGCACAGGTGCGCGCAGACCTCGGCCGACTCGCCGGCACTGCGACGGCCGACGCGTTCTCGTCGGCGCCGCCCGAGGCGCTCGTCGGGTTGTGGCTCTCGGCCCTCGACGTGATCGAACGCACCGAGGAGCGCCGTGCCGATCAGCACCCGGACGAGTTGAGCGCGAGCGCGCTGTTGCGGGCCGCCGCGCGGGCCCTCCGCGCGGGCGAGGTGCGCCCGCCGCGTCTCCTGCTCGTCGACGACGCGCAGGAGCTCGGCGAGGGGCAGCTCGGGCTGCTCGCCGCCTGCGCCGCCGCCGGCAGCCGGGTCTGGGTGTTCGGCGACCCCGACATCGCGACCTCGGCCTTCCACGGCGAACGCACCGGCGCGCTCGCGAACCTCGCTGCGGAGCTGGAACGCCGCGGAGCACCGGCTTCGTCCGGATCGCCGGGGCCGCACGATGCGCATGAGCAGTTCGGCGTGCTCGGGACCGTGCATCGGCACGGCGGGGCGCTGCGCGGGCTCGTCGCGAGCCTGACGTCGCGCGTCGGGGCGGCGGCGGCCGGTGAGCAGCGCGCGGCGGTCGCGGCGGATGCGGATGCGAGCGCGAGCGCTGGCGCCGATGAGCGCGACGGTGCGATCGTGCGCTTCGTGCGGGCGCCGTCGCCGGCCGAGCAGCTGGGCACGGTCGCGCACCGCCTGCGCAGCCGGCGCCTCGGCCTCGACGGCCCGGTCACGCAGTGGGGCGAGATGGCGGTCATCTGCCGGTCGCGCTCCGAGGCCTCGCGCATCGCGCGCGGGCTCGCCCTGCACCAGGTGCCGACCGGAGTGGCGGCCGGCGGCATCGTGCTGCGCGAGCATCGCGTGGTGCGCGACCTCATCGCCCTGCTGCGCGACGCGATCGGGCTGCACCCCATCGCGGCAGACGACGTGCTCGAACTGCTGGCCGGGCCGATCGGCGGTCTCGACCCCGTGGCGGTGCGTCGCCTGCGCGGCGCGCTCATGATGCAGGAGCGGCGCGAGGCACGCGACGAGGAGCGCGACGCGCGGGACGTCGACGAGCTCGTGCTCGACGCCTTCCGCTTCCCCGGTGCGGAGCCCGCGGTCGACAGCTCGGGCGGGCGCGCGCTGCGGCGCATCGGGACGATCGCCGCAGCCGGGGCCGCCGTGCACCGCGCCGGCGGCACGCCCCGCGAGGCCCTCTGGGCGCTGTGGGACGGTACGAAGCTCGCCGGCCCTTGGCAGGACGAAGCGCTCGCAGGCCGCGGGGCGCGTTCGGACGAGGCGAATCGCTCGCTCGATGCGGTGCTGGGGCTGTTCTTCGCGCTGCAGCGCCACGAGGAGCAGGACAGCGAACGACCGATCGGCGAGATACTCGGCGAGCTGCTCGAGAGCGCGGTGCCCGAGGATTCGCTGGCCCGCTCCGCGGCGCGCGACGCCGTCGTGGTCACCACGCCGCAGGGCGCGGTCGGCAGCGAGTTCTCGTTCGTCGCGATCGTCGGCCCGCAGGACGGCACATGGCCGAACCTCCGCTCCCGCGGCTCGCTGCTCGGCACCGTGGCGTTCGAGCGCTGGCTGCGCGGGGGCGAGGCGACGACCGCCTCGCGCGGCGACACGGTGCACGACGAGCTGCGGCTCTTCGCACAGGCGGTGAGCCGCGCCCGCGACGAACTGCTCGTCGCGGCGATCGCCGACGACGAGCACCACCCGAGCCCCTTCTTCGCCTTCGGCGGCGACCATCTCGTCCATGGTCTGCCGAGCTCTCGCCTCACCCTGCGCGGGGCGACCGCCCAGATGCGGCGACGGCTCACCTCGCTCGACGACGGGGAGGAGTTCGACGCGGAGGCGCTCGCCTCGCTCGCGGAGCTCGCCCGCGAGGCGGTGCCCGGCGCGCACCCCGACGAATGGTACGGCGTACTGCCGCCGAGCACCGACGCGCCGCTCTACGCGGGCGACGCGCGCATCCCGGTCAGCCCGTCGCGCCTCGAAGCCGCGGAGCAGTGCCCGCTGAACTGGGCGGTCTCCGTGCTCGGCGGCGGTACGGGCAGCGTGCAGGCGAGCATCGGCACGCTCGTGCACCACGCGCTCGAAACGGCGCAGGGCCACGACCCCGAGGAGCTGCTCGCCGCGATCATGAGCGAGTGGCGCAAGCTGCCGTTCGACGCCGAATGGGAGGCCGAGCGGGCGCGCCGCACGGCGGCCGCGATGGCCGACGGTCTCGCCGCCTATCTGCGCGAGTTCGATGCATCGGACCGGGAGCTCATCGGTCGGGAGACGGGCTTCGCGATCGAGATCGGTCGGGCGGAGCTGCGGGGCATGGCCGATCGACTCGAGCAGCGCCGTACCGCGTCGGGGGTCGAAGTGACGGTGCTCGACCTCAAGACGGGGCGCACCCCGCCGAGCAAGGCCGATGCCGAGCAGCACGTGCAGATGCAGGCCTATCAGCTCGGAGTCTCGCGGGGAGCGTTCGACCTGGCGGATCCGCCAGACGAGGGCGCGGCGAGCGGCGGGGCGCGCCTGCTGTACGTGCACCCGGACGCCACGAAGCAGGCCGAGTTCGTCGAACGGGTGCAGCAGCCCCTCTCCGTAGCAGCGGGCGCCGAGCTCGAAGCGCGCGTCGAGCAGATCGCCGAGGTCATGGCGGCCGGCGCGTTCACGGCGCGGGTCGAGCACCACTGCTCCGACCCGCACCAGCCGGGCGATTGCCGCCTGCACATCATCCGGGCGGTGAGCCGCGCATGAACGGAACGGAGCACGGAACGCGCATGACATCGGAACGGGGGAGCAGGCAGGACATCGTGTTCTCGGCCGCGCGCATCGCGGAGCTGCTGGCCGAGCCGGGCAAGGCACCGCTCGCGCCGACCGATGAGCAGCGCGCGGTCATCGAGCACCGGCTCGAGGGCAGCGCGCTCGTCGTCGCGGGAGCCGGCAGCGGCAAGACCGAGACGATGGCGAACCGTGTGGTGTGGCTCGTCGCCAACGGGCTCGTGGCCCCCGAGCGGGTGCTCGGCCTCACCTTCACGCGGAAGGCCGCAGGAGAGCTGCGCGACCGCATCGTCGCCCGCCTCGAGACCTTCAGCTCGCGCTTGATCGATGCGGCGGAGCGGGGCCTACTCACGGAGCCCGAGGCGCTGCGGGCGACCGGGCTCGCGGCCGAGCTCGGAGACGGCCTCGCGCTGCCCGACGTCAGCACCTACAACGCCTTCGCCGCCGGGGTGCTGCAGGAGTTCGGCACCGCCGCGGGCATTCCGCCCGGCGCGGCGGTGATCGACGAGGCCACGGCGTGGCGCGTGGCGCGCGAAGTGATCCTCGCGAGCTCCGATGCCGGGCTCCGCGACAGCGAACTGCGCACCCCCGAGCTCATCCGCCAGGTGATCGGCATGGATCATTCCGTGTCAGACCATCTCACCTCGCTCGCCCGCGTCGAGCAGGTCGTCGAGGAGTTCGGGCGCGTCATCCGGCTGCCCTACAACGAGAAGGAGCTGCACGGCGAGCGCAGCGGCAAGATCTACGCTCCCGTGCGAGACGCGGTGGCGCACCTCGGCGAGACTCCGCTGATCACCCGTCTCGCAGCGGAGTACGCGGCGGAGAAGCAGCGGCGCGGCCTCATCGAGTTCTCGGATCAGCTGGCCCTCGCCACCCGCACCCTCGAACGGGCGCCCGAAGCGGCCCGTCTGCTGCGCAGCAGATACGGGGTCGTGCTGCTCGACGAAGTGCAGGACACCTCGGTGGGGCAGACGCGACTGCTCGCCAAGATCTTCGCGGGTGCCGCCGTGATGGCCGTCGGCGACCCGCATCAGTCGATCTACGGCTGGCGCGGTGCCTCGGCCGAGGGGCTGCAGTCGTTCCACCAGGACTTCCGGGGCCGGAAGCCCGCCGGCAGCGGACGGACGACCGAAGCCGGGGCGCCCGCGACCCTGACGCTCTCGACCAGCTGGCGCAACCCCGAGGCGGTGCTGGGCGCCGCGAACGAGATCGCGGCGCCCCTCGCGGCCGACGCCGCGATCGACGTGCCGAAGCTCCGGCCGCGGCCCGGTGCCGCGGCCGGAGACGTGGAATGGCTCTTCGCCGAAACGGTGCACGAGGAGCGGCAGCGGCTCGCCGAGTGGATGGGTGCTGCGCGGCAGCAGCACCTCCGCGAGTACGGCGAGCTCCCGACCGCCGCGGTGATCTTCCGCAAGCGGAGCCCCATGGCGGCCTTCGCCGCCGCGCTCACCGAGGCGGGCGTGCCGAACCGCATCGTCGGGCTCGGCGGCCTGCTGACCACGCCCGAGGTCACCGATGTCGTCAGCGCTCTGCGCTGCATCTGGTACGCCGATGCGGGCGGCGACCTCATCCGCCTGCTCGTCGGGCCGAGGTTCCGCATCGGCGTCGCCGATATCGCGGGCCTGCGCGATGCGGCGCGCTGGTTCGCCGAACGAGATCTCTCGCTGCGGCGCCTCAGCGAAGAGGATCGCCGCGCCGACAGCGTGCTGCCCGACCCCGACCGGCGGTTCACGCTCATCGACGCGCTCGACCAGATCGTCTCGATCAAGGACCCGGAGCACCGCGCGCTCGCCGGCATCAGCCGGGTCGGTGTCGAGCGCCTGCGCGATGCCGGCCGCATGCTCGCGGCGCTGCGCCAGCGCGTCGGCGGTGACATCGGCGAACTGATCTCCGCCTGTGTGCACGCGCTGCGTCTCGATATCGAGCTCGAGGCGAACGAGGCGCGGGGCCACGACGGGGGAGCCGCCGCCCTCGACAATCTCGAAGTCTTCTCGGAGCTCGTGGAGGGCTATCTCGCGGTCGACTCGCGGGGCACGCTGCCGTCGCTGCTCGAATGGATCGAGCGGGCGACCGAGGCCGACGAGGTCGCCGAACGCGTCGCCGCCCCGGCACCGGGCACGGTGCAGCTCATCACGGCCCATGGCTCCAAGGGGCTCGAATGGGACATCGTCGCAGTGCCCCGGCTCGTCGAGGGGGAGTTCCCCGGCGCTTCGCGCAGCGGGGCCGGCTGGCTGCGCAGCGGGCAGCTGCCCGACGAACTGCGCGGCGATGCGGCCGCGCGCCCCGAGCTCAACTGGCGGATCGCGGCGACGCAGCAGGAGCTGCGCGATCGCATCGCGGAGTACCGGGAGGCCCTCAAGGAGCGGCATGCCGAGGAGGAGCGCAGACTCGCCTACGTCGCGGTGACCCGTTCGGCCGGTCGGCTGCTGCTGAGCGGCTCGTTCTGGGCGGGGCAGACGAAGCCGCGGCCGCCGTCGCGCTACCTGCGCGAGCTCGAGGAATCCGGCGTCATCTCAGGGCTGCCCGAAGCGAGCGCGCACGAGACCGACCCGTCCGAGGTCGAGGAGCTCACGCTCCGCTGGCCGCTCGACCCCCTCGGCTCCCGGGCCCGGCCGGTGCATCGCGCCGCCGAGGCGGTGCGGCGCGAACTCGCGCTGCCGGCGCGGCCCGACGCGCCGATCGACGAGACGGTGCGCCTGCTGCTCGCCGAGCGCGATGCGCAGGGCGCGGCGCAGGCCGCGGCGCTGCCCGAACGCATCACCGCATCGACGTTCCACGAGTTCGTGGAGCATCCCGAGCAGGCGGAGCGGGGGCGCCTGCGCCCCGTGCCGCAGCGCCCGTACCGGCGCACGCGCATCGGCAACCGCTTCCACGAGTGGGTCGAACGCCGGGCGACCACGGCCGCCGGCACGGCGCTGACCCTTTTCGGCTACGACCCGGAGGAGTGGGATCCGGGAATCGCCGAGTTCGAAACCGAACGCGAGCTCGAACCGCTCATCGAGCAGTTCGAGCGGTCGCGCTGGGCGGGCCGCATGCCGATCGCCGTCGAACAGGAGGTGACGCTGCCCTTCGCCGGCAGAACCCTCGTCTGCAAGCTCGACGCCGTCTACCTCGACCGCGACGAGGCCGGGGAGGAGCGCTACGAGGTCGTCGACTGGAAGGCCGGTCGGTCGCCCCGGAACGAGCGCGAGCGCGCCACCCGCTTCTTCCAGCTCGACCTGTACCGGCACGCGTACGCGCAGTGGGCCGGCGTCGCCCCCGAGCGCATCGACGTCTCGCTGTTCTACGTCGCCGAGGGGGTCGAGCTGCGCGGCGGCGAACTGTGCACGCTCGCCGAACTCGAGGAGGCGTGGCTGCAGGCGGCGCATCGCCTGCAGAGCCCCGCCTAGAGCGCCGCGTCGTTCCGGGCCCCGTCGAGCGCGGGAGGGCGGAGCATGTCGAGGAACGCTTGCGCTGCCGGTGCGGGATTGAATGCGCTCCACGCGAGGTATTCGGTACGGGTCGGGCCTCCGGCGACAGGGATCGTGCGGAGGTCGTCGGCGCCGGTCGGCACCACGGCCGGTGAGAGCAGGGCGATGACGAGGCCCTGCCTGACCAGGTCCAGGATGAGATCGGTACTCATCGCTTCGAATGCGACGTCGCGACGCACTCCGGCCGCATGGAACGCGAGATCGGAAGGCGCACGGCCCGGGGTGCCGGCGGGGAAATCGACGAATACCTCGTCGGCGAGATCCACCAGCCGCAGCCGTCGTCGCCGTGCGAGTCGGTGCGCGGAGGAGAGGACAGCGACCAGGCGTTCACGGGCCAGGACGCGTGCGTTCACGCCTATCGGGGGCGTGCTGTCGGGGAGGCCGAGGACGGCGGCATCCATTCGGCCCGCGCGGATTGCTGCGATGAACTCGTCGCTGCCGCCTCCGCGCAGTCTGATCCGCACTTCCGGATGGGTGCGATGGAATCGCCCGAGGCCGGCGGGGATATCGATCGCGGTCACGGTGGGGATGACCCCGACGGTGAGGGTTCCACGGATGCGTCCGTTCGCCGCGGCGGCGTCCGACACGGCCCGCTCGGCGGCAGCGAGGCTCGCCCGTGCCTGCGCTACGAACGCTGCACCGGCGGCGGTGAGCTCGACGCGGCGGCTGCTGCGGGCGAACAGCGCGACCCCGAGCTCGCGTTCCAGCGCCTTGACCTGGTGGCTGAGCGATGACTGCACCACGAAGCACCGTTCGGCGGCGCGCGTGAAGTTCATCTCCTCTGCGAGGGCGATGACGTACCGCAGCTGCTGCAATTCCATGCATCTATGGTCTCAATGCATCATTGATATGGCAACAATCTATTGGACACATGAGGCGAGTGGCCCGACGATGAGTGCATGAGCATCACGACTCCCGCCCCGGCATCGCAGAGAGCTCCGGGCGCCTCCCCGAATCGAGCGACGTGGACGGCGATCACCGCGATCGTGCCGATGGTGTGGGGAACCACCTACATCGCCACCACGCACCTGCTGCCCGAGGGGCATCCGCTGTTCGCTGCGATGATGCGTTCGCTTCCGGCAGGGGCGATCGCGCTGCTCATCGCTCGGCAGCTGCCGCGCGGGGCCTGGTGGTGGCGGAGCCTCGTGCTCGGCACCCTGAATATGGGGGCATTCTTCCCGCTGCTGTTCGTCGCGGCCCAGGAGCTCCCCGGCGGCGTTGCCGCCACTCTGGGGGCCGCGCAGCCCATTGTCGTCGCATTCCTCGCCGTGGTGATTCTGCACGAGAGGCTGTCGGTTCGGCGGGTCTGCTGGGGCGTGCTCGGCATGAGCGGTGTCGCCCTCGTCGTCCTCGGGCCCGACGCCGCGATGTCTCCCGTCGGCGTCATCGCCGGGCTCACCGGAGCCGTGTCGATGGGCACCGGGGTCGTGCTCACGAAGAAATGGGGCCGCCCCGAGGGGGTCTCTCCGATATCGCTCGCGGGATGGCAGCTCGCCGCCGCCGGTCTCGTACTCCTCCTGCCCGCGCTGCTCATCGACGGGGTACCGCCCGACATCGACGGCGCCGCGTGGCTCGGCTACGCGTGGCTCGGCATCGCGGGGGCGCTCGTCGCCTACACGATCTGGTTCGCAGGCATCCGACGCCTCCCGGTCACCGCGACCGCGCTGCTCGGCCTGCTGTCCCCGCTCGTCGCCGCGATCCTGGGCGCCGCGATCGCCGGAGAATCCCTCACTCCCGTGCAGCTCCTCGGCTTCGCCCTCGCGCTCGTCGCGATGCTCGCCGGCCAGCTGCCCTCCTCGGCGGCCCGGTCGGCTCAGCGGGGGAGATCCTCGTCGCCGATGGGCTCGGTCGGGTGATCCGAAGCATCGTCCGGGGCGGCGGCCGATGCGTGCTCCGACGCGTCGTCGTGCTGCTGGATGTCGGGCATGACATCGGTTTCCGCGTCGGCCGAGGATTCTGAGGCCTCGGCACCCGACTCCTCGGAGCCTCCGCCCGCCCCTGCGTCTGCGCCCGTCCCGGAGCCGTCCGGGGCGTCGGTCTCGACGAAGGCCTGCTCGACCCCGAACATGCGGTCCTCGTCGAGCGCCTCGTACGCCGCGGTCTCCGAGAGATGGTCGACCACCTCGGGGGTCTCCTCGAGCATCGCCTCGACCTCCTGCTCGCTCAGCGTCGGCCGCGACGCAGCGGCGACGGGCACCGAGATCAGGGAGTCGACGAGCCGGTCGAGCATCGCGACGGCGTCGTCGACGACCTCCTGATCGTGCGCCTCGACGCCGTGCAGCAGCCAGCGGGCGACCTCGAGCTCGCGGTAGAGCCGGGCGCGCACGGTGAGCGAGGCGAGCGATCCCGCGCTGCGCAGGTTGCCGTAGCGCGGCACGACCGCTTCGAACACCCCCGCGCCAGCTGCGATCAGCCACGAGAAATCGACGGCCGGGTCGCCGGTGCCGAACTCCGACCAGCCCTCGATGCCGACGATGACGTCGTCGGCCACGAGCAGCTGCGCGGCGTCGAGCGAACCGTGCACCATCGTGGGCGCGAAATCCCAGACCTCGCTGCTGTCGAGCACCGACATCCACCGCTCCCGCACGGTCTGCGGCAGCAGGCGCGTGCCCTCCGCGCGCTCGACCAGCCGGCCCACCTGCTCGCGCAGTTCGCGGCTGCTGCGCACGGGGAGCCCGCCGTGATGCGCGATCGTCGTGGGTAGATCGTGGATCGCCGCCAGCGCCTTCGCGATCTCGGGGACGAGGATCGCGTCCTCCGCCAGATCCTCGACCGCGAACCGCAGCCCGGGCAGCGACGTCGACACCACGGCGCGTGTCTCGCCCGCTCGCGTCATGCCGAGCGTTTCGGGCACCGAGAACGGCAGCAGCGCGCGCGACCCCTCGGTGAGCGCCGCGAGGCCGAGCAGTTCGGCCGATTGGCGCACCTCGGCCGGCCCGCTGCGGGGCACGCGCACCAGCAGCTCGCCGCGATCCGTGTCGATGACAGCGGTGGCATACGCCGTGTCCTCATCGTGGGGGCCGACGCTCAGGACCTCGAGGCCGGGCACCGCCGACGTCGCGAGCGCGGCTAGAGTGAAGGGGATACTGGCCATGTACTCAGCGTATGCATCAGTGCTGCGGGAGCCCTCGCGCCACGCGCATCGCCCCGATACCGCGCCGATGGACGACCGAGCGATCGGATGGAGAAGAACCGGATGACAGTGGACGTGCCACCGTTCGCAAGTGGACTGCTCGACCGCGACGCGGCGACGCGGATGAGCGAGGACGGGCTGCTCGCGGCCTGGGCCGACCCGGCCGCCCGCGTGCTGCGGCTGCACGGTCTCGAGATCCCGGTCTTCGGCGACGGCGCGCACGGCCTCGGCCTGGTGCTCGCTGAGACCGACGGGCGGTACGCGCCGGCGCGCGAGGACGGCTCCATCGGGCACGTGTACCTCGGGCGCCGCGACGGTGCCCCGGTGTTCGCCGAACTCGCGGCGGAGACGACCGTGCTGCCCGATGGCGCCGAATGGATGCACCCCTTCCAGGCGGGCGCCCGGCTCTCGCAGATCGACCGCGAGCTCGTCGCGGTCGCCTCGGCGCTGCTGCGCTGGCACGAAGCAGCGGCGTTCTCGCCGCGCGACGGTGCCGCGACCCTCGCGGTGCAGGGCGGCTGGGCCAGGCACGACGCTAGCGGCAGCGAGTTCTTCCCGCGCACCGACCCGGCCGTCATCGTGCTCATCGAGCACGAGAACCGAGTGCTCCTCGGCTCGAACACGCTCTGGGAGACCGGACGATTCTCGCTGCTCGCCGGGTTCGTGGAGGCCGGCGAGTCCCTCGAACAGGCGGTGATCCGCGAGGTCTTCGAAGAGTCCGGTGTGCGGCTCGGCGCGGTCGAGTACCAGGCTTCTCAGCCCTGGCCGTTCCCGCGGTCGCTCATGATCGGCTTCAGAGCGCGGCTCGCACCGGGGGCCGATCCCGACGATCTCGTCCCCGACCCGACCGAGATCTCCGAGCTGCGCTGGTTCTCCCGCGACCAGGTGCGCACCCCCGACCCGGGCATCACGCTCCCGGCCGGTACCTCGATCGCCCGTTGGCTGCTCGATCGGTGGGTCGCAGAGGGTGACTGAGACCGAGGGGATCCTCGACGCGCTCGACCCCGAGCAGCGCGAGATCGCCGAGAGCCTGCGGGGGCCCGTGTCCGTGCTCGCGGGCGCGGGCACCGGCAAGACGCGCGCGATCACGCACCGCATCGCCCACGGCGTGCGCAGCGGCGTCTACGACCCGCAGCGCGTGCTCGCCGTCACGTTCACGAGGAAGGCCGCGGGGGAGCTGCAGGGGCGGCTGCGCGGCCTCGGCGCCGAGGGCGTGCGCGCCCAGACCTTCCACGGCGCGGCGCTCGCGCAGCTGAGCCACTTCTGGCCGCAGCTGGTCGGCGGTCTCGCGCCCAAGGTGCTGCCGGGCAAGGTCGCGACCGTCTCGCAGGCGGTCGAGGGCATGGGGCTGCGCCTCGGGTCGGAGGCGCTGCGCGATGTCGCGGCCGAGATCGAGTGGCGCAAGGTGTCGATGCTGAGCCTCGACGCGTACGCCGATGCGATCGATGCGCGCGCCATCCCGGTCGGGCTCACCGGCGAGCAGCTGGTCGATGTGCAGCACCGGTACACGGAGCTGCTCGAGGAGCGCCGGCAGATCGACTTCGAGGATGTCATCGTGCTCGTCACCGGAATGCTCGAGACCGAGCCGCGGGCGGCGGTGCAGGTGCGGGAGCGCTACCGGTTCTTCACGGTCGACGAGTACCAGGACGTATCGCCGTTGCAGCACGCGCTGCTGCGGGCGTGGCTCGGCGACCGCGATGACGTCTGTGTGGTCGGCGATGCGAGCCAGACGATCTACTCGTTCACGGGGGCGTCGAGCTCGTACCTGCTGCGGTTCGGCGTCGAGTTTCCGCAGGCGCGCCAGATCAGGCTCGAACGCAACTACCGCTCGCGCGAGCCGATCGTGCGGGTCGCGAACCGGTTGATGCGCGACCGGCCCGGTGCGCTGCACCTGCGCGCGACCCGTGAGGAGCCGGGCGCGAAGCCGCAGTTCGAATGGTTCGCCACCGAGCAGGAGGAGGCCGCGGGGGTGGCGGAGTCGATCGCCGCGGCGATCTCCGCCGGCACTCCGGCCTCGGACATCGCGGTGCTTTACCGTACGAACTCGCAGTCCGCGCGCTTCGAGGAGCAGCTGCGCAGGCTCGGCATCGCGGTGCGGGTGCACGGGGCGCAGCGCTTCTTCGACCGCGCCGATGTGCGGCAGGCCGTCATGCTGATCCGCGGCGAATCGAAGGTCGCCGACGACCGTCCGCTGTTCCAGATCGTGAGCGACGCGCTGCGCGTGCTGGGCTGGACGGCGCAGGCGCCCGAGGGCGCCGCCGAACGCGACAAATGGGAGGCGCTCTCGGCGCTGCTCTCCCTCGTGGACGAGATGCCGACGGGCACGGGGATCGCGCAGTTCGCCGACGAGCTGACGGCGCGCCAGAAGGCGCAGCACGAGCCGACCCTCGACGCGGTCACGCTGAGCGCCGTCCATGCGGCGAAGGGGCTGGAATGGGCGCTGGTGCATCTCGTCGGGATGACGGAGGGGCTGCTGCCGATCGCCCATGCGCAGACCGAGGAGGATATCGCGGAGGAGCGCCGGCTCGCCTATGTCGCCTTCACGCGTGCGCGGGATGCGCTGCGCGTCTCCGGCGTCGCCGGTGGGGCCCGCACGCCGCGCGAGCCGTCCCGCTTCCTCTCGGAGTCGGGCATCATCGCCTGACGGGGGCGGCTTCGGCTGCGCCGGCCCCGCCTGAGGCGAAATCGGTTTCGATCGGGTCGCGGCAGCTGCACCCCGGGTGGGGCGGCACCGACTCCTCCCGTGCGGGGCCGACGGGCCGGCCGTGCACGACAGGGATCACCCAGCGGGTGCGCCGCGCCGCCGCCGCACCCGCCCGCCAGTCGCGGACCAGTCTCGAGATGTAGGCCGCCGCCGCTTCGCTCGCCGCGGCGGTCTCGCTGCGCGGGACCTTCCCGTGCAGCTGGATCGCGAGCACGGGGAGGGCCGGGTCGCGCGCGACGAGCCCGAGCGAGACGCAGCTGTGGCAGGGCGACCCGTCGGGCTCGACGATCGGCCCGATCTGCACGACGCGGTCGCTGAAGCGCAGGAGCAGGTGGGGCACGCCCATCGCCCGCCAGCGCTGGGCCCGTTCGAGCGGCTCGAGGTAGCGTTCGACGTGCACGACGAGATCGCACTTCTCGGCCCGGGCCTCGGCATCGACGTCGCAGTGCTCGAGCGCGCCGAGCACGGTGCGCAATCCGGGCGCCTCCCGGCCCTCATCGGAGACGACGAGGCGCAGGCGCGGCGGAGCGCCTTCCTGCGCGCCGCCGCCGCGCAGCGCGCGCTCGCGCCGCAGGGCCGGTCCGAGCGCGGACATGAGGTCGCGGTAATCGCGAGGTGAGACACCGCGCTTGCGCGCTTCCTCGCGCAGCTTGCGGGTCGGGATGCCGGTGCAGAGCGCGCCGAGGAGGCGCTGCACCGCAGCCGGCGGGCGCACGATACGTGCTGCAGCGCGCTCGAAGCCGATGCGCACGGTATCGGCGTCTTCCCAGCACAGCGGGAGGTCGGGGTCGATGCGGGTGATCTCGGTCATATCTCGAGTCTGCGCGAGAAAACCGATGTCCGTAGGTTATCCACAGCCGGATCCGAGAAATCCGCGATCCGCTCGGTCCGGTCGAGCTGTGGAGGAAGGTCGGCCCGGCCGCAGGCCCGCAGCGACGCCGCCGAACTGCGCTGCAGGTCGGCTACGCGGGCCGACTATGCGGTCCCGGACGAGCCGGGCGCCCCGTCCTCGCCGTCCTCGCCCTCGTGCGGCGGCAGTTCGCCGTCGAGCAGCTGCGCGAGCTGCGCGTCGAAGTCGTCGTCGCTCGACTGGGGCCCGGTGCCCGCGAGCCCGAGCCGCTCGAGCAGCCGCGCCGGGTGGTCGAGCTCCTCCGCGGTCGGCAGCAGGTCGGGATGCGCCCACAGGCCATCGCGGGTCGCCGCATCGCTGCGCTCGGCGACCAGCCGCCAGGCGGCCGCCGCATCGCGCAGCCGGCGCGGCCGCAGCTCGAGCCCGGCCAGCGCGCTGAGCGCGTGCTCCGCAGGGCCCCCCGCGGCGCGGCGCCGGCGCACCATCTCGGCGATGCCGTCCGCTCCCGGAAGGCGCTTCGCCGCATCGGCGGTGACGACGTCGACCCAGCCCTCGACGAGGGCCAGCATCGTCTCGAGCCGCGCATGGGCGGCCTGCTGCTCCTCCGTCTTCGGCGGGATCAGCGCACCGCCCGCGATGAGCTGCTGGATCTGCTCGGGGTGCGACGGGTCGATCTCGTGGGCCATCTCCTCGATACGATCGGTATCGATGCGGATGCCGCGCGCGAAATCGGTGATCGCTGTCACCAGGTGCAGACGCAGCCATTTGGCATGGCGGAACAGGCGGGCGTGGGCGAGTTCGCGCACCGCCAGGTACAGCGTCACCGCCTCGGCATCCTGGTCGAGGCCCTCGGCGAATGCGGCGACTCCGCCGGGGAGCAGCGCACCGCCCTCGCGGCCCTCGCCGGAGATCAGGGGGATGCCGATGTCGCCGGCCGAGACCACTTCGCCCGAGAGCTTGCCGACGACCGTGCCGAGCTGCACCGCGAAGAGCGCACCGCCGACGCTGCGCAGCATCGGCGCGGCGCCCTGCAGCGCACCGCTGAACTCCTCGGGCATCTGGGTCTGCAGCGCGTCCATCAGCGCCCGACTGATCGATTCGGCGACCGGCTCGGCGAAGCTGATCCAGGTGTCGACCGTCTGCTGCACCCATTCGATGCGCGAGAGCGTGCGCGGCGAGTCGGCGGTCGCGCCGAGCTCGGTGACCTCGTCGAGCCAGAGCGTCGCTACGGGGAAAGCACGCATCGCAGGGGCGGGGTCGGCGCTCGTGCCGCCCGCGCCGGCGACATCGATCGCCGTGCGACGGGTGACCGACCAGTCGATGCCATCGCCCGGCCGCTGCATCGCGCCCTGCAGCGTGGAGAAGAGGCCCTGCAGCGTTGCCGGGTCGCCCGGAATCCCTGCGGCCTTCGCGAACTGCTCCGCATCGAGGCCGCCCTCGGGCATCCCCTGGCCCGACAGCATCTCGCGCAGAATGCGCTGCAGCTCTTCGAAATCGTCGCCGTTCTCGTTCGCGCCCATGCCGAAATCTCCTCGTCCTCGTCGCATCAACGGTACGGCACAGAGCCCGGTTCCACCTGCTAGATTGACCGCTGCAGCGCCAATTCCCATTGCGCCCACTGCGAACAGATGCCCGGGGCCCGAGCGCCCGATCCCTGTCGAGGAGCAGCAGTGCACGAATCCGAGCCCGCGCAGGGTCGCGAACGCGAACGGCGTCGATCGCGCGCGCTCCTCGTCACCGCGACCGCCGCGTGCGCCGTGCTGCTTACCGGAGTCATCCCCTCGCCCTACGCGATCGAACGGCCCGGCCCCACCGTGGACGTGCTCGGCAGCGTCGCGCTCGAGGGGGAGGAGCCGCGGCCGGTCATCGAGATCGACGGAGCGGCGCGCGAAGCCGAGCACGCCTCCGGGGCCGACGGCGCAGACGCGTCGGGCCGGGGATCGTTGCGCCTCCTGACCGTCTCCATCTCGGGCAGCCGCGAACGCCCGAAGAGCTGGCTGTCGCTGCTCCCCGGGCTCATCGACCCGGCGCAGGAGATCAAGCCGGTGGACGAGCTCTACCCCGAGGGGGTGAGCGAGAAAGCGCGCACCGAGCAGAACATGGTGCTCATGGAGAACTCCCAGGAGCAGGCGGCGGCCGCGGCCTTCGCCCATCTCGGGGAGGACGTGCCGGTGACGCTCACCGTCGCGGGCATCGCCGAGGGGAGCCCCGCCGAGGGCGTGCTCGAAGAGGGCGACGTGCTCGTCGAGGTCGCGGGGGAGTCGGACTTCGACTTCGCGCAGCTGCGCGAGAAGATCGTGGCGAACGGCGCGGACCGGCCGCTCGCGCTCGCCGTCGAGCGCGACGGCGCCCGTGTCGATGTCGAACTGGTGCCGGGCGTGCCCGACGGCGGGGGAGAACCGATGATCGGGGCGGTGCTGCAGTCGGAGTACTCGCTGCCGCACGAGGTCGATATCGCGCTCGCCGATATCGGCGGCCCCAGCGCGGGCCTCGTCTTCGCCCTCGGCATCATCGACCTCATGTCGGCGGAGGCCCCGTTGGCGGGGATCGATGCCGCGGGCACCGGCACGATCGATGCCGCCGGCAACGTGGGTCCCATCGGCGGGCTCGAGCAGAAGATGTGGGCGGCCTCCCGGGCGGGCAGCCGCCTCTTCCTCATGCCGGTCGGCAACTGCGTCGACCTCCCCGAGCGCATTCCGGGCGAACTCGAGGTCGTGCCGGTAGCGACGCTCGAGGAGGCGGTCGCCGCGGTCGAGACGGTGGCGGAGGGCGGCACGCCCGCCGGTATCGAGGCCTGCGGCGCACCCTGATCGCAGGTCGCGCCGAGCGTTCGCCGTCGGCGTGCGGAAGTTGTCAGTGGCGGCCGCTAGGCTGGTCGGGATCGCTTCGCAGTCGCGCGATCCCGCGCGAGGAAAGTAGAGGGACGTGACCGAGCAGAACGCTGCCCAGACGACGAATAGACGCCGGATGTCGCCATTGGCGATCACGATCGTGCTGGTCGTGATCCTCATCCTCGGCTTCCTCGGATTCGCCGCGGTGATGTCCGAGGTGCTCTGGTACCGCCAACTCGGCTTCCTGCCCGTGCTGACGACGCAGTGGATCGCCGCGGGCATCATGTTCCTCGTGGGCTTCCTCGGCATGGCCGTGCCCCTCTTCCTGTCGATCGATATCGCCTACCGCACGCGCCCGGTCTACGCGCGGCTCACGGCCCAGCTGGATCGGTACCAGGAGATCGTCGAACCGCTGCGCCGGGCGGTGAAGTGGCTGCTGCCCGCCGTCATCGGGCTCTTCGCCGGGTTCACGACCGCGGCGAGCTGGCAGCGCGTGCTGCTCTGGCTCAACAGCGCCCCCTCGGGCGAGAAGGATCCGCAGTTCGGCCTCGACGTCTCGTTCTACCTCTTCGATCTGCCCGTGCTCCAGGGCATCGCCGGCTTCGCCTCGGGCGTGGTGCTGATCTCGCTGATCGCGGGCGTCGGCACCAGCTACCTCTACGGCGGCATCGCGTTCTCGGGGCGCAATGTGCGCATCTCGAAGGCCACGCGCATCCAGACCGCGGTGCTCGCGGTCGTCT
This sequence comes from Leucobacter sp. gxy201, assembly GCF_051043335.1. NCBI lineage: Bacteria > Bacillati > Actinomycetota > Actinomycetes > Micrococcales > Microbacteriaceae > Leucobacter > Leucobacter sp. gxy201. The sequence continues at coordinate 26,554 of NZ_JAMXWS010000008.1, forward strand.
ACCTGCTGCTGCAGGGCGGCAGCCTCTGGCTCGACCAGTACCGGGTGCTCAACGATCCGACCGGGCTCATGACCGGTGCCATGTTCCAGGACGTGCACGCGGTGATCCCGGGCAAGCAGATCCTCGCAGGCATCGGCGTGCTCGTCGCGCTGCTCTTCCTCATCACCGCCTTCACGGGCAAGTGGCGGCTGCCCGTGGTCGGCACCGCGCTGTTCCTCGTGTCGAGCATCGTGCTGGGCATCGGCTACCCGTGGTCGGTGCAGCAGTTCCAGGTCAAGCCCGATGAGAAGAGCCTCGAGGCCGACTACATCCAGCGCAATATCGACGCGACCCGTGCGGCCTACGGCATCGAAGACGTGAAGACCGAGCGCTACGACGCCGTCACCGACGCCGAGCCCGGCGCGCTGCGCAACGACGCCGTGACTACCGCGAACATCCGCATCATGGACCCCGAGATCATCTCGCGGACCTTCGCACAGCTCGAGCAGAGCAAGCAGTACTACAAGTTCCCGAACTCCCTGAACGTCGACCGCTATGAGATCGACGGCCAAGTCGAGGACACGGTGTCGGCCATTCGCGATATTGACATCTCGGGCCAGAACGGCTGGTACAACCGCACCCTCGTCTACACGCACGGCTACGGCCTCGTGGCGGCGTACGGCAACCAGCGTTCGCCGGGCGGCGAACCCGTCTTCCTCGAAAGCGGCATTCCGACCGCCGGCAAGCTCGGCGAGTTCGAGCCCCGCGTCTACTTCGGCATGAACTCGCCCGAGTACTCGATCGTGGGCGGCGACCGTAAGAAGTCGATCGAGATGGACTACCCGGCCGACGCCGAGAGCAACGCGGAGGCCGCGGCCGACGAGACCGCCGATTCGGCTCCGGCCGAGGAGACCCCGGCCGCCGACGAGCAGACCACGACCGAGGACTCGGGCGAGGGCAGTTCGCGCCAGAACCTCACCACGTTCTCGGGCGACGGCGGCCCCGAGCTGTCGAGCCTCTTCACGAAGCTCGTCTACGCGCTGAAGTTCCAGGACCTCGAGGTGCTGCTCTCCGGTGCGGTCGTCGACGGCTCGCAGATCCTCTACGACCGCAACCCCGTCGAGCGCGTGCAGAAGGTCGCCCCGTATCTGACGGTCGACTCTGCCCCGTACGCCTCGGTCGTCGACGGCAGACTCGTCTGGATCATCGACGGCTACACGACCTCCGCCGACTACCCGTACTCCGAGGTGCAGGACATGAACGCGCTGACGGTCGACGCCGATAACGAGCGCGTGAGCATCGCGCCGAAGCCGGTCAACTACATCCGCAACTCGGTGAAGGCGACCGTCGACGCGTACGACGGCTCGATCTCCCTGTACGCGTGGGACAGCGAGGATCCGCTGCTCAAGGCCTGGGACAAGGTGTTCCCGGGCATGCTGCAGGACGTCTCCGAGATGAGCGGCGACCTGCTCAGCCACGTGCGCTATCCGACCGACATGTTCAAGGTGCAGCGCGAGATGCTCGCCACGTACCACGTGACCGATCCCGGTGCGTACTATTCCGATGAGGACGCGTGGATCACCCCGTCGAACCCGGTCAGTCAGAGCAGCGATGGCGAGCAGGCGCCCGCGCAGCCGCCGTACTACCTGACGCTCGCAGCGGGGGCGAACGAGGAGCCCGAGTTCTCGATCTACTCCACCTACATCCCCGACGCCCGCGGCGAGGGCGCCCGAGACATCCTCACGGGATACCTCGCGGCGAATTCGAACGCCGGCAGCGAAGACGGCAAGGTGGCGGAGAGCTACGGCACGCTGAAGCTGCTCGAACTGCCGAAGGGCAACACTCTGCCCGGCCCCGGCCAGGTGCAGAACAGCTTCAATACCGACCCCAAGGTCTCGACCGACCTCAACATCCTCGACCAGCGCGGCACCAAGGTGCTGAGCGGCAACCTGCTCACCCTGCCGGTGGGCGGCGGCCTGCTCTACGTGCAGCCCGTGTACATCGAGGCGTCGTCGGGCACCCGGTTCCCGCTGCTGCAGAAGGTGCTGGTCTCGTTCGGCGACGACATCGCGTTCGAGGACACGCTCGATGCCGCCCTCGACGAACTCTTCGGCGGCAACTCGGGCGCGAGCGCCGGTGACGGCGGGGTCGAGGACGCGCCTGCCGACGACGGCGGGGCCACGCCGCCCGAGGAGCCGTCGACCGGGGCGGGCTCCGGCGACAGCGGGGCGTCGCTGAAATCGACGCTGCAGGACATGCAGCAGGCGATCGAGGATCGCGACGCGGCGATGAAGGACGGCGACTGGGCCGCCTACGGCGAGGCCGATGCGCGCTTGCGCGCGGCGATCGAGGCGGCCCTCGCCGCGGAGTAGCCCGTCGCGAGGGCAGGCACAGAGGCCGCTGTCCCGGAACGCGCAAGCGGACCGGGACAGCGGCCTCTGGCGTCGACGCACCCCGGAACCGATGATCGCCGCCGAGCGACCGCGTCGGCGGGCTTCTGCGTCTAGACGAGTTTCGGGAGCTGGATCGGCTCGGAGAACTTCATCGCATTGACGCTCTGGCGGCATTCCGAGACGCGCGCGCCCGACGCCTGCTCGACGAGCGACACGAAGCCGTGCAGCACCGCTTCCGAGAACGGCGGGGCGCTCATGCGGAAGATCGCGTCGCCGTGCGCGTCGAGCAGCAGCACCGCGGCACCGCCGCCCTGGCCGAGCACCGTCGGGTAGAGCACGACGCCGTGCACGGAGTCGAAGGGCACCGGGCGAGCCCCGGGCAGCGGAACGCGCATGGTGATGCCGGTGCCGGTGATGACGAATGCGCGCAGCGGCAGCACGGCCGCGGCGATACCGAACACGATCGTGCCGACGATGCCGCACCCGTAGGCGAGCACCGTCAGGTTCGCGGGCACCGAGCCCAGCACCGCCATCACGAGCACGGCGATGCTCGCTGCGGCCATCACGATGCTGCCCGCCATCAGGGCCGTGGTGCGCCGCGGATTGCCGCGATACACGCCGGGAGGGAGCGGGGCGGCGGTATCCGCGGCTGAGATGGGGCGGTAGCTCAGGTTCTGCACGGGGCTCAGGCTACCAGCGAACCGAGAGACCGTTCGGGAGCGACCTCTGCGACGTGATTTCGGTCGATGCAGCCGGATCGTCCACGTGGTCGCAATGCTCCTCCACATGGGGAAGCGTTGCATGGGTCGCAGGAGCCTCGGTCGCGGAGTGTCGGTGGCGTGTCACCGGCGTGTCGCGGGGCACCGGTTCGCGGGCCGTCGCCCGCATCTTCGGGTTGCCGTGCCGGTTCCGCGGGGGAGGCCGGGTGGTGTCCGGGGCGGAATGCAAAAGGCTCCTGATCAAGTTATCCCTGATCAGGAGCCTTTCTGTGTCGCATATCCGTTGCGGGGGCAGGATTTGAACCTACGACCTCCGGGTTATGAGCCCGGCGAGCTACCGAACTGCTCCACCCCGCGGCACAAGAAATAACTATACATGGCTTCCGGGTGCATGCCAAATCGGGGTGGAAACGGGGCTGTGGAAACCGCGGAACGCGACCCGCGGGGCTCCAGCAGCATGGGCGCTGCGGCGCAGACGGTGCCGCGGTGAGGAGTGGATGAAGATGATCTTGCACAGAGGGATCGCGCGGCGGCGCCTCTGCCCGAGCCGGGCGATCGCAGTGCTCGCGGTGTTCGCCGTCATGCTCTGCGCGGCGGTGTTCGCGCACGGTGCACCGGCACGGGCGGCGGTGTCGCAGTACACCGTGAGCTTCGGCGGCTGGGTGGTCGGCGGGTTCGTGAGCTCGAACGGCCAGCTCGTCTACTGCGTCGAGCCCGGCGCGTTCGAACCGAGCGGGCCGCAGCATCACCCGGTCGAGGCGACGACGCTGCCCGGTTTCTCGGCGAATCAATCCGACGGGACGGGGTGGGACGGCTGGGTCGCCGGCACTCCGGTGAGCGGCGACGCCCTGCGACGGATGAACTGGCTGCTCACGACCTACGGGCAGACGGCGGACCCGGATATCGCCGCGGCCGTGCAGTTCGCGGTCTGGTTCCTCCGCGAGGACCCCGGTGCGAACGACTGGCTGGTGCACCATGTGCGCTGGGTGCAGGCCCACGGCGGTACCTGGCACACCGATCGGGCGTACGGCATGGTCGACGAGGCCTACGCGGCGGTGGCGGCCAGCATGGCCGAACCGGACGGCGCCGCGTTGTCGATCGCCCTGGGCGAGGAGTTCGCGACCGGAACGGTGGCGTACCCGGCGGGCACGACGCGCGTCGATATCGACGGAGCCGCATTCGATGGCGGCGCCCCGTCGATCGGCGTGGGGCCCGCTGCCGGCCTGGCGGCCTGGCGCGCTGTGCTCCACGAGGACGGCTGGGAGAGCGGGCGCACGGTGCGGACGTCCGGGGAATGGGTGCGCGAGGTGACGGAATGGCCGGCCGCCCTGATGCTGCACACCGCCGTCGTGCCGGGGCAGCAGGCGCTCGGTTCGATGGTCGGGCCGGTCACAGCGAACCGGCAGCTCGTGCTCGAGCCCGCGGAGATCCATATCGAATCGCAGTTCCACCCCGTGCTCGCGACTCAGGTCGAATCGCGCTTCGTGAGTCCCGACGCGGGAAGGTTCGCCGACCGCGTGACCTTCGCCGCGAGCGATGACTCGCCCGCGCCCTGGGCGGCGCGCGGTCTCGCGGACGGGGCCGTCGAATACGCGCCCATCGCGGCGCAGGGCGTGCTCTACGGGCCGTTCGCAGACCCGATCGACACGTCGGACGCCGCGCCGGAGGGCGCCCCGGTCGCGGCCCGGGCGGAGATCATCGCGGACCGCGGCCCCGGAGAATACCTGGCGGTCGCGGACACCGCTCCGCGCGAGGCCGGCTACTACTCGTGGGTCTGGAGCATCGACGAGGCGCTGCAGGCACCGGAGGTGCGCGCGGCGGCCCTGCTGCCCGAGGGGTACCGGTTCACCGACCGCTTCGGCCTCGCCGAGGAGGGGCAGATCGTGCCGATGTCTCTGCGGTGGAGCACGGCATTGGACGAGCAGGAGCTGCCGCTCGACGACCTGGTGCTGCGCGATCGGATGGCGCTCTCCGTGCTCCAGGGATCGTGGCTGAACGATGCGCAGGGCGCCCCGCTTCCGATCGTGCTCAGGTTGACGGCCTACGCGATCGGCACGGAGCCCGAACGCCGGGCCGCGCCTTCCGAAGGAGCGGTCGAAGTCGCCCGCGAACTGGTGACCGTGTCGGCGCCCGGCGAGATCGAGGCGCCGCCCATACCTCTCCCGTTCGATACCCGCGGATGGGTGACCGTGCAGGCGTGCCTGTTCGCGGAAGACCAGAGCGAAGCCGTGCTCGGCCACGTCGAGGAGTGGTGCGACGACTTCGGAGTGCCGGAGGAGACCGCGCGGATCTCGGAACCGGAGGTGAGGACCGAGGCGCAGCCCGAAGCGACCGTCGGCGAGGCCTTCCACGACACCGCCATCGTCGCAGGGAAAGTGCCCGCGGGGGCCGACCTCGGCTTCGTCTACTACCTCGAACCGCGCGCGGGTGCACCGAAATTCGATGCTTCCTGGAATCCGGTGACCGACGAAGAGGGGGCCGCCGCGACGTGGAGCGCCGCCGAGCTGGCCGCACTGTCCGAGGAGGAGCGGTGCCTCGCGCAGCCGGTCGCCGTGACGGCCCGCGTCGCGGTGCCGGGGCCGGGACGCGTCGATTCGCCATCGGTCCTCGCACGGTCGGCCGGGACGGGGTACTGGGTCGAAGACCTGGCGATGCCGCACCCGGAGACCGGCGAGTCCGTTGAACTGCACCGCGGGGCCTGCGGTGTCGCGAACGAACGCACCGTCGTCTCCGAGCGGATCGAGCCCCTGGCCTCCACCGGCGGCCTCGATTCGAGGCTGCTGCTGTTCGGCGCGGCGCCCGTCGCCGGCGCCGGCCTCATCGCACTGCTCGCGGCTCGCAGGCATATGCAGCGCCTGTCCAGTTCACGCAAATGAATTTCATAAGTTCGGTGGGCAGGCTGGTCTCAACGAGGAAGGGAACCGCCGATGAGCACCACCCCCGGACAGGAATCGTCCGCACCGAACCCGAACGACGGCAACCGCGCGGAGCAGGACTCGGGCGTTCAGCCCGAGTCCGCTTCGGCCGGTCTCACCCAGCCGACAGCACCGCTGCCCGACGCTTGGACCCCGGGCCAGCCGGTCGACCCCGCCGCTCCGAACCCGGCCGCTCCGCAGCCCGGCTCCGAGCAGACGTCCGCCGCCGTGCAGCATGCGAACCCGGCAGCGACGCAGCCGGAGTACGCGGCGCAGCAGGCCGGAACCGGTGCGGCGGCGGCCGCGCAGCCGCCCTACATCGCACCGCAGGCGAGCCCGGGCGGCTCTGCGAACCAGGCGCATCCGCGCAGCCGCTCGGGCATGCTGATCACCGGTCTCGCGCTCGGTGCGCTGATCGGCGGAGTGGTCGGCGGCGGCGTCTCGGCGATCGTCTCCTCGAACGTCGCGCAGCCGCAGGCGACCGTGCAGGGCGGCGGCACGCTCACCCTGAGCAACGGGGAGACCGCCACGAACATCTCGGGCGTCGCGGCCGTCGCGACGCCGAGCGTCGTCACGCTCGAGGTCGCGGGCGCCAACTCCGCGGGCTCCGGCTCGGGGGTCATCTACCGCGAAGACGGATACATCCTGACCAATGCGCACGTCGTCACGCTCGACGGAGCCGCCGGAACGGATGCGACCGTGCGGGTGAAGCTCAGCGACGGACGCATCCTCGACGGCGATATCGTCGGAGTCGACCCCTACGCCGATCTCGCCGTGGTCAAGATCGACGCCGATTCCCTGCCGGCGGTGAAGATCGCCGACTCCGACAAGCTCAACGTCGGCGACCTCACGGTCGCGATCGGTGCGCCGATGAATCTCGCCAACACCGTCACCAGCGGTGTGGTCAGCGCGGTCGACCGCGGTATCTCCGTCGGCAGCCCCCTCATCCCGCAGGATCCGGCGCAGGAGGACCAGTCCCAGGACAACGGGGACAACGGCTACGGCTTCCCGTGGGACTTCCGCTTCGGGGTGCCCGACGAGAACGGCGGCGAACAGCAGCAGCAGTCGGGCGGCACGGTCACGCTGCCCGTCATCCAGACCGATGCCTCGATCAATCCGGGCAACTCGGGCGGCGCCCTGCTCAACGGCAAGGGCGAGCTCATCGGCATCAACGTCGCGATCGCCTCGCCGACGAGCGCGAACGGCACTGCCGGCAGCGCCGGCCTCGGCTTCGCGATCCCCTCGAACCTCGCGACGCGCGTCGCCGATGCGCTCATCGACGGCGAGCAGCCCTCGCACGGCCTGCTCGGCGCCTCGATCGCCGATTCCAGCCAGGACACCGACGCCGACGCGAACCACGCCGGCGGTCTCATCGTCGACCTCGCGAAGGGCGGAGCCGCCGAGACCGCGGGGCTGAAGGTCGGCGATGTGGTCACCGCGATCGATGGGACCCCGGCGGCCGACGGCACCTCGGTCTCCGCGCTGGTGCGCATGCACGCCGGCGGGAGCGAGGTCAAGATCGACTACACGCGCGACGGCGTGTCGGGCGAGGCGACCGCCACGCTCGGCCAGCTCGAATGGTAGCGCGCCCGGTGCGCGGGTAGACGCGTGGCACGACGGCGGTGCGGCGACCCGACGGTTCGCCGCACCGCCGTCGTGCTGTAAGTCGGGTGCCCTACAGTAGGTGCAATGAGCACCGGCGAGTCCAGCACGAAGAACAGCAGGTTCAAGAAGCTCTTCTCGCTTCTCGGCTACCTGCTCGCCTTCGTCTGCGCGGTGTTCGTGCCGCGCCGTGAGGGCAGGTGGGCGTTCGGCAGCTGGATCGGCGTCGGCGAAGGCGCCCTCGCCGTCGCGCGCGAGCTCCGGGACAGCGACCCCGACGCGCAGATCACCTGGATCGTCGCCGACGAGGCGGAGGCCGAGCGCGCGGCCGCGGAAGGATTCGCTACCGCGGTGCGCAGCAGCTGGGCCGGGTTCGTCGCGACGATCACCGCCCGGCAGATCGTGATCACCCACGGCTATCGGGATGTGAACCGCTTCGGCATCGCCGGGGCCTCGATCACGCATCTCGGCCACGGAGCCCCGATCAAGAACCTGCACCACCACATCGGTGCGATGACCGACGGCCCGGGCTTCATGAAGTCCGTGCTGCGCCGCGTGTACCGCATCGGCGCCGAGCGCGTCTCGCTCTACGTCGCCGGGTCGGTCACGGTCGCCGAGCGGCTGCGCGAGGCGAACCGCGTCGCGCCGGGCCGGGTGAGCGCCCTCGGCGACCCGCGCGACGACGTGCTGTGCGCGCAGGCGCGGCACCCGCATCTCGCAGCCGCCGCCCGTGCCGAGGTGCGGCGCCTGCTCGGCCTCGCCGAGGAGCGCATCGACCCGGGGGAGCGACCCGAATCGCTCGTGCTCTACGCGCCGACCTGGCGCGACGGCGAAGCGGATCCGGCGGTGCCGACCGCGGAAGAGGCCGAACTGATCCGCGCCGGCCTCGCGGCGCTCGGGGCCAGACTCGTCATCCGCTCGCATCCGATGGGCAGCGGAGCCTACGACGCCGTCTTCGGCGCCTCCGCCGAGGCGAGTCGGGTGCACGCCCTGCCCGCGAAGATCGCCCCGGACATCACTCCGCTGCTCGGCGCATTCGACGCGGTCATCACCGACTACTCGTCGATCGCGATCGACTACGCCCTGCTCGGTCGGCCGATCATCTGGTTCGCCCCCGACCTCGCGCACTACTCCGCGACGCGCGGGCTCTACGAACCGCTGGAGGTGACGGCCGCGGGGCGCGTGCTCGATTCGTGGAGCGCGACGTCGGATCGTCTGGGGGAGGTGCTGCGCCCCGGCGTGGCGGCCCGCGATGCGGCGAGCGAAGCGCGGGCGCTCGCAGCCCGGTTCCACGCGTACCCCGACGGCGGTGCCGCCGCGCGCGTGCTCGCCGAGATCCGCAGGCTCGCGCTCCCCGCGGAGCAGCGCGTCGACGCCGGCGTCTTCTTCGAGAGCTTCGAGGGCCGGCAGGCGGCCTGCAATCCGCTCGCGATCGATGCGGAGATCGTCGAGCGCTTCCCCGACCTGGTGCGCTACTGGAGCGTGACGAGCGAGCGCGTCGCAGTGCCCGCGGGCGCCGTGCCGCTGCTCGTCGGGGGCGCCGACTGGGTCGCGGCTCGAAAGCGAGCGCGCCTCCTCGTCGTGAACGACTGGCTCGGTTCGGGGTTCCGCCGCGGCCGCTCCCAGACCGTGCTGCAGACCTGGCACGGCACCATGCTCAAGCACCTCGCGCTCACCCGCCCGAACACCGGCCTGCAGACGCGCATCGCGACGCGGCGCGAGAGCCGCCGGTGGAGCCTGCTGCTCTCGCAGAACCCGCATTCGACCGCGCAGTTCGCTCGCAGCTACGCCTATCGCGGCGAGATTCTCGAAACCGGGTACCCCCGCGACGATCGTCTCGCGCGGGCGGTCGTGCCCGCGGTGGCGGCCGGGCACGGGCCCGAGCGCATCGACATCGTCGTGGAGGCGGCGCGCCGTGCGCTCGGCATCCCTCAAGGCGCCCGTGTGCTGGCGTACACGCCGACCTGGCGCGAAACTCGGCGCGGGGAGGCGAACGGGCTCGTCGACCTGCTCGACGTGCACGCGCTCGCCGAGGAGCTCGACGCGCCCGGTGATCCCTGGGTCGTCATCGTGCGCGGCCACAGTCGCACCCTCCGCTTCGGCCGCTACCTCGGCACCGATTCCCGCGTCATCGACGTGTCGCGGCACCCCGACATCAACGACGTCATCCTTGCGGCAGACCTGCTCGTCACCGACTACTCGTCGATCATGTTCGATGCCGCGGTCGCCGCGGTGCCGCTGGCGTTCTTCGTGCCCGATCTCCGCGACTACCGGGACCGCGAGCGCGGGTTCACCTTCGACTTCGCAGCGAGCGCGCCCGGGCCGCTGCTGACCACGCGCGCCGAGGTCGTCGCCGCGGCGCGGAACGGGGTGCCGTTCACCGCGGAGTACGCGCAGTGGCGCGAGCGCTTCACGCCGCACGACGACGGGTTCGCCGCCGCGCGGGTGGTCGATGCGCTCGTCGCGCGCGGCGCGCTCGGCTGACGCCCCGGGGCGTCTCCGGACGCTCAGATCCGCGAGCGGTCGACGACCTTTCCCTGGCCGAGGATGCGTCCGCCGCCGAACACGATGCCGCGCAGGAAGCCGGAGCCCCAGCTCACGTGCATGGTCATGAGCGTGGCCGCGGTGAGCAGACGGTCGAGGAATCCCTGCCGTTCGCCGAAGCTCTGCCGGCCGATGCGCAGCGTCGCATAGCCGATACCGAGCAGGTAGAGCGCGGCGGGCACGAGCAGCACCAGCCACAAGGACGCCCACGGCAGCACCCGTGCGATGAACAGCACCAGGGCGACGAGGCTCACGGCGAGGGCGATGACGAGGGTGCCCGGGGCGAAGAAGCGCCACGGATTCGCCCGACCGTATCGGCGCACGAGCACGGCGCGCCAGGTGCCGGTCGCGAAGAACTGCCGGGCGAGGTCGGCGAACGAGGAGCGCGGGCGGTACGTGACGCCGAGCACCGGTTCGAACCAGACGAGGTAGCCGGCGCGCCGGATGCGCAGATTGAGCTCCCAGTCCTCGCCGCGCAGGATTTCGGGGTCGTAGCCGCCGACCTCGTCGAGCGCTTCCCGGCGGAAGATGCCGAGGTAGGCCGATTCCGCCGGCCCCGGGGTGCCGTCGCCGTGATAGGCGCCGCCGCCGAGACCGAACGGGCTGTTGTAGCCGCGCGCGATCGCGCGCTGCACCGCCCCGTCTCCGGCGGCGCGCATGACACCGCCCACGTTCGCGGCGCCTTCGCGGCGGAGCGCTTCGATGCCGCGCGTCGTGTAGTCGGGCGTCAGTTCGGAGTGCGCATCGACCCGCACGATGACCGGGTGGCGGCTCGCCGCGACGGCGTGGTTCAGCCCGTGCGGAATGTCGCGCTCGGGGTTGGGGACGGTGCGTACCCGCGCGTCTTCGGCGGCGAGCGATGCGGCGATCGCGTCGCTGCGATCCCTGGACGGGCCGAGCGCGAGCACGATCTCCTTCTCACCCGCATAGTCCTGCGCGAGGATCGTGCGCACCGCGCGCTCCAGGAAATCCTCCTCGTTGAGCACGGGCATGACATAGCTCACTCCGGGAAGATCCGGCAGCTCGGGGAGGGGGGTGCGCGCCATGCCACGATCCTCCCACACGCCGCACCGGAAGCAGCCGGGAACGGCGCCGGAGCCGGTGCCTGAGGATACTCAGGGGGACCGCACGATATTCTCGAGGGATGCAGATCGTGAAAGATGCCAAGCGCGCGACCCGGCTGGTGAAGCGGGTACTGAAGGGTCGGCGGGCCTACGCCGAACTCATGCGGACGATCGAGCAGCGCGGGCCGCTCACTCCGGGCATGTACCGCGTCGGCGTCTACTTCGCCGATAGCGACGTCAACATCTACCAGATGCGGCAATGGTACGCACCGCTCCAGGAGCTCTCGAAGACCCGCCCGGTGCTCGTCCTCGCACGCAACGCCGCGGGCGCCCGGGCCCTCATGGACGAGAGCGGCCTCGATGTCGCCTTCGTGCGCAAAGTCACCGATATCGAAGACGTCGTCGAGCAGCAGCCGCTCGACGTGATCCTCTACGTGAACCAGAACACGCGCAACTTCCAGATGATGCGCTACGGCCATCGCTGGCACGTGTTCATCAATCACGGCGAGAGCGACAAGATGTACATGACCAGCAACCAGCACAAGGCGTACGACTACGCACTGGTCGCCGGCGACGCCGCACGCGCCCGGCTCTCGCAGGCGCTCTGGGACTTCGACGTCGAGACCCGCACCATCTCGATCGGCCGGCCGCAGACCGATCATCTGAGCGGCGAGCCGCCGTTCGCCCCCGACGGCCGCACCGTCGTGCTCTACGCGCCGACCTGGGAGGGCGACCGCCCGGCCGCCTACTACGGCTCGGTCGCGAGCCACGGCGAAGAGCTCGTGCGGCGCCTGCTCGCCACCGGTCGGCACCGCGTCGTGTACCGGCCACACCCGCGCAGCGGCGTCGTGAACTTCGACTTCGGCGCCGCCAATCAGCGCATCATCGCCATGATCGAAGAGGCCAACCGCGCCGACCCGTCGGCGCAGCACGTCTACGACACCGCCCCCGCGCTCGGCTGGCAGCTCAGCCTGCCCGACGTCGCGATCTGCGACATCTCCGCAATGGTGTACGACCGCCTCGCGACCGGCAAGCCGATCATGGTCACCCGACCCGTCGACCCCGAGGCCGAGATCGATGCCGGCGGCTATCTGAGCGTCTGCGAGTGGCTGCGGGCCGACGACACCCCCGATATCGCGAGCGTGCTCGACCGCGTCATCGGCGACGACGCCGCGCGCGAGCGCCTGGTCGAGTGGTCGAGCCGCTACTTCGGCGACACCGCACCCGGGGCGCCCACCGCGAGGTTCCACGCTGCCGTCGAGACGCTGCTCGCGCGCGCCGACCGGCATCGCGCAGCCGATGCGCGGCGCGGCGCGGCGAACGCAAGCTGACTCGAGCCGCCCCGGGCCTCGCCCGGGGCGCGCCGTCAGGCCGGGTGGTCGGCGTTGTACTGCTCGAGCACGGCGTCGATCGGGCCGTCGAGCACGAGCCTGCCGCTGTCGAGGTACAGCCCGCGCTCGCAGAAGCGCCGCAGATCGCGCTCGTTGTGCGAGACGAGGAAGAGGGTCTTTCCCTCGTCGAGCATCTCCTGGATGCGCTTGTAGCATTTCGCCCGGAACGCCTTGTCGCCGACGGCGAGCACCTCGTCGACGAGCAGTACGGGCTCGTCGAGCTGGGAGACGACGGCGAAGGCGACGCGCACCTTCATGCCGCTCGACAGGTGCTTGAACGGCGTGTCGATGACATCCGACGCTCCGGCGAAATCGATGATCGACTGGAACCGTTCGGAGATCTGCTTGCGGCTGAGGCCGTGCAGCGCCGAGGTCAGCATGACGTTGTCGCGCACGGTGAGGTCTCCCACGAAACCGCCGGTGAGCTCGATGAGCGGGGCGACGCCGCCGAGCACCTCCACCCGGCCCTCATCGGGCAGCAGCACCCCTGCGACGAGTTTCAACAGGGTCGATTTGCCCTGGCCGTTGCGACCGACGACGCCGATGGCCTCGCCCGCCCGCACCGTGAATTCGACGTCGCGCAGCGCCCAGAATTCGCCCGGCATCGCCCGGCGCATCCGCCCGGCGAACAGGTCCTTGAAACTGCGGCGCGAGCCCCGGTTGCGCCGGAAGCGCACGCCGAGCCCCGAGGCGGTGATGATCGGTTCGTTGCTCACGTCACAGCTCCTTCAGCACGCCGCCCACCGAGCGGCGGAAGATGATGATGCCGCACACGAGCAGCAGTGCGGTGATGACCGCGCTCGAGCCGATCAGGCCCCAGTCGAGCTGGTCGGGGAAGAAGCCCGCGCGGAACAGCGAGAAGACGCCCGACAGCGGGTTGAGCCAGGCGAGCGGCGCCGCGAAGTCCGGGAGATCGCCCGCGCCGTAGATGACCGGCGACGCGTAGAAGAGCACGCGCAGCAGCAGTTTCATCGCGCGCTCGAAGTCCCGGAAGAAGACGGTGAGCGGTGCGACGATGAGGCCGATCGCCAGGATCAGCACCGCCAGCAGCAGCACGCCGAGGGGGAAGAGCACGAGCTGCCAGCCGACCGTCGCGCCCGAGGTGATGGCGAAGAGCACGAGCACCGGAATGCTGAGCAGGAACTCGACGCCCTTCGATGCGACGATCCGGCCGATCCAGATCCAGCGCGGCAGCGCGATCGACCGCACGAGCTTCACGTCGCGCAGGAAGGCGCGGGTCGAATCGCTGACCGCGCCGTTGAACCACACCCACGGCAGCATCGCGGTGAGCAGGAAGACGATGTACGGGGTTTCGCCGACCGTGCGCTGGAACACCTGGGTGAAGATGAACCAGTAGATCAGGCTCATGAGCAGCGGGTCGAGGATCGACCAGAGGTAGCCGAGCAGCGACGTCGAATAGCGCACCTTCAAGTCGCGTCGGGCCAGCAGCCACAGCGAAGACCAGGCGCTCGCGCGCCTCGGGGAGTGCTCGGTGGATGAAGTCACGGAATCTATTCTGCCGGTTCCCGCCTGGAGGAAGTACCCGGGGATGTTTTGGTAGATTAGAGGGGTGCCGCCCGAGACCCATTCAACCGCGCCCGCTTCAGCGCCCGATCTGGCGACCCGAGACGCCGATCGAGCCCCGCAGGATCAGCCCGCCGAGACGACCAGCGCCCCTTCGGACCATGCACCGCGCACCGGTCGCATCCAGGTGCCCACGCCGTCGGTCGTCCGTGCGCGCGAGCGCGGCCGCATCGCTGCCCAGAACCCGGTGGTGCTGCGCACCGAACTGCTGACCAAGACGTACGGCTCGCTCGTCGCCGCCAACGAGGTGTCGGTCGACGTGCACGCGGGCTCGTTCACCGGATTCGTCGGCCCGAACGGTGCCGGCAAGACCACGACCCTGTCGATGATCAGCGGACTGCTGCGCCCGACCTCCGGGCGCGTGACGGTGAGCGATGTCGATGTCTGGGCCGACGGCCCCGCCGCCAAGCACCTGATCGGCACGCTGCCCGACCGTCTGCGTCTGTTCGACCGTTTGACCGGTGCTCAGCTGCTCTACTACTCGGGCGTGTTGCAGGGCGTCGAGGAGTCGGTGCTCGCGCAGCGCTCGGGCGAGCTCGCCGAGGCGTTCGGGCTCGAGTCTGCGCTCGGACGCCTGGTCTCCGACTATTCGGCGGGCATGCAGAAGAAGATCGCGCTCGCCTGCTCCATGATCCACGCCCCTGCGGTGCTGGTGCTCGACGAGCCGTTCGAGGCCATCGACCCCGTGTCGGCGTCGAACGTCACCGAGATCCTCGAGAAGTACGTCGCGGGCGGCGGAAGCGTCATCATGTCGAGCCACAGCCTCGATCTCATCCAGCGCATCTGCGACCACGTCTCGATCATCGTCGACGGCAGCGTCATCGCTCAGGGCACGGTCGACGAGGTACGCGACGGCGTCAGCCTGGAGGAGCGCTTCACCCGGTTGACCGGGTTGAACGATGCGAAGAAGGGACTCGAGTGGTTGCACGGCTCTTTCGACTCCGAGTAGCGCTGCTCGGCGGCGGATTCCGGGGGTCGTTCTCGAAGGGCCTGCGCGCCGTGCTGCTGCTGGTCGTGCTCGTCGTCGCGGCGGTCGCGCTCGCGGCGCTGCCCGAACTGCTGATCCACGAAACGGCCGACCGCTCCGTCGTCGACACGGTCATCGGCGGGCTGCTGCTCGTCGGCGTCTTCATCGTCCCGTTCTTCGAGAACCGCCGCCTGCTCGGTTCGCGGCAGTTCGCGCAGTTCCCCGCGGGCTCCGGCTCGGTCGCGTTCTCGCTGCTGATCACATCGGTCGTCACGATCCCGTTCCTGCTGCTGGCCGTCTGGCTCGTCGCGCTCGCGGTGCTGCGCCCCGAATGGCGCGAGCCCGGGTGGGCGGTGCCGGTGAGCTTCGTGCTCGCGGCGCTGCTCGCCATGTGCAGCGTGCGCGTGACGGCCGGCCTCTCGACGCTGCTGGTCGGCGCGCGCCACTCCGGGACGCTGCGCACCATCGGCGCGCTGCTCGCCATCGCCTTCCTGCCGGTCGGCGTGTTCGCGGTGACCACCTCGCTCGTGCCCGGCACGCGGGGCTTCTCGGATGCGGCCGAAGTGCTGTCGTGGACGCCGTTCGGCGCGCCGTTCGCGGCGCTGCCGCTGTTCGCGGCCGGCGACGCACCGGGCGGGTTCGCGCGCCTCGCGATCACTGCCGCCGCAGTCGTGCTGCTCTTCGCTCTCTGGATGCTCATCGCGGCAGTCGCGAACCAGCGCATCGACAAGCCGATCGATCCGGGGGTCGCGCGCAGCGGGCTCGGCTGGTTCGAACGCTTCCGCGCCCGCCCGGCGCAGGCCATCGCCGCGCGAGAGCTCACCTACTGGTCCCGGGATCCGCGATACCGCGTCGCGCTCTTCGCGATCCCCGTCGCACCGGTGATCATGCTGATCGCCTTCTGGGTCGCCGGCGTCGATCTGCATACGCTCGCACTGGTACCGCTGCCCGTCATCCTCCTGTTCCTCGGCTGGTCGCAGCACAACGACGTCGCGATGGATTCGACCGCGATCTGGATGCACGTCTCGAGCGGTACGCGCGGGCGAGCCGATCGCGCCGGGCGTCTCGCGCCGGTCATGATGGTCGGCATCCCGCTCGCGCTCGTCGGCTCGAGCATCACGGTGACGCTGCTCGGCGACTGGCACGTGCTGCCGGCGGTGCTCGGCATGAATCTCGGCGTGCTGTTCGCGGCGTGCGCGTCGTCGAGCGTCTTCTCGGTGATCATGCCCTACCCTGCGACGCGTCCCGGCGACAGCCCGTTCGTGCAGCCGCAATGGTCGGGTTCGGGCTCGGGCCTGTCGCAGACCCTCTCCATGACGGTCGCGCTGCTCCTGTCCGTGCCGGTCGTGTGGGTGTCGATCACGGCGATCGTGCAGGTCGACTTCCTCGACAACCTGTGGGCGCTGCTCGTCGGCGTCGGTTACGGCCTCGGCGTACTGCTGCTCGGGATCCTGCTGGGCGGCTGGCTCTTCGATCGCAGCGCCCCCGAACTGGTGGCGGTCACCCAGGTATTCGACTGATCCGCTCCGGCGGGAAGGCGTACAATCGCGGTATGGGAATCTTCACGCGGAACGACTCGGAGCCCGCTGGCGGCGGCACGGACGTGCTCGATCGCGAACTCGAGAAGCTGCTCGAGGATGCGCAGATCGAAGACGGCGATCACGAGCGCTTCTCGCACTACGTCCCGAAGGACAAGATCCTCGAATCGGCGATGACCGGCAAGCCCGTGAGCGCGCTCTGCGGCAAGAAGTGGACGCCCTCGCGCGACCCCGAGAAGTTCCCGGTCTGCCCCGACTGCAAGAAGGTCTACGAGCGCATGAAGAAGTGACGGACGCGGTCCGTCATCCTGCGCGAGCGCAACGAGTCGCAGGATCCCCGTCAGCGGTCCCCGGTGCGGGGGAAGCAGCGACCGGGAGTCGCGAGACGCTCATCCGGGACGGACCGTCCCGTCCTCGCCGATCACCTCGAGCGGACCCTCCTCGGGCGTCGGCGGCTCGAACCTCTCGAAGTACTCGGTCGCCGTCTGCGGGGTGAGCGGCCAATCGTCCGCCCATCTGCCGTGCCGGTCGCCGACCCGGCTCAGGATGGTCTCGAGAGGCGTCGCGATGTAGACGGTGTCCGGCACGATGCCCCGGGGCGCGAGCAGCGCGCGGTACTCATCGCGCTGCCGCCGGAACCAGAATCCGAAGTCGAGCACGACATCGTTCCCCGCCGAGATCTCGCGCATCAAGCGCGCCCGCAGATCCGCCGCCACCTCGGCGACGGTCTCGGCGGAGGGCATCGTCGTGACTCCCCGATCCCAGAACTCCACCTCGAACGACAGGCGCATCCAGCCCTCGCGCTCCAGACGCTTGGCGTAGGTGGTCTTCCCGGCTCCGCCCGGCCCGCACATCATCACGACGCGGGAGCCCGGAGTCCCGTTCGCCATCATCCGGTCCGGAGCGCGCTCAGCGGTACTCGGTCGGAATCGCGGGGTCGCCCCGGGTGAGGCTCATCGCGACGGCCGGCAGTTCGGAGATGCAGGCGCGATGGCGTTCGCGGGCGGCGGCGATCCCTGCCGAGCCGAGATGCTCGGGACGCACCGAGCCGGCTTCGACGAGCGGCACCAGCACCTCTCGACTGCGCGCCTCGAACTCGACGCCCTCGGCCTCGCCCGCGGGGCCGTCGCCCAGGAAGAGCATCTCGGCCTCGGCGGTGCCGCGGGAGTTCAGGCGTCGGCGCACGCTCTTGCGGCCGCCGACGGAGGCCTTGTCGGCCGACTTCTTCGCGACCGACACCCACTCGCCCGCGCCGTTCTCGTGCGCGACGAGCTTGTAGACCATGCTCATGGTCGGCGTGCCCGAACCGGTGACGACCGAGGTGCCGACGCCGAAGCTGTCGACGGGGGAGGCGGCGAGGGCCGCGACGGTGTGCTCGTCGAGATCGTTCGTGACGGTGATGCGGGTCTGCGTGGCGCCGAGCTCGTCGAGCAGGCGGCGCACGCGCCCGACGACGACCGGTAGATCGCCCGAGTCGATGCGCACCGCGCCGAGCCCCGTGCCGGCGACCTCGATCGCCGTGCGCACGCCCTGATCGATGTCGTAGGTGTCGACGAGCAGCGTGGTGCCGGTGCCGAGGGCCGCGACCTGCGCGGCGAACGCCTCGCGCTCGGAGTCGTGCAGCAGCGTGAAGCTGTGGGCCGCGGTGCCCATGGTGGGGATGCCGTAGGTGCGGCCGGCCTCGAGATTCGACGTGGCGCTGAATCCCGCGATGTAGGCGGCACGGGCCGCGGCGACGGCGCTGTGCTCGCCGGTGCGGCGCGACCCCATCTCGGCGAGGGGCTTGCCCTGCGCGGCGAAGACCATGCGCGATGCGGCGGTCGAGATCGCGGAGTCGGCGTTCAGGATGCTGAGCGCGAGGGTCTCGAGCAGCACGCCCTCGGCGAAGCTCGACTCGACGACGAGGATCGGGGAGCCCGGGAAGAAGGCCTCGCCCTCGGGGTAGCCCCAGATATCGCCGCTGAAGCGGAAATCGGCGAGCCAGTCGATCGTGCGGTCGGTGACGATGCGCTGCTCGCGCAGATACTCGAGCTCGGCATCGCCGAAGCGGAATCGCTCGATCGCTTCGAGCAGGCGGCCGGTGCCGGCGACGACGCCGTAGCGCCGGGCGCCCGAGAGCCTGCGGGCGAAGAGTTCGAACACGCTGCGCCTGTGGGCGGTGCCCGCGCCGAGCGCGGCATCGACCATGGTGAGCTCGTAATGATCGGTGAGGAGAGCCGTCGAGGTGTGCACACGCTCAGTGTAGTGCGAGCGGCCCCGCCGGGCACCGCGGGGCGCCCCGCCGATGCGGCTGTCACTGGAAATCCCGCGAGGAGACCCCCGCGGGCGAGGCGAGCGGTTCGAAGGACTCGGCGATGATGTTCACGATGCCCTCGGGCGAGCGCTCGAGCACGCCCGAGACGATGAGGGCGGGGGAGGAGACGGCGACGAGGCGGTAGCGCGCCCACACCTTGGCCCAGGCGAGCACGTTCGCGGTGCCGGATTCGTCTTCGAGGGTGAGGAAGGTGATGCCGCCCGCGGTGCGGGGGCGCTGTCGGTGGGTGACGAGCCCCGCGATCTCGATGGGGGAGCCGGGTACCGCCTCCCGGAGACGATCGGAGCGCACCACTCCGCGCGCGTCCAGCCCTGAGCGCAGCAGCGCCAGGGGGTGCGCGCCCGACACGACGCCGCTGCTCCAGAGATCGAGCGCCGTCTCCTCCTCGGCGCTCAGCGCGGAGAACAGGGGCGGCTGCACGTGCACCGCGATGCCGGGGAGGTAGCGCTCGCGGTTGTCCGCCGCGGGGCCCGACGCCCAGAGCGCTTCGCGCCGATCGATGCCGAGCCCGCGGCATGCGCCCGCCGATGCGAGGGCCTCGAGACGGGTGCGGTCGAGGTCGGCTCTGCGGGCGAGGTCGGCGAGGTCGGCGAAGAGGCCTCCGCGCTCCCTCGCCTCCACGATGCGCCGGGCCGTCTCCGCTTCGATGCCGCGCAGCTCGGACAGCCCCAGTCGCACCGCGAAGCCGCCGTCGCGCCGGTGCGCTCCGCTCGTATCGGGCGCGCCCGGGGAGAACGGGGGGATCGGGGGCTGCTCGGGGGCGGTGCACCCGGGGAGACCGGTCGGGGATGCCGGGCCGTCGCCGGCCGCGCCGGAGCGTTCGGGGTGCTCGAGCCGTTCGAGGCCGGCCGCGACGCCCGAGTGCTGCACGTCGGTGGGGCGCACCTCGACGCCGTGGCGGCGCGCATCCTCCACCAGCGATCGGGGCGAGTAGAAGCCCATCGGCTGCGAGCGGAGCAGGCCGACGAGGAACGCCGCGGGGTAGTGCAGTTTGCACCACGAACTGACGTAGACGAGCAGGGCGAAGCTGATCGAATGGCTCTCGGCGAAACCGAAGTCGGCGAAGGCCGCGATCTGGTCGTAGATGCGCTGCGCCTCCTCGCCGACGATGCCGTTCTCGGCCATCCCGGCGAAGAGCTTCTCCTGCAGCTTGTCGATGCGCTCCTCGCCGCGTTTGGAGCCCATGGCGCGGCGCAGCTGGTCGGCGTCCTCGCCCGTGCCCCCGCCGATCGCGGTGGCCATCTGCATGAGCTGCTCCTGGAAGACCGGAATGCCGAGCGTGCGCTCGAGCACCGGGACGAGCTTCGGGTGCGGGTAGGTGGTCGGTTCGACGCCCGCTCGCCGCCGCATGTACGGGTGCACCGCGCCGCCCTGGATGGGCCCCGGCCTGATGAGCGCGATCTCGATGACGAGGTCGTAGAACTCGCGCGGCCGCAGCCGCGGGAGCGTGTTCAGCTGGGCGCGGCTCTCGAGCTGGAAGATGCCGATCGCGTCGCCGCGGCAGAGCATGTCGTAGACCGCGGGCTCCTCCCGGGGAATGGAGTGGAGCGTCCATGCCTCGCCCGTGCTCGCGGCGATGCCGTCGAACGTCTTCTGCAGCGCGCTCAGCATGCCGAGGCCCAGCAGATCGAATTTCACGAGCCCCATCGCGGTGCAGGAGTCCTTGTCCCACTGCAGCACGGTGCGCCGCTCCATACGCGCGTGCTCGATCGGGCAGACCTCGCCGACCGGCCGCTCGGTGAGCACCATGCCGCCCGAGTGGATGCCGAGGTGCCGCGGGGCCTTGAGCAGGGCGTTCGCGAGCGCGCGCACGTTCTGCGGAACGGCGCCCGCGTGGTCGTCGTCGAGGGCGCCGTGGCGTTCGAGCCCCCGGCTCCAGGCCCGCTGCTTGCCCGGGCCGTGGCCGAGCGCCTTCGCCGCGTCGCGCACGGCGGCCTTGGGACGGTACGAGATGACGTTCGCGACCTGCGCGGCGTTGCGCCGGCCGTACTTCTCGTAGACGTACTGGATGATCTCCTCCCGGCGCTCCGAATCGAAGTCGACGTCGATGTCGGGCTCTTCGTCGCGCAGGCTCGACAGGAACCGTTCGAAGGGCAGCCTGTACCTGATCGAATCGACCTCGGTGATGGCGAGGGCGTAGCAGACCGCCGAGTTCGCTGCCGAGCCGCGGCCCTGGCAGAGGATGCCGCGGTCGCGGGCCTCCCGCACCAGGTCGTGCACGATGAGGAAGTAGCCGGGGAAATCCTTCATCTCGATGACCTCGAGCTCGCGCTCGAGCCGGGCCCGGTGCGCTTCGGGCATCGGATCGCCGTAGCGCTCGGCGGCCCCCCGCCACACGAGCCGGCGCAACCAGCTCATCTGGGTCTGCCCCTCGGGCAGATCGAGCCTCGGCAGCTTCGGGCGGGCGGCCCGCAGCGGGAAGGCGAGCTCTCGCGCGAGCGGAACGGTGCGGGCGACCGCATCGGGGAACCCGGCGAAGCGGCGCAGCTGGGCCGCCCCGCTGCGCAGGTGCGCGGCGCCCGTCGCCGGGAGGTGTGCGTCGAGCTCGTCGAGGCTGCGGCGCGCGCGCACCGCAGCCATCGCCTCGGCGAGCGGCGCGGCCGATCGGGTCGCGTAGTGCACGTTGCCCGTGGCGACAGCGGGCAGGCCGCGCGCTTCGGCGAGGGCGGCGAGCCGCGCATTCATGCCGTCGTCGCCGGGATGGCCGTGGTGGGTGAGCTCGATGAAGACGTTGCCCGTGCCGAAGAGGTCGACGAGGCGGTCGACCTCGGCGAGCGCCTGCGCCTCGCCGGCCTCGCGCGTCGCGCCGCGTTCGAGCGCGCGGCGCACCGTCCCCTTGCGGCAGCCGGTGAGGACCGCCCACTCGCCGCCGCCGGCCGCGGCGACGGCCTCGAGATCGTAGAGCGGGCGGCCCTTCTCGCCGCCCGCGAGCTGCGCCTCGGTGATCGCCCCGGCGAGCCGATGGTAGCCGGACGCGCCGCGGGCGAGCACGAGCAGATGCGACCCGCCCGGGTCGGCGACGCCGAGCTGCGGGGCATCGAGACCGAGGGAGAGCTCCGCACCGTAGACCGTCAGCAGCTCGGGGGCCCGGGATGCCGCCGCCTCGGCGAACTGGGCGGCGCCGTAGAAGCCGTCGTGGTCGGTGAGCGCGAGGCCCGCGAGGCCGAGGCGCTGCGCTTCGTCGACGAGGTCTTCGGGGGAGGAGGAGCCGTCGAGGAAGCTGAAGTGCGAGTGCGCGTGCAGCTCCGCGTAGGGGATGACGGGCCGTGCGGTGCTCGGCGCCCCTGTCTCGGCGCCGGTGTCTGCGACGAGGGCGCCGGGCGGCTCCGGCGCGCGGGGCTCCGGCGCCGGATGCGCTGCGGGGGCCCGCCCCGAGAGGATGCGCTCGACTTCGCCCCAGGATCGGGGCGGGTTGTTCCATCCCATCAGTCGTACTGCCCTTCGGCGCACCAGCTCCCGTGCTCGGCGCGCAGCAGCCAGGCCGTGCCGTCGGCGAGCTGCACCTGCAGGCGGAAGCGGGCGGGGCGCCCCTCCCACCAGCGCTCCCGTACGGGCCAGGGGGCGGACCAGCCCTCCACGGCGCGGGCGCTGCCGCCGTCGATGCGCACGGTCCGCGGGGCCGCCGAGAGCAGGTCGTCGGCGTCGATGCCGACGGGGGAACCGTCGGCATCGCGCACCTCCGCCGGAGGCGGCTCGGCGAACACCGTGGCGGGGTGCGGCCCGGGGAGCGCGCCGGGCCAGGGTCCGGCGGCGGCGCTGCCGCCCCGCCGCATGCCCCAGGGGACGAAGCGCTGCCGCTCGGCGGAGAGGCGACCGCCGTCGAGGGCGAGCGTGCCGATGCCGGTGTGCCCGAGCCGGCTCTGCACCTGGGTGAAGCGGTGGTGCACGCGCGCGTCGGGCTCGGTGCTCCACAGGGCGGGTTCGTGCGCCGCCGCGTGTTCGGTGCGTGCGGGCGAGATGCGCACCTGCGCGATACCGGCCCCGCCCCGCTCTCCGCCCCGGGCCGCCGCCTCCGCCTGCCAGCGGACGCGGTTCACGACATCGGCGGCGGTGAAATGCCGGGGATGCTCCCAGATGCGCTCGTGGCGCACCTCGATGTCGTCGACCAGCTCGACGCGCAGGGCCGTGCAGACGAGGCGTTCGGCGGTGAGGCCCGCGACGAACTGCTCGGCGAGACGGGCGACGGCGAAGGCGAGCTGCTCGGCCGCCCCGATCGGGGGCTCGAACGCCAGCTCCGCGGAGAGCTCGCGCGCGGGCGGCCGGGGCCGTACCTCGGCGCCGGGCGCTGCGGGCAGTGCGCGGGCGCGGCGGTGCGTGACGGCTCCCGCTGCGCCGAAGCGCTCGCGCACCGCCGACTCGGGCAGAGCGGCCAGCGCCCCGAGCGTGCGAATGCCGAGCCCGCGCAGCAGCGCGGCGAAGGCGTCGTCGCAGGCCCGCTCCACCGGCAGCGGGCCGAGGAAGGCGGCGGCGGCCCCCGCGGCGACGACCCTGACACGGGGGGCGGGGGCGTCGACGAGTGCCGCGGTGCTCGGGGCGCGGACCGCCTGCTCGGCCGCGAAGATCCCGTCGGCGATACCGACGCGGGCGTCCGCGAAGCCGAGCTGCGCGACGGCCGCGAGAATCGCTGCCGCGGCCTCCTCCTCCCCGCCGTAGTAGCGGGCCGGGCCGCGCCCGCGCAGCGCGCAGAGCCCCGGGCGCACCGCGTCGACGCCCGGGGCCGCCTCCTCGATCGCGGCGAGCACCGGCGCGAAGCGGCGCTCATCGATCGCGGGGTCGTGCGGCAGCAGCCCCAGGTCCGGGCAGTGGCTCAGCGCCTCGCGTTCGCGCATTCCGGGTCTGACCCCGTGCGTGCGGGCGCCGTCGGAGCAGGCGATCACGCGTCGTGCGGCGATGAGCGCGATCGGAGCGTGCGGGTCGAGCTCATCGCCCGTCTCGCGGCGCTCCTCGGTGTGGGCGTGCACCGGCCAATCGGGCACCAACACGACGAGTGCGCGTTCGGCAGCGGTCGCCCCTGCGCTGGTCATAGCGGCACCAGGACCGGCGGTGCGGTGCGGGGGACCTGCTGCACGGGGCCGTCGCCGAAGCGCACGGTGTGCTGCCGCACCCCGCGCCGATCGTGCGACTCCACGGTGAGGTCGCGCCCGCCGAGCAGCCCGCTGCCCGCCCCCAGCCCGTGCCAGCGGGAGGAGGTCACGCGCAGCACCGACTCGGTGCGCGGCCAATCGCCCAGCACGACGAGCGCCGAGCCGTGCTCGCGGAGTCTGGCGGCGATGCGTTCGGCGTCGCCGCCGCTCACCCGGGAGCGCGCGCCGCGCGGGGCGGCGAGCAGCACGACCGTGACGACCTCTGCGAGCGAGCCGGCGATGCCCACCGCGAACTCGCCGGGGCGGGGCACCACCGCGCAGCGGTCGAGGGCGACCCCGAGCGATGCGGCGGCCTCGGCGCCGAGCGTGTCGCAGCCGATGATGCCGCACCAGGATCCGGCGGCAGAGGGCTCCGCGAGCAGCGCGAGCGCGAGCTGCCTGGAGCCCTGCACGGCATAGCTGGAACCGCGGCGCAGCGCGCCGCCG
Organism: Leucobacter sp. gxy201; assembly: GCF_051043335.1. Taxonomy (NCBI): domain Bacteria; kingdom Bacillati; phylum Actinomycetota; class Actinomycetes; order Micrococcales; family Microbacteriaceae; genus Leucobacter; species Leucobacter sp. gxy201. Next base: position 51,134 of record NZ_JAMXWS010000008.1, read on the forward strand.
GGCAGCAGAGGCCGCAGCCCGGCCGCGGTCGGCAGGGCGCGATCGTCGAGCTCCAGCGGCTGCATCTCGGAGATGCGCTGCTGCAGCGATGCGACCGTTCCTACCGAATTCATGGAGCAATATTCGAACATATGTTCGAATAAGTCAATCCGGGCCGCACCCGGGCGATGTGCCGTGAGGAACCGCGTAGGATGGAGGGGATGAACGAGGACGAGCTGGACGAATACGAGCGCGAGGCCGAGCTGTCGCTGTTTCGCGAATACCGCGATATCGCGAGCCAGTTCCGCTATGTGGTCGAGACCGAGCGCCGGTTCTACCTGGCGAACGAGGTCGACCTGAAGCGCCAGGACGCGGGCAGCGACTTCTACTTCGAACTGTCGATGAGCGACGTCTGGGTCTGGGACGTGTACCGCTCCGACCGCTTCGTGAAGTCGGTGCGGGTGCTTACGTTCAAGGATGTGAACGTCGAGGAGCTCTCGGCGCGCGAGTTCAAACTGCCGCAGGAACTGTCGATCGACGAGTAGCGCCGCACCGGCAGCGCGAGGAGCCCGTACGGGAGCCTCCCGCACTCTTCCTCCACACCCGCCATTCCGCGGGCGCTGCGGGGGAGTTCTGCACAATCGCCGATTCTCGCTCGCCCCGCCCGCGCCCGACGGGCAGAGTCGGGGCATGCTCGGCAGATTCCCGCTCCTCGGTGCGCTCGGCGCACTGCTCGCCCTGACGCCGGTGCAGTCTGCGGCGGTGCCGGAGGAGACGCCCGTCGCGCTCCCCGCAGCATCCCTCACCGCATCGGCGCGCGAACGCTGGGCACCGCCGCTCGCGCGACCCGTCGACGTATCCGGGCCCTACCGCGCCCCACCGCACCAGTACGGCGCCGGCCACCGCGGCATCGACCTGCCCGCCGCACCGGGTGAAACGGTGATCGCCCCGGCCTCGGGCGAGGTCGCCTTCGCCGGTACCGTGGTCGACCGCGGCACCGTCACGGTGCGCATCGACGAGCGCACCCTCGTCTCGATCGAACCCGTGACCGACGCCCTCGCCGCGGGCAGCGAGGTGCGGCGCGGCGCCCGGCTCGCCACGGTATCGAGCGGCGGGCACTGCGCCGCCGAATGCGTGCACGTGGGCGTGCGCATCGAAGGGGAGTACGTGAACCCCATGAGGTTCTTCGCCGGGCGCCCGGTGCTGCTGCCCTGGGAATGACGGTACCGGGCCTCAGGCCCGGGGATGCGCCCGCCGGTAGCTCTCGGCGAGACGCTCGGTCGAGACGTGCGTGTACACCTGCGTGCTGCCGAGACTGGCGTGCCCGAGCATCTCCTGCACGATGCGCAGATCGGCGCCGCCGTTGAGCAGATGCGTCGCGGTCGTGTGCCGCAGCGTGTGCGGCCCGCGCGGCCCGCTGCCCGGCTCGCCCTCGAGCTCGCGCGACACGACGCGGTACGCCATCTGCGTGGTGAAGGCGGTGCCGCGATTGCTCACGAAGAAGCGCTCGACCGGAGAACGATCGCTCCCGGTTCCCGAGCCCGCCTCCGACACCGCCGCGCGCTCGAGCAGCGCGGCCCTGCCGCGCTCGAGATAGGCCTCCGCCGCCCGCGCCGCGGGCGCCCCGATCGGCACCACGCGCTCCTTGCCGCCCTTGCCGAAGACCCGCACCGTGCGCTCGCGCCGATCGAGGCCCGCGAGCGGAAGCTCGCACAGCTCCGAGACGCGCAGCGCCGCCGCATAGAGCATCTCGAGCACCGCATGATCGCGCAGATGCTCCGGGTCGCCGGTCGCCGCCCGTTCGCCGACGCGCTGCAGAATACGCGAGACCTGCTCGTCGCCGAGCACCCGGGGAAGCGACTTCGGCACCTTCGGTGCGCGAAGACGAGAAGCGGGATTGCCGGGCACCAGACCGTCGCGCTCGAGCCAGGAGCCGAACGACTTCAACGTGGCGACGCCCCGGGCGATAGTGCTCGCGGCACGGCCCGCGCGCTGCCGGGCCCAGAGCCAGTCGCGCATGACCTCGAGATTGCATGCCGCGACATCGACCGGACCGCCCGCCTGCGCATGCTCGGCGAACGAACGCAGATCGCGCTCGTAGGCGCGCTGCGTGTGCTCCGAGTAGCCGTACTCGAAACGGATCGTGTGCAGGAACCGCTCGATCGCCTCGTCCAGTCGCATACCCTCATTCTCGCCGCACCAGGGCCCAGGCGGGCCCGTCGGCTCCCGGCGTTTCGCGCCGCCTCACCTGACCGAGCGCCTCCAGCTCGGCGAGGGCCATCCCCGCCTCCTCATCGGAGAGCCCCGCGAGCCGCGCGGCATCGGCGGTCGAACGGGCACCGCGCAGCGGCAGCGCGTCGATCACCCGGCGATGCCAGTGCGACTCGCGCTCGCCGCCGGGGAGGAGGTCGGTCCCGTCAACGCCGAGGAGCATGCGGATGTCGTCCGCGCCGGTGATGAGCGCCGCCCCGTATTCGGTGATGAGGCGGTGGCACCCGGTCGATGCGGGGCTCGTCACCGGCCCGGGCACCGCCCCGAGCGGGCGGCCGATCTCGGCGGCGTGCCCGGCTGTGTTGAGCGAACCGGAGCGCGCGCCCGCCTCGGTGACGAGGGTGGCGTTGGCGAGGGCCGCGATGATGCGGTTGCGCATGAGAAACCGCCAGCGGGTGGGGGCCGAGCCGGGGACCATCTCCGAGCAGATGGCCCCCGCTCCCGCGATGCGTTCGAGCAGCTGCGCGTGCGCGGCAGGGTAGGGGCGATCCGCACCGCCGGCGACGACGGCGACGGTCGGCGCATCGGCGGCGAGCGCCGTGCGGTGCGCGACGGCATCGACACCGTATGCGGCGCCGGAGACGATGCCGGCCCCCGCCGCGCATGCGGCGTCCGTGAACTCCGCGGTGACGTGCGTCCCGTATCCGGTGCAGGCCCGGGCGCCGACGACCGCGAGCGACGGGACCGAGAGCGCTTCGGGGTCGCCCCGCGTCCAGAGGATCACCGGCGCGTGATCGCCGAGGTCGTGCAGTGCGGACGGCCAGAGCCCGCTCCCGGGGACGACGAGGCGCATGCCGTGCGCGACGCCGTGATCGAGGTCGGCGATGCTCGCCTCCTGATCGAGGCGGGGAAGCCAGCGTCTGATGCCGGCGGCGATGGTGCGCGGGCTGATCCCTGTCGTCGGGTCGATGCGCGCCGCCTCGAAGAAGCTGCGGGCGTCGGTTCCCGAGACCAGCAGGTCGAGCGCGGCTCCGGTCCCGAGGGCCGCGATGAGCGCACCGGCCGCGGCATCGGCGGGCTCGGCGAGCCTGGACCAGACGACGCGTGCGAAGAGCGCATCGAACTGCTCCGGTGAGAACGCCGCAGCTTCGGGGTGCAGGGACGCGAGGCGTGCGCGGGTGGCGGAGTCGGCGGCCACGTGGATGCTCGTGCCGGTCATGACGCGTCGCTTCCCCTCAGGAGCAGTGCCTGGGCGACTTCGCCGCGCCCGGGCCGTTCTCTGCCTGCGAGATCGGAGATGCTCCACGCGACGCGCAGTACGCGGTCGTAGCCGCGCATCGTGAGCGCCCCTCGGGCGAGCGCGCGATCGATGACGGCGGTGTCTGCCCGTGGCAGTCGACCGGCGGGGCCGCGCAGCCACGTGCCGTGCACCTGCGCGTTGACGCTCCACGGGGTGCTCGCGAGCCGCGCTGCCGCGTGCCGGCGCGCTGCGACGACCCGGGCCCGGAGCGCGGCGCTGCTCGGCCGCGACTCGTCGTGCGTGCCGAGCAGCACGCTCGAGATGCGGCGTACCGTCAACCGCAGGTCGATGCGGTCCGTGAGCGGCCCCGAGAGGCGCTGCAGATATCTGACGCGCATGATCGGCGAACAGCGGCACTCCTCCGCGGTGTCGGGCGAGCCCGCGTTGCCGCACGGGCAAGGGTTCGCCGCGAGCACCAGCTGGATGGAGGCGGGCAACGAGGTGCGCAGACGTGCGCGGTGGATCTCGATGACCCGCGATTCGAGCGGCTGGCGCAGCGCGTCGAGCACGGAGCGCGGGAACTCGGGCGCCTCGTCGAGGAAGAGTACGCCGTGGCAGGCGCGCGTGATCGCGCCGGGGCGCACCGATGCGCCGTCGCCGCCGCCGATGATGGACACGGCCGACGCCGTGTGGTGCGGGGCTTCGAACGGAGGGCGGTGCACGAGCGTTGCGAGCGGCACGCCGCCGAGCGCGGCGATGCTGCTCGCCGTGAGCGAATCCTCCGGTGAGAGGTCGGGCAGGATCGTGGGCAGTCGGCTCGCGAGCATCGTCTTCCCGGCCCCCGGCGGTCCGAGCATCGATACGTGGTGGCCGCCGGCCGCCGCGATGACGAGCGCCTCGACCGCCTCCGGCTGGCCGATCACATCGGCCATGTCGATCGCGGCGACCGCTTCGCGGCTCGGACCCTGCGGGTCGAGGGCCGGAGCTTCGTGGGCGACCGTGCGCCAGCCATCGGGTTCTCCGGCGTGCCAGGCGATCGCCCCGGCGAGATCCCGTGCGGCGATGACCTCGATGTCGGGGACGAGGGCGGCCTCGCCTCCTGCCTCCTCCGGTACCATGACGCGGCGGAAGCCGAGCGCACGGGCGGCGACGGTGGCGGCGAGGAGGCCGGCGGGCCGCCGCAGCCCGCCGTCGAGCCCGAGCTCGCCGAGGTGCGCGGTCTCGGTCAACCGTCCGTCGGGCAGACGCCCCGATGCGGCGAGAGCGGCGAGCGCGATGGCGAGATCGAAGCCGGAGCCCTGCTTGGGCAGGTCGGCCGGCGACAGGTTCACGGTCAGGAAGCGGTCGGTCAACGGCACTCCCGACTGCGCGGTCGCGGTGCGTACGCGCAGCTTCGCCTCCGCGAGCGCCGTGTCGGGCAGCCCGATGATCGCCATCCCCGGGAGCTGCTGCGATACTGCGGCCTCCACCATGACGGCCGTGCCGTCCAGGCCGGTGAGCGCGACGCCTCCGGCCCGCCGCACCTCGCGGCTCACGAGACGCCCCGCAGGTGATCGATGCGCGGCGCGGCGCCCGCGAGCAGGGTGATGCCGATGGCGTCGACGCGGAGCTCGGCCCCGCGGTGGCCGTGATCCCTGGCCCAATCGAGCAGCAGCCGGCGCAACCGGGCGACCTTGCGCTGTGTGATGGCCTCGAGCGGGGTGCCGTACCCCGAACCGCGCCGGGTCTTCACTTCGACCGCCACGAATGTGCTTCCCGTGCACACGACGAGATCGAGTTCGCCCGTGCGGTTGCGCCAATTGCGGGCGAGCACGCGGTAGCCCTGTTCTTCCAGGAAATCCGCGGCGATCGTCTCGCCGAGGGAGCCGACCTGCTGGTTGCGGCCCGTGCTCCGCGGCTGCGCCCGGGGTTCTGTGCTGTTCATCCCGCACCTCCTGACCGCCATCGTCGGCGATCGCCGGTCGGTGGAAAAGCGCGGAACGCCCAATGTGAGCAAGTAGTGCCGGAAGTGCGCGATCGGCGCGCTGTGGAGGAAGATCGCAGGACGTCCGTAGGTACGAGCGGGGAAAGCGGAGCACCCGGCGGAGGCCGGGGAACGGGCCCTGAACGGACGCGGCGTGCCGGTGTGATGAACGGGGCCGTTCTCGGTGCTAGACTATTCCGAGCACCTCGCATGAGGTGACTTCGCGTGCCCGAATACCGTGGCCGCACCACCGGTCTTCTTCACGAAGCGGTGCGGCGCGCGGGCACCAGGATTCGGTTGCGACCGCAGCCAGAATGACAACCGCAATCGCGCGCCCGTTCGGGGTGCGCAGAACAGGAGACCGGCCATGGCCGTCGTCACCATGCGCCAGCTGCTCGACAGCGGCGTCCACTTCGGACACCAGACCCGTCGCTGGAACCCGAAGATGAAGCGCTTCATCTTTGCCGAGCGCTCGGGCATCTACATCATCGACCTGCAGCAGTCGCTCGGCTACATCGATGCCGCTTACGAGTTCGTCAAGAACACCGTCGCCCGCGGCGGCAACGTGCTCTTCGTCGGCACCAAGAAGCAGGCCCAGGAAGCGGTCGCCGAGCAGGCGACCCGCGTGAACCAGCCCTACGTGAACCAGCGCTGGCTCGGCGGCCTCCTCACCAACTTCCAGACCGTCACCGGTCGCCTCGAGCGCATGAAGGAGCTGGAGCAGCTCGACTTCGAGGGCACCACCAGCGGCTTCACCAAGAAGGAGCTGCTGCTCAAGAAGCGCGAGCTCGAGAAGCTCCAGAAGACGCTCGGCGGCATCCGTCACATGACGAAGACCCCGGCGGCGCTCTGGGTCGTCGACACCAAGAAGGAGCACCTCGCGATCGACGAGGCGCAGAAGCTCGGTATCCCGGTCATCGCGATCCTCGACACCAACTGCGACCCCGACGAGGTCACCTACCCGATCCCGGGCAACGACGACGCGATCCGTTCGGTCGCGCTGCTCACCCGCGTGATCGCCGACGCCGCTGCCGAGGGCCTCATGGAGCGCCACCAGAAGCCGGCCGAGGGCGAAGCCGCCGCCGAGCCGCTCGCCGAGTGGGAGGTCGAGCTGCTGAACGCGGACAAGACCGAGGCTCCCGCCGAGGCCGCTGCTGAAGAGGCGCCCGCCGAAGAGGCGCCCGCCGAGGCCGCTGCCGAAGAGGCACCCGCCGCCGAGTAACCTCCCGGTCACCGGGATCGGGTTTACTCACTTTCGACTGAATCAACACCTCTGAAAAAGGAGTCACATATGGCTGCAGTAAGCATGGCCGCTGTGAAGGAACTGCGCGAGCGCCTCGGCGCCGGCATGGTCGACAGCAAGAACGCGCTCATCGAAGCCGAAGGCAACATCGAGAAGGCCATCGAGATCCTGCGTCTCAAGGGCCTCAAGGGCGTCGCGAAGCGCGGCGAGCGCGAGGCGAGCGAGGGCCTCGTCGCGGTCAAGCAGATCGACGGCTCGGCCACGCTGATCGAGCTCGTCTGCGAGACCGACTTCGTCGCGAAGAACGCGAAGTTCATCGCGCTCTCGGAGCTCGTGCTCGACGCGATCGTCGCCGCCGGTGCGAGCACCGTCGAAGAGGCTCTCGCAGCCTCGGCCGGCGAGAAGTCGGTCGACGCGACCATCACCGACGAGGCCGCCATCATCGGCGAGCGCATCGTCCTCCGCAAGGTCTCGCGCATCGAGGCCCCCGCGACCTCGGTGTACCTGCACCAGACCTCGAAGGATCTGCCCCCGCAGATTGGCGTCATCGTCGGCTACGAGGGCGACGACGCGGATGCTGCGCTCAGCATCGCCCGCCACATCTCGTTCGCCGACCCGGTGTACCTCAGCCGTGAGGACGTGCCGGAGGTCGACGTCGAGAAGGAGCGCGCGCTCGTCACCGAGATCTCGAAGAACGAGGGCAAGCCCGAGGCGGCTCTGCCGAAGATCGTCGAGGGGCGCCTCACCGCGTTCTTCAAGCAGGTCGCGCTCAACGAGCAGGTCCACGCGCTCGACGCCGACAAGCGCGAGGTGAAGAAGTTCGCCGAAGCCGCCGGTATCACCGTGACCGGTTTCGTTCGCGGCAAGGTCGGGGCCTAACCCCGCATTCAGACCCGGGTCGGTCGGGATCATCCCGCCGGCCCGGGTCTTGTGCTGCCACGTGACGGCAGCGCGCCTACAATTGTCTGAGCCTCGCCGCAGGCGCGCCCGCAGGCCGCCGTCTCGGCCGGGGCCGAGATTGATCCGCATCATCCCGAAGGAGATCACATGTCCGAGACCCCCGATCGCAAGCGCCGAGTCCTGCTGAAGCTCTCGGGCGAGGCATTCGGAGGGGGCACGCTCGGCGTGAACCCGGACGTGGTGAGCCAGATCGCCCGTGAGATCGCTGCGGCGACCGACGAGGTCGAGGTCGCGATCGTCGTCGGCGGCGGCAACTTCTTCCGCGGGGCTGAACTCTCGCAGCGGGGCATGGACCGTGCACGCGCCGACTACATGGGCATGCTCGGCACCGTCATGAACGCGCTCGCGCTCCAGGACTTCCTCGAGCAGGCCGGGGTGAGCAGCCGGGTGCAGTCGGCGATCACCATGACGCAGGTCGCCGAGACCTACATCCCGCTGCGCGCCATCCGCCACATGGAGAAGGGCCGCGTCGTGATCTTCGGCGCCGGCGCCGGCCTCCCGTACTTCTCGACCGATACGGTCGCGGCGCAGCGCGCGCTCGAGATCCATGCCGAAGAAGTGCTCGTCGCGAAGAACGGCGTCGACGGCGTCTACACCGCCGACCCCAACAAGGATCCGAATGCGACGCTGATCGAGGACATCTCGTACAGCGACGCCCTCGTGCGCGGCCTGAAGGTCGTCGACTCGACCTCGTTCAGCCTCTGCATGGACAACGGCATGCCGATGCGCGTGTTCGGCATGGAGCCTGCGGGCAACGTCACCGCCGCGATCCGGGGCGAGAAGCTCGGTACGCTGGTGCACCGCTAAGCGCTGCACGGCACCGCTAGACTGGGAATATTGACCACAGGAGCAAGGAGAACACCGTGATCGAAGAGGTCTTCGCAGACGTCAAGGACCGCATGAACAAGGCCGTCGAGTCCGCGAAGGAGGGCTTCGCCACGGTGCGCACCGGCCGCGCGAATCCCGCGCTGCTGCAGAACGTCCTCGTCGATTACTACGGTACGCCGACTCCGCTGCCGCAGCTCGCCTCCGTGCAGAACCAGGACGCCCGCAGCCTGCTCGTCACCCCCTACGACAAGGGCGCGATGAAGGACATCGAGCAGGCCATCCGCGACATGCCGAACCTCGGCGCGAATCCCTCCAACGACGGCACCGTCATCCGTCTCGCACTGCCCGAGCTGACGCAGGAACGCCGTAAGGAGTTCGTCAAGATCGTCAAGAGCAAGGCGGAGGATGCGCGCGTCGCGATCCGCAATGTGCGCCGCCATGGCAAGGACGAGTTCGACGCCCTCAAGAGCGAGGTCGGCGAGGACGAGGTCGCGCGCGCCGAGAAGGAACTCGAAGCGGTGACGAAGCAGTTCATCGATCAGATCGATGACGCGCTCAAGCGCAAAGAAGCCGAACTCCTGGAGGTCTGACGCGTGGCGGGCTCGGAGCGGCGCGATGATTTCCGGGCGCATCTCGAATCGACTCGGGCGCAGCTCGAGGAGACGAACGCCCGCATCGAAGCACGCGCCGGTCGCAATCTGGTCTTCGCGATCGGCACGGGCCTGCTCTTCGGCGCGGTCTTCCTCGCCAGCCTGTTCTTCCTGAAAGAGCTCTTCGTGGTGCTGGTCGCGGCGCTGGTCGCCGTCGCGCTCGTCGAGCTCGCGGCCGCCTTCCGCACCGCGGGCAGGCGCGTGCCCCGCGTCGGGGTCGTGCTCGGCGGGCTCCTGGTCGTCGGCGGCGCCTATTTCTTCGGCGCCGAGGGCATGCTGCTCGGTCTCTTCGCCGGTTCGGCGCTGCTCATCCTGTGGCGGGTGCTCGAAGGCGTCCTTCCGGGCGGCATCGTTCCGCGCCGCACGCTCGTGCGCGATGTGTTCTCGGGCCTGTTCACGCTCGTCTACGTCGCCTTCCTCGCCTCGTTCACGGTGCTGCTCGTCGACGGCGACCGCGGGGAGTGGTGGGTGTTCTCGCTCGTCGCGGTCGTGGTGTCGGTCGATGTCGGCGCGTACGCCGCCGGCGTGACGATGGGCAGGCACAAGATGACGCCGCGCATCAGCCCGAACAAGACGTGGGAGGGCTTCGCGGGTGCGGCCGTCGTCGCCATGGGCGTCGGGATGGTCACGGCGGTGTTCGCACTGCAGCAGCCCTGGTGGCTCGGGCTCGTACTCGGCGCGGTCGTGCTGCTGACCGCGACGGGAGGCGACCTCACCGAGTCGCTGATCAAGCGCAATCTGAGGGTAAAGGACATGAGCTCATGGATTCCGGGCCACGGCGGCTTCCTGGACCGCCTCGACTCGCTGCTGCCCTCGGCCGTCGGCGTGTACGGCATCGCACTGCTCGCTGGAGCCGTCCAGTGAACGGGAGCACTCAGCCTCGTGCCGGGCGGACCCGGCACAATAGTGGGGTGCATACGGCTTTCCCTCTCGCGACCGCCCGTGAACTCGGCTACCAGCCCGACCAGGTCGAAGCGTTCCTCGAACGCGCCCGATCGAGCTATGAAGGCGGCGTCGGCAGCGGCGGCGTCATGACGGCATCCGAAGTGCGCAGCGCCTCGTTCTCCGTGAAGAAGCGCGGCTACTCCGCGCGCTACGTCGATGCCGCCCTCGACCGGCTGGAAGAGGTCTTCTACGAGCGCGAGCGCCGGGCCGAGGTGCGCGCCAACGGTGAAGAGGCGTGGTGGAACGAGACCCGGCGCCTGCTCTCCGAGGTACGGGGTCGCATGCAGCGCCCGCGTGGTCGTCGCTTCCGTCGCCGGGGCGTCTTCGCGACCGGATACCGCCGGTCGCAGGTCGACGCCTTCCTCGACCGCGTGGCCGACATGTTCGAACGCCGCGAGCTGAGCATCGCGCCAGCAGAGGTGCGCGATGTGGTGTTCCATTCGCAGTGGCGGGGCTACGACGAGGATCAGGTCGATGCCGTGCTCGACGCCGTGGTGGAGCTCATCCTCGCGACGAGGTAGTGCGATTTCGTTGCCATACCGCGTCATTTCGAGATAGAATCGTTACATTGTGTCTGCTGTGAACTCTCATCCCCGCTCATCCTGGTCGAAGATCCGCGCTGCGTTCGCGGTGACCGGGGTCATCGTGCTCTTCGGCACCGCAGTGGTCGCCCCCTTCGCGATGCCCGGTGGTGAGACCGACGCCGAGGCGCTCGCGTTCGAGACCCGCATCAACCAGGAGTTCGTGCCGAACGAGTTCCCGGAAGACGACATCATCTACCCGGAGATCGAGACGGTCGAGCTGCCCGATCCGGCCGAAGTCGAGCGCCAGAAGCGCGAGGCCGAGGCTGCTGCCGCCGCCGAGAAGGCGGCGAAGGAGGCCTCCTCCTCGCAGGCGACCGCTCCTGCGCGGTACACGGGCGGCGGCGCACCTGCAGAGTGGATGGCGGCTGCCGGCATCGCCGAGAGCGACTGGGGCTACGTCGACTACATCGCCAGCCGCGAGAGCGGCTGGAACCCGAACGCCACGAACGCCTCCTCGGGGGCGTGCGGCGTGATCCAGGCGAACCCCTGCAGCAAGGTGCCGGGCAACGGCTACGACCCCGTCGACAACCTGCGCTGGGCGAACGGCTACGCGGTCGGCCGCTACGGCAGCTGGGCGCAGGCGTACGACTTCTGGACGACCAACCACTGGTGGTGATCTGAGTCGTGGCGCGCAATCGCCGCGTCAACAAGTATCAGCGCGCAGCGCAGGCGGAACCCCGCGATGTGACGCGCCTGGCCTACGGCGGCGCCCGCAAGGAGCGGCATCGCGGCGCCGAGTGGTTCGTACGCGACATTCCCGCGCATCGCGCCGAGAAGGTCTACCGCTGCCCGTCGTGCGGCACCGGCATTCCCGCGGGCCAGGCGCACGTCGTGGCCTGGAGCGCCGAGAACTTCTTCGGCGACGAGGCCGCGGTGCGAGACCGCCGGCACTACCACGCGCACTGCTGGCGACTGGGCTGAGCACTCCCTGCAGGGATCGCCGGAGCGCGGGGCAGCCCGTCGGTGCGGCGGGGGAGCCCCGGCCTAGAAGAGCGTCGGCGGCGACGCCGGGGTCTCGAGGGAGACCTCCGGTGACGGGGGAGGCGGGGCGGCGCCTGCGAGACCGGGGCCGTGGTCGGGCGCCCGGCCCGCCTGGAACGCGGTGGCCGCAGCTCGCGCACGGTCGTCGGCTGCCTCGTTGAGCGGATGGCCGGCATGGCCCTTCACCCACTCGAACTGCACATCGCGGCCCGCGAGGGCGGCATCGAGCTGCTCGAGCAGGTCGCGGTTGAGCACCGGCTTGCCGTCGGCCTTGCGCCAACCGCGCCGTTTCCATCCCGGCATCCACTGCGTCACGGAGTTGATGACGTACTGGCTGTCGCACAGGATGCGCAGCGGTTCCGCAGCGCGCGGCGCCGTCGCGTGCAGCAGGTCGAGCACGGCCATGAGCTCGCCCTGATTGTTCGTCGCGCGCGGCCATCCGCCGGCCCGCCACTGCGTCTCATCGACGAACCAGGCCCAGCCCGCGGGGCCGGGGTTGCCGAGGGCCGAGCCGTCGGCGGCCGCGATGATCCCCACCGTCACTCGCCGTTCTCGGTGTCGACGGGCCGATCGACCGCATTGCCGGTCGCGGTGCTCATCTTCTGCGCGTTCGTGATGACCTCGCCGAGGCTCTCGAAGTAGCGGGCCACCGCACCGCGTTCGACCTTCAGCTGGGTCATGCGATCTTCCGCGGCGGCGAGCACGCGCTTCGCGCGCTCCTCCGCGGCGGCGAACGCGACCTGCGAGCGGCGCTCGGCCTCGAGCTTCGTCTCGGCGGCCTGGCGCTCCGCTTCCGCCCGGATGTTCTGCGCGTCGCGCGTCGCCTCCGAGGTGATGCGCTGGTACTCCTCGCGCGCAGCATCCAGTTGGGCTCGCAGCTCGGCGAGCTCGGTCGACGTCGCCTCGATCTCGCGTCGCGACGCCTCGTCGGCCGCGCGCTGGCTCTCGGCGAGGCTCCGGGCGTGCTCCTCCTGCTCGCTGCTCGATCGCTGCGCGAAGGCGATGGACTCGGTATCGATCGATTCGCGCAGCGACCGCAGCTCGTCCTGAGCCGCTGCCCGCGCCTGGGCGAGGTCGGTCTCTTCGCTGTGGCGGAACTCGGCGAGCTCCGCGACCGTGTTCGCGCGCAGCAGGTCGGTCTCCTCTACTGCGGCGGCGCGCTTCGCGGCGACCTCGCGGTCGATCGCGGCGCGGGCCGACTCGAGCTGCACGCGCAGCTCCTCTTCCTGCTGCTCCGCCGCTGCGACGAGGGCCCGCTCGTGCTCCTCGCGCTCGCGGGCGATGTCGGCGTCGAGCTTCGCGCGCTCGCGCTCGATGCGCAGCTCGAGCGCCTCGCGTTCGTGCCCGAGAGCCGTCGCGGCCTCATCGCGTTCGATGCGCAGCGCCTCGCCGGCGGCGGCGCGCTCGTCGGCGAGCTGCTGCTGGTGGGTCGCCAGCGCTGCGGCGATGCGCTCGTCGTGCATCGTGCTCTCATCCGAGATGCGGGCGCTATGCGCCGCAGCGGCCGCGGCGAGTTTGCGCGCCTGCTGCGCCGCCTGCTGCGCGAACCCGGCTTCGTGCTCCTCGCGCTCCGCAGCGATCAGCGCGCGGTGCTCATCGCTTTCGGCGACCAGGCGATCCTGATGCGCGGCGAGCTCGGAGCCGATGCGCGCGTCGTGGGCAGAGCGCTCGGCCGCGAGCTCATCCGCCTGCGTCTGCTTCGCGGCCGCGAGCTCTGCGGCCTGGGCGTCGCGTTCCGCCGCGAGCGACTCCGTCTGCGCGTCGCGCGCCGCGCGGAGCTCCTCGGCCTGGGCCTCGCGCTCGGCGGCGAGGGCGGTGTCGTGGGCTTCGCGCTCCTCGATCAGCGCGGCATCGTGGGCCTCGCGTTCGCTCGTCAGGTCTGCACGATGCTGCACCCGCTCGCTGCGGAGGGCGTCGTCGTGCTCCGCGCGCTCCTGCGCGATGATCGATTCGTGCGCTTCGCGCTCCTGCGCGATCCGCGACGCGTGCTCCTCGCGCTCGGCGGCGAGCGTGCGGTCGTGCGTGTCCCGCTCCGTGCCGATGGCCTCGCGATGCGCCTCGAGCTCCGCCGCGATGCGCGCCTCGTGGTCCGTGCGCTGCGACTCGAGTTCGACCTCCTGCTCCGAGCGCAGGCGGTCCAGCTCGTTCTGCGCGGCCTCGGCCGCGCGCTCACGCTCGCGCTGCGACTGGGCGGCGAGCGTCAGCGCCTCGGTGCGCTGGGCCTCGACCTCGCGGGCGATGGACGACTCATGGGCGCCGCGCTCCTGCGCGATACGGGCGTCGTGGGTCTCCCGTTCCGCGGCGATCGCCTGCTCGTGCTGCTGCCGTTCGGCTGCGAGCGCGGCGTCGTGCTCCGCGCGTTCCTGGGCGATGCGCCCGGTCAGCGTATCGATCTCCGCGCGCAGTTCGCGCTGGCTCGCCTCGAAGCGGGCCTCGAGCTCGCGCTCGCGCTCGGTGTAGCGCTCCTCGAGCGCCGCCTCTTCGCGCTGGCGCTTCGCCTCGAACTCCGTGCGGGCCTGCTCGCCCTCCCGGGTGAGGCGGGCGCGCTCGCGCTCGGCCTCCCGCAGGTCGTCGGCGCGTCGACGTTCGAGCTCCTCGGCGTGGCGTTCGGTCTCGCTCCGCAGATCGTGCGCCGCGCTGCGGGCTTCTCCTGAGATGCGCTCGGCCTCGGCGGTGGCGCGTGCGAGGGTCTCCTCGGCCGCGCGTCGGGCGGTCTCCACTGCGGCTGACGCTTCGCGCTCCGCCGAACTGCGCACGAGCGCGGCCGCGCGTTCGGCCTCGGCGACCAGGCGTTCGCGCTCGTCGTTGGCCTCGCCCGTCTGGCGGGCCACATCGTTGCGCGCGCCGGTGAGGATGATCTCCGACTGCTCGTGCGCGGTCGCGAGCAGCTCGTCCGACTTCTGCCGCGCCTCTTCCAGCATTCGCGCGCTCTCCTCCTCGGAGGAGCGGCGCAGCTTCTCGGCATCGAGATCCGCCTGCGCCATGAGGTGCTGCGCGTGATCCTCCGCGACCTTCAGGCTCTTCTCGACGCGCAGCCCCAGCCCCGAGTAGCCGCTCGCCCCGAGCTCGGCGACCTGCTCCTGCAGTTCGGCGATCAGGCGCCGCTGCTCATCGCCGGTACGGGTCGCCTGCTGATGCGCCGCCTGCATCGACGCGAGATGCGTCTGCAGGTTCGCGACCTGACCGGTGAGCGCGCCGACGCGCACGTCGACCTCCTCCCGGTTGTAACCCCGAAAAGCAGGCGAGAACTGCTGAGCTGATTCGGACAAGTGTCCTCCGAACGAGATGTGTGGTGGCGTCGTACGCTGCGTCCGCGATGCAGGTAACCCGTCGAACATGATAGTTCACTTCGCTGCCCGGCGGTCGGGTAGGCGAGCGGTTTCCACGACATACACTGATTCCTCCGCTACCGTTGTAGGGATCAAGATCCATCGCCGTGCGCATCCGCGCCGGCAGGGCCCCGAACATTGCCAGTCGAGGGGTCGACGAATTTCTGAGGAGCCCTTTTGCGGTATGTGCTTGCGATAGTCGCGCTCGTGTTCTCGGGCGTGCTGCTGCTGCTCGGGATCGGCCAGCGCACCTTCCTCGCCGGGCCGGCCGAGATCGAGTACGAGGCGACGGTCTCGACGGACGCGGGGTACGCGGTCATCGATGGAGCCGAGCTGCAGACCGTGGCCGGTCAGGCGAATGTGACGGCTGCGGGGAAGGACGCATTCGTCGCGACCGGAGCGACCCGCGACGTGCAGGCCTGGGTCGAGGAGTTCGACCATGTCGCGCTCGTCGCCGACCGCGGCGCACGCGGTTTCGTCTCGGAGGAGATCGCCGGGGTCGCTCCCGCGGCCGAACCGAGCGCAGCCGAGGCCGACCAGACGGCTCCGGCCGACGGCGTCGCTCCCGCCGAGAACGGCGATGGCGAGGACGGGAAGGCGGAGCCGCTCGATCCGCGCGGCAGCGACCTCTGGCTGCAGGAGAAGTCGGCATCGGACTCCGGTTCGGTGCGCGTGCCGGTGAAGCTCGACGACGACCAGTCGGTGATCATCGCGACCGACGGCGAGACGCTGCCGAAGTCGATCGCCGTGACCTGGGTGCAGGATCGCAATACGCCCTGGGCCGGCCCCATGCTCGTGGGCGGCGGTGTGCTCGCGCTCATCGGCGCGGTGCTCTACATTCTCGCGGTCGACCACGACCGGCGCGGCCTCGGCCCGCGGCGCGGCCGCCGGGGCCCGCTGCAGGGCATCCGCAACAGCTTCTCGCGCAAGCGGACGACCGCTCCCGCCGCTGCGGAGCCGACGAAGCAGGAAGGCGGCGCCGGGATGACGAGCGCGCGTCGCGGCGTGCGCCGGCTCGCACTGCCCGCCGCCGGTGTGGCGCTGGCGGTCGGGTTGACCGGTTGCTCGGCGAGCTACTGGCCGCAGTTCGATGCGGGGGCCGCGGAGAGCACCACGACCGACGAGCCGAAGTCGTCGTCCGCGCCGTTGCCGGTGACCGCTACGCAGATCGACCGCATTCTCGATCGCATCGTCGAGGTCTCCGATACGGCCGATAAGGATCTGGATGCCGAGCTGCTGAAGGAGCGCTTCACGGGGGACGCCCTGCAGCAGCGCACCGCGAACTACGCGATCAGGGCCGCGGCGACCGAGTGGTTGATCCCGCCGCTCATCACGACCGACGAACTCGACTACCAGCTCGTGCAGAGCACCGAGGGGTGGCCGCGCACGATGCTCGTGACGGTCGCATCTGAGAAGGGCGGAGCGCCCGCCGACACCGCCGATCAGGCGACGGACGGCGAGGAGGCCTCGCCGTCGCTCGCCCTGGTGATGACGCAGGAGACGCCGCACGACAACTACCTCGTGTCGTCGGTCATCGCGCTGCGCGGCGGCATCGCCATGCCGCAGGCGGCACCGGCCGACGAGGGCACGGCGCTGCTCGCCGATGATATCGAGAGCTTCCTGCTGCAGCCCGGCGAGGTGGGCACCGCGTTCGCCTCGGTGCTGCAGGACGGCGAGGCGTCGCCCGACTCCGAGCTCTTCGACCTGGGCGAGGACAAGATCCTCGAGAACTCGGGCAAGGCGCGCGTCGAACGACTCGCGGCCGACGCCGAGGCGAAGGGCAAGCCGATGGCGTTCTCGGTCACGGCGCGCCAGGGCGAAGAGCAGACCGTCGCGCTCACCACCGGCGTCGAGGGCGCCCTCGTCGTGACGACGGTGCTCGAGGACCAGGTGGTCGACGGCAGTGCCGGGCGCATCAAGCCGGTCGCGACCGGCCAGGTCACCGCGCTCTCGGGGCTCAGCGGGCAGCAGGAGCGGATCGTGCAGACCTTCGCCCACCAGATGCTCTTCTTCGTGCCGAGCAAGTCCGACTCGGGGGCGAAGATCCAACTTCTCGGAGACACCAGCGAACTGATCGGAGCAGGGAACTAACCATGTCGCAGCAGATGCCCGAGCGCATTCCCGGCGGAGGCGTCGACCTCAGCCATCTCGCATCGCAGAACCGCGCGCCGCAGCAACCGGCTGCTGCGGGCGCCGCACCGGCCGGTGCACCGAGCGCTGCAGCGCATGAGGGCCGGGTCGTCGACGTGCCGTCGCTCGTGATGGACGTCACCGACGAGAGCTTCGAGCAGGTCGCCCAGCTCTCGGCCGTGGTGCCGGTCGTGTTCGACCTGTGGGCCGAATGGTGCCAGCCGTGCAAGACGCTCAGCCCCATCATCGAGCAGGTGACCCGCGAGTTCGAGGGTCGCGTGCTGCTCGCGAAGGTCGACGTCGACGCGAACCCGGGCCTGGCGCAGGCGTTCCAGGCCCAGTCGATCCCGACCGTGGTCGCCATGGTCGCCGGGCGACCCGTGCCGCTCTTCCAAGGCGCGGTGCCCGTCGAGCAGGTGCGCCAGTTCTTCGCCCAGCTCGTGCAGCTCGCCGAGCAGCACGGCGTCGTCGGCAGGGTGAACGCCCCCGATGCGCAGGCGGAGGGCGAACAGCCCGAGGCCCCCGCCGAGCCCGAGATCCCGGAGGCGCATCGCCCGGCGGTCGATGCCGCCGAGCGCGGGGACTTCGTCGCCGCGGTGCGCGAGTGGGAGGCGGTGCTCGCGAAGGCGCCCGCGGACGCGGTGGCGCGGGAGGCGCTCGTGCAGATGAAGCTCCTGCAGCGCCTGAGCGGCCGCACCGCCGACGAGATCCGCAGCGCCGCGGCCGCAGCGCCGACCGATATCGCCGCGCAGCTCGGCGTCGCCGATCTCGACGTTTCGGGCGGCCACGTGGAAGACGCGTTCCTGCGCCTGCTCGAGCTCTTCGCCGCGAACGAAGACCCGGGAGAGCGCGGGACCATCCGCGAACGCCTGCTCGAGCTCTTCGAGGTCGTCGGCGTCGCCGACCCCCGTGTCATCGCGGCGCGCGGCCGCCTCGCGAACCTCCTCTACTGAGCGGGCGGGCGGTGCGGATGAGCGGCGGGCGTCGCGGCTATCTCGATCATGCGGCGACCTCGCCGATGCCCGAGGACGTGCTCGAAGCGTATACGAGCGCGCTGCGCGTGATCGGCAATCCCGCGTCGACGCACGGCCACGGCCAGGGGGCGAGCGAACTGCTCGAGGAATCCCGGGCGCGTATCGCCCGAGCCCTCGGCAGCGACCATGCCGAACTCATCTTCACCGGGGGCGGCACCGAATCGATCAACCTCGCGCTGAAGGGCATGTTCTGGGCTCGCCGGCGCGCAGGCGCCGGCCCGGTCGTGCTCGTGGCCGACGGAGAGCATCACGCGACGCTCGAAGCGGCCGAGTGGCTGCGCGATGCGCAGGGCGCCCGACTGCGCCTGCTGCCCGTGGACGCCCACGGCGCGCTGCACCCCGAGACCCTCGAGGCCGCCATCGCGGAGGAAGGCGCGGGGGAGATCGCGCTCCTGTCGTTCCTTTGGGCGAACAACGAGGTCGGCACGGTGCAGCCGGTGCGGGAGCTGTGCGCGATCGCCCGCCGAGCCGGCATCCCCGCGCACGTCGACGCGGTCTCGGCGCTCGGCCAGCTGCAGATCGACTTCCGCTCCTCCGGCGCTTCCGCGGTCTCGGTCTCGGCGCACAAGATCGGCGGCCCCGTCGGCATCGGCGCGCTCGTGCTCGACCGCCGGGCCGCGACCGACGCCCTCATCCACGGCGGGTCGCAGCAGCGCTCCCGTTCGGGCACGCAGGATGCGGCGGGGGCCGCCGCTTTCGCCGCCGCGATCGCGCACTCTCTCGATGGGCGCGGTGCGCCGCGGCCCGAGCGGATCGAGCGTCTCGCCGCCATGCGCGATGCGCTCATCGCCGGAGTGCGATCCCTCGCCCCCGATGCCGTGCTGCGCGGCAGCGACCCCGCGGCGGGAGCCTCCGCGCGGCTGCCGGGCAACGCCCATTTCACCTTCCCCGGATGCCAGGGCGACTCGCTCGTGTTCATGCTCGATGCGGCAGGGGTATCGGTCTCGGTCGGGTCCGCCTGCCGGGCCGGGGTGGCCGAGATCTCGCATGTGCTGCTCGCCATGGGGCTGACCGAGGCCGAAGCCGCCGGTGCGCTCCGGTTCACGCTCTCGCCCGAGACCGGAGACTCCGAGATCGAGGCGCTGCTCGAGGCGCTGCCCGCGGCCCTCGACCGAGCACGCGCGGCCGGGCTCTCATAGGCCCCTCAGAGCCTCCGCGTATCGGCTTCGCAGGCCCTCGCGGGCTCTGCATCCGCGGGGCTGCGAGGCGCCGCCGGTCGGCGTAAGATGGTGCGAATGAAAGTTCTGGCAGCGATGAGCGGAGGGGTGGACTCCGCCGTAGCAGCGGCCCGTGCGGTCGAAGCGGGGCACGAAGTCGTCGGAGTGCATCTCGCGCTCAGCCGCATGCCGGGCACGATTCGCACCGGTTCGCGCGGCTGCTGCACGATCGAGGACGCCATGGACGCCCGTCGCGTCGCGAATCTTCTCGGCATCCCCTTCTACGTATGGGATCTCAGCGAGCGCTTCAAGGAGGACGTGGTCGACGATTTCATCGCCGAGTACGCTGCCGGCCGCACTCCGAACCCCTGCATGCGTTGCAACGAGAAGATCAAGTTCCAGGCGCTGCTCGACAAGGCGATCGCTCTCGGGTTCGACGCGGTCGCGACGGGTCACTACGCGAGCCTCGTCGATGGTGAGAACGGGCGCGAACTGCACCGCGCGAGTGCCTGGACGAAGGATCAGTCGTACGTGCTCGGCGTGCTCACCGAGAGCCAGCTCGCGCACTGCTACTTCCCGCTCGGCGATACGCCGTCGAAGGAGCTCATCCGCGCCGAGGCCGAGGAGCGCGGGTTGCAGGTGGCGCAGAAGCCCGACAGCTACGACATCTGCTTCATCCCCGACGGTGATACGCGCGGGTGGCTCTCCGACCACGTGCAGCGCGAGCCGGGCGAGATTCTCGACGAAGCGGGCGAGATCGTCGGTCGCCACGACGGCGCCCACGGGTACACGGTGGGGCAGCGTCGCGGGCTGCAGCTCGGGCGCCCGGCGCCGGACGGCGAACCGCGCTACGTGCTCTCGATCCGGCCGGTGTCGAACCAGGTCGTGGTCGGGCCCCGCGAGAGCCTGCAGATCGGACGCATCGCCGGCGGGCGTTTCAGCTGGGCGGGCGAACCGGGGTTCGAACCGGCAGAGGAATTCGCCTGCGAGGTGCAGATCAGGGCGCATGCCGATCCGGTGCCGGCGAAGGCGCGGTTGGTCCCGATCCTGGACGCGGAGCGCACCGAGCAGCATCGCGTCGATGCGAGTCACGAGATCGTGGTCGACGTCGATCTGAAGCTCGCGGAGCCGCTCTCGGGCGTCGCTCCCGGTCAGACCGCCGTGCTCTACATCGGCACGCGCGTGCTCGGTCAGTTCACGATCGACCGCGCCCTGCCGGTCGACGCCGAGCGTTCGGCGGCCTGACCGGCCCGAGTGGCGTCGCCGACGCCATCGGGTGCGAACGCCGAGGCGGCGCGCTCTGGAAGCACGCCGCTGAGTTCTTTCTCCGAGGCCGAACCGAGCGGTAGCGGATGACGCAGGTCGCGTGCATACTGGGGCTGACGCCGATACCGGCAGCGGTATCGATCCGACGGAGGAGAAGGCAGCATGACGCACTCGATTGCGACGTACATCGCGCTTCCCGGTACGACCGGCGAGGCCATGGAGCACTGGCACGAGGTGTTCGGCGGTGATCTGCGGATCCTCCGCTACGGCGACATGCCGCCGATGGAGGGCATGCCCTTCACCCCGGACCCGCAGGCGGTCGCGCACGCGACGCTCGTGACGCCCGTCGGCACGATCGCGGGCGGCGACGCGATGGACGACGGCACCGACTACAACGTGCGGGGCAGCGCGTATTCGATGCTGGTCACCACGGATACCCCCGAGGAGGCCCGCGACCTCATCGCGAAGCTGCTCACCGGCGGCGGCGAGGTCGGCATGCCGTTCGAGCGGGCTCCGTGGGGCGACTGGTACGGGCAGGCCTACGATCGCTTCGGCGTGATGTGGGCGTTCTCGTGCGAGGCGGCGTAACCGGGTCGCCGGGGCGATATGCGTCACCGGCGCGCCGCGCATGAGCTTCAGAACCTGACGGCCTCCGCGGCAGAACGGGGCATCGGCTCATGAGATCCTGCGGCGACGGCTCGAGCCTGCCGCCGCCGCAGGATCGGACGGTGTCAGTGCTCGACCGGTGGCTCCGCGCCGAAACCGGTGAGCTCGCGCACCTCCATCTCGGCCGCCAGCTTCTTCGACTCGCGGCCCGGGTCGGTCAGCGACCCGACCCAGCCGAGGATGAATCCGAGCGGGATCGACACGATGCCCGGGTTGGTGAGCGGGAACCACGCGAAGTCGGCTCCCGGGATCATCGAGGTCTCGGTGCCCGACACGACCGGCGAGAACGCGATCAGGCCGATCGCCGAGACGAGGCCGCCGATCATCGACCACACCGCGCCGCGGGTGGTGAACTTGCTCCAGAAGAGCGAGTAGAGGATCGTCGGCAGGTTCGCGCTCGCGGCGACCGCGAAGGCGAGGGCCACGAGGAAGGCGACGTTCTGATCCTTCGCTCCGATACCGCCGATGATCGCGGCCGCGCCGATGACGAGGGTCGTGATCTTCGCGACCTTCATCTCCTGCTTCTGCGTCGCCTTGCCCTTCTTGATCACGCTCGCGTACACGTCGTGCGCGAACGAGGCCGAGGCCGTGATGGTGAGGCCCGCGACGACCGCGAGGATCGTGGCGAACGCCACGGCCGAGATGAGGCCGAGCAGAATCGGGCCGCCGAGGTGGAATGCGAGGAGCGGGGCCGCGGAGTTGACGCCACCCGGAGCATTCGCGATCTCCTCGGGCCCGACGAGGGCGCCGGCGCCGAAGCCCAGCACGAGGGTGAAGAGGTAGAAGATGCCGATGAGCCAGATCGCCCACACGACCGAACGGCGCGCCTCCTTCGCCGTGGGCACGGTGTAGAAGCGCATGAGCACATGGGGGAGGCCGGCGGTGCCGAGCACGAGCGCGAGGGCGAGCGAGATGAAGTCGAGCGGGTTCGCTCCGTACTTCAGGCCCGGCGCGAGGATAGCGGCGCCTTCGGCCGACTTCTCGACGGCGGTCTGCAGCAGCTGCGAGAAGTTGAAGCCGGAGAGCGCGAGCGTCCACACCGTCATGATCGCGACGCCGGCGATGAGCAGCACCGCCTTGATGATCTGCACCCAGGTCGTGCCCTTCATGCCGCCGATCAGCACGTAGATGATCATCACGACGCCGACGGCGACGATGACGAGCGACTGCCCGATCGAGCTGTCGAGCCCGAGCAGCAGCGACACGAGCGCCCCCGCACCCGCCATCTGCGCCAGCAGGTAGAAGAAGCTCACCGCGAGCGTCGTCGTAGCGGCGGCCATGCGCACAGGCTTCTGCTTGAGACGGAACGAGAGCACGTCGGCCATCGTGAACTTCGCGGTATTGCGCATGAGCTCGGCGACGAGCAGCAGGGCGACGAGCCACGCGACCAGGAAGCCGATCGAGTAGAGGAACCCGTCGTAGCCGGTGAGGGCGATGGCGCCGCAGATGCCGAGGAAGGATGCGGCCGAGAGGTAGTCGCCCGCGATCGCGAGGCCGTTCTGGCGCCCGCTGAACGAACGACCGCCGGCGTAGAAGTCGGCGGCGCTCTTGTTGTTGCGGCTCGCGCGGATCACGATGACCATCGTCACCGCGACGAACGCGAGGAAGATCGAGATGTTCAGAACCGGATTGTTGCCCTGCATGTCATGCCTCCCCGTCGGTGGTGCTCGAACCGCCCCGGGCGGCCTGCGCCTCGAGATCGGCGCGGATCCCGACGCTGATCGGGTCGAGGCGCTTGTTGGCGAACCGTACGTAGATCATGGTGATCGCGAACGTCGTCACGAACTGGCCGAGGCCGAGGACGATGCCGAGGTTCACATTGCCGATGACCGGAGTGGCCATGAAATCGTGCGCGTAGGCCGAGAGCAGCACGTACGCGAGGAACCACACCATGAAGAGTGCGGAGACGGGGAAGACGAACGTGCGGAACCGCCGCTTGAGCTCTTGGAACTCGGGGGAGCGCTGCACCGCCTCGTAATCGATGTCGGGCGGTGCTTCTTCGGGGAATCCGGGTTGATCAGGCGAACTGTTCATGCGACCTCCTCGTCGATGGTGCGCCGAGTGCCCGAGAGCCGGCGTTCCATGTTCCGGAACTGGAGGTCCCCGCAGCGCTGCGGTCTTGGGTAGTCAGTATTCCGACACGAATGCGCGCCTGTCAAACGCCGACCGCGGGCGATCGGCGCTCGCCGGGCGCTGGCTCCGTAGACTGGGGGCGTGAGCAATTCTTCCGCGATCCCTGCAGATTTCGACGCCGCACGTGCCGAGGCGGAGCGCCTCACCGCCGAGATCGAGCGCCTGCGCACCGCCTACTATTCGGAGGCCGCGAGCCTCGTCTCGGACGCCGAGTACGACGAGATGTTCCATCGCCTCGAGGCGATCGAGCGCGCGTTCCCCGAGCTCGCCGGGCAGGACAGCCCGACGCAGGAGGTCGGCGCGGCCGTCGTCTCCGCAGGCTTCCCCGAGCACGAGCACGCAGAGCGCATGCTGAGCCTCGACAACGTGTTCTCGCTCGACGAGTTCCGCGAGTGGGCGGCGAAGGCGCGGGCCGCTGCGGGAGGGCCGGTGCGCTGGCTTTCCGAACTGAAGATCGACGGTCTCGCCATCAACCTCGCCTACCGCGGGGGAGTGCTCGAGACCGCTGCCACCCGCGGCGACGGCCGGGTCGGCGAGGACATCACCGAGAACGTGCGCTTCATCCCGGCCATCCCGGTCGAGCTCACGGGCGATGACGTGCCCGAATTCTTCGAGGCGCGCGGCGAAGTCTTCCTCTCGGGCGAGGATTTCGCGGCGCTGAACGAACGCCAGCACGAACTGCAGAGCCGCTTCGTCGATGAGCAGCGCGCGAAGGGCGTGCCCGACGAGAAGATCTCGATCCGCTTCCCCGAGTTCGCGAACGCCCGCAATACGGCCGCCGGCAGTCTGCGGCAGCGGGCCGAGAAGAAGAGCGAGGCCGAGCTCGAGCTGATGAGGGATCGCCTCGGCCGTCTGTCGCTCTACGTGCACGGCATCGGGGCCTGGCAGCATCCGGGGTTCGAGAACCAGTCGGATGCGTACGCCGCGCTCGCCGGATGGGGGCTTCCGGTCTCGCCGTATTCCCGGGTGTTCGACGACGTCGAGGACGTGGTCGCGTTCATCGAGGATCGCGGCGAGCACCGGCACGATGTCGAGCACGAGATCGACGGCATCGTCGTGAAGATCGACGAACTCGCCCTGCATGCCGAACTCGGCGAGACGAGCCGTGCGCCGCGCTGGGCGATCGCCTACAAGTATCCGCCGGAGGAGGTGCACACGAAGCTCATCGACATCCGCATCGGCGTCGGCCGCACCGGTCGGGCGACACCCTACGCGGTGATGGAGCCGGTGAAGGTCGCCGGCTCGACCGTGCGCCAGGCAACCCTGCACAACCAGGAGGTGGTGCAGGCGAAGGGAGTGCTGATCGGCGACACGGTCGTGCTGCGCAAAGCGGGCGACGTGATTCCCGAAGTGCTCGGCGCCGTGCTCGAACGCCGCGACGGCAGCGAGATCGAATGGAAGATGCCGAAGGACTGCCCCGAGTGCGGCACCGAGCTGCGCGCGATGAAGGAGGGCGACATCGACCTGCGCTGTCCGAACGCGCGAGGCTGCCCGGCGCAGGTGCGCGGCCGGGTCGAGCACATCGGATCGCGCGGGGCCCTCGACATCGAGGTGCTCGGCGAGATCACCGCCGCGGCGCTGACCCAGCCCGAAGTGCCGGCCGACCCGCCGCTCGAAACCGAGGCCGGGCTCTTCGAACTGACCCGGGATCAGCTCGTGCCCATCGTGGTCGTGGTGCGCGACAGCGAGACCGGCGAACCGGTGATCGATGAGGAGACCGGGGAGCCGCGAAGGCGCACGCCGTTCCAGAAGCTGGGCTCCGCGAGCTATCCTCCGGGTTGGGAGGAGGCGAGCGCCGCCGAACGGCGTCGGGCCGGAATCAAGAAGAACTACCGCGAGGCCCAGCCCTCGAAGGACGTCGATACCCTGCTCGCCGAGCTCGAGAAGGCGAAGACGAAGCCGCTGTGGCGCCTGCTCGTCTCGTTGAACATCAGGCACGTCGGGCCCGTGGCGGCGCGCGCGCTCGCGGACTGGTTCGGGTCGCTCGATGCCATCCGATCCGCCTCGCTCGACGAGATCTCGGCCGTCGACGGGGTCGGCGGCATCATCGCCGAGTCGCTGCTCGGCTGGTTCGAGGCCGACTGGCATCGCGAGATCGTCGATCGCTGGGCAGCCGCCGGGGTGCAGTGGGCGACCCCCGGGCATCCGGGGCCGGGGGCCGCGGCGGCCGCGGGCGGGGTGCTCGCCGGGCTCACCGTGGTCGCGACCGGCGCCCTCGATGGGTTCACCCGCGACGGCGCGAAAGAGGCGATCATCCAGGCCGGCGGCAAGGCCGCGTCGAGCGTCTCGAAGAAGACCGACTTCGTCGCCGCGGGGCCGGGCGCCGGTTCGAAGCTCGCCAAGGCCGAGGAGCTCGGCATCCCGGTGCTCGACGCCGCGCAGTTCGCAGTGCTCGTGACTTCCGGGCCGGACGCGCTCGAACGCTCATCCACAGAGGAGTAGAGGGGCGAGTTATCCACAGATTGCGCTTCCTCGCCCCGCGCCGCTCGGTGCCGACCTAGGCTGAGCAGTCACACACGGGCGCTGAATGGAACGGAGCGACGGAGGTACCGAGATGCTGGATGCGAATCTGAACGGAACACGGGGGAGCCGGGTGGGCGCAGGGCACCCGCCCGTGCGCGCCGCGTGGGCGGAGCAGGACCCGCTGCTCACCGACTACTACGACGCCGAATGGGGCATGCCGGTCACCGACGATGCCGGCGTATTCGAACGGCTGAGTCTCGAGGCCTTCCAGTCCGGGCTGTCGTGGCTCACGGTGCTGCGCAAGCGCGAGGCCTTCCGCGACGCGTTCTCGGAGTTCGACCCGGAGCGCGTCGCGGCCTTCGCCGAGCCCGACATCGATCGGCTCATGCAGAACGCGGGCATCATCCGCAACGCGGCCAAGATCAGGGCGACGGTCGGCAATGCGGCGGCGACGCTGCGGCTGCGGGCAGAGGGGCCGGGGCTCGCGCACCTCGTCTGGTCGTTCAGGCCCGAGCGATCGCCGTCGCCCCGCACGGCAGCAGAGGTGCCGAGTACCTCGCCCGAGTCGGTCGCGCTCGCGAAGGAGCTGCGGCGTCTCGGGTTCCGCTTCGTCGGGCCGACGACCTCGTACGCGCTGATGACCGCCATCGGCATCGCCGACGTGCACCTCGTCGACAGCCACCGGCGCGGCTGCTCGGGGCTGTGGGCCCGCGACGGAACGCGGATCGGGGACGCCCTGCCTCCGGAGCTCCGGGCCGTACCGTCGCACTGAGCCCGGGGCCGCCCGGCGCTCTCGTGCGCCGGGCGGCCCCGCGTTCTCGGTAGGATGGACGGGTTCGTAGAATTCACCCACTCATGGAGCAGCATGCCTGAAACGACTGCGGCAGCGGGCGAGTCGGCGGCAAGCGAGATCACGGCCGAGTCCGTGCAGCATCTCGCTGGCCTGGCCCGGATCGCCCTCACCGATGCCGAAGTCGAGTCGCTCACCAGCGAACTCGGCTCGATCCTCTTGAACATCGCGAAGGTGAGCGAGGTCGCGACGGCAGATGTGCCCGCGACGAGCCACCCGACCCCGCTGAACAACGTGACGAGGCCCGACGTGGTCGCCGACGTGCTCACGCGCGAGGAGGCGCTCGCGAATGCGCCCGAGGAGGCGGACGGCATGTTCCGCGTGTCATCGATTCTCGGCGAGGAGCAGTAGCAGCGACATGAGTGAACTGATCAATCTCACGGCGGCCGACCTCGCCGCGAAGCTCGCTTCGGGCGAGGTCTCCTCGGTCGAGGCCACCCGGGCGCACCTCGACCGCATCTCCGCCGTCGACGGCGAGCTCCACGCGTTCCTCGCCACCGACGCCGAGCGCTCGCTCGCGGCCGCCCGATCCGTCGACGAGCGCCGCGCCGCGGGCGAGGACCTCGGAGCGCTCGCGGGCGTGCCGCTCGCGGTGAAGGACGTGCTCGTGACGACCGACATGCCGTCGACGTCGGGCTCGAAGATGCTCGAGGGTTACCGCTCGCCCTACGACGCCACCGCCGTCGCGAAGGCCCGCGCGGCCGGCCTCGTGAACATCGGCAAGACCAACATGGACGAGTTCGCGATGGGCTCGTCGACCGAGAACTCGGCCTACGGGCCGACGTTCAACCAGTGGAACACCGAGCGCGTGCCCGGCGGCTCGGGCGGCGGCTCCGCCGTCGCGGTCGGCGCGTTCGAAGCCCCGCTCGCGCTCGGCTCCGACACCGGCGGCTCGATCCGCCAGCCCGCTGCGCTCACCGGCACCGTAGGGGCGAAGCCGACCTACGGCGGCGTCAGCCGCTACGGCGCGATCGCGCTCGCATCGTCGCTCGATCAGATCGGCCCGTGCGCCCGCACCGTGCTCGACACCGCACTGCTGCACGATGTCGTCGTCGGCCACGACCGTCACGATGCGACCTCGCTCGACATGCAGTGGCCGTCGATGGCGGAGGCGGCCCGCGGCGGCGTCGATCCCTCGACCCTCAAGGGGCTGCGCGTCGGCGTGGTGAAGCAGCTGATGCTCGATGGCGCGCAGGCGGGCGTGAAGTCGCGCTTCGAAGAAGCGCTCGCGCTGCTCGAGACCCAGGGCGCCGAGATCGTCGAGATCGATGCGCCGCACTTCGAGTACGCGGTCGCCGCGTATTACCTCATCCTCCCGGCCGAAGCCTCGAGCAACCTCGCGAAGTACGACTCGGTGCGCTTCGGGCTGCGGGTCAGCCCCGAAGGCGGCGGCACCGTCGAGAGCGTGATGAGCGAGACGCGTGCGGCGGGCTTCGGCGCCGAGGTGAAGCGACGCATCATCCTCGGCACCTACGCGCTGTCGGCCGGCTACTACGACGCCTACTACGGGAGCGCGCAGAAGGTGCGCACCCTCATCCAGCGCGACTTCGCGAACGCGTTCGACCGGGTCGATGTCATCGCATCGCCGACCGCGCCCACCACGGCGTGGAAGATCGGCACGCACGATGCCGATCCGATGCAGGACTACCTGAACGACGCCACGACGATTCCCGCGAACCTCGCCGGCATCCCGGGCCTCAGCCTGCCGATCGGCCTCGCCGCCGAAGACGGGCTCCCCGTCGGGCTGCAGCTCATGGCCCCCGCTTTCGAAGACGCGCGACTGTACCGCGCCGGCGCCGCCGTCGAGAGCCTGATCGCCGACCGCGACGGCCGGGCGTTCTGGCAGCAGAGCCCGATGTTCGGTGCCGTGAACGTTGAAGGGGGAGCCCGCTGATGGCCAAGACCAAGCTGATGGACTACGAACGGGCCCTCGAACTCTTCGAGCCCGTCATCGGGCTCGAAGTGCACGTCGAGCTGAACACGAAGACCAAGATGTTCTCGTCGGCCCCGAACGTGTTCGGCTCCGAGCCGAACACGAACCTGACGCCGGTGTGTCTCGGCCTTCCCGGTTCGCTGCCCGTCGTGAACGAGCAGGCCGTGCGCTACTCGATCAGCCTCGGGCTCGCGCTCGGCTGCGAGATCGCCGAGACCTCGGGCTTCGCCCGGAAGAACTACTTCTACCCCGACATGGCGAAGAACTACCAGATCTCGCAGTACGACGACCCCATCGCCCATGACGGCTCCGTCGAGATCGAGCTCGCCTCGGGCCGCGTCGTGCACGTGCCGATCGAGCGCGCGCATATGGAGGAGGATGCGGGCAAGCTCAACCACGTCGGCGGTTCGACCGGTCGCATCCAGGGCGCGGAGTACTCGCTCGTCGACTACAATCGCGCGGGTGTGCCGCTCGTCGAGATCGTCACGCGTCCCGTGTTCGGCGGCGAGGCGGATACGCCCGAGATCGCGGCGGCCTACGTCGCGACGATCCGCGAGATGGTGGTCGCGCTCGGCATCTCCGATGCCCGCATGGAGCGCGGCAACCTCCGCTGCGACGCGAACGTGTCGCTGCGCCCCCGCGGCAACGAGGGCGCCGGCATGTCGGTGCTCGGCACGCGCACCGAGACGAAGAACGTGAATTCGCTGCGCTCGATCGAGCGCGCCGTGCGCTTCGAGATCCAGCGCCAGGCTCAGATCCTCGCCGACGGCGGGTCGATCACGCAGGAGACCCGTCACTGGCACGAGGACACGGGGGAGACCTCGCCGGGCCGCCCGAAGAGCGACGCCGACGACTACCGGTACTTCCCCGAGCCCGACCTCGCGCCGCTCACCCCATCGCGCGATCTGGTCGAGGAGCTGCGCGCCGCGCTGCCCGAGCACCCGACGCTGCGCACCCGCCGGCTGAAGGCCGACTGGAAGTTCTCGGCGCTCGAGTTCCAGGATGTCGTGAACTCGGGCCTCACCGCCACCATCGAGGCGACCGTGGCGGCGGGCGTGCCCCCGCAGACGGCGCGCAAGTGGTGGACCGGAGAGATCGCGCGCATCGCCAACGAGCGTTCGACGGCCGCGCCCGACCTCATCACCCCCGAGCAGCTGGCCTCGGTGGTCGCGCTCGTCGACGAGGGCACGCTGAACGACAAGATGGCGCGCCAGGTGATCGCCGGCATCATCGACGGCGAGGGCACGGCGGCCGAGATCGTCGAGGCCCGCGGGCTCGCGATCGTCTCCGACGACGGTGCGCTCATCGAGGCGGTCGATGCGGCACTCGCCGAGCAGCCCGACGTGCTCGCCAAGATCCGCGACGGCAAGGTGCAGGCCGCCGGCGCCATCATCGGCGCCGTGATGAAGGCGATGCGCGGCCAGGCCGATGCCGCCCGTGTGCGCGAACTGGTGCTGGAGCGGGCCGCGGGCTGACCGGCCCGTTCACGTCTCGAAGGGCGAGAAATCAGGCAGGGATCGCGAAGACCCCTGGATTTCTCGCCCTTCGGCCGTCTCCGGGCGGTGCCCCGTGCGCGGGGCGGGCCCGCCGGGGCACAATGGAGGCATGACCGAGAACGAGCAGTATTCGACCCGGGGCGCCTACGTGACCGGCGGCGCCGAGTTCACGAGAGACACGAACTACATCGAGGATCGCATCGTCGCCGACCCCGAGGCGACGCGCGCCCTGCCCGCGCCGCCGCCCTCGAAGGTCGGGTCGCTCGGCTTCGGGCTCAGCGCTGGCGCCGAGGCCTGGCCGGTCGAGGCGGGCCGCTACCGGCTCGTCGCCGCGAACGCGTGCCCGTGGGCGAACCGCACCGTCATCGTGCGCCGCCTGCTCGGTCTCGAAGACGCGATCTCGCTCGGCCGGCCGGGGCCCGTGCACGATGTGCGCTCGTGGACCTTCGACCTCGAGGGCACGACGCTCAACGTCGGCGACGTCGACCCGGTGCTCGGAACGGCGCGGTTGCAGCAGAACTACTTCAAGCGGTTCCCCGACTATCCGCGCGGCATCACGGTACCCGCGATCGTCGAGGTGTCGAGCGGCGAGGTCGTCACGAACGACTACCCGCAGATCACGCTCGACTTCTCCACCGAGTGGCGCGAGTTCCACCGGGAGGGGGCGCCCGATCTGCTGCCGGGGCTGGGCACGGGCAGCGGCGAGCTCGAAGAGATGTGGCCGGTCATCACCCGCATCTTCACCGAGGTGAACAACGGCGTCTACCGCTGCGGGTTCGCGGGCAGCCAGGACGCCTACGAGGCCGCGTACGCCCGCCTGTGGGAGGCGCTCGATTGGCTGGAGGAGCGCCTCGCGACCCGCCGCTACCTCATGGGCGGCACCATCACCGAGGCCGACGTGCGGCTCTTCACGACCCTCACCCGCTTCGACCCGGTCTACCACGGGCACTTCAAGACGAACCGCAACCGGCTCATCGAGATGGAGCACCTCTGGGGGTACGCGCGCGACCTCTTCCAGACCCCGGGGTTCGGCGACACCACCGATTTCGTGCAGATCAAGCGCCACTACTACGTCACCCACGAGGACATCAATCCGACAGGGATCGTGCCCGCGGGCCCCGAGCTCGAGAACTGGCTCGACCCGCACGACCGCGAACGGCTCGGCGGCGAGCCGTTCGGCGACGGCACGCCGCCGCCCGAGGTGCGCGAGGAGGAGCGGATCGCGGCGGGCCACAATCCGCTGGTTCCGGCCTGAGCCCGGTCAGCGCGTGTCGGCGTCGACCCAGTCCATCGACTTGGTGACCGCCTTGCGCCACTGCCGCAGCAGGCGATCGCGCTCGTCCGCCGCGAGCTGCGGCTCCCACCGGTGCGCCTCCCGCCGGTTCGCGCGCAGCTCGTCGAGCCCCGACCAGAACCCCACTGCGAGCCCTGCCGCGTAGGCGGCGCCGAGCGCCGTCGTCTCGGCGATGCGCGGGCGCACGACGGGCACGCCGAGCATGTCGGCCTGGAACTGCATGAGGGTCTCGTTGGCGACCATGCCCCCGTCGACATGCAGCTCGCTCAGGTGGATGCCGCCGCCGGCCGCGACATCGGCGTTGACGGCATCGAGCACATCGCGGGTCTGGTAGGCGACGGCCTCGAGCGCGGCGCGCGCGATGTGGCCGCGGTTCGAATAGCGGGTGAGCCCGACGAGGGCACCGCGCGCATCCGGCCGCCAGTACGGTGCGAAGAGCCCCGAGAACGCCGGTACGAAGTAGACGCCGCCGTTGCCCTCGACCGACTTCGCGAGCCGTTCGACCTCCGATGACGACGAGATGAGCCCGAGCTGGTCGCGCAGCCACTGGATGAGCGATCCGGTGACCGCGATCGACCCCTCGAGCGCGTAGTGCACCGGCGCATCGCCGAGCTTGTAGCCGACGGTCGTGAGCAGCCCGCTCACCGAGTGCACGATCTCGGTGCCGGTCTGGAAGATCAGGAAGCAGCCGGTCCCGTAGGTGTTCTTCGATTCGCCGGCGTCGAACGCCGCCTGCCCGAAGGTTGCGGCCTGCTGGTCGCCGAGGATGCCCGAGATCGGGGTTCCGTGCAGCAGCGACGAGGCCTCCGCCTCGGCGTAGACCTCCGAGGAGGAGCGGATCTCGGGCATCATCGAACGCGGAATGCGGAACGCCTCGAGCAGGTCGTCGCGCCACTGCAGCGTCTCGAGATCCATGAGCAGCGTGCGCGACGCGTTCGTCACGTCGGTCGCGTGCACGCCGCCGTCGGGTCCGCCGCTGAGGTTCCACAGGATCCAGCTGTCGGTCGTGCCGAACATCAGCTCACCGGCCTCGGCACGCTCGCGAGCGCCGTCGACGTGCTCCAGGATCCAGGCGATCTTGGTCGCCGAGAAGTAGCTCGCGAGCGGCAGCCCGGTGATCGCCTTGAATCGATCGACGCCCCCGTCGGCCGCGAGCGCATCGACGAGCGGCTGCGTCCGCGTGTCCTGCCAGACGATCGCGCGGTGCACGGGTTCGCCGGTGCGCCGGTCCCAGACGACCGCGGTCTCGCGCTGGTTCGTGATGCCGATCGCCGCGATGTCGCGTCCGGTGAGGTCGGCGGTGCCGAGCGCGGTGCCGATCACCTCCTGCACGTTGCGCCAGATCTCGAGCGCATCGTGCTCGACCCAGCCGGCCTCCGGCATGATCTGCTCGTGCTCTTTCTGGCCGACCGCGACGATCGAGCCGTCGTGGTCGAAGATGATGGCGCGCGATGACGTCGTGCCCTGGTCGATCGCGATCACGTACTGGGACATGGCGTGCTCCTTCGGCTCTGAAGTTCGGGTGCGGCGCGAGCGCGTACGGCCCGCCCCGCGGTCAGTCGAGCGGTGCGAGGCCGGGCTCGCCGAGCACGACGCGATGGGCGTCGTGCAGCAGGCGCTCGGTTCGCTCGACCTCCTGCTGCTGCGCGTCGGCATTCCAGCCGAGCACCGGGGCGATGGCTTCGGCCGCCTCGGCGAGGGTCTCGCGGGTGAGGCCGCCGACGAACGCCAGCGAGGTGCGTCGCAGCAGCAGGTCGTCGAGGTGCAGCACGTCCTCGGTGCGCGCGAGGTGCGCCAGTTCCGCCGCGAAGTAGCCGGGGGCGTGCACCAGCTCCGATGCGTCGGTCGGGATCGCGGCGAGCACCTCGGCGGCCGCGGTGCCGTAGCGCTCGAGCAGGGCCTCGACGACCCGCGGGTCGTGGCCCTGGGCGTGCTTCGAGACCCAGATGCGCTTCGCCGCGGCGTCTCGCGGGTAGCCGGCTCCGCCGCCGATGACCGTGCGGCGCGTGCTCATGCTGCGGCGGGCTCCGAGCAGCTTCAGCGTCTCATCGCCGAGATGCTCGGCGAGCGCGCGGAAGGTCGTCCACTTGCCCCCGACGAGGCTGAGCGTGCGCACATCGCCGAGCCAGCCGTGCTCGATGCGGTAGTCGCGCGACACGAACCCCGGCGCGGTGTCGTCGTGCCGGGGGAGCGGTCTGATCCCCGAGAACGAGTACACGATCTGCGATCGGTCTACCGGGATCGCGGGGAACACGTGCGGGATGAGATCGAAGAAGTAGTCGACCTCGTCGTCGGTGCAGACCATCGGCTCGGCGGGGTCGGCGTCGATGTCGGTCGTGCCGACCATCACCCGGCCCTTGAGCGGATAGATGAGCACGATGCGGCCGTCGGAGTGCTCGAAGAACATTTCGCGGCCCGCCGTCGCCTCGAACAGCTCGGGGTGTTCGAGCACGATGTGCGAGCCCTTCGTGCCGCCCATGTAGCGGGTCGGGCGGCCGAGCGCCTCGTTGGTGAGGTCGGTCCACGGGCCGCTCGTGTTCACGATGACGCGGGCGGTGAACGGGAACTCCTCGCCGCTCGCCTCGTCGCGCAGGGTCGCCTTCCCGTCCGAGAAGCCCACGGCGGAGACGTAGTTCGCGGCGCGAGCCGTGCGGTCCCCGCGGGCGCCCGTGCCCGCGCTGACCCCGTCGGCGAGCACGTCGAGCGCGAGCCGCTCGGGGTCGTGCATCGATGCGTCGAAGTAGGTGGCGGTGTACTTGATGCCGGGGTTCAGGCGGGGGAGCTCGCGGAGCGAGCGATCCCTGCCGAGGAAGCGGTGCCGGGGCACCTGGCCGCCCGCACGCGAGAAGAGGTCGTAGATGACGAGCCCGATCTTGATGAGCAGCGCCCCGCGCTCGCGCGGTTCTCCGCGACCGTGGGTGACGAGCAGCCGGAACGGTGCCGTCAGTATGCCCGAGAAGGTCTTGAAGATCGGGATCGTGGTGCGCAACGGGCGCACGTAGTGGGGTGCGTTGCGGATGAGGCGGTTGCGCTCCTGCACCGCCTCCTTCACGAGGCGGAACTCGCCGTTCTCGAGGTAGCGGATGCCGCCGTGGACCATATGGCTCGAAGCGGAGGACGCGCCCGAGACGAAGTCGCCCCGCTCGACGAGTGCCACGTCGACGCCTTGCAGCGCGAGCTCGCGGAACGTCGCGATGCCGTTGATGCCGCCGCCGATGATGAGCACGTCGGCCTGCGCGCGTGCGCGCAGGGCAGCGACGGCGTCGTCCCGGGACGCACCCGGGGGCTGCGGAGAAGAGGAGTGCTGCTGCTTCGCCAAGATAGATCGCCTTCCTGCCGCCCGGATCCGGGCCACCCGACTGATGACACCACGCTACCAAGACGCGGCCGATCGAGCCGGTGAATTCGTAGGGCCGGCGGGCGGCGATGCCGGGCGGTTCACCAGCCGCGCGCCCCCGGAATATGGTGCAATGGGGGCATGACGGGACAGCAGCGCGAGATCGCTTCGATGCTGCACGTCGACATGGATTCGTTCTTCGTCTCGGTGGAGCTGCTCGACCGGCCCGAGCTCCGCGGGCGTCCGGTCGCGGCGGCCCACGACACGGCGCGCTCCGTGGTGTCGAGCGCGAGCTACGAGGCGCGCCGATACGGTGTGCGTTCGGCGATGCCGGTCGCACGGGCGAAGCAGCTCTGCCCGCAGCTCGTGCTCGTGCCGCCGACGTTCGAGAAGTACCGGCGGGCCTCGCGCCGGGTCATGCAGATCTTCGAGGAGTTCACGCCGCTCGTCGAGCCGCTCAGCATCGACGAGGCGTTCCTCGATGTCGCGGGCACCGTGCGGCTCTTCGGCGAGCCGGTCGAGATCGCGCGCCGGCTGCGCGAACGGGTGCGCGAGGAGACCGGGCTGCCGGCATCGGTCGGGCTCGCGGGCACGAAGTTCGTCGCCAAGCTCGCCTCGCAGCGCGCGAAGCCCGACGGCCTCCTCGAGATCCCGCCGCAGCGCACCCTCGAGTTCTTGCACCCGCTGCCGATCGAGGCGATGTGGGGCGTCGGTCGAGCCACGGCGAAGGCGCTCGGGTCGCGGGCGATCCATACGGTGGCCGACCTCGCCGCGGAGCCGCTCGCCTCGCTCGAGCGCATCGTCGGCGTGGCGAGCGCGCGTCGCCTGCACGATCTCGCGAACGGACGCGATGCCCGCGGCGTCGAGACGGAGCGCACGGAGAAGAGCATCGGCCACGAGGAGACGTTCGCCCGCGATGAGGTCGACGCGGCGCTGCTCGAGCGCGAACTGCTGCGGCTCGCCACGCGCACGGGGGAACGGCTGCGGGGCGCTGGCCTCGAAGCCCGTACCGTGTCGATCAAGGTGCGCTGGTCGGACTTCGAGACGGTCACCCGATCGCGCACGCTCGCCGAGGCTACGGATGCGACGCAGCGCATCTATCAGACCGCGCGCGAGCTGTTCGCGGGGCTCCCGGCCGGCCGGCCGGTGCGCCTCATCGGGGTGCGCGCCGAGCAGCTGCTCCCGACCGGGGCCGACCCGGCCGGGCTGTGGAGCGACGACGACGAGTGGCGGGCCGTCGACCAGGCGGTCGACGAGGTGCGCGGCAGGTTCGGGGCGGGAGGCGTGGTCGCCGCGAGCCTGCTCGGCGGGCGCGGCGCGGTGGTGGACCACCGGTCCCTGCAGCCGCCGACCTGAGGTTCGCCGCGACCGGGCCGGGTCACAGCTCGATCACGAATGCAGAATCTGCGATTCCACTGGACTAGTTCGCTCTTGACTAGTATAAATTAGAGCCAGATCTTGACTAAGAGATTCCTGCTCATCATGACGAAAGGCGGACGGACGATGAAGTCCTCGGTATCCCATAAGCGAACGGGCTTCGCGATCATCGGCGCACTTGCCGGCGTCGCCCTCCTGGCCGGCTGCAGCGGCGCCTCCGAGGCGCCCGCCGCGAACAACGACAAGTCGATCATCGACCAGGCGGCGTGCGATCGCAATGCCGCTGAGAAGATCACCTACATCTCGGGCTACGGCTACTCGGCGAGCGCCAGCCAGATCGACGTCTTCATGGCGCAGGAGCTCGGCTACTTCGACGAGCTGTGCCTGAACGTCGAGATCAACGCGGCCGGTGGCAACGGGCAGCAGCTCGTCTCGTCGGGCAAGGCCCAGTTCAGCAGCCTCGGCTCTGCCGAGGACGTGCTGATGGCGGCCGCCAACAGCAAGAACCTCACTGCGGTCGCCACCTACGGGACGACCTCGCCGTTCTGCCTGTTCGCCAATAAGGACATCAAGAGCCTGAAGGATCTCGAGGGCAAGCAGCTCGGCTACTTCATCAACCTGACGCCGGTCGCCGCGGCCATGCTCGATGCCGCCGGCGCCGACATCAATAAGGTCGAACTGGTCAAGATGACCAATTACGACCCGACCGTGGTGCTGCGCAGCCAGCCCGATGCGATCGTCGGCTACGCGTCGAACCAGTGCGAGACCCTGCGCGCCATGGGCGAGGAGTTCTCGGAGTTCGTCCCGGCCGACTTCGACCTCAGCGGCACGTACAACGTGATGGAGACCAACGCCGAGTTCTACCAGAAGAATCCCGAAGTGGTCGCCGACTTCATGCGCGCCGACCTGAAGGCGCTGCAGTACTGCCTCGACAACGAGGCCGATTGCGTCGAGCGCCTCGCGAAGCTCGCGAAGGACAACGGCCAGGGCGACGCGTTCCCGAAGGAGCAGCTCGAGCGCACCTGGAAGGTCGAGTCCCAGTGGGTGCGCGACAGCCAGGCCGGAGCGCCCGGCGTGCAGACCGTCGAGCAGTGGCAGGGCGCGGCCGACATGGTGAAGAAGTTCGGCAACGTCACGGACATCCCGCCGGTCGAGGACGTCATGGATCCGGAGCTCGTCGCGGGCCTCTACGACGCCGACGGCGCGCTGATCTGGCCGGGAGACGCCCAGTGACAGTCGGTCTGAGCGAAGGCCACGGCGTCGAGGTCTCGCACCTCGTCAAGAAATTCGGCAAGCCGGGCCAGGAGATGCTGGCGCTCAGCGATGTGAACCTCACGGTGAACCCGGGAGAGTTCGTCTCGGTGATCGGGCCGAGCGGCTGCGGCAAGTCG
Organism: Leucobacter sp. gxy201; assembly: GCF_051043335.1. Taxonomy (NCBI): domain Bacteria; kingdom Bacillati; phylum Actinomycetota; class Actinomycetes; order Micrococcales; family Microbacteriaceae; genus Leucobacter; species Leucobacter sp. gxy201. The sequence continues at coordinate 88,574 of NZ_JAMXWS010000008.1, forward strand.
ACCCTCTTGAAGGTCGTCGCGGGCCTCTACGAGGCGAACGGAGGCTCGGTGACGATCGGCGGCGAGAGCGTGCGCGCCGCCGCGAAGAAGAAGCGCATCGGCCTGGTGCCCCAGGCCCCCGCCCTCCTGCCGTGGAAGAGCGTGCGCGACAACGTGAAGCTGCCGGTGCGCATCAATCCGAAGGCGAACGAGGGGCGCACGCTGAGGGATCCGGACGAGCTGCTGCGCTCGTTCGGCCTCGGCGCCGCACTCGACAAGTTCCCGAAGCAGCTCTCGGGCGGCATGCAGCAGCGCGTCGCGATCGCGCGGGCGTTCTCGTTCGACCCCGACATCCTGCTCATGGACGAGCCGTTCTCGGCGCTCGACGAGATCAACCGAGACCAGCAGCGCCTCGGCCTGCTCGAATTCTGGCAGTCGAACCGCAAATCCGTGATGTTCGTCACGCACTCCGTGCCCGAGGCGATCGTGCTCTCGGACCGCATCGTGCTGATGGCGGCCCACCCCGGCCGCATCGAGGAGATCATCGACGTGAATCTTCCGCGCCCGCGCACCTCCGAGTCCTACGCGAGCGATGAGTTCCGCGATCTCGAGGGCTACGTGCGCCAGCGGCTGAGCGATGTCATGGAGGCGAATGCACATGTCGGTTGAATCGAATGACGTGACCGCCACGCGCGCGGTCGCCGTGCAAGAGGCGCAGCAGTCGACGGCGCCGCGCTCCGCGAACCTCGCCTGGGCGCACCCGCGCGTGTGGGCGCCGACCGCAGTCGTCTTCGCCATCGTCGCAGTGCTCTGGCACGTGATCGCGATCACGAATCCGTACATCCTGCCGACGTTCGGGCAGGTCGGCGAGAGCTTCGCGTCCGACCCCGGCATGTACTGGAAGAACTTCCTGATCACCCTGCAGGAGGTCGCGATCGGCGCCGGGTCGGCGATCGTGCTCGGCTTCGTGATCGCCGTCATCATGAGCGAGTTCGAGATCGTGGAGCGCGCCGTGATGCCGCTCATCGTGCTCATCATGGTCACTCCGGTCATCGCGATCGCCCCGGCGCTCGTCGTCGCGTTCGGCTTCGGCATGCTGCCGAAGTACATCGTGACCGGCATCGTCGTGTTCTTCCCGGTGCTCGTCAACTCGCTTGCGGGGCTGCGCAGCGTCGACTCGCGTACGAAGGACGTCTTCCAGACGCTCCACGCCTCGCGCTGGGAGATCTTCCGCGACCTGCGCTTCCCGGGGAGCATGCCGTACTTCTTCGCCGGCCTCCGCATCAGTCTGCCGCTCGCGGTCGTCGGTGCCGCGGTGGCGGAGTTCGTCGCGGCGGGTACTGCCGCGGGCCTCGGCTCGCTCGTCACGACCGCGGCCGCGCAGGCGAATCTCGCCGTGACCTGGGCCGCGATCTTCATGCTCTGCCTGATGGGCATCCTGCTCATCGCGCTCCTCGCCATCGTGCGCAAGCGGGTGCTGTGGTGGAGCGACGAAGTCAGTGCGCGCTGAGACAAAGAATTCATTGTTGGGAGAGAGGAACTCCATGAAAAAGCTGCACTTCGGCCTGTTCGAGAACGCGCAGGCCAACGACAGCGGCCGGGCCACCTGGCGCCACCCCGATAACCAGCGGGATCAGTACGACACGCTGGAGTACTGGACGAGGCTCGCGAAGATCTGCGAAGAGGGCGGGCTCGACTTCCTGTTCCTCGCCGACGCCTGGGGCTGGGCCGAGGTCAACGGCGTGCGCCCCGATATCGCATCGGTCGAGGGGCTCGACCTCCCGCGCCTCGACCCGTTCATCGTCGCATCGGCGATCCTGGCTCACACGAAGCAGCTCGGAGTCGTCATGACCGGTTCGACCCTGCTCGAGCAGCCGTACGCGTTCGCGCGCCGCATGGCGACGCTCGACCAGCTCTCGGGCGGGCGCACCGGGTGGAACATCGTCACCACCGGAACCGCGGATACGGCGGTCAAGGCGTTCGGCGTGCCCATGGTGGCGCACGACGAGCGCTACGAGATGGCCGACGACTTCGTGCGCCTCGTCTACAAGCTGTGGGAGGGCGCATGGGAGCCCGACGCGCTCACGAAGGACAAGCAGGGCAATTTCGCCGATCCGGCGAAGGTGCACACGATCACGCACGAGGGCCCGTACTTCACGAGCGAGGGCTACGGCAATTCGTCGTATTCGCCGCAGGGCACGCCCGTGCTCTTCCAGGCCGGCGCCTCGCCGGCGGGCCGTTCGTTCGGCGGCCGCCACGGCGAGTGCATGTTCGTGGGCGGCGGTACCGCCGAACAGCTCGCGGCGCACAGCACGGCGATCCGCCAGGCCGCCGTCGATTCGGGGCGCAGCGCCGACTCGGTGAAGGTCATGGCCGAGTTCCGCTGCATCATCGGCGACACGACCGAGGAGGCGCAGCGCCGCTACGACGAGGTGCTTGCCTCGCAGACCGCCGAGGTGACCGTGGCCTCGTACGCATGGTTCACGGGCCTCGATCTCTCGGCCTACGACCCCGAGACGCCGATGACCGATCTGCACACCGAGCTGTCGCAGTCGCAGGTCTCGCGCTTCGCCGGCATGACCGTCGGCGACGTGCTGAAGGATTGGCACGAGCACGGGGTGGGCTCGAAGGCGTTCGTGGGCACTGCCGAGGAGGTCGCCGATCACGTGATCGCGCTCGCCGAGGGCGGCGACCTCGACGGTTTCCTGCTTTCGCCGGTCATCCAGCCCGGTTCGACGATCGACTTCGTCGAGAAGGTGCTGCCGATCCTGCGCGAGCGGGGTGCCGTGGCCTCGAGCGAGGGCGCGACGCTGCGCGAGCGGCTCACCGAGTCGGGCAGTGCGACGCTTCCCGACGAGCACCCCGCCGCCTCGGCCCGCGTCTACTGAGCGCTAGTCTGTTCATCATGAACGATGCAGCGGTATGCGTGGTCGGCAGTCTGAATGCGGATCGCTACCTCGGTCTCACCCGGCTCCCCGAGCCGGGTGAGACCATCATCGGCGAGGCGCTCGGGCTGTACCCCGGCGGCAAGGGCCTGAACCAGGCGGTCGCCGCCGCTCGTTGCGGCGCGGCGACGCGCATGTGCGGCGCGATCGGCGACGATGCGGAGGGCCGCTTCCTCGTCGGCGCCATGCGCGAGGCCGGCGTCGACGATTCGGCGGTCGCCGTGCAGGCGGGGCCGAGCGGCATCGCGCACATCATGTCCCTCGCTGCGGGCGAGAACAGCATCATCGTGATCCCGGGGGCGAATGCCCGAGTCGATGCCGGGGCCGCGACCCGCGGCATCGCGGGGGCCCGCGTCGTGCTCGTGCAGCTCGAGATCAATATCGGGGCCGCGGCCGAAGCGCTGGAGGCCGGTCGTGCCGCCGGCGCTACGACGGTGCTCAACGCCGCCCCGGCGCACGAGGCGGTGCTCGGCCTGCTGCCGAACGTCGACATCCTCATCGTGAACGATTCGGAGCTCGCGATGCTCGGCGGGCTCGAGACGCTCGCCCCGCTGGTCACCGTGGTGCACACGCAGGGCGGCGATGGGCTGACCGTGCATCCGCTGGGTGCGGAGTCCTTCTCCGTCGGCGCGTTCCCCATCGAGGTCGTGGATACGACCGGTGCGGGCGATGCGTTCTGCGGCGGTTTCGTCGCGGCTCTCGCCGCCGGCGAGTCCCTCGAGGCCGCCGCGAAACGAGGCGCGGCCGCCGGGGCGATCGTCGCGTGCCATCGCGGCGCGCAGACCGAGGCGCTGTCCGCCGAAGTGGTGTCCGAGCTCGTCGGGTTCTAGTGGACATGCGTACGGCGCCGTCTCCGATATCGGGGGCGGTGCCGTTTCGCGTTTCAGGGAGCGGCGATGGCCTCTTCGTCCGCGAATCGGTATTCGCCGGCGCGCAGCCGCTCGATGAGTTCGCGGGCCCAGACCTGTTCGGCCCTCAGTCGGGCCGACGAGAGCTCGAAGATCTCGCGCACGTACTTCGGCGTGGTCTCCGATCGCAAAGTGTCGGTGATCTGGAACGAGTTCGTCGTGATGAGCGCGTCGATCTTGCTGACGCGATTCTCGAGGCCCGCGATGACCTCGCTGCGGCTGAGCGCGAACATGAACGAGGTGAGTGCCATGACCGAATTCGTGTCGAAGGCTTCGACCCTCCAGAGCGTGTCGCGCAGCATACGCAGCAGTTCGACCTTTCCGGTGGCGGTGACGCTGTAGACGGTGCGGGCGGGGTATTTGCCGTCCGTCTCGGTGCCGTCGTCGATGATGTACCCGTCTCGCGTGAGCGACTTCAGTGCGTTGTAGATCGAACCGGGCTGGGTGTTCGCCCACTCGTCGACATGCCAGGTCGACAGTTCGCGCCGCAGGAAGTACCCGTGCACGGGCTGGAACTGGTAGACAGCTCCGAGCACGATGAGACGTGTGTATGAGGCCATTCCATCATGCTAAGGCGCACGACAGAATTGATCAAGATTGACGAGTATCTGTGTTAATGTCTAATAGACAAATTTGACTATGCTGATTCATGGAGGGTCACATATGAACGTTCAGCAGGCATCCGACGCCGAGGTCGGCACGCAGCTGCGCCGCGCCTTCTCCGCCTTCCCGACCGGCGTCGTCGCCGTCGGGGCCGTCGGGGCCGACGGGGCGCCGATCGGCATGGCGGTGAACTCCTTCACCTCGATCTCCCTCGATCCGCCGCTCGTGGCGATCAGCGTGGCGAACACCTCGCGCACCTGGCCGCAGTTCGAGAACGCCGCCTCCATCGGCCTGAGCGTGCTCGGACATGCACAGGAGAGCGTCAGCCGGCAGCTCTCGGCGCGCGAGGGCGACCGCTTCGCGGGCATCGACTGGCAGGCGGACGACGACGGGGCCGTCCACTTCCCGGGCGCAGCGCTCTGGCTGAGCTGCACGGTGCACTCCCTGCTGCCCGGCGGCGATCACACCATCGTGCTGCTCGAGGTCAGCGAGGTCGACTACTTCGCCGATGTCGAGCCGCTGGTGTTCCACCACAGCCGATACCGCACTATCGGGGAATGAGCGCGCTCGACTGGCGGGTCGCGGGAGTCGTCGTGCACGGCGACGGCCGCGGGCGTGAGCTCGGCTATCCGACGGCGAACCTCGACACGCGCGACCCGCTGCCCCCGGCCGGCGTCTACGCCGCCTGGGTGCGTGTACCCCGCCCGGAGAGCCGCGCGCTCTGGCACGAGGCGACCGTCAGCGTCGGCGACAACCCGACCTTCGGCGATGTCGCCGCCGATCGGGCCGAGTGCTTCCTCCATGATTTCTCGGGCGACCTGTACGGCCTCGAGCTCGAAGTGGCGTTCGTGGCGTACATTCGAGAGATGGCCGCATTCTCCGTACTCGACGAACTGATCGAGAACGCCGCGAGCGACGTCGAACGATCGCGCGAGCTGCTGCGGCTCAATCCGCGGATGGCGGGCTGAGGCATGGTTGACGGGGTGCGGCGGGCTGCGAGGCCGTTCGACGGCTCGGCGTCGTCGGGCGCGAGCGCGCCTGCCGTTGATCCCTGGCTGATCTTCCTCGATATCGATGGCACGCTCGTCGACGACACCCACCGGCCCCGGTCGTCGGCTACTCGGGCCGTGCGGCAGGCGCGGGCTCGCGGCCACCGCGTCTACCTGTCGACCGGGCGGTCGCGCTCGGGCATCTCCGACGAGATCATGGAGATCGGCTTCGACGGAGTGGTCACGGCGAGCGGCGGCTTCATCGAAACGGCAGAAGCGCTCATCGCCACCGAGACCATGCCCGAGGCCGACGTCTCGTACCTGATCGACCTGTTCGCGTCTCTCGATCTCGAGTTCACATTGCAGGCCAGGGATCGCACCTACGCGAGCATCGGGCTCGCCGACCGGATGCGTCCGCTCCTGCTCGAGCAGCGCCGCCTCGCGGCCGGCGGTGTGAGTGCGCTCGCCCATTTGGAGCAGCTCGAAGAACGCTTCGTGTACGCGGGGCCGCCGCCGCTCGTCGGCATCGCGAAGGCCACGTTCGTCGGGCTGGACGCGCTTGCCTACGGTCGGCTGTGCGATGCCATCGAGGCGCGCTTCCTCCCCGTCACCGGCACGATCCCGTACCTCGGCGAACTCGGCGGCGAAGTCGGTCTGCGCACCACGAACAAGGGGCGTTCGCTGCGTCGCGTCGCCGAGTTCCACGGCATCCCGATGCGCCGCACGATGGCCGTGGGCGATAGCGCGAACGATCTCGAGATGATCACCGAGGCCGCCGTGGGCGTGGCGATGGGCGACGCTCCGCCGACGCTCATCGAAACGGCCGACTTCACGACGGGCACGGTGGCGGAAGACGGCATCTGGCGGGCGTTCGTGCGCTACGGCCTCGTCGACGACCGGGGCTGAACGACGCGACTGCGCGATTCGTTCGCGAGCGTGCTCGGCCTCAGGCCGACCTGCCGGTTCCCGCCATGCGCGCTCGCATCACGGCGTCGAGAATCGCCGCGAGCCAATCGAAGACGAGCACCGTGCTGCGCGCCTCGTCGTCGGCTTCGAGGCGGGCGTGATCCGCCTCCCGTTCGAGCCCGATGCGGGCGGCGATCGCGAGGCGCAGCGCCGTCAGCGTGCGCGCCCACGTCGGCAGCTCGTCGAAGGCGATGTCGACCTCGATCTCCAGGTCGTCGTCCTCGAGCGCCGCGAAGGGGTCGCCTCCGAGCCCGATCGCCGAAGTCACGGCGAGGGCATCCTGCACCTTCCGGTTCAGCATGCCCTGCTCGGATACGCGGCGGAAGCGGTCGGCATCATCGCTCTCTTCATACGCATCGGGGAAGAGCCTGGCGAGCGCCGGATCCTCGGGCTTCGATTCCGATCCGCCGACCTCCAGGCTCGCGAAGAGAGGGTCGGCGTCGAGCGCCATCGAACTGTGGCTCTGCAGGAGCTGCAGCAGCTGGGTGACGAGCTGGTCGAGCATGGCCGCCTCGTCAGGCTGCAGCACCATGCGCAGGCCGCCCTCGGGCAGCTGCACGAGCATCATTCCGACCCCGCCTCTCTGACCGTCGCCCACAGGCCGTAGTCGTGCATCGCCTCGACGTGCATCTCCATCGCGTGCCGCCCGCCCTCGGCGACAACGGCGCTGCCGCGATGATGCACCTGCAGCATGAGCTCGTGGGCGCGTTCCTCGCTGAACCCGAAATGCATCTGGAAGACGTAGGAGACGTACGACATGAGGTTGACCGGGTCGTCCCACACGACCGTCTGCCACGGGCGCTCCGCCACGGCCGCCGGCTGATCCCTGGCGCCCGCCCTCTGCTGCGCGTCCGTGGCGACCATCAGCCCCACCCGAGCTCGTGGATGCGCGCTTCCGAGATGCCGTAGAAGTGGGCGATCTCGTGGATGAGGGTGATGCGGATCTCGGAGACCAGCTCGGCCCGGTCGGCGCAGTGCCGCAGCAGGTTCATGCGGAACAGGATGATGCGGTCGGGTTCTTCGCCGTAGCCGTACGCGCCGCGCTCGGCGAGCGAGAACCCCTCGTAGACCCCCAGGATGTCGCTGCCGTCGTCCGGTTCGTCCTCGACGAGGAAGATGACGTTGTCGAGCTGCTCGAGCATCTCATCGTGCAGAGAGTCGAGGCCATCCGACACGAGTTCCTCGAACTCCTCCGACGTTATCTCGAGCATGGCTCCAGCCTAACCGGCCGGGCGCCGCGTATCCATTGACGTCGCCAGTGCATCGGGCCAGGCTGAGAAGACGAAGGGGGCGATCATGCACGAGTATTCGTTCGTCAGCGTCGCGATGCTGCGCCGTCGCGATGGAGCACGGCCCGAACAGGACTACCGAGAGGTGATCCGCGATCGGGCGGCCGCCGGGTGGCGCTTCGTACAGGCGATCCCGTTCGAATCGAGCGCGGACCCGCGTCTCGATCTGGTGTTCGAGCGAAAAGTAGCACGATGCGGCATCCGCTCCGCCTGCTGCAGGCGTTCACATTGTTCTCGACCGGCCTGTTCGGCCTCTTCGTGTTCATGGGCAACCTCATGGACTACGACTCCAACTATCAGTTCGTGAAGCACGTGCTCTCGATGGACACGACCTTCGAGGGCAATGCGCTCATGCGGCGCGCGATCACGGTGCCGTGGGTGTGGACCGTCGGCAACATCGGCATCATCCTGGCCGAGGGCGCGTTCGCCGCCCTGGGGCTCATCGGGGGAGTGAAGCTGTTCCTGCGCCGCGATGCCGACGCCGCGACGTACAACAGCGTGCGCGGCTGGGGCTATGCGGCGTACGGGAGTAGCGCCCCGTGGAGACGCTTCTATGATTGTCAAGTCGTAGAACCGGCAGAATGTAGGGCAT
>NZ_JAMXWS010000009.1:0-83752 GCF_051043335.1 Leucobacter sp. gxy201
AGCCGAAGCAGCCGTCGACGCATCCGGATCAGCAGCAGCCTCAGCCGCAGCATTCGCCGTCACATCCGCCGCAGCCGAAGCCGTCGACGTCGCATCCGCGAGAGCCGCAGCCTGCGCCGCGACCTGAGCCGAAGCATTGCTGTCATCGTCCGCGTTCGCCGAAGCAGCAGCCGAAGCCGACGCATTCGTGTTCGCATCAGCGCCGGTATCCGCGGCCTCGACTACAGTCGTCGCCGAAGCAGAACGCCCGCTAGTCGCACCGTCAGCCTTGAAGACTGCGTTTCCGGGCGCGTAGTCCGCAGGGACAGTCCAACCGAAACTGAACTCTCCATCCTCATTTGCAACCACATCGTCCCAAACGTCGCCGTTGGGAAGAGTGACAGTGACTGTCTCGCCCGGAGTGAAGCCCGAGCCGCTCACGGTCACGGTCTCTCCCTGCTTCACCGGGTTCGGCGTCGCGGTGAGCTCTGCGACCGGGTCCTCGGCCATGACAGTCGCCGAACCGATCTGCACAGGGATCGCGCTTCCGGTACCCGCCTGCGGCAGCACGTTCAGGCTCAGCGCCCGCACGGTGAAGCTGCCATCGCCCAGATCTCCGCCGGCTTCCTCGAACGGAGTAGCGGTGGGCTGCTCGTTGATGCGGAGCTGCACCAACTTGCTCAGGATCGGTTCGAGAGCGTTATCCATGAGATCGGTGACGAGCGGCTGCAGCGCGCTCATGAGCAGCGGCTGGACCTGTGCGACAACGTTCTCGACGAGGGGCTTCACCAGGCCGCCGATATCGCCAACCAAATCAGTGAGCAGGTCAGTGACGGGCTGTACCACAGAACCCACCGGGATACCGGCTACCTTGATCTTGCTGACGTCGACTGTTGCGTTGCCTTCGATGAACTCCCCCAGGGTGCCCTTCACCGTGACCGGTGCGTCGGCCAGGTTGATAACGCCAATCACATTGATGGCCAGGCTGAGATCGACGTTGAGTTCGACATCATAGATCCCGGTGGTCACGAGGTTCACGACCTTGGTGACGAGCGAATTCTCGCCGGGGCCGATCAGCGCGTCAGACACGCCGTCGAGAATGGCGTTGATCACGGTATCGCTGAGCACCTCGGTGTTCGCCGGCAGGGAGTTGAGATCAGCGGCGCCCGTGCTGTCCACCAGGACCTGGCCGAGCTTGACGTTGATCGTGCCGTCGGCGAGGTTCACCGAAATACTGCCTTCGGCGTTCTCGAGCGGAGCCTGCAGCAGCGCCGCACGAATTTCATCAGTCAGCGATTCTGTATTGACGGAGAGTTCATTCAGCGTCGCGCTCGTGTTGAGCACGAACGGAACATCCAACGCATCGATGCCTGACAGCACACCGCTGACCAGCGACTCAACTGCGCCGCCCGTACCGACCAGGCCTTCGACACCGCTGAACAGCTCGCCGAGCACGCCGTCGACCGTGCCGGTCAGCCCGCCCACGAGCGGGCTGCTGACATCGACGTTGAGGTCGGCGACCATGTACTCGCTCGAGATCTCGCCGTCGGCCTTCTCCGCACGAGCGCCGAGCGCACCGACCTCGATGCGCGCCTGGTCGATCAGGTTGTCCACCGCCTCCTGGCCGATCAGCTGGGCCAGCAATGCCGACAGATCGACGTGGGCAGATTCGAGTTCACCGTCGGGGTTCGCCTCGAGGTCGAGCGCGCCATCATCGGTGATGAGGCCTGATGCGGCCACGGAGTTGAGGTCGTCAGGAGACGACGCATAGCTCGAGATCAGCCCGAGCTCGCCGAGGGAGAGCAGTCCCTGCGAGTTCGGGTCGTCAGGGTTCTTCAGCAGCGGCAGGGTGACATTGCCGAGGTTCAGATCGAGAGCGCCCAGAAGGGTGGCGTCGATCTCGCTCTGTTCGGGTCCGACCTGATCGGGCGCGTACGACAATGCTGTGGCAGTGCCGAGAAGATCGAGCCCCAGCAGATTGGTGTAGAGCCCGTGACCGTGCGCGGCCGAGACCGTGCCGTCAGGCAGTTGGTCGGCCTGGTTGTCGGCCGAGGCCATGAGCGGCGCCGTGAGTACGCCGGCGGCGAGCGCTGTGACCGCCGCTGTTCCGAGCGCGAGTGGACGCAGACTGCGTCTGCGCTTCCTCACGTTGTGCGTGTTCGTTTCCAAGAGACTCCCCAATTGTCATCCCGCGAGTAGGTCTATCCGCGTACCCCTGCCCCATCTGTTCGCCCGTGAAGGTGCACAGCTGCCACAGAGATACCCGTACAGAAGACTCTCAGCAAAGAGAGACTGCGTCCACGGAAATGCGTACCTCGCACATGAAGGCCTCGAGATACTCATTCACAATCGAATTGCTACTGATAATCCAGTGATCGACTACGCAGAGAGATGCTCTGCGGGACACGCCCCGAGCACCGGAGACACGAGTCCGAAGCCTGCGTAAACGGTCAAGAATGCCTATTCTGGGATCACGTCGGGGCTCAAAGCTCTGATTCCAGTTGTCTGGACGAGCTCGGGGGGATGCTCATGCAGGGGGGAAGCACGTCGAATGCGAAACGGCTTGTTCACACGGTTCTCGGCACGGTCGATACGCAACGATCGGTGGTGCTCAGCGGACCGACGGGAAGCGGTAAGACGTACGCCCTGCGGGCGCTCTCAGTAGCCCTGTCGAAGCGCGACATCGCACACTGCTATATCGATGCGCTGGATCGCCGGGCATCGGAGGCATTGGATGATGCACCGCCGCGCGCGCTGCTGCTCCTCGACGACTACGTCGCCGCACCACCGGAGCTGCTGCGCGCGGCCGAGCGCAGACTGGCCGCGGGCGCCGCACTCGTCGGCAGCCTCACCGAGGCTTCGGGCGCTGATGCTCCCCTCTCCGGCATCGGGGGCATCGGGCTCGACGCCCCCGCGCTGCAACGCAGCCTCGACGATGCCCGCACGGTGCGGCTCGACCCCTATTCCGAAGACGAGATCGCCCGGCTCGTGCACGTGCACTCGGGCGCCTCCATCGATGCGGTCACGGCCGAAGCGATCGGCAGGCTCTCGTGGGGACGCCCCGGGTGGGCGCTCGACCTCATGAAGCTGCAGGCTGCGGGATCCCTGGAGCTCGTGCCGCGACCCCGCATCGGCCGGCTGCACATCGAGCACATGCGCCTCGCATCGCTGAAAGAGGCGGCCGACCTCGCGACGCGGCACCTCGATGCCGCGGGCATCGCCGCCGCTATCGTGCTCGCCGAGACCGGCGCGCGCAGCCGCAGCGGCGTCGCCGACCTCATCGGCGACGAAGCCGCCGCTCGGCTCGAGAAGGCGGGCATCCTGCTCTCCGTACCCGGCCCGGGCTCGCTCGTCGGGGTGCCGAGCCTGTACGCCGCAGCCCTCGAGCGGCTCGCCGACTCCGAGCAGCTCGCACGCACCCGCCTCGCAGTCGCCGACCATCTGCTCGCCCAGGAGTACTACGGCATCCCGCTGCCCGACCAGGAGGCCATCTTCTGCAGTCGGGTGCTGCACCAGCGCTCCGCAGCGGCGACCGACGCCGCCGGCACCGTGCCCCAGTCGCAGCACCCGCAGTTCTTCCACCGTGTCATCGGCGACCTCGTCTCGTTCGGCGAGGGCGCCCAGGCGCGCGACATCCTGCTGCGTCTCGGGCAGAACGGGCCCGGGCTCTCCGCCCTCGAGCGCGCCCGCCTCACCACGGTGCTGCGCGATGCCCACACCGGTCTCAAGGCGATCCTGACCGCCGAGCCGCCGCGGGCCAACTCAGACCTGCCGTCGCTCGATGCGAGCCACCGCTTCGCGCTGCTGCTGCTCCGCGCACGGCTCACCGCGGAGTCCGGCATCCCGCACGAGTGCGACCCCGACATCGGGCCCGACGACGAGGCGTGGCTCGATGCGCAGCTCGTCGCGCACCGCTGGAACGACACCGAGCCGCTCGGTGCCGACATTCCGGCCCTGCTGCGCATCGCCCGCGGCCATCGGCTCCCCGAGGTCTCCCTGCTCGCCGAGCAGCTGATCACCTTCGAGGCGTCGTTCTTCGGGCTGCGCTACCGGAAGTTCGCCGGGAGCCGCGTCGAGCAGCGCATCGCTCAGCTCGCCGTGGGCGCGAACGATAGTTCGCGCGACGCGCTCGAGACCGCGACCGTCGCACGCAGCATGACCCGGCTCTTCTCGGCGATGTTCGCGGCGCCCGACGGCGGAACGACCGAACTCACCGCGATGCTGCCCGGCCAGTCGCGCCACCGCATCTGGCTCACGCACCTGCACGCATCGCATACGGCGGTCATGTGCGGTGCCGGCGCACGTGCGTTGCAGGAGTGGGATCAGTTCGCCGGCCGCGTGCCCCGCTTCCTGCCCTGGCGACTGCATACCGTGATCGAGCAGTCGGGCCGCATCCCGGCGCAGGAGGTCGCGCCGGCCCCCGTCACCGGGCAGCTGAGCCCGCTCTTCCAGTACTGCGTCGGCCTGCTCGACGAGACCGCCGCAGACCGGCTCGGCGCTCCCCTCGATGAGTACGCCCGGTACAGCGGCATCCGCATCGACGCCGCCGAGTTCGAGGAGGCGCCCGACCGCCCGGCCATCCGCCGGCACCTCGACGCGGTGCGCGACCAGAACCCCGCCGCGCTCATCCGCGCCGGCGAGGAGCTCGTGAGCCACGGCTTCTGGGCCCCTGGCCTGCACGCCTACCGCGAAGCGAGGCGCATCTACCTGCGCCGACGCGCCAGCGGCAGCGTGGCGAGCACCGACGAGCGCATCACGGCGCTCGAAGCGAAGATCTCGGCCGCGGTGCCATGGTTCGACGCCTGCACCCCGAGCACCGGTCAGCGCGAGCGCCTCACCCCGCGCGAGACGGCGGCCGCCAAGCTCGCCGCGACCGGCCTCAGCAATCGGGCGATCGCCGAGGAGATGCGCTGCAGCGTGCGCACCGTCGAGTCGCACATCGCGCAGGCGCGCGCAAAGCTCGGTCTTGCCACGCGCGACCAGCTGAAGGATCGCTTCGCCGATGAGACCAGCGGGCCCTCGGGGCGCTGACGTCCGCCGAAGCGGCACCGATGCGGCACTGATCCGGCAGCAACACGCCCGGCGATTTCCCCTCGATTCGCGTAACCCCCTCGTCATGTCGTATTCTTTTTCGCGGTGACGTGTCCGAGCGGCCGAAGGTGCAACACTCGAAATGTTGTGTAGGGTAACCCCCTACCGTGGGTTCAAATCCCACCGTCACCGCCACCGAAACCCCCGCTTGATCCCTTGAAACGACAGGGATCGCGGGGGTTTCCTCGTTCCTGCCGAACGCTCCGCGGCAACCACGGGTTACCGGCCAAAAAGAGTGGATGGCGTCGGGTGTGTTCATCCCCGACCTGCCCATCCGGCCCGCTTCCAGAGCCCGTCGGCTGCTTGGAGGCCAGTGTCGTAGAGTGCTGGCTTGTGCGGAGTTTCCGGCGCTCTCGGGGATGGTTTCTTCGGGACGGGTGCCGCGGTAGTGAGGGCTTCTCCGAGAGGGAGCTCTTGCAGGGTGAGGAACCATTCGGCGGCGCGTCTGCGGTGTTCCTCGTTCATGCCGCGATGCCGTTTCAGCACGTCCCGCAGTAGCGCGTTCACTCCGCCCTCGAGGGGTGAAGTCGTTCTCGGGTTCCCGTAGACGACGTAGGTGAAGAGGAGATCCTTCCTGACGACGTTCTGAACGAGGAGCCAGGCTTTGCGGAGTCGATCGTGGGTGTACCCGAATTCCCCGTTGCGCAGCAGGGTGCGCTCCCGAGTGAGGTATCCGAAGGTGCGCCACCATTCATCGAGGCGTTGCTGCCATACGATCGCGTCGTCCTCGTCTTGTACGTCGCTGAGCTGGGTGACGAGTCGACGCAGTGCTCGGCCAGCTGTGGTGCGGGGGTTTCTCGTGAGGTGCCGGGTGATGTTGAGTTGTAGGTGGAAGATGCAGCGTTGATGTTTCGTGTGGGGCCAGACTTGTCGGAGTGCGGAGGGGAGTCCGCTGCCGCCGTCCGAGACGAGGATTCCGGGTGCGGGGATCTGTTCGAGGAGGGCGGTCCAAGCGGCGCTGGTTTCCCCGCCGGACCATTGCCAGGCGAGGACGTGGCCGGTGTCGGAGAACGCGATGAGGAGGCACCAGGTCCCGATCCAAATCCCGTCGACCATGACGGCGTGGAAGACCGTGTCGCAGGGCGGTAGGGCTGGTTGGAGGTCCCAGCACCAGGCGGTTCGGCGACGGAACGAGCGGCCGGTGCGGGTGCCGTCGATCTCCGTTTGGGAGTGTTTCCCGGTGAGCCAGGTAACGAACTCGCGGAGCTGCTCACGCTGGGTGAGGTCAAGGCGTTTACGGGTACTCGAGGCGCCGCAGTTGCGGCATCTCCAACGTTGTGTGCCCGAGGGGTGTTTCCCGTTCTTGACGAGTTTGGTTCCGCATAGCACGCAGGTGGTCGTGTTGAGGGGGTTGGGCACAGTTAAGGGTGCCGGGGTAAGACGGGTGCGGGTTTACGGCGTGGTTATGCGGCTAGAACGAGTTTCCATCCACTATTTCTGGCCGGTAACCCGCAACCACCTGGCAACAGGACTGGTCTCGGCCGGCCGGAGGCGATCCGCGCCGTAGCGCTCAGCCGCCGGGGCGTTCGATCACGCTGATGGTGCCATTGGGCTCCACGAAGGCGCGGTAGACCCGGGCGATGTCGTCGATGCCCTGCTGGCGCAGCGCCGAATCGATCTCGGAGCGGGTGAGGAGCTCGCGGCGCGCGGTGCGCAGGTCGAGCACTCCTTCGACGATCAGTGGGCGCACGGCGGGCTTCACCAGCCGCGAAGCCCAGTGCCATCGGTACGATGCGACATCGAGCGCGATGCTCCACAGCAGAATCGTGACGACCACGACGATGCTGTCGGCGATCGAGTGCGCCTCGCCGCCGATGCCGATGCTCGCGGCCTCCGAAATCACGAGCACCAGAATGAGGTCCGCCATGTTCAGCTCCCCCGACTCGCGCCGGCCCGCGACCCGCATCAACACGAAAACGGCGAGATACAGCACCGTGCCGCGCAGCACGAGCTCGAGCACCGAGGTGCTCGGCAGGAACACCGTCTCCCAATCCATCCCCTGCCCCTTCCGTTCGGCCGCGTCTCCGGGTCTCGCCGCGGCCGACCGCCGGGCGCACGTCGACTTTCAGCCTGCCCAGAACTGCGACGACAAATCAACCCCCTGGAAACAGGGTGCGACCCTCAGCACACTGATGGAGCGTTCCGCAACGCGCAATCGAAAGGAATGACATGGCACAGCAGAAGCTCACGACTCCGGAAGAGCTCTTCCACTATCAGGTGCGCAGCGCGCTGAAGATGGAGGACGGATCGCTCGAAGCGCTCGGCCAGCTGCACGACGCAGCCCGAGACAGCAAGATCAAGAAACTCTTCTCGCACCATGCCGACGAGACCCGCGAACAGATCTCGAAGCTCGAGCAGGTGTTCGCGCTGCTGGGCACCGACGCGACTCGGGCGCCATCGCCGGCATCGACCGGAATCAAGAATCAGGCCGAAGCCCTGCTCGACAAGTCGGATGCGACGCTCCACAACCAGGTCGCGCTGATGAGCGCGCTCGGCAACGAGCACTTCGAGATCGCCACGTACTCCGGGCTCATACTGCACGCCGAGAAGCTCGACCTCGCAGATGCCGCGACCCTGTTGCAGGAGAACCTCGATCAGGAGACCCACACGAGCGAAGAGCTGAAGGCAGCCCTGCAGGAGCTCCTCGCGTAGCGCTCGATCGCCCCGCGGGGCCTCACCGCCGCGCCCAGGTGGAGGGGCCCCGCGCGCAGGTCACGGTTCGGTCTCCGTCGCCTCTTCGACTTGCGCTCACCAGTGTTCCGGGAGAGAGTGGTCGCAGCGAGTGTTCAAAGGCGAACATTCGCTCTCACCTCTCGCTTCCTCTCTCGTGTCGGCTGCGCCGCGTGCACCTGCGATCCCGTCCGGCGCGCACCAGAGGCCTGACGCACCCGCCGATCGGGATATGGTGATGCGGTGACCGCATTCGAACCGCCGAGGGAAGATCCGCGCCGATTCTCTGCAATGCGCAATCGCAGCTCGGCCCTGTACATCTCGGGCGGATCGCTGTCGATGATGGCCGACAACATCGAGCACGTGCTCGCCTACTGGGTACTCTGGCAGGTGTTCCACGAGCCGTGGCTCGTGGGCTTCCAGATCGTCAGCCACTGGCTGCCGTTCCTGCTCTTCTCGGTCTACGCGGGCGCCCTCGCCGAACGCTTCGACTGCCGCCGGCTGATCCAGATCTCGCAGGGCCTCTTCATGTTCGTCTCGGTGTGCTGGGGCGTGCTCTTCCTCACCGGCACCCTCGAGCTCTGGCACGCCTGCGTGCTGCTCGTGCTGCACGGCATCGCCGGCTGCCTGTGGATGCCCGCCGAGCAGATGATGCTCTACGACTTCGTCGGCCCCGCCCAGCTGCCGAGCGCGGTGCGCCTGAACGCGACGTTCCGCAGTCTCGCGTTCGTGGCGGGCCCCGCCATCGGCTCCCTGCTGCTGCTCGGCATCGGACCCGGGTACGGCATGTTCGCGAACGTGCTCTTCTACCTGCCGCTCACCATATTCCTCGCACGCACCCGGTTCACCGGGCACGGCCGCGAGAAGCCCCGCGAGGTCGCGGAGCGGCGCGTCACCGTCATCTCGGCATTCAGCGTTCTGGCCGAACTGCGGGGGCACCGGACGATTCTCGCCATGTTCATGCTCACCGCCCTCAACGCGCTCACAGTCGCGGCGGTCATGCAGAACACGATGCCCGAGTTCGCCGAGATTCTCGGCGCGGGCTCGGCTGGACTCGCCTACGGAGTGTTGCTGTTCGCGAACGGTGCGGGCGGTGTGGTCGGCGGATTCCTGCTCGAAGCGACGCGCAAAGTGCCGGCGACAGCGCCGACGGCCGTCGTCAGCGCGGTGCTGCTCGGGGCCGTGACGGTCGCCTTCGCGGCGAGCGGGTCGTATCTCATCGCCGTCGTCGCGCTCTTCATCGGCGGCCTCTCGAAGATCACCGCCGAGTCGACCGAGATGAGCATCGTGCAGCTCGAGGCGCCGCGAGGCCTGCGCGGCCGGGTCATCGGCGCCTACTCCATGTTCGCCCAGGGGATGATGACCTTCAGCGGCGTCACGATCGCGCTCCTCGGTGCGGCCGTCGGCATCCCGCAGGCGGTCGTCGTCAGCGGTGCCGCGCTCTGCATCGGCGCGCTGCTCGTCGCCGGCTACCTGTACCGGCCACGGCGGAGCGACGGTCGCGCCGCCTCCGCATCCTGAGCGACGCGACCGGCACGACTTGTGCGGGCGCGGCCGGCGCGCGAAGCTGGTACAGCGCGCACCGTTCGCGCAGCGATCCCTGCAGGAGGCGACCATGAGCAACCCGGACCCCGCGCCCAGCGAGACCATCTGCACGGCGCATCCGGGCGACCCCGCCTCCCCCGCGGCGATCGAGATCATCGCCCCCCGCGACGTGCCGCTCGGCGGCCTGCGCGCCATGAACGTGCGCCGCACGCTGCCGCAGCGCGCCCGCTCGCTCATCGGCGCCTGGTGCTTCCTCGACCACTACGGGCCCGACGACGTCGCGGCGACCGGCGGCATGAACGTGCCCGCGCACCCGCACACGGGTCTGCAGACCGCGAGCTGGCTCTTCTCCGGCGAGATCGAGCACCGCGACAGCGCCGGCTACCACGCCTTCGTGCGCCCGGGCGAACTGAACCTCATGACCGCGGGCGACGGCATCAGCCACTCCGAGCGCTCGACGCGAGGCACCACCGTGCTGCACGGTGCGCAGCTCTGGATCGCTCTGCCCGAGAGCGCCCGGCACGGCGAGAAGACGTTCGAGCACTACGCGCCGCCCGTGCTCGAAGGGCCGGGCTGGGTCGCCCAGGTCTTCCTCGGTACCGCCCTCGGCCACACCTCGCCCGTCGCGACCTTCACACCGCTGCTCGGCGCCGAAGTCTCGCTCGAAGCCGGTGCGACCCTCGATTTCGCCCTCGACCCCGCGTTCGAGCACGGCGTGCTCGTCGATACCGGCGAGATCACGGCGACGCTCGACGGCCGCGGAGCGCCGACCGAGGTGGCCAAGGATTCCCTCGCCTATCTCTCGACCGGGGCGGCGTCGTTGCGGCTCGAAGCGGGCGCCGCCGGCGCGCGCCTGCTCGTGCTCGGCGGCGAGCCGTTCCCCGAGCAGATCGTGATGTGGTGGAACTTCATCGGCCGCGACCACGACGAGGTCATGCGTGCGCGCGCCCAGTGGCAGGCCGAGATCGCCGCCACGGGCGTCGCCGACGTATCCGAGGATGCGCTGCAGCGACCCGCCGCGGCAGCGCAGGCGCCCGTCGGGGTTTCGCGCTTCGGGCTGCCCGACGACGAGCCTGAACCGCCGCTGCCCGCCCCGGCGACGCCGCTGGCGCGGCTCAGGCCTCGGACGCAGTAGCGGAGACGCGCCCGGCCCATTCGGCGAGCGCGATGCCCTCGCGCTCGATCGCCTTCGCGGGGCCCGCGGCGTCAACGTCGTGCACGACGAGGCACGGCGAACCGACTTCATCTGCGCGCTGTTCGTCGCCGGCTATCTGTAGCGCCCATGAGCTCGATAGCGGCGGCGACTGGGCCGCCGGAACACCGCCTCCGTTTCGGTGCGCATACGATGACCGTCACTTCACGCTGCCCGCGATGAGGCCTCCGGCGAGATATTTCTGAGACAGGAGGAAGAATGCCATCACCGGAAGCGCTGCGAGGATCGCGCCCGCGGAGAAGATGCCCCAGTTCTGCGATTGGAAGCCGGAGACGAGCTGGAAGAGACCGATGGCGACCGTTTGCGACTCGAGATCGGGCAGAATCACGCTCGCTATCGCATATTCGCCGATAGTGCTGATGAAGACGAGCAGGCCGACGACGATAAGCACCGGCCTGATCAGGGGCAGCATGATCGTGAAGAAGATTCGCGCGTGGCCGGCGCCATCGATGCGTGCCGCCTCGTCGATTGCGCGCGGAACCGTATTGAAGAACCCGTACATGAGAAAGATATTGACGCCGAGAGCTCCGCCGAGATACACCATGATGAGACCGGCATGCGTGCCGAGCCCGACTGCGGGGAAGACATCGCTGATCTGGATCATGAGCAGAAAGATAGCCGTGATGGCGAGCAACTGAGGGAACATCTGGATGACGAGCAAGGCACCGAGACCGACACGGCGACCTCTGAAGCGCATGCGCGAGAACGAATATGCTCCGAGAGCGCACAGCAGTACGGTGAGCAGACTCGTCACCGTCGCCACGAGGAGCGAGTTGAGGTACCAGGTCCCGTACGGCACGCTCGGGTCGCTGAAGAGCCGGCTGTAGTTTCTGAACGAGATCGAGGAGAAGAGTTCGTTCGAACCGGTCAGCGTGCCCACGGGATTGAGCGAGGCGGAAACGATGTAGAGCAGCGGAAGAAGCGCGAACGCGATCGCGGCCCAGGCGACGAGATGCCGCCAGCCGGTATCTGCGAACCGGCCGGCGAACGTGCGGCGCCGGCGCGGAGCAGGAGGGACCGCGTCTCCTCGGAGCAGGATTGCGCGAGTCGTCGCAGCGTCTGGGATTTCGGTCATATCAGGTCAGCTCCTCGAGGGACTTCGTGCGCCGGAAGCTCACGATCGCAACTATCGTGACGATGATGAAGATGAGTATCGACAGTGCGGATGCGAGGCCGAGGTCCCTGCCTCCTCCGCCGCCGAAGGCCACCTTGTACACCATGGTGATCATGATGTCGGTCGCTCCGATGTCCAGGGTCGTGTCCGTGAATCTCGGGCTTCCCCTGGTGAGCATGTAGATCACGCCGAAGTTATTGAAGTTGAAGGCGAATGTCGAGATCAATAGCGGCGCGACCGCGACGAGCAGGAGCGGGAGTTTGATCGCTCTGAAGATCCGCCACGAACTCGCGCCGTCCACCTTCGCAGCCTCGACGACGTCTTCGGGCAGCGACTGCAGCGCCCCCGTGCACACGAGGAACATGTACCCGTAGCCGAGCCACATGTTGACGAGCAGCACGCTGAGGCGCGCGAGCATCGGATCGGTCAACCATGGGATATGTGCACCGCCGAGCAGTACTTCATTGATGAAGCCGAACTGCTCGTTGAGCATACCGGCCCATACGAGTCCCGTCAGGTAGGCCGGGAAAGCATACGGAAGGATCACGAGAACTCGGTAGAGCTTTCGCCCGCGTAGCGTCGGATGGTTGAGGACGATCGCGAGCAGGAGGCCGAGGGCGAAGACGAGGAACGTGGATCCGGCAGCGAAGACGAAGGTCCATACCGTGACACGCAGCAGCGGATCGCGGATCTGCGGGTCGCTGAAGGCGTAGGCGAAGTTATCCGCTCCGACGACGACGCGCCATCCGGGCGTGAGCGATTCCCCCTCCGCAGACCGGAACATGCCGCGGCTATCGTCTTCATAGACGATGCCCGTCTCGTTGTCGATGAACGTGTCGGTCGTCTCGTCGTAGACGAGGTTCGAGGTGAAGACATAGGCGTTCTGCCCATCGGAGGTGCGCAACGTGCCGTCGTTGACATCGGGTGAAACAGGCACCCTCAGTGCGAGAATCTCGTCCTGCTGCTTGATGACATCGCCGAGCTGCAGTTCGCTCCAACCATCCGGCGCGGCTTTCACAGGTTCGAGCGGGTCGTCGGAGGTGCCGAACGCGAGTCCGCCATCCGGCTCCGCGACGAGCAGCCCGAATTCATCGCCCTGCTTGAAGACCTGCACGGTATATGCGGGCGAGTCGGGGAGACGCGCCTGAGAGGTGCTCACGATCTGCGCGATCGCATCGTCCTTGGTGCTGTTGTGCGCATCGCCCGCGTTCGTGAAGGCGATGAGCCCGGTATAAGCGATGACGAAGATCTGGAACACCGCAAGGAAGAAGAGTCCCGGGGTGAGGTACTTGCCCGGAAGCAACCCGGGTTTCAGATAGATGACGTTGACGAGGGCGACAGCGACGACGACCACGGCCAGTGATACCCATTGCTCGCCGGCGATGAGCAGATAGACCGCGAGCACCGCAACGGCGTCGATGATTCCGAGCAGCACGATCTTCGTCAGCAGCGCGACCATGGCTCCTGATGCACGGCTATGTCGTACGGAAGACGTCCCCCTTCGGGGTCGCGGGTTCGGTCGACGCCGTCCAGCGTCTGCGGGGGCTTCAATCATCGACTTGCACTTCCTCGTCGCGTCGCTCAATTATCTCTCGGAGGCCGCCGCAACGCCGCGGAGCGTCTGCACTGCCCGCCCGCGACGTTGCGACCGACACGCTCAATCCGCGAGTTTCGCCTCGATGTTCGAGGCCATCTTCGCCCAGATCTCGGCCGGGTCTCCGCCCTCGCCCTTGATGATCTGCAGCTCCGCATTGCCCCAATCGCTCCATACCGCTCCCATCTCCGGGATCGCAGGCATCGGGACTCCGGCCTGACCGATCTCGCCGAGCGCCGCGACATCCGGGTCGTCGGCAGCAGCGCGCTCGTAGGCCGAAATGAGCGCTGGGGGGCGCCCACCCAGATCGTAGAGGGCCAACTGCGCGTCTTCATCGCTCAGATAGTTGACTATGAAGTTGGTAGCGGCGAGAGTGTTCGTCGATTTGCTGGAGAGGAAGAAGGCATTGACGCCGATGAACGGCTTCGCTTCCTGACCGCCGGCCGAGGGCAGCGGGTCGATCGCATACTCGATGCCCGCCTCCTTGATCGCGGGAATGTTCCAGGGGCCGGTCAGATAGTAGGGCGATTCGCCCGCGATGAAGAACTCGCGCGCGCGATCCCCGTCGATGTTCGCGTTGAAGACGCCCGAACCGTTGGCCCCCTGCGTCGCGAGCCACCGGGCGAAGTCGGTGCCGGCCTCGTCGCCGATGACCAGCTTCGAAGCATCGTACGAACCATCGTCGTTCTGCGCGAAGACCGCGGCACCGAACGAAGTCTGCAGCGGGTACATGTGGTAGGGGTCGCCCTGCTCGGGGGAGAGCCCGACGAGCATCCGATACTTCGTGCCGGCCGCCTCGGCTGCTGCGATGACATCATCGTAGGTCGTCTTCGCGTCGGAGACGAGAGCCGTATTGCGCACGAGCGCGACGTTCTCGATGGAGTACGGCATGCCGTAGACCTTGCCGTCGTATGTCACCGCCTGGACCGAGGCATCGGCGAGCTCGCTCGAAACCTCGCCGAGTTCGATCGGGGCGACGACGCCCGCTGCGACATACGCGCCGAGTTTATCGTGCGGACTCACGATCACATCGGGGCCCTTCCCCGTCGGTACCTGACTGATGAAATCCTGATCGACGGTTTCGAAATCCTTGGTCACGATCTTCACGGGAACGCCGGTGTCCTCGGTGAAGCCCTTCGCGACGGTGTCGAGCGCGGGCTTGCGCTCGATATCGACCCAGACCGTGATCGGCGTGCCATCACCATCCGCCTGACCGTCGCTCGACCCTTCGTTCGCCGAACATCCCGTGAGCGCGATGGCGCCGGTGATCATGACGCCCAGGGCGATCCTTGCTGCGGTTCTCACCTTCATCGGTGCACCTCTTCTGAGTGGTTGGAGTGCGATCGGCCCGGAGCGGCCTGCTCGTCACAGACTTGCAAATGCAAGCGCTTACACAATTGCATGATCGCACGACATTCGCAAGTAGCACATTTCAGATTGCAGAAATGAACTGAACGATCATCTTTGTGCAAGCGCTTGCTAAAAGTGCCGCCCTATCTCTACAGTGAGCAACCATGAGCAATGAATGGTGGCGCAGTGCCGTGATCTATCAGGTGTACCCGAGATCGTTTGCCGACAAGAACGGAGACGGGGTCGGCGATCTCGCCGGGATCACCTCACAGCTCGACTCCCTTGCCGAACTCGGCATCGATGCGGTCTGGCTCAGCCCGTTCATGACGTCTCCGCAGAAAGATGCGGGCTACGATGTGTCGGACTACTGCGACATCGATCCGCTGTTCGGCACGCTCGCGGATTTCGACGACCTGCTCGCAGCCGCTCACGATCGCGGCATTCGCATCATCGTCGACCTCGTGCCGAACCACTCGTCCGACCAGCACCCGTGGTTCAAGGAAGCGATCGCAAGCGCGCCCGGCAGCCCGGAGCGCGCTCGCTACCACTTCCGCGACGGAAAAGGCGAGGACGGCTCCGAGCCCCCGAACAACTGGGGCTCCGTATTCGGTGGACCCGCATGGTCGCGCGTGACGGATTCAGACGGCTCGCCGGGCCAATGGTATCTCCACCTCTTCGATTCGACGCAGCCAGATTTCGACTGGACGAACCCCGAGGTCCGCCAGGAGTTCGAACGCATACTCAGGTTCTGGCTCGACCGCGGAGCCGACGGGTTCCGCGTCGACGTCGCACACGGGCTCATCAAGGCAGAAGGGCTGCCCGATTGGACTCCCCCAGCTGACGCCGGGAGCATGGGCGCAGGAAGCATCGAACCTGCCGAGCCGGCACCCTACTGGGCGCAGGACGGCGTCCATGAGATCTACCGCGAGTGGCGCAGGATCCTCGACAGCTACTCCGGAGCACGCGTCCTCGCTGCGGAGGCGTGGGTCGATCCGCTCGAACGCACCGCGCTCTGGGTGCGCAACGACGAAATGCATCAGGCCTTCAACTTCGCGTATCTCGAAGCCAAGTGGGATGCTCGCGCCCTGCGCGACGTGATCGATGCATCGCTGACGACGTTCGGCGCTGTCGGGGCTCCTGCCACTTGGGTGCTGTCGAATCATGACGTCGTGCGCCACGCCACAAGGCTCGCACTCACCGAAACGAATCTCCAAGGGCACGGGCTCGGCCCTCGCTCGACCGGGCTCGGGGACGAAGAAACGGGTCTCCGGCGCGCACGGGCCGCGACATCCCTGATGCTCGCACTCCCGGGTAGCGCCTACCTCTACCAGGGAGAAGAGCTCGGCCTCCCCGAAGCGATCGATATCCCCGACGAAGCGCGTCAGGATCCGACCTGGGTGCGGACAGGCGGCGAACGGTACGGCCGCGATGGGTGTCGCGTTCCGCTGCCGTGGCAGGCCGAAGCGCCGGCTGCAGGGTTCAGCCCGAACGGGGCGAGCTGGCTGCCGCAACCCGAGCACTGGGAGAACTTCGCCCGGGATGTGCAGCGCGAGGACCCCGATTCGACGCTGTCGCTCTATCGGTCTCTGCTCGCGACGCGCAGGGCCCACGAGCTCGGCGCAGGTGCACTTGTCTGGAACGACGCTGATGCAGCTGTCCTCGACTTCACGAACGGCGCTGTACGGGTCATCACGAACTTCGGAGAGCACCCCGTCCCGCTCCCCGCCGGCGAGGTCGCGCTGGTCAGCGCTCCCCTCTCTGACGACGGAGAACTTCCCCGCGACACGACAGCCTGGGTCATCCGCCCGGATGCGCGCGCACCCCGGCACTGACTAGGCTACGACTGTGACAGTAGTGGGCATCGCCGAGGTCGCGCGGCTCGCGGGCGTATCGACGGCCACCGTCTCGCGAGCCCTTTCCGGACGCGGCGCCGTCTCGGCGGCGGCGAAGCAGCGCGTCGAACGCGCTGCCGCCGAACTCGGTTATGTGGTCTCTTCCAATGCTTCGAGCCTCGCTAGCGGTCGCACCCGGAACGTCGGCGTGCTCATGCCCGTGCTCGACCGCTGGTACTTCACCACAGTGCTCGCCGGCGCGCAACAAGCACTGCTCCACGCGGGGTACGACGTCACGCTGTACAGCCTCGAAGGGGCGCATGGCGAACGCAGTCGGGTATTCGAGCATTTCCTCCTGCGGCAGCGCGTCGATGCCGTGATCGCCATCGCGCTCGAGCTCAGCCCCGAAGAGGTCGCGCGCCTCCACCAGATCGGCAAGCCACTGGTCGGCGTCGGCGGTCCGATGCCGGGGGCGCCCTCGCTCGCAGTCGACGATATCGCCATCGCACGGCTCGCGACCCAGCACCTCATCGCTCTCGGTCACGAGCGCATCGGCCACATCGGAGGCGGCCCCGAGTTCGATGCCGACTTCCATCTGCCGCTCCGTCGCCAGCAGGGATTCTCAGACGCTCTGGGAGACGCCAACCTCGCCCCGAACCCGGCGCTCGTGCGCGATGCTGATTTCACGATCGAGGGCGGATACCGGGCCGCGAAGCAGCTTCTGGGGCTGCCCTACCGCGAACGGCCGACGGCGATCTTCGCTGCATCCGACGAAATGGCCATCGGCGCGATACTCGCAGCGCGCGATCTCGGCCTCGACGTTCCCACCGATATATCTATCGTCGGAGTCGACGACTACGACCTCTCTGATTTCTTCGGACTGACCACGGTCGCTCAGTTCCCGCGCGAACAGGGAGCCCGGGCTGCTCAGCTGCTCCTCGACCAACTCGCGAACGGCTCGGCCCCGATCGATACCGCGCTTCCATTCGAGCTGCGCGTGCGTTCATCGACTACACGACCGCGCTCGTAGCACCCGCAGCGTCCGCCTGAACGAAGCCGGCATCGCACCGCTGTGCACCCCCGACTCGAACAGCATTCACCGGGCCCAAGCCGGGAGCTCGAGCCGATGCAGGGGCGGCCTACGTCGCAGCCTCTTGCGCGGCGAGCAGAGCGGCACCGACGATTCCGGCATTATTGCGCAGGCGGGCCGGAATAACCGGCACCGATACTCCTGCGAAGGGAAGGTATTCGTCTGCCGCTTTGCTGATGCTGCCGCCGAGTACGAATCGATCCGGATTCATGGTCGTCTCGAGGTGCTGGAGGTAGCGTTCCACGCGCGACGCCCACTCGGCCAGCGTGATCCCTTCCCGCTCGATCACCTTCGCTGCGGCGTGGCGCTCGATGATCGGATGGCCGTCGAACTCGATGTGCCCGAGCTCGAGGTTCGGGACGAGCGCGCCGTCGTAGATGAGCGCCGAACCGATACCGGTGCCGAACACCAGCACGAGCGTGGATCCGTCGAGGCCGGCGGCTTCTCCGAATACGACCTCAGCGAGACCGGCTGCGTCGGCATCGTTCACGACGCGGCAGTGCGCCCCTGCGGCCTCCGAGATCAATGCGGTGGCATCAGTACCGATCCAGCTCTTATCGACATTCGCTGCTGTACGCATGATTCCGCCGCGCACGACACCGGGCAGGGTCACTCCGACGGGAATGCGCGCCTCGGCCGAGATCAGATCGCCCGCGACGAGCTCGGCACGAATCGCCTCGACCATGATTCCCACCTCACGGGCAATATCCGCAGGCGTGCCGCCGATGGGGGTGGGCACCTTATGCCGGGACGTGAGCTTCTCACCGGTTTCCGTGTCGACTCCGGCCCCCTTGATTCCAGTGCCGCCGACGTCGAGTCCGATCGCAGGATGAATTTGCGCCATGATCTCAGATTTTACTGCACTTCTCTCGCCGCCACCGCAGCGGCGCCGCGTGTCACAAGCGCGCCCTGCATCAGGCCTCGCGCAGCCCCGCGTCCCAGAATTCGCGCAGCTGCACGCTCTTGCGGGCCGCGATCGCATCCCACTCGGCGTCGGTCGTCGAGCTGTCGGCGAAGTCCGACGGCACCTTGAAGATCTGCAGCGTCGCCCCGAACTTCGCGCACAGAGCCGCGTAGGCGTAACCCTCCATGTCGACGAGCGCCGCGCCGAGGCCCGCGATGCGGGTGCGCTGCTCGTCGTTCTTCACGAACTGGTCGCCGGTAGCCATGACGGCGGTGCGCACCTCGGGCAGCACGACCTCGCCCGAGGGCCGCAGCAGCGGCGACGGCAGCGAATAGTCGTGCTGCACGAGCCCCGTCACCTGGTACACGGTGTCGAGGTCGAGACGGGCGGCGCCGTCGCCGACGACGCCCGCAGTGCCGAGCACGACGACGCGCTCCACGCCGCCCTCGGCGAGCGCCGCCGCGAGCGAGACGGCGGCGTTGACCTTGCCGACGCCCGTCACGCAGTGCTCGACGTCGGCGAACGCCGTCGCCTCATCGGCGTGCGCGAACACCAGCAGGGTGCCGGTCTCCGTCACCTGCTGCGGTACCGACTGCGTCATATCGTTCTCCCCACCCCGACCCGCGGGCGTGCTCGCGCCGAACTATCGAGAACACCCGGCACTGGCTTTTATCGAAACAATGTTCTAAACTAGCATGCTGGGCACGAAACCGACCCGCGTTTTCCGCCCTCGAGCATCTCTCGCCATTCTCACGAGCAGCTGCCGGGGCGACGAAGAATCGACTCCCGCGACGGTCGCTCCGACCCCAGCGCGCATCTGAAATGCTGCGCGAATCGGCGCCTGAACGGCTCCGGCGGCAGAAGCGTCACGCACGCCCTGCACCGCCGGCCCGCCAGCGCCAGCGCCTCCGCGACCCCGCGAGATGCGCCCCACCCCACCGCTCGCCGGCGTCGTCGCCCCGAGCAGGTATCGAAAGGACACCCCATGACGACACCACCACGCATCAGATCCATAACCGCGCACGCGGGCATCGCCGCCCCGAGCCGCACGCCGTACCACTCGCTCGGCGACGGCGAGATGGTCATCCCCGACTGGGCGCAGCGCCGCTCGGTCTACCGGGCCTCGGGCCGCACGCTCTACCTCGTCGACACCGACAGCCTGGGCGCGGCCGAGGGCGACCTCACCCACCTGGACCGTTCGGGCTGGGAGGTGCAGGTCGCCGAGCACGCCGACGGGCACGGGGCGCGCATCGCGCTCACCCGTCGCGGCATCGCCCACGCGGCGTAGGCGCACCGATGATGCCCGGCCCTCCGGCCGCGCGCCGCCACACGGGGTAACACTCGTCGACGCGGCGCGCGGGCCGCCCCTACACTGGCGGCATGAGCGATGTCGAACTTGCCGAGGTCGAGAGCTTCTCCCTCGACCACACCCGCGTGCTGGCCCCCTACGTCCGCCTGATCGGCGTCGAACGCGGCCCGAGAGGCGACGCGATCTCGAACTACGACATCCGTCTCGTGCAGCCGAACGCCGCCGAGATTCCGACCGCGGGCCTGCACACGATCGAGCACACGATCGCCGGTCTGCTGCGCACCCGCTTCGACGGCCTCATCGACATCTCCCCCTTCGGCTGCCGCACCGGCTTCCACCTCATCGCGTGGGGCGAGCCGACCCCCGCCGAGGTCGCCGCCGCCATCAAGAGCTCCCTCGAAGACATCGCCGAGCGCGTCACCTGGGCAGACGTGCCCGGCACGACCGCCGAGAGCTGCGGCAACTACCGCGACCACAGCCTGCACTCGGCCCGCGAATGGGCGCGCACCGTGCTCGAGCAGGGCATCAGCCTCGACGCGTTCGACCGGTCTCAGCTCGCCTGAGGCCGGGCCGTCGCAGGCGCCGAGACGCAGCGGCTCCCTCCAGGGATCGCCGAGCGCCCGACGCCGCTTCAGTCCGCTTCGAAGATGCGCGGGGAACGGCCGTGGCGGCGTTCGTAGTCGGCGATCAGTTCGAACTCCTCGACCGCCTGCCCCCGGTGCAGGCGCTCGAGATAGGGCAGCAGCCACTCCCCTTTCGCGTTCACGAAGTGCTCCGCCCATTCGGGCGATAGCGCCTCGTCGAGCGAGAGGCACGATCCATGTGCCCCGTGGGCGTCGCCCTCCGAGACGCCCACTCTCACCGGTAACGGCACGATGCTGAGGTCGACCGAGTACGGATGCACGTACAGGGCATCGGGGTCGCGCACGAGACGGTTCGACGCGAGCTTCAGATACCGGCGCATCTGCGTCCCCACGCTCGTCTTCGTGCGCGCTCGGGCCTGCCGGGACGGAGCATCGCCCTCACCCGGCCGACGCGTTCAGGCGGGTGCGCGCTTCTCGAGCGCGGGCGCGCACGGCGTCGGCATCGAGCACGAGGTGGCGGCCGTCGGCGTACACGTGCCGTCCGCCGATGAACACGTGTCGCACGTCGGCGCCGGTCGCGGCGAAGCCGAGATGCGCGACGAGTGCTTCGGGCACGGCTGCGAGGTCGAGCGGCGCCGCAGCTGTGCCGGTGACGTCGAGCGCGATGACGTCTGCGAGGCGGCCTGCTTCGAGGGCGCCGGAGTCGGGGAAGCCGATCGCTTCGGCGCCCCTCCGCGTCGCGATGTCGAGCACATCGGCCGCGCGCACGATCGCGGCATCATGGTGCGCACCGCGCTGCAGAATCGAGGCGGTCTTGACCTCCTCGAACAGGTCGAGGGAGTTGTTGCTCGCGACCGAGTCGGTGCCGAGCGCGAGCCGCACCTGAGCACCCTGCATCTCGGGCAGCGGCGCGATGCCGTTGCCGAGCTTCAGGTTCGAGACCGGGTTATGGCTGATCGATACACGGGCCTGGGCGAAGCGCTCGATCTCGGGCCCGGTCAGGTGCACGCAGTGGGCGGCGTGCACGTCGGCGTCGAAGAAGGCGAGCGAATCGAGGTAGACGCCCGGAGTACTGCCGTACTGCTCGGTGATCTGCTCGACTTCGGCGCGCGACTCCGAGATGTGCGTGTGGATCGGGATGCCGAGCCGTAGGGCGCGCTCGCGCACGTCGCGCAGGAAGTCGGGCGTGCAGGTGTACGGCGCATGCGGAGCATAACCGACCCGCACCTGCGGGTCGGCCGCGTAGAGCTCCGCGAGCCGCTCCGTCTCGGCGAGCACGTCGGCACCCGTCCAGCTCGAAACGCCGGGGAAGGCGACATGGTCGACGTTCGAGCAGGCGAGCCCGGCGAAGACGCGCATGCCGACGTCTCGCACCCGTTCGATGAGCGCCTCGTCCCAGTAGTACATGTCGGCGAACGCGACGGTGCCCGTCTCGATCATCTCGAGCATGGCGAGGTCGAGCCCCGCCGCGAGATCGTCGTGCGTGAGCTGCTGCTCGATGCGCTGCACCGTCGCGAGCCAGGGCATGAATCCCTCGTCGTCGGAGACCGCGCGCTGCAGCGTCATGGCCGAGTGGGTGTGCCCGTTGACGAGGCCGGGCATGAGCACGTGCCCCGGCAGGTCGAGCACGGGTGCTCCCTGCGCCGCGCCGTCTCGCCGCGGCCCCGCGTAGGCGATGCGCCCATCGGCGTCGAATGCGAGTTCGGCATCGGCGATCGGGCCCTCGGGCGTCAGCATCGCGTCGGCGCGCAGCGTCATCGTCTCGGATGTCATACGACCATCATCGCCGTTCGAGGCCCGGAACGCCGCATCCGAGCACTCCGACGGGCCGGTGCACGGTCACGGGCCGGTGGGCGGCGGATCAGGCGCCGAGGCGCCGCTGCCGCGTCGAGTAGTCGCGCAGGGCGCGCAAGAAGTCGACCTCGCGCAGGTCGGGGTAGAGCGCCTCGACGAAGTAGAACTCGGAGTGCGCGGACTGCCAGATCATGAAGTCGGAGAGGCGCTGCTCGCCCGAGGTGCGGATGACGAGGTCGGGGTCGGCCTGCCCGCGCGTCCACAGGTGCTCGCCGATCTCCTCGGGGGTGAGGCGCTCGGCGAGGGTGTCGATCGTGCCGCCTTCGGCCTGGTGCTCCGCGATCACGCTGCGCACGGCCTCCGCGATCTCGCTGCGCCCGCCGTATCCGACCGCGAGATTCACGTGCAATCCCGTATGGCCGGCGGTCTTCTCCTCGGCTGCGGCGAGCGCGCTCACGAGCCCTTCCGAGAGACCCGCGCACGAACCGACGTGCTTCACTCGCCAGTGCTCGTTCTCGGAGAGCTGCTCGGCGAGCTCGCCGATGATGCCGAGCAGGTCGTCGAGCTCCTGGCGATCCCTGGCTCTCAGATTGTCGGCCGAGAGCAGGTAGAGGGTGACGGTGCGCACGCCGGCCGCTTCGGCCCAGCCGAGCAGCTCGGGCACTTTGCGGGCGCCGGCGCGATGCCCGTAGGCCGCCCGCTCCTGCAGCCGCTGCTTCGCCCAGCGCCGGTTGCCGTCGACGATCATGGCGATGTGCTGCGGCACGCGGCCCGGGTCGATCTCGCGGCGCAGCCGTCGCTGATAGAGCCGGTAGAGAAAACCGGTGCGCGGCGTCGACTGCTCAGCTGTCACTCTCAGAGTGTATCGCCCGCGGGCTGCGCTGCTGCCCTGCGTCGCCCGCGCGCGAACCTGGTGAGACCCTACATATATGCACCGCTGGGACTGTGGCCTCCATACACTCGAGGCATGACCCCACGCGGCAGCACCGATCACGATGGCCCCCGGCGCGATCGCGCCGATCACCTCGGCTCCGACCGATCGGGCACCGCCCCCGACCCCCTCTCGCTGCCGCTGCTCGACGATGCGCTCGAACAGCGGGAGACGGTCGAGGCGAAGCCGCGCTGGCGCGGCTGGATCCATACCGGCATGTTCCCGATCACGATCGCCGCCGGCATCGTGCTCATCTGCCTCGCGCACGGCCCGATCGCGAAATGGGCATCGGCGGTCTACATGCTCTCGAGCATGCTGCTCTTCGGCGTCTCGGCGCTCTACCACCGCTTCAACTGGAAGCCGCGCACGAAACTCGTGTTCAAACGCCTCGACCACGCGAACATCTTCATCCTGATCGCGGGCACCTACACGCCGATCGCCCTGCTCGCCCTGCCGCTCGACCAGGGCGTGCTGCTGCTCGTGCTGGTGTGGGTGGGGGCGCTCGTCGGCATCGGGTTCCGCGTCTTCTGGGTCTCGGCGCCGCGCTGGCTGTACGTGCCGCTGTACGTGCTGCTCGGGTGGGCGGCGGTCATGTTCCTCGTCGACATCTACCGAGCGAGCCCCGCAGCCATGGTGCTCATCATCGTGGGCGGTCTGCTCTACACCTTCGGCTCGGTCGTCTACGGCTTCAAACGCCCGAACCCGGTGCCGGGCGTGTTCGGGTTCCACGAGATCTTCCACGCGCTCACCGTGCTCGCGTTCCTCTGCCACTGGACGGCGGCGCTGCTCGTCGCGCTCGACCCCGTCTACCTGCGGTAGCCTCACGCTGTGATCCCTGGGGATCCGCACCCCTGCCTCTCTCGCCCCCTCGTTCGCGTGGAGCCCGGTGCACCACTGGAGCCCTCGGGGCGGTGAACCGGGCTCCACGACTTCGGAGACGCGCGGGCGCGACGGGCAAAGTAGGCGCAGTGGGCGCGGGAGTCGTTCTCAGCCGAGGCCGAAGCGAACGACGGTGCGGGCGACCCAGCGCTCGAGCAGCTCCTCGCCATGGCGCGCGAGGTCGGGCCCGAGCTGCTCGAAGATCTCGGCGCTGATCAAGCCGATGAGCCCGGTCCAGGCTTCGATCGCGTCGGCGGCGAAGCCAGGCGCCTCGAACGCGAGCCGCGCGAACTGCGGGAACGAGTGCTGAGCGTCGAGATCCGCCACTCCCGCGGCGAGCACCGACGCGAGGGCCGGACTCACCCGCGGGCCGTCGGGGTCGCGTCTCGCGGCGCTCCCGCCGGCGAGCGCCCCCACGAACATCGCCATGACGCGCGTGCCGGGCGAGGTCGTCTCTCCGGCAGGCGCCTCGTAGCCGGGCACCGGCGATCCGTACAGTAGCGCCCACGATGCCGGCTGGGCGATCGCCCACTCGCGCATGGCCCGTGCGAGTCGCCCGAGCCGCGTCGCATCGTCGGCGCCGGCGGGGCCCTCCGGCCGCAGCCCGACGTCGATGCCGGCTTCGACGTGGCGGGCGAGCTCGGTGTAGGCGTCGACGACGAGCAGCGTGAGCAGCGCGTCGCGGTTGGCGACGTGCCGGTAGATCGCCGACGACGCGACGCCGAGGCCGCGGGCGATCTCCCGCACTGAGAGCGCCGCGGCTCCCTTCTCCGCGAGCTGCGCCCTGCCGTGCCGCACGATGCCCGCGCGCATCAGGGATCGCGCTTCTGCGTGCGTGCGACGTGGGCGATCCATGGCTTCATGATGCCAGCGTCGGGCTGCTCGCGCAATTCAGAGATCACTGCTCTTGATTTTGTCGAGCCCTTCACGTAGATTCGTTCTCGAAATTCAGAGAGCACTGATCACAGAACATGGAGCACCATGCACTATCTCATCACTGGAGCCGGGCAGATCGGACGCCAGCTCGCCGCCGACCTCTCCGGGAGCGGACACGACGCGACCATGCTCCGGCGCGGCACGGGAGCGGTGCCCGGGGCACGAGTCCGCTCGGGCGACGCCGGGGATCGAGCGGAACTGCGGGACGCAGCATCCGGGGCCGCCGCGATCCTCCACTGCATCCACGCGCCGTACTCCGCCCGCGCCTGGCGGCAGCAGCTGCCGCAGCGCGAACAGGCGGTCATGGATGTCGCCGCAGAACTCGGCATTCCGGTCGTCTTCCCCGAATCGGTCTACGCGTTCGGGCACGGCGCCCGCCACCTCGCCGAGTCGTCTCCCATCGCACCGGTATCCCCGCTCGGAGAAGTGCGCGCCGAGCTGCTCGCGGCGCGGGCCGAACATCCGGCGCTGACCGCTTCGGTGGTCGCCTCCGACCTCGTCGGCCCGACGGCCGTCGCGCAGTCGTCGGCGATCGTCGCGACCGTGCTCGCCCCTGCGGCCACCGGGCGGCGGGTCTGGGCGATGGGCGATCCCGATGCCCCGCACGCGGTGACGTCGATCCCTGACCTCGCCCGCGCGCTGATCGCCGCGATCGCGCTCGCAAGCGCCGACGGTACGGTGCTCACCGCCCCGACACCCGCCGCCCGATCCCAGCGCGACATGGCGCGCGACGCCGCTCGCACGAACGGGTCGAGCGACCCGACCGTGAGCCCGCTCCCCCGCGCGATACTCGCTGCGGGCGGCATCGTGTCGCCCATGCTGCGCGAACTCGCGCGACAGCACTACCTCTGGGCCGCGCCGAGCGAGATTCGCCCCGGGCGCCTCACGACCGAGCTCGGCCTCGCGCCGACGCCGTGGGACCGCACGCTCGCGGAGTGGCACGCGGCGCGCTGAGCCCGGCCCGGCATTCCTCACAGGAGCAGACCCCGGTACTGCCGTGGAGCCTGAGGCACCACCGGAGTGCGCCGATCGGTGCGTGAGGCTCCACGACTCCGGATCGAGCACCCCGAGGGCCGGGCATCGAGTCGCCCCCCCTATTCGGCCGCGAGCACCTCGAGCACCGCGGCGCCGTAGCGTTCGAGCTTCACCTGACCGATGCCCGAGATCGCGAGCAGCTGCTCGTCGTTCGTCGGCAGGTGCGCCGCGAGCGCGGCGAGCGTCGCGTCGCCGAAGACGACGTACCCCGGCACGCCCTGCTCCTTCGCCTCGGCAGCACGCCACGCGCGCAGCCGCTCGAAGACCTCGGCCTGCTCGGGCGAGAGCTCCGCCGCGGCGGCCGAACGCTTCGATCCCGATGCCTGCCGACCCCCGCCGCCCGCCCGCGTCATGACCTCCTCGCGCATGTGCACGGAGACCTCGCCGCGCTGCACCGCGAGCGCCTCGGGCAGCGGTGCGAGCACACCCCATTCTCCCCGGGCCTCGAGCAGGCCGGTCGCGAGCAGATGCCGCACGACCCCGCGCCACTGCGCCACCGACCACTCCTTGCCGATGCCCCAGGTCGACAGCTCGTCGAGTCGCAGCTGAGCGACGCGCTCGGACTGCACGCCGCGCAGCACGTCGATGTGCTGGCCGGCCGCGAAGGTGCGGTTCCGCTCGCGCTGCGTGCGCACGATCGTCGAGATGAGCATCTGGGACGGCGTCGTCGCATCCCACGTCTTCGGCGGGTTCAGGCAGACATCGCAGTTGCCGCAGCCCGCGGGCCGGCCCGAAGCATCGGGCGCCGATCCCTGGCCGAAATACCGCAGCAGAAAAGCGCGTCGGCACTCGACGCCCTCGCAGAGCGCCAGCATCGCATTCAGGTGCCGGGTCTGGTTCGCGCGCGTCGCCTGATCGCCGTCGCCCGACTCGATCATCTGCCGCTGCTGCACGACATCCTGCAGACCGTAGGCGAGCCACGCCTGCGACGGCAGACCATCGCGGCCGGCGCGCCCCGTCTCCTGGTAGTAGCCCTCGATCGACTTCGGCAGGTCGATGTGGGCGACGAAGCGCACGTCGGGCTTGTCGATGCCCATGCCGAACGCGATCGTCGCGACCACCACCACGCCGTCCTCCCGCAGAAAGCGGGTCTGCGCTTCGAGCCGCTCGTGCGCGGGCAGCCCCGCGTGGTAGGCCACCGCGTCGACCCCGGCCTGGCGCAGCGCCGCAGCAGTCTGCTCGACCCGCTTGCGGCTCAGCGCGTAGACGATGCCCGCGTCACCGGCATGCTCGCCCTTCACGAACGAGATCAGCTGGGCGCGCGCGTTCTGCTTCGAATCGATGCGGTAGCGGATGTTCGGGCGGTCGAAGCTCGATACGAAGTGCTGCGCCTGCTCCAGGTGCAGCCGCTCCGTGATCTCGCGGTGCGTCTCGGGGGTCGCGGTCGCCGTCAGGGCGATGCGCGGCACATCGGGCCAGTGCTCCGCGAGCGCGCCGAGTCGCAGGTAATCGGGCCTGAAATCGTGGCCCCACTGCGACACGCAGTGCGCCTCGTCGATCGCGAAGAGCGCGATGCGGCCCCGCTCGAGCAGCTCGACCGTGCCCGGGGCCGCGAGCCGCTCGGGGGCGAGGTAGAGCACGTCGAGTTCGCCGGCCGCGTAGGCGCGCTCGACCTCGCGGCGCTCATCGAGGCTCAGCGCCGAATTGAGCGCGGCCGCACGCACCCCGGCGAGTCTCAGCGCCGCGACCTGATCGTGCATGAGCGCGACGAGCGGTGACAGCACGATGCCCGTGCCCTCGCGCACGAGCGACGGGATCTGGTAGCAGATCGATTTGCCGCCGCCGGTCGGCATGAGCACGACCGCGTCGCCGCCCGCGATGACGCGGCGCACGATCTCCTCCTGCTCGCCGCGGAAGGAGTCGTAGCCGAACACCTCGGCGAGCACCTCGCGCGGGTCGCGGCCGACGTAGCTGCCGACGCTCATCGAAAGCTTCCGCCTACTGCTGAGGGGTCGCGGGGTTCCCGGGGCGCTCCGGACTCCCGGATCCCTCGGGGTCCTCGGGGCCGTCGGGGCCCTCGGCCGAGGCACCGGACGCACCCTCGGAACCGGCAGTGCTCGCGTCGCCCGCCGCACCTGCCGCGCCCGCCGCCGCGTCGCGCTCGGCCAGTTCGAGCGCGATCTGCTCGCGCGCATCATGTCGGTACTGGTTGCGACGGAGCTTGCGCACGAGCAGGAACCCGAGCCCGATCACGAGCAGCGCGAAGAGCCCGGTGACGAGGAAGCCCGCCACCCCCGGCGACACGATGTTCGGGTCGAACTCGGTGTCCTCCTCCGCAAGCTTCGCCGCCACGGTCCACACGCTCAACGGCATGCTCATGCGTTCTCCTCCTCGATCCCCTGGAACAGGTCTGCTTCGAATGCGCTCGTCGCCACGCGCGACGCCGCCAACCGGTAATCCTCGAACGGCCACGCCTCGCGCTGCAGCTCGTTCGGCCAGAAGAAGAACGGGCTGTCGGGCGGCACCTGGCTCGCGTGCGCGCGCAGCGCTGCGTCGCGGCGCTCGAAGAATCGGCCGACCTCGATCTTCGCCGTACTATCGGAGGGGCGCAGCGAGAACCGCTCAGCCAAGTCGGTGAACTGGCCGATGAGCGGCGACTCGGGGTCGCGCTCCTGCAGAGTCTCGAGCATGCGGCTGATGCGATCGGCGTTGAAGATCGACTCGTAGTACATCTTCTTGATGGTCCACGGCGCGCCCGCTTCGGGGTAGCTCTCCGCATCGCCCGAAACCTCCCAGGCCAGCTTCGAGATCTCGTGGCAGCGGATGTGGTCGGGGTGCGGGTAGCCGCCCTGCTCGTTGTACGTGATCATCACATGCGGGCGGAACTCGCGCACCACGCGCACGAGGGCCTCGGCCGACACCTCGGTCGGAATATCTGCGAACGACCCGGCAGGGATCGCTTCCCCCTCATCGGGCAGCCCCGAATCCTGGTAGCCGAGCCAGCGGTGCTCGAAACCGATGATGCCCTGCGCGCGGGCCATCTCATCGCGGCGCAGGCCGGCGAGATCGCGGCGGCTCTTCGGATCGCGTGCGACGAGGTCGTTGAGCACGTCGCCGCGCTCGCCGCCGGTGCAGCTGACGATCAGCACTTCGGCGCCCGCATCGAGGTAGTGCGCGTACGTCGCGGCTCCCTTGCTCGACTCGTCGTCGGGGTGCGCGTGCACGGCGATCAGCCTGAGCGTCATTCGCGTCCTTTCACAAGTGCCTCCCGGGCGACCCCGATACGCTGGCACAGGCATCAAGTCTACCCAGCACACTTCGGAGGTTTCCGTGTCGGAGGCGCATCCCCCCGTTTCGGGCGCTTCGGCGACGCACGACCTCGACGACCGCTACGGCACGCGCCGCAAGGGCCGCTTCGACCGGCGCTTCGCCTGGGCCGCCGCAGTGCTCATGGTGCTCGGCGGCGCCGGCTATCTCATCTGGAGCGGCTGGGAGCAGACGACTCAGATCGAAGCGCAGGACATCGCCTTCTCCGCCGCCAGCGACTCCGAGGGCACCGTCAAGTTCATGGTGAGCGGGCCCGCCGAGACTCCGATCGCATGCGCGATCGAAGCCCTCAGCCCGTCGAAGGCGACCGTCGGGTGGAAGGTCATCCTCGTGCCGGCGTCGGCCGAGCGCTCCCACACGATCACCACGCGCATCTTCACGACGACGCCCGCGACCGCCGGTTACGTGAAGGAGTGCTGGGCCGTCGAAGCCGCGTAGCCCCGCGCGGCTCCACGGTTTTCCCGGCCGCACCTGCTAATCTGAGGCGACGCCCTGAGGTTCTCAGGGCGTTTGCGTTACCCGCCCCTGCGGCCTGACGCAACGGACCCACACGGAAACGAGGAGCACCGATGGCCGAGCCTGCACAGACCTGGTTGACGCAGGAAGCCTTCGATCGTCTGCAGACCGAGCTCGATGAGCTCTCGGGCCCCGGACGACGCGACATCGCATCCCGCATCGAAGCGGCGCGCGAAGAGGGCGACCTCAAGGAGAACGGCGGCTACCACGCCGCGAAAGACGAACAGGGCAAGATGGAGGCACGCATCCGGGACCTCGAAGAACTGCTCAAGCACGCCGTCGTCGGCGAAGCGCCGCAGGCGAGCGGCATCGTCGAGATCGGCACCGTCGTCACGGCCGAGATCTTCGGCGACGAGGAGCGCTTCCTGCTCGGCAGCCGCGAGCTCGCCGACGGATCGGACCTCGACGTCTACAGCGCGGACAGCCCGCTCGGTCTCGCGATCATCGGCATGAAGATCGGTGAAGAGGCGAGCTACGAGGCCCCGAACGGCAACCGGATCCCCGTCAAGATCCTCGCCGTGGAGACCTACGCCGGCTGACGCCCCGGCAGATCGCGAGAGGCCGCTTCCGACGCTGTCGGGGGCGGCCTCTCGCGATTCTCGCTTCGCGCCGTGCGCTCGTTCGGATGTGAGCGCTCGTTCGGATCTTCCGGCCGCTGTTCGTCCGAATGAGCTCGCAAATCCGAGCGAGCTAACGGCAGGGCACACCGCCGGCCGCAGTGGCGGCCGCGAGCGCCACGGCGCGACACTGCGCGTCGCGCTTCTAGTAGCGCTCCACCCCGCGCAAAGCTCCGTGGGCCGGCCGCTGTAGCGGCCGCGAGCGCTATGGCGCGACACTGCGCGTCGCACTTCTAGTAGCGCTCCACCCCGCGCAAAGCTCCGTGGGCCGGCCGCTGTAGCGGCCGCGAGCGCCACGGCGCGACGCTGCGCGTCGCGCTTCTAGTAGCGCTCGCCCACCCTGACGGTGTAGCCGGCATCGCGCAGCGCCTGCGCCACCGCATCGCCGTGCGCGTGGCCGCGGGTTTCGATGTGCAGCTCGAGCTCGACCTCGCTGACCGGCAGCTCGGTCGCGTGACGGGTGTGAATCACTTCGACGACGTTCGCGTTCTGCTCGGCGACGATCGTGGCCGTGCGCACGAGCTGGCCCGGCACGTCGGGCAGCAGGATGCGCAGCTTCATGTAGCGGGCCGACGCCGCGAGACCGTGGCCGATGACGCGCTGCAGCAGCAGCGGGTCGATGTTGCCGCCCGAGAGCACCGTCGCGGTGACGCCCTGGGCCTTGACTTTGCCCGACAGAATCGCCGCGACTCCGGCCGCACCGGCGGGCTCGACGACGAGCTTCGCCCGCTCGAGCAGCATGACGATCGCACGAGCGATATCGTCGTCGCTCACCGTGACGATCTCGTCGACGTGATCGCGCACGATCGCGAACGTGAGATCGCCCGGCCGCGCCACGGCGATCCCGTCGGCGATGGTCGGCTTCGTCTGGATCGTCACCGGGTGACCGGCGTCGATCGACGGCTGGAAGGGCGCAGCGTTCTCGGACTGCACGCCGATGATGCGCATCGGCCGCCCCTCGCGCTGAGCCCGCAGCTTGGCCGCGAGCGCGACGCCCGAGATGAGGCCGCCGCCGCCGATCGGCACGATGATCGTCTCGACGTCGGGGCGGGTCTCCAGGATCTCGAGGGCGACCGTGCCCTGCCCTTCGATGACCGCGGGGTGGTCGAAGGGCGGCACCATGATCGCGCCCGTCTCCTCCACGAACTTCTTCGCCGCGACCTTGGTGTCGTCGAACGTCGCGCCCTCGAGCACCGTGTCGGCGCCGTAGCCGCGGGTCGCCTGCAGCTTCGGCAGCGCGACGCCGCGCGGCATGAAGATGGTGGCCTTGATGCCCAGCTCGCGCGCCGCGAAGGCGACGCCCTGAGCGTGGTTGCCCGCCGAGGCCGCGACGACGCCGCGGGCGCGCTCCTCCTCGGTGAGCTGCAGCAGGCGGTTGTAGGCGCCGCGCAGCTTGTAGGCGCCCGTGCGCTGCAGGTTCTCGCATTTCAGGAAGACCTGCGGTACATCGAGCACTTCGGCTAGATATCGTGACGACTCAAGAGGTGTGCGCTGAGTAATCTTGTGGACCACCCCGAGCGCGCGTTCGAAGTCTTCGAGAACGGGGGCACCCTCAGTCATCATCTTCCTTCCTTGCGCCGCAGACTTGCGACATGCTTTGCCCGGTTCCGGGCCCGTTGTGAGATCTTGTCGAGACGGTGGTACTCGGCGACGGGATCCGTGCCGGCCTCCCACTCTTTGCGGACCAGCGTGTTGACGATCGAGTTCGCCGCTGCGGCGAGCGGCACCGCGAAGAGGGCGCCCGGGATACCGGCGAGCAGCGCGCCGGTCGACACGGCGAGCACGACGCCCAGCGGATGCACGCGCACGGCGCTGCCCATCACGAGCGGCTGCAGCACGTGGCCCTCGATCTGATTGACGAGGATCACGACGCCGAGCATGATGAGGGCGTTCACGGGACCGTTGTAGACGAGCGCGATGAAGGTCGCGAGCAGTCCGGTCGTGATGGCGCCCAGGAACGGGATGAACGACCCGAGGAAGACGAGCACTGCGATCGGGATGGGCAGCGGCACTCCGAGCAGGGCCGCGCCGACGCCGATGCCGACCGCGTCGACGAAAGCGACGAAGATCTGCACGCGCACGTACTGGCCGACCGACACCCAGCCCGAACGGCCGGCCGCCTCGACCGGCGCGTGCGCGCGGGCGGGCAGGAAGCCGAGCACCCAGAACCAGATGCGCTTGCCGTCGATGAGCAGGAAGATCAGCGAGAAGAGCGTGAGCAGCATGCCCGTCACGAACTGGCCGGCAGAGGTCGCGACGCCGAGAGCGCCGTTCCAGATCTCGGACTGGTGATCCTCGATCGTCTTCATCAGCTGCGCGGTGAACGCGTTGACCTCGCGCACGTTGATGCCGAACGCGTTGTTCTCGATCGATTTCAGCAGCTCCCACCACACCTCTTCGGTGCGCGCGGCGAGATCGCCGAAGCCCTTGCGCAACTGCGTGACGATCAGCGCGACGAGCACGGTGACGCAGGCGATGAACGCGACGAGCGCGGTGACGACGCCGAGCCAGCGGGGCGCGCCGCGGCGCTCGAACCAGCGCACGATCGGCGCGAGCAGCGCCGTCAGCAGAATGGCGACGAGCAGCGGGATGACGATGATGCGCACCTGCACGATGAGCCAGAGCGCCCCCGCGCAGGCCATCCCGATGAGGATGAGGCGCCACGACCAGGCCGCGGCGACGCGCACGCCGAGCGGTAGCTCGTGCTCGGCGTTCACCGGCTCCCGGGGTGCGTCGTCGCTCGTTGCCTTCTCCACGGGATCATCCTAGCGAGCGGCGCGTACCGTTCTCTTCATGCGATTCGCAGCCGGGCGGCGCGTCACCAGAAGTGGAGGGCCGGAATGATGAGGAAGATGCCGACCAGCACGACGAGCACCGACAGGCCGAAGCAGATGTTCGCGGCGACGGTCGCCCACCGCGGGCGCCCCAGGTCGTCGACGTCGTCGTCCTCCTCATCGCGCGAGGGGCCGTTCGGTTCGTAGGTGCCGTCAGCCCGCGGCACGGGAGGCGCCGGGGTAGCGAGGAAGCGGATGCCGAGCGAGTAGAGCGCGACGACGAACACCGCGGCGAACAGCGCGGCGGCGAACACGAGGACGAAAGCCAGCCAGTCGATGTTCATCGGTTCCCTCCCTTCGCGCCGCGCTTCGCGGCCTTCTTCGCTGCAGCGGCCTCGGCGGCCGCGAGCTTCTCGGCCTCGCGGGCCGCGCGATCGTCGCGCACGGCCGACTGCGCGACCGAGGTCAGGTCGCCCGTGTCGAGCTGGCTCTTCTTGAGGCGGTTCTTGCGGATGCGCACCGCGTACCCCGACTCCGCGACATCGGGCACAGGGATCGCGTTGTCGGCGTCGACCTTGTTGCGGCTCGAGCGCCAGAAGATGAACAGGATGAAGGCCAGCCCGACGACGGCGTCGATGATGACGCCGACGGTGCCGAGGTGGGCGATCAGCGCGGCGACGGCGCCGACGATGCCCGAGGCCGGGAGCGTGAAGAGCCAGCCGAGGCCGATGCGGCCGACGGCGCGCCAGCGCACGCTCGAGCCGCGTCGCCCGAGGCCCGAACCGATGACCGAGCCCGACGCCACCTGCGTGGTCGAGAGCGCGAAGCCGAGATGGCTCGACGCGAGGATGGTCGCGGCGGTGCTGGTCTCGGCGGCGAAGCCCTGGGCCGGCTTGACCTGGGTCAGGCCCGCGCCGAGCGTGCGGATGATGCGCCAGCCGCCCGAGTAGGTGCCGATCGCGATCGCGAGGGCGCAGGCGATGATCACCCAGAGGTGGGGGCCGGTGCCCGGATCCTGCATATTCGCGGCGACGAGGGTGAGCGTGATGACGCCCATCGTCTTCTGCGCGTCGTTCGTGCCGTGGGCGAGGGCGATGAGCGAGGACGACGCGATCTGCGCGTAGCGGAAGCGCCCGCGGCCGTCCTTCTTGCCGTCGTGACGACGCGTGATCGCGTACGCGACGCGGGTGGCAGTGAAGGCGACGATGCCCGCGGTGAGCGGGGCAGCGACCATCGGGATGAGCACCTTCGACAGGAAGACGCCGCCGTTGACGGCGCTGATGCCGGCGCCGACGATCGCCGCGCCGATGAGGCCGCCGAAGAGCGCGTGCGACGAGCTCGACGGCAGACCGTAGAGCCACGTCACGAGGTTCCACACGATGGCGCCGATGAGCCCGGCGAAGATCATCTCGGGCGAGATCAGCACCCCGCCGTCGCCCTCGTTGATGAGGCCGCCCGAGATCGTCTTCGCCACCTCGGTCGAGAGGAAGGCGCCGACGAGGTTGAGGATGGCGGCCAGCAGAACGGCCGTCTTGGGCTTCAGCGCGCCGGTCGCGATGGGCGTGGCCATCGCGTTGGCGGTGTCGTGGAAGCCGTTGGTGAAGTCGAAGAAGAGCGCCAGTACGATGACCAGCAGCACGATGATGGTGAGTTCCACCGGCGTCTTTCGTTAGATACGGGCTCAGGGTCTAGGTTCGACACCTGCCACTCGAATTTCACGAACTGTTCAGCGAAACCCGTTGACACGCGCGCTATTCATGGTTCCACCTTGTCAGCACATGGTCAAGCCGAGCCCCGCGAGTTCACTCGGCGTTCACTTCACGCCGCGGCCCCAGCGACCGCTCGTAGACTGGCGGTACACGACCGCACGCACTCCGGCCCGACGGCCGGCGTTAGGAGCACCAGATGAGCACCCCAGAACTCGGCGATTTCACCCCGGCCGACGGCACCATCACGATGTTCTCGACCGAGTGGTGCGGCTACTGCAAGCGCCTATCGCTCATGCTGAACAAGACCGGCGTCGACTATACCGTCGTCGATATCGAGAAGACTCCGGGCACCGAAGAGCTCGTGAAGGCCGTCAACGGCGGCAATGCGGTCGTACCGACCGTCGTCTTCCCCGACGGCACGACCGCCACGAACCCGTCGCTGCAGGAGGTGCAGGCGCGGCTCAGCCGAAGTTGAGCCGCGCTTCGGCGTAGCGCGTCTCGGGCACCATCTTGAGGTGCCCGACCGCGCGTTCGAACGGCACCATCTCGATACGGTCGCCGTGCAGGCCCGCCATGGTGCCCCAGAGGCCCGCCTCCGCCGCATCGGCGGCCGCGATGCCCGACCGCGTCGCGAGCACCCGGTCGAACGCCGTCGGCGACCCGCCGCGCTGCACGTGCCCGAGCACGGTCGAGCGCGATTCGACGCCCGTGCGCTCCTCGATGAGCGAGGCGAGCACGTCGGCGACGCCGCCGAGCCGCGGCCGGCCGAACCCGTCGAGCCCGTCGCGCGTGACGGCCTGGTCGATGCCCTCGAACTTGAAGCCCTCGGCGACGACAACGAGCGACGAGCGGCCGCGATCCCTGACGCTCAGCACCCATTCGCAGATCTGCTCGATCGATTCGGGGAACTCGGGGATCAGGGTGACCTGCGCGCCGCCCGCCATGCCCGCGTGCAGCGCGATCCACCCGACGTCGCGGCCCATGACCTCGAGCACCATGCAGCGGCGGTGGGAGTCGCCGGTGGTGCGCAGGCGGTCGATCGCTTCGGAGGCGATGGAGACGGCCGTATCGAAGCCGAAGGTGTAGTCGGTGCCGTCGAGGTCGTTGTCGATGGTCTTCGGCAGGCCGACGACCGGGATGCCGGCCGCGGTGAGGAGGCTGCCGACGGTCTGCGTGCCGTTGCCGCCGATCAGCATGAACGCATCGATGCCGTATTCGGCCATGCGGGCGCGG
Organism: Leucobacter sp. gxy201; assembly: GCF_051043335.1. Taxonomy (NCBI): domain Bacteria; kingdom Bacillati; phylum Actinomycetota; class Actinomycetes; order Micrococcales; family Microbacteriaceae; genus Leucobacter; species Leucobacter sp. gxy201. The sequence continues at coordinate 35,967 of NZ_JAMXWS010000009.1, forward strand.
ATCTGATCGATGGTGACCTCGTCGCCCTGCTCGGTGAGGAAGGGCTGCACTCGGCTGGTGCCGAGCATGACGCCGCCGAGCGGCGAGAGCCCGCGCACGGCGGGGCGGTCGAGCGGAATGAGATCGCCCTCGTGGAAGCCGCGCCAGCCGTCCATGAAGCCGACCATCTCGAAGCCGTGCACCTCGACGGCGCGCAGCACGGCGCCGCGGATCGCCGCATTCATGCCCGGACTATCGCCACCTGAACAGAGAACGCCGATGCGCACTGGTCCCCCACTTCTTCACCATCGAGACGCGGATGTCCCGATAACCCATCCCATGCTAGCGATGGCGGTAACTATCCGAATAGATGCAATCGCGCCAACTTCGGGACCGAAGCTGCCAGGGGCGCGCTTCGGTCGGCGGTCCGGAGCGGGCCGGTGTCGAGCGCCCCGCCCGGCTCAGGCGGTCCGATCCCCCAGCGCGCCCTGCAGCACGCCCATGAGCGCGCGCAGCTGCACCGAATCCTCGTCCTCCTCGGGCGCCGCGGCGCCGTCGAGGGCGCGGGCCGCGAGACCGGCCTTGCCGTCGATGAGCTCGGCGATCTTCGCGTCGATCGTCTGGGCGGCGATGATGCGCCACGCGGTCACCGGCTCGTCCTGGCCGATGCGGTGCACGCGGTCGATCGCCTGCGTCTGCTCGGCGTCCGTCCAGCTGAGCTCGGCGAGCACCACGTTCGACGACGCCTGCAGGTTGACGCCCACGCCGGCCGCGGTCAACGAGCAGACGGCGACGGCGACGTCGGGGTCGTTGTTGAACGCGTCGATCTGCTCCTGCCGGAAGGCGGAGGTCTGGTCGCCGCGGATCGACACCGTCTTGAGCCCGGCCTCGGCGAGCTGCTGCTCGACCCGATCCATGACGTCGATGTGCTTCGCGAAGAACACGACCTTCCCGACCGAGCGGGCGAGCTGCGCCGCGTAATCCGCAGCGAGCCCGGCCTTCGCCTGACCGATCTGGCGCACCATCGTGAACACGTTCAGGCCGTCGGCCGAGGCGTTCGCCTCCTCGAGCTCCTGCGCGCACACCATGCGGATGATGGCGTCGTCGCCGAGCTTCTGGCCGAGCTTGCCGTTCTTGACGGCGGTGAAGCGGTCGACGAGCTTTCGCGCCAGTTTCGCCTCCGCGTCGCGGATGCCGCGGCCGAATTCGTCGTCGAGCTCGACGGGCAGGTCGACCACGCGCTTCGCGGGGAGGTCGGCGGCGACGTCGACCTTGCGCCGCCGCACGATGCCCATGTCGATGACGCTCTGGCGCGCTTCGGGGTAGAACGCCGGGTCGGCCGGGGTCCAGCCGTTGTTCTCGAGCTTCGCCATCAGCTCGGGGCCGGGCTTGTCGGCGTCGGTCCAGCCGAGGAAGCGCCAGATCGCCCGGAAATCGTCGATGTCGTTGATGAGCGGGGTGCCCGTGAGCGCGATGAGCAGCGGCGAGGCGCCCGGCGTGCGCTCGCGGATGCTCTCCGCGAGCCGCAGCACGTTGCGCGAACGCTGCGACTGCACGTTCTTGATCATGTGCGCCTCGTCGACGACCATGCCTTTGAAACCGAATCGCGAGATCCAGCTGAGGTGGCGGTCGAGAATCTCGTAGTTCACGACGAAGACGTCGGCGAAGGGATCGAGGCCCTGCCCGTCGCCGTGGATGACCGTGACGCGGCGCTGCGGGGTCCAGCGCTGGGCCTCGCGGGCCCAGTTCATCTTCACGACGTTGGGCACCACGACGAGCAGCGGGTAGGCGTCGGCGACGGAGGCCGCGAGCACCGACTGCGCGGTCTTGCCGAGGCCGGGCTCGTCGGCGAGCAGGAAGCTGCGATGCCCGTCACCGACGCTCGCGAGGAAACGGGCCTGGTGCGGCATGAGCTCGAGGCCCGCGGGCGCGAGGCGGTCGGGCACGGGCGGCTCGGGCAGCTCCATGCAGGCGGCCGCTCCGCCGCCCTGCTCGAACGCCTTCAGCATCGGCGAGAACAGCTCCCAGTTCGCGAGGCGCACGACCGGGGTCGGCTGCTTCGGCGGGGTGAGCACCGGGCTGAGGAAGGGGTTCGCGAGCATGCGGCCGTCGATGCCGGTCGGCTCGACCTGGCGCTCGGCGAGCTCGGGCGGCACGTAGGCCTGCACCGGCTTCGTCTCGGCCTCGGGCAGCTCGGGCAGCTCGATGCCGGCCTGGGTCAGCATCTTGCGCTTGAGCAGGCGGGTCGCATCGGTGATCGGGGCGGCCGGCTCGAGCAGCGTGATGAGGCTCGTGTCGCGCGCCGCGGTCTTCGCGAGGATCGCTGCGACGCCGTCGAGCCGCTTCAGCGTCTCGGCGCGCTCGGCCTCGCTCACGTTCTCGTCGGTCTTCACCCGTGCGCGTTCCTCGCGCATGAGCAGCGCGATGACATGGAACTTGGTGCGGCCCGCGGGCGAGGCCTTGCCGCGCTGCGCCGATGCTTCGACCTCGCGCACGGCGCGGGCGAGCAGCGGGATGATGCCCTCGTTGTGGCTGTGCTTACGACGCGCGCTCGCGCGTCCCTTCGCGCCCGAGTGGCGCGTGGCAGTGGTGGTTGCCAATGCGTCTCCTGATCAGAGTGGTTCGCCCCGGAGATCTCACCGGAACGAGAACGGCCTGCGACAGTGGGCCTGACACGTGAAATGCACGGGGCCGAAAAACAGCTGCGCGAAGCGCGACCTCCGACTAGTTTACCACTCTTCGGTCATGGCTCGGGTGCACAGGGATCGGGTTTGCCGCACATCGGCGTGCATCTGCTCGATCAGGCCTTCGAGGGAGTCGAACCGCACCATGCCGCGCAGCCGCTCGCCGAAGAAGACCTCGATGCGCTCGCCGTAGATGTTCTCCGAGAAATCGAGCAGGAACGCTTCGACCCGCGGTTCGCCGTCGGGCTCGAACGTGAGGTTCACGCCGACGGAGATCGCGGCGACGTAGCGCCGGCCGCCGACCTCGGCCCAGCCGGCGTAGACTCCGTCCGCGGGAATCAGCCCTTCGATACGCCCGCCCAGATTCGCGGTCGGGAAGCCGAGCTCGCGCCCGCGCGCGTCGCCGTAGACGACCTCGCCGCGCACAGCCGGCGGACGGCCGAGCATGCGCGCCGCCGCGGCGATGTCGCCGCCGGTGATCGCTTCGCGGATGCGCGACGACGACACCTGCTCGTGGTGCGGGCCGCGCACCCAGTCGACGACCTCGACCGCGAAGCCGAGGCGCTCCCCCATGCTGCGCAGCAGTGCGGCGTCGCCCGCGCCGCGATGGCCGAAACGGAAGTCGGCGCCGAGCACGATGAGCTTCGCCCGCAGACGGCCGACGAGCACCTCTTCCACGAAGCGTTCGGCAGGGATCGCCGCGACGCTCTCGTCGAACGCGATCATCGCGCAGGCGTCGATGCCAGCCGCTGCGAAGGCCTCGAGCCGCTGCTCGCGGCTCGAGAGCGCGGGCGGGCAGCTGCCGGGCCGCAGGAACGACAGCGGGTTGTTCGCGAAGGTGAAGACGACCGAGCTCAGCGGCGCCGCATCGCGCACCCGGTCGAGGATGGCGCGGTGCCCGCGATGGAGCCCGTCGAACTTGCCGATGGCGATGGCAGTGCCGTCGGGGAAGGCCGCGGGGTCGATCTCCTGGATCGTCTCGTAGATCTGCACTATGCGCCGCTCTCCTCGGTCGCGCGGCCGCTGCGCTTCAACCAGACGAGGCCGAGCACGGGCAGCACCAGTGGAATCAGCAGGTAGCCGCTGCCGAAGTGCGACCACACCGACGGGTGCGCGAACCACTGGGGCGCTGCGAAGCTCAGCACGCCCACCACGAGCACACCGCACAGTTCGAAGAACAGCGCGGCCCAGGCCACCCGGCGCCAAGCCCCGGAGTCGCTGCGGCGCCCTTTCACGAGCGCGATCGAGGCGACGATGTAGACGACTCCGGCGACCGCGGAGAGCGCGTACGCGAACGGGGCCTCATCGAACTTGCGCAGGATCTGGTAGACCGAGCGGAAGGTTGCGGCGAGCGCGAGGACGATGTAGACGGCGACGAGCACGCGACCGAGACCGCCGATGCGATCGTGCGCTGCCCCGGGGGTCGCTGCAGTGACCGGTTCTCGGAGTTCGGCGTCTGACACGCGCTCCAGTGTAGCGCGGGGCACCGTGGGCTTCGCTCAGATGACTTCGGATGCCGGCGCTCCGGCGGGAGGGGTGCACGCCCTCGCACCGGAGCACCGGAGCGCCTGAACCGGCTCAGGCCGTGGCCCGCTGATCTTCGACGACGCTGCCGTCGGCGCGCTTCAGCGGCGAGGTGCTCCCGTCGGGCTCGATGCGGCCGTCGGTCGAGCATGCGTAGCCGTCGTCCTTCGGCTCCTTCGGGTCGATGAACATCGGGACGATCACCCACGTGCCGTCCTCGCCGTCGAGCGCGCGGCACATCAGCTCGGTCTTGTTCCGATCGATCACCAGGCGCAGCTCGGTCGCGTCTTCGAGGAAGGTGACATCGGTGTCGGAGTCGCCGGCGCCGAAGATCTGGCGTTCATCCGCCGGCGCCGGTTCGAACGCGGCCGCTCCCGTGACACCGAAGATCTCCTGATTGGCCCAGCAGCGCTTGCCGTCGATGTAGGTCATGACGCCGTCCTCGCCATCCGCAATCCCACCGCAGCCCTCGAGCGACGGCACGATCTTGCCGTCGGTCACCAGGTTGCGCACGCCGATCGCATGCTCTGCATCGATACCGACCTCATCCGCCCACGCGAGCACTACCGGCTCGGCGGATGCCGAAACGATCCACGGTTCGATGCCGTCCTCCTGCATCGCACCGATGAGATCCTTGATCTGCGGGTAGACGCGCACATAGCCGTCCACCTCGGTCGTGCCGACCGTCCATCCGGCACCCACCTCCTCCGCGAGCAACGCGCTCTTCGCCTCCGTCGCCAGCCCCTGCGCCTCCTCCGGGGTGTACCCCGACAGGAGCGCGGCGCTCCAGGCGTAGGCCGCGTTGATGCGTCGCGCGTCGTACCCCTCGAACGCCGTCTCCCCCGACGTCGTCTCGCCGTCGAGCACCGCGACGAGCTCGTCGGCGCAGACCGCGTTGCTCGAGGTGGGCAGCGGTGCGCCCGCAGGAGTATCGACGCCGCATGCCGCGCTGAGCGCCGACGCCGCCGCCGCTGTCAGGTACCGGCTCGTCGTGCTCCAATCCTGGCCTGCGGGCTGCAGCACCTTGTCGTGGTTGATCATCCAGTAGTTCGTGCCGTAGCCGATGTCGTTCTTCACGACGGTGTTATCCCAGTCGAAGATGGCGACCGGTTCCGCCGTATCGCTGCTCGATCCCCCGTCGTCGGCGCACGACCCCTGCGTCGTGAGCATCTCGTCAAGGGCTTCCCGTGCGTTGTCGGGCCATTCGATCTTCGGATCGAGCGTGCGGCATTCGGAGCCGGGAGCTGCCTGCATCGCGTCGTTCTGAGTCGGGCTCGAACAGGCGGCGAGCCCGGTGATCAGCACGGCCGCCGCTCCGAGAGCGATCAGTGGGCGTGTGGAGTGTGGCATGTGTATCCTTACTGCCGAGACGCCTTGCGCGCGTCTCGGCCTCGTCGTTGAGGCACAGCAAATCTAATGGTCTTTTTTTGGACCATTAGATTGCCCACGTTCCCACTCCCGCCGATCGCTGTCAAGAGCGGCGCCGCAATTCGCAGACTTTCGCCCAGACTACGAACCGGGGCGGCTCACCTCGTCGCACCGGTGCCCGATGCGCCGTCTACCCCCAGATGACGAGCATGCGGTACGTCATGACGGCGACCGACAGGTTCACCACGACCAGCACCAGGTTCGCCCAGCGCGAGCGGTCGATGAGCGCCCAGAAGACCGCGGCGACGGGCAGCAGGAAGGCGACGATGAGATACATCCAGAACTCGAGCGGGTCGCCGGCCGGCTCGTTGCCGGCGAACGGGGCCGCGATCGAGATGACGATCTGCACGAGCAGCAGCAGCGCCCCGACGAGCGTCGCCCCGAGCGTGTAATCGTTCGGCGGCTGCTTGCGCAGCGCCATGACGAGGCACAGCACCGCCGCCGCGACACCGACGACGATGACGACCGCCGCGAACCAGGCGATCACCGCGCCGCCTCGGGCCCGCCGACGGGTACCGGGAAGTTCGTGACGACGCGCGTGCGCCCCTTGCGCACTTCGACGAGGCCCACGAGCCGACCGTCGGGCGCGATCGCCGCCACGAGCGGCGCATCCCGGTGCTCGCCGACCTCGAGACGCTTGCCGTTGCCGAGGTCGACCGCCTGCTCGTCGGTGAGCGGCAGCTCCGGGAACAGCATGCGCGCGATCTCGGTGGGCGAGAACAGTCGACCGACACGCCCCTCCGCGAGGTCTGCGACAGGCGTCGCCCCGGACAGGCCGAACGGCCCGACCCGCGTGCGCCGCAGCGCGACGAGATGCCCGCCGACCCCCAGCCCCTCGCCGAGGTCGCGTGCGAGCGCGCGGATGTACGTGCCCGACGAGCACTCGACGATCGCATCGACATCGATCACGTCGAACGGCGTCTCACTGCCAGAAAGGCTCGCCGCTGCCACGAGCCGCGGCTCCTCGATCTCGAACGAGTGGATGGTCACCGGCCGCTTCTTCAGTTCGACCTGCTCGCCGTCGCGTACCCGGTCGTAGGCGCGCTTGCCGTCGACCTTGATCGCGCTGACCGCGCTCGGCGCCTGCTCGATGGCGCCCGTGAGGTCGGCGACGCCCGCTCCGATGCGCTCCGGATGCGCTGCCAGCTCCTCGACCTCGACGGGAGCCGCGATGTCGAGGATCGACCCCTCGCGGTCGTCGGTCACGGTCGAAGCGCCGAGCCTGATCGTCGTCTCGTAGGTCTTGCCGAGCCCCACCAGATGCGTCAGCAGCCGCGTCGCCGGGCCGACGCCGAGCACGAGCAGCCCCGTCGCCATCGGATCGAGCGTGCCCGCATGGCCGACCTTGCGCGTGCCGAGCGTCCGACGCGCCTTCGCGACGACGTCATGGCTCGTCCAGCCCTCCGCCTTGTCGACGAACAGTATCGCGCCCTGCTCGGGCGTTCTCGCAGCCTCGTGAATCACCCCACCAGCCTACGGCCTGGCCGGGCCGCGATCCTGACGCCGCCCGGGTACCGCGGCCGCACGGGCGGCCCCTGCACCGCCGCCCGGGAGCGCGGGCCTAGACTCGGGCTGATGGATGCGGAACGGATTGCGAGCGAGACGAACGACTGGTTCGCGCGAGAGGCGCGCGACCTCCCCTGGCGCTCCCCCGGCACCGACCCGTGGGGCGTGCTCGTCTCGGAGTTCATGCTGCAGCAGACCCAGGTCGACCGGGTGCTGCCCCGGTGGCTCGAATGGATGGAGCGCTGGCCGACGCCCTCCGCGCTCGCCGCCGAGGCACCCGGCGAAGCGGTGCGCGCGTGGGGCCGCCTCGGCTACCCCCGCCGCGCGCTCTGGCTGCACCGGGCCGCCGTCGAGATCGCCGAGCAGCACGGCGACCGCGTTCCCGCCGACGTCGAGCAGCTGCTCGCGCTCACCGGCATCGGCCCCTACACCGCCCGCGCAGTGGCCGCATTCGCGTTCGGCGAGCGCCACCCCGTCGTCGACACCAACACCCGGCGCGTGATCGCGCGACTGGTGCACGGCCGCGCCGCCGCAGGCATGCCCGCGCCCCGCGACCTCGACGACATGGAGGCGCTGCTGCCCGACGCCCCGGCCGCCGCAGCACGGTTCAACGCCGCCGCGATGGAGCTCGGCGCCACCGTCTGCACTGCCCGCGCCCCGCGCTGCGACGCATGCCCCGTCGCGGCGCTCTGCGAATGGCGCGGCGCCGGCTACCCCGACAACGCCCCCGCGAAGCGCCCGAAGCAGGCCAAGTTCGCGGGCAGCGACCGCCAGGTGCGCGGCCGCATCATGGCGAAGGTCCGGGCGACGAGCGGGGCGATCCCTGTCGAGACCGCGCTCGCCGCAGGTGCCGCGCCAGGCACGGCCGACCCCGCGCAGGCGCGCCGGGCCTACGATTCGCTCATCGCCGACGGGCTGCTCATCGAGCGCGCCGGCACCGCACGACTGCCCTGACCACGCCGCGCGCGACCGGCACTACTCGACGTCGTCGGCCTCGCGCGGCTTCACGTACGGGTCCGCCTCGCCCGCGTACTGGGCGCCGGCCGCGAGCTGCGCAGCCGCTTCGTCGCGCCGCTTCGCTTCGGCGAGCAGATCGTTCAGGTGCTGCGCGTTCTCGGGCAGCTCGTCGTGGATGAACTCGAGCGTCGGCGTGAGTCGCGTGCCGAGCTGCTTGCCGACCTCGCTGCGCAGCATACCGGTCGCGGCCTTCAGCGCGGCGGCCGAATCGGCCTGCTCCTGCTCGTCGCCGAACACGGTGTAGAAGACGCTCGCATGCTGCAGGTCGCCGGTCACGCGCACATCGGTGACGGTGACGAAGCCGAGGCGCGGATCCCTCAGCCCCTTCTCGAGACGCCTCGCGATGATCTGCTGGATGCGCTCGGCAACCTTGCCCGCACGTGGATTACTCATGCGTCCCAGCCTACCGTCGAACCGGCACCGGATTATCGCAACGCGGCGACGCAACGTGGCATGCGGGCGCGCATGCGCCTAACCTTGATAGGAACGGGATCACGCCCGCTCGAACACCCACCCGAGATTCGATCTCGTGATAGGAAGCACACACCATGACTTACCCCCCGCAGAGCCCGAACCCGCAGCCGCAGTATGCAGCCCCCGTCGGTGGCGTCGCGGGCCCCGGCGAGCCGTTCGACGGCGCGACCACCCCTGACGACCTCACCCGCCCGCTCTACGGCGCCAGCTTCGGCCAGGCCATCAAGCGCTTCTTCAAGAACTACGCGAACTTCAAGGGCCGCGCATCGCGCAGCGAGTACTGGTGGACGATGCTCTTCACCTTCCTCCTCGAGCTCGTGCCGCTCGTCCTCATCATGATCGGCGCCTTCAGCGTCGCCGGCAGCGCCATCTCCGGTTCGACCACCGATGTCTACGGCGAGACCACGCTCACCCCCGAGGCGGCCACCGCGGCAGGCGGCGGCGTGGCGGTCGCGATCGTCGGCTACATCCTGCTGGTCATCATCGGCCTCGCGATCCTCATCCCGACGCTGGCCATCAACTGGCGCCGCCTGCACGACGCGAACTTCGCGGGCCCGTTCTGGTTCCTGTCGCTCACCTCTGTCGGCGGCATCATCGTGCTCGTCTTCACGCTGCTCCCCCCGAAACCCGAGGGCCGTCGCTTCGACGCCCGCTAAGCGGCCCGGGGCCGACCGGGTGCGCTTCGGCAACCCGGTCGGCCCCGTCTCCCAGCCCATCACCGCAGGGAGAGGGATCGCCCCTCGCCCTTCACCCAACTCGATCAGGAAGCCAACACCGTGACGCTCCCCCCGAACCCCGACAGCCCCGATACGCCCGAGAACGCCTCGGGCACCCCTGCCGCGAACACGCCGGCGGCGAACCCCGAGCACTCGAACGCCGAGGCTCCGAACAGCCCGGCCCCGAACGGCGCGCAGCCGCCGGCTCCGGCTGCTCCGGCTGCTCCGCAGTACGCGGCGCCTCAGCAGCCGCCCGCTGCACCGCAGGCACCGCAGACCCCGCAGGCACCGCAGTACGGCGCACCGCAGGCACCCCAGTACTCGCAGCCCCCGGCTCCACAGGCGCCTCAGGCTCCGCAGTACGGCGCGCCCCAGCAGGGCGTTCCCCAGGCGCCGCAGGCCCCGCAGTACGGCTCGGCCTATCAGCAGCAGTACGCCGCACCGCAGTACGCGGCGGCCGCCTACGGCGCGACCCCCGGCCCCGGCGGCCCGTTCGACGGCGCGACGAGCGCCGATGATATGACCCGCCCGCTGTACGGTGCGAGCTTCGGCCAGGCCATCAAGCGCTTCTTCAAGGGCTACGCGAAGTTCAACGGCCGCGCGTCGCGCAGCGAGTACTGGTGGGCTTCGCTCTTCATCTTCCTGGTGCAGCTCATCCCGACCGCACTGCTGATGATCGGCATGTTCTGGTACTTCGGCTCGATGTCGACCGCCATGTACGACTACGACTACAGCAGCGATTACGGCCCCTCGATGGGCGGCGCTGCGGCCGGCGGCGCGATCGCGCTCATGGTCATCGGCGGCATCCTCGCCGGTATCGTCTGGCTCGGCACCGTGCTGCCGACGTTCGCCATCGGCTGGCGCCGCCTGCACGACGGCAACTTCGCCGGCCCGCTGTACCTGATCGTTCTGGGCAACTACATCCCGTTCGTCAACTACATCGCCTGGCTCGGCAGCATCGCAGTGCTCGTGCTGACGCTGATGCCGTCGAAGGCCGAGGGGCGCCGCTTCGACCAGCGCTGACCCCGCGCGCCGGCGCTGACCCCGGCATCCCCACTGCGGCCCGCCACGACTCGTTCGTGGCGGGCCGCAGTGCTGTTAGGACGCAGTGCAAGCCGGGAGCCCTGAGAGCGGCGCGCGCGGTGGCGGTGAGCGCGCGGTGAGCCCGGTGGCCGTGAACGCGCGGTGCCGTTACGCACCGGCGGTGCCGTTAGGCACCGTGTTCAACGGCACCGCGCGTGCGTACGGGCACCTCCCACGCGGTGAGCCCGGCAGGGCAGGGACAGAACGGCGGGCTGAGCAAGGCCCAGCGGGCCGGGCAGGCACGGGCCGGGCTGAGCAAGGCCCAGCGGGCCGGGCAGGCAGGGGCCGGGCGATCCCTGGAGAAACACAAGCGCCCGGGGAGTTCGTGACGAACTCCCCGGGCGCTTCCGTGTCGGCTTGCAGCCCTAGGCGCGAGGCTTCTCGACCATCTCGGTGGTCTCGATCTCGTCGCCGATCTGGATGTCGTTGAACTTGCCGAGACCGATACCGGCCTCGAAGTCCGTCTTCACCTCGGTGACATCGTCCTTGAAGCGGCGCAGCGACTCGATGGCCAGGCCATCGGCCAGCACGACGCCCTCGCGGATGACGCGGGCCTTCGCGTTGCGCGTGATGGTACCGCTGCGCACGATGACACCGGCGATGTTGCCGAACTTCGAGGAGCGGAACACCTCGCGGATCTCGGCGACACCGGACTGGACCTCTTCGTACTCGGGCTTGAGCATGCCCTTGAGCGAGTTCTCGATGTCGTCCAGAGCGTTGTAGATGACGCTGTAGAACCGGACATCGATGCCCTCGCGCTGAGCGCGCTCGCGAGCCTTGACGTCGGGGCGCACGTTGAAGCCGATGACGATGGCGTTGTCGATGGTCGCGAGGTCGATATCCGACTCCGTGATCGCGCCGACGCCGCGGTGCAGAATACGCAGCTGCACCGAGTCGTCGACCTCGATCTTCATGAGCGACTCCTCGAGCGCCTCGACGGCACCCGACACGTCGCCCTTGATGATGAGGTTGAGCGATTCGACCTTGCCGTCCTCCAGCGCCTGCGTGAAGTCCTCGAGGCTGATGCGCTTGCGCGCCTTCGCCAGGAGGGCGTTGCGCTCGACCGCCTCGCGCTTCTCGGCGATCTGGCGGGCGGTGCGATCCTCGCTGGTGACGATGAAGTTGTCACCGGCGCGGGGCACGCTCGACAGACCCTGCACCGACACCGGGCGCGAGGGCAGGGCCTCGAGCACGGCGTCGCCGTTCTCGTCGTGCATCGCACGCACGCGGCCGTAGGCCGTGCCCGCGACGATCGCATCGCCGACGCGCAGCGTACCCGACTGGATGAGCACGGTCGCGACCGAGCCGCGGCCCTTGTCGAGCTTCGCCTCGATGGCGACGCCGCGCGCCGCCTTGTCGGGGTTGGCGCGCAGGTCGAGACCCGCGTCTGCGGTGAGCAGCACTGCTTCGAGCAGGCTGCCGATGCCGATGTTGTTCTTCGCCGAGACGTCGACGAACATGACGTCGCCGCCCCATTCCTCCGACACCAGACCGAACTCGGTGAGCTGCTGGCGCACCTTCTCGGGGTTCGCGTCTTCCTTATCGATCTTGTTGACCGCGACCACGATCGGCACACCGGCCGACTGCGCGTGGTTCAGCGCCTCGATCGTCTGGGGCATGATGCCGTCGTCGGCCGCGACCACGAGAATCGCGATGTCGGTGACCTGCGCACCACGGGCGCGCATGGCGGTGAACGCCTCGTGACCCGGGGTATCGATGAAGGTCAGCGCGCGCTCGACGCCCTCGTGCGTGGCGTGCACCTGGTAGGCGCCGATGTGCTGAGTGATGCCGCCGGCCTCGCCGCCGCCGACGTCCGCCTTGCGGATGGCATCGAGCAGTCGGGTCTTACCGTGATCGACGTGGCCCATGACGGTGACGACCGGCGGCCGCGGCTGCAGCACGTCGTCGCCCTCGTCTTCGAGCTCGCCCTCGATATCGATGTCGAAGCCCTCGAGCAGCTCGCGGTCCTCGTCCTCGGGCGAAACGATCTGGATCTTGTAGCCCAGCTCGTCGCCGAGGATCTCGAACGTCGCCTCGTCGAGCGACTCGGTCGCCGTCGCCATCTCGCCCAGGTGGAAGAGGATGGTCACGAGGTTCGACGCGCTCGTCTCGATCTTGTCGGCGAAGTCTCCGAGCGATGCGCCGCGACGCAGACGCACCGGCGTGTTGCCGTCGCCGCGAGGAACCTGCACGCCGCCGATCGACGGCGCCTGGCGCATCTCGAATTCTTGCCGCTTCGCCCGCTTCGACTTGCGCGCCTTGCTCTTGGAGCCGCCGCGACCGAATGCACCGGCAGTGCCGGCACCGCGACCGCCGCGACCGCGACCTGCGAAGCCGCCGCCGGGACGCGGGGCACCGAAACCGCCGGGCCCACCGGTGCCGCCGCCGGCGCCGCCGGGACGGTTGAAGCCACCGCCGCCACCGGGCCGACCTGCGCCGCCCGGGCGACCGCCGGGACGTCCTGCGCCACCGGCGCCGGCGCCCTGCGGGCGCGGAGCAGGGCGGGGAATGTTGCCGGGGTTCGGTCGACGCCCCATGCCCTGGCTCGGAGCGAACGGGTTGTTGCCGGGGCGCGGCGGGCGGGGAATGCCCATGCCCTGGCTGGACGCGAAGGGGTTGTTGCCGGGACGCGGCCCGGCGGGCTTCGGCGCACCGGGCTTCGCGCCGGGCTTCGCAGCGGATCCGGGCTTCGCAGCGGTGCCGGGCTTCGGGGCGGCCGAACCGGGCTGAGCAGCCGCGGCGCCGGGCTTGGAGCCGGCAGCATTCTGCTTCGGAGCCGGAGCTTCGGCCTGCGGTGCGGCCGGGGCAGCGGGCTTCTCTGCGGTTTCAGCAGCATCGGCTTTACCGCGGCCGGGTGCGGGCTTGGGGCCCGGCTTCGGGCCGGCAGGCTTTTTCTGGGCCGGCTTCGGGGTCGCCGAAGCGGCCTTCGCGGGTGCGTCGCCCTCGGGCTTCGCCGCGCCATCGGCCGCGAGTGCGGCCTTGACCTTGCGCGCCACCGGGGGCGCGACTGCGGAAGAGGGCGCCTTGACGAACTCTCCCATTTCCTTCAGCTTGGCCAGGACGACCTTGCTGTCGACACCGATCTCCGTAGCGATCTCGTGTACGCGTGGGTTTGCCACTTTTCTCCTGTCTGGGTTCACGCCAGACAGGCGAGAACCATAATTAGCGGACGGGCCTCATCGTGAGCCGCTCATCAGTTATCCATGAGTAATTTCAGCCTGTTCTCTAGTGGGCCGGCGTCGAGTCTCCCCGACACCCGCAGGGCACGCGAAAAGGCTCCGCGCGCCACTGCCTGTTCGAGACACCGAGCCGTGGGATGAACCCAGGCCCCCCGCCCCGGCAGCACCGCACGATCGTCGGCGATGAGACGCCCGTCGTGCTGCACTACGCGGAGCAGATCTGCGCGCGACGCATGCTTGCGGCATGCCACACAGGTCCGAACCTTGAACATTCTACCAGTTTCCCACACTTCGGGTGGGCCGGGACATTCAGGGAGGCCATGACACGCCGACGACCGCACCGAACCGGCGCCCGTGCGACTACTCCTTCACGGCGCCTTCGAGCATGCCCCGGATGAAATGCCGCTGCAGGAAGAAGTACAGCACGACGATCGGGAGCGCGACGAGCACCGCGCCGGCAGCGAGCAGTGCCGTGCCCTGCGTGTACTGGCCCTGAAAGAGCGCGAGCCCGAGTGGGGCCGTGCGGAAGGCGCCGGTCGGCGACATGACCAGCGGGATCAGGAACTCGTTCCAGGTCCACATGAAGAACAGGATGATCATCGTCGTGATCGCCGGTCGCGCCGTCGGTACGAGCACCTGCCACAGGATGCGCCGCGGTGTGGCTCCGTCGATGCGGGCGGCCTCGATGATCGACCCGTTCAGGCCGCGGAAATAGGCCCGCATCCAGTACGTTCCGAACGCGGTCGACTGCGCGATCTGCGGCAGCGCCACACCCCACAGCGTGTCGGTGAGCCCCAGGGATCGCAGGTCGAAGAACAACGGAACGATGATCGCCTCGGTCGGCACCATAATGCCGAGCAGGAAGACGTAGAACAGCAGGCTGCTGCCCCGGAAGCGCATGGTGCCGAACGCGTAGCCCGCGAGAATCGAGACGACCGTCGCGACGCACACGACGACCACTGCGACGAGCACCGACGTGAGCATGTACTGGCTGAAACGCCCTTCCACCCATGCGGTCACGAAATTCTCGGGGTGGAAGGCTCCCGTTTTGCCCGCGGACACGCTCGCCGGGCCGAAGGCCTTGACGAGGATCGTGCCGAGCGGCCAGAGCACGATGAGCCCGAAGACGAGGAGAATGGCGTAGTTCGCCGATTTCTCGAATGCCGAAACTCTCATCGTTCACGCTCCCCGATGCGGTTGACCACGAGGTTGATCGCGAAGATGAGCAGCGTGAGCGTCACGCCGACCGCTGCTGCCGAGCCGACCTCGCCGCGTTCGAACGCCCGGCGGAAGACCTCGTAGCTCGGCACCGTGGTGCTCGCCCCCGGGCCGCCGCCCGTCGTGACGTAGACGAGGTCGAAGGTTTTCAGCGAGGCGATGATCGTCAATGTGAGCGCCACCGTCACCTCTGCCCGAACAGCCGGCACGATCACCGAGAAGAACTCCTGCACCGGGCCCGCGCCGTCGAGCCGCGCGGCTTCGAACTGCTCTTTGGGGATGCGCGCCATGCCGGCGAGCAGCAGCACGGTGACCAGTCCCGTCGACACCCAGGTGCCCACCAGGCCGACCGCGGGGAGCGCGAAGGCGTAGTCGCCGAGCCAGGCGCGCGCGACGCCGCCGAGGCCGATCGCCCGGAGCACCGTATTGATCGCGCCGTCGGGCGCGTAGATCTGCCGCCAAGCCACGGCGACGACGACCATCGCGATCACCTGCGGCAGGAAGACGAGCGTGCGGAACACGCCGATCCCGCGCACCTTCGCCCGTGTGAGCACTGCCGCGAGCACGAGGCCGATGCAGACCGGAAGGATCGCGAAGAAGAAGATGAGGATGAGTGCGTGCCCGAAGGCCGCGATCAACCGGTCATCGCGGAAGACATCGAGATAGTTGCCGAACCCCACGAAGGTCGCGAGCGAGAGCCCGTCCCAGTCGTACAGCGACAGATGCACCGAGCGCCCGAGCGGGTAGAGCATGAAGGCGCCGTAGACGAGCACGGCCGGAAGCAGGTAGAGATACGGCCGCCAGCGCGGGCCGGCGAGCCCGCCGCCGCGCGGCCGCCCGGCATACCGCCGCTCCGCCCGCCCGGCAGGCGATTCGGCCAGGGCGAGGACGTGGGTCTCCGACGGCACGCCCGCCCCGTGGCCGCCTCGCGGGTACGCCGCGCCGCCCCCGAGGTCGTCGGAGGCGGCGCCGCGTCGGCGCGGATGGCTACTCGCCGGTGAAATCCGCATAATCGGCCTCGAGCGTCTCAGTGAACTCCTTCGGCGTCACCTTCCCGTCGAGCAGCTGCTGCAGCGCCTCGCCCAGCGTGTCGGCGAAGGTCGGCGTCGCGTAGTCGAGATACGGCAGCAGCACGCCGCTGCCCGTGACTTCGCCGAAGGTGCGGAAGACATCGGCCTGCACGCCGCTCTCCGGCGCGTACTGCTCGGTGTTCACGACGGGCAGGTTGCCGGTGTCGGCGAGCACCTGCATCGCATCCTCGCTGGTGATGAAGTCGATGTAGGCAGCAGCAGCATCCGGGTTCTTCGTCGCCGAGGTGACGGCGAACGGAAGACCGGTGCCGCCGGTCGTGTGCGCGCCCTCGCCCGCGGTGACGGGCGGCGCGAAGAAGCCCACGTCGTCGCCCATCGCGTCTTCGAGGTCGGCCGCGAGCCAGGATCCGCCGATGAGGAAGACGCCGTCGCCCTTGGCGAGGCTCTGCCAGGCATCATCGTAGTCGGTGCCGTTCACGCCGTCGTTGAAGTAGCCGTTCTTGCCCCAATCCGCCACGGTCTGCGCGGCCGCTTCGTTCTCGGGCGTCACCCACGATGCGCCCGGGTTGCCAAAACCGAGCTTCTGGATCTCCGCGGCGTCGACGTTCGCGCCCTGCACGGGGCCGAAGACGTGCACCCCCGGCCACTTCTCGATATTGCCGAGCAGCAGCGGCGTCTCGCCCGCGTCCTTCGCGGTCTGCAGCGCCGCTTCGAAGGCCGCCCAATCCTGCGGCACCTCGAGCCCGAGCTGCTGCAGCTTCGGCTTGCTGTAGAACACGCCGACGACCTCGCCGACCTGCGGCAGACCGTACAGCGACCCCGAACCGAACGTCACGGCGTCGTCGCTGTAGCGGGTGTAGTTGAGCACGCTCTCGGCGAAGCGATCTTCCCAGCCGTACGCGTCCGACCAGAGGTCGAGCGGAATGAGCTGCCCCGCTTCGACGAACTGGCCCATCGAGTTGCGCGCGTTGTTGGCCTGCACGATGTCAGGCGCGTCATTGCCCGAGAGCGCGAGCCTGAGCGTCTTGCCGAGGTCGTCGAACGACTGCGAGTTCCGCTCGATCGTGACGTTCGGGTACTGCTCCTCGAACGCCTGGTTGAGCTGCGTCATCTGCTCGTTCTGGCCGCCACGCACTTCCTGATCCCAGATCGTGAGGGTGACGTCGCCGAGCTTCGAGACATCGGTCTCGACCTCGTGCCCGCTGAGATCGACGGCTTCGGTGCTCGCACCCGGCGTGCACCCGGTGAGCACCAGGGCCGAGGCGGCCGCCAGGGCGACCCCCGTGGTCATGAGTCTGAATTTCCGCTTCATTGCAATCGCTCCTTCGTGATGATCGATCCGTCTCGTGGCATGGTCAGTTCCCGCTCGGCCGATTCACATCGGCGAACTCGATGGTCGCCCGCGCCCGCTTGGCCGCGCCGGCCCCGGGCTTCATCACGCAGTCGATGAAGTCGAAGCGGCGCGCGAGCGCTTCGGCGGCTTCGTCGTGCTGCGACGCGGCGAGGGCCTGGGCCCGCCAGTCGTAGAGTTCGCCCCAGCCCGGCGACCCGAGCGAGCCGCCGAAGTTCTGCACCGCGAGCCCTGCGCAGAGGGTCGCGAAGTTCAAACGGTCGATGAGCGGCCACGCGCGCAGTGTTCCGGTGATCATCGCCGCTGCGAAGACATCGCCGGCACCGGTCGCATCCAGCATCCGCGTGGGGATGCTGGGCACCCGGGCCTCCTCGCCGGTCGAACCGTCGATCGCGATCGCGCCGTCCCCGCCCATCGTCACGACGGCGAGCGGCACCAGCTCCCCGAGCTTGCGCACCGCGGCCTCGGGTGAATCCGTGCGCGTGTAGGCCATCGCCTCCACATGGTTCGGGAGGAATGCGTGGCAGCCGTCGAGCTTCTCGAGCCGCTGCTGGTTCCAGGTGCCGGAGCCGTCCCAGCCGAGATCGGCGAAGATCAGCGTGTCGGTGCCGCGCGCCGCATCCCACCACGGCTCGCCCCCGCCACTCGCCGCGGCGTCCTCGACGGTGTCGCCGAGATCGACGAAGTAGGCCCGGGCGGCGGGCCGTTCACCGCCGATGAGCTCCTCGAGCGCCAACGGCATCCGGTCGGCGTGCGTGATCATGCTCCGGTCGCCGTGCATGTTGAGCGAGACGGTCACCGAGGAGTGCCACCCGTCGATGACCCGGGACCGGCTGAGGTCGATGCCCTCCCGCTCCCCGAGCGCAGACCAGTTCCAGAGCCCGTAGGCGTCATCGCCGAACCCCGCGGCGAGGCCGGTGCGCAGGCCGAGCCGAGCCGCCGCCACCGCCATGTTCGCGACCCCGCCCGGCAGGGATCCCATGCCGTCGGCCATGACCTCGGTACCCGGCTGCGGCTCGTCGTGCAGCCCGGTGAACACGATGTCGAAGAACAGCGGACCCGCGAGGAACAGATCGAGCGGTTCGACCCCGCTGAGCGGCTCGCTCGAGGTCGCTGCGGGCGCGCTGGCGGCAGCGTTCATGCGGACGTCATCGGAGCCTGGCATGCCTGGACATTATCACGCACAAATGATCAAGTTCAAGCACTTTTGCTTGATCGTGATCGAAACTGCGCGTTATGATGTGGAGCATGCTCGCCGACACTCGTCACGCCAGAATCCTGTCAAGGGTGGCTGACGTCGGCGAGGCCTCGGTGCAGGACCTCTCGGACTGGCTCGATGTGAGCACCGCGACAATCCGCCGCGACCTCGCCGCACTCGACGCGCAGGGGCGTCTGCTCCGCGTGCGCGGCGGCGGCCGGGCGATCCCTCGCCCCCCGACCGAGGCACCGTTCGAAGAAGCCGAAGAGCGCCCCTTCCAGGAGGTCGCGCTGACCTCGCACTCGTCGAAGGGCGACGTCGCCCGCCGCGCAGCCGAACTCGTCGCCGACGGCGACATCGTGATCCTCGACATCGGCACCACCACCTCGCTCATTGCCCGACAGCTGCGCGGCCGCGCGGTGACCGTCGTCACCGCGAGCCTCGCCGTCCTCGACGAGCTCCGCGACGACCCCTCCGTCGAGCTCGTACTCCTCGGCGGCACCCTCCGTCGCTCCTACCACTCCCTCGTCGGCCCGATCACCGAGATGGGGCTCCAGCATCTGCGCGCCACCATCGCATTCGTCGGCACCTCCGGCATCGCGCCCGACGGAACCGTGCTCGATACCACCGTCGTCGAAGTCCCCGCGAAGCGCGCGATCATCGCTTCGGCGGCCCGCGTGGTGCTCGTCGCCGACGAGACCAAGTTCCCCGGTACCGGCCTCCTCTCGGTCTGCGAGCCGGGTTCCATACATACGCTCGTGGCGTCCAAGCGGTCCGACGCCGCCACACTGTCCACCCTCTCGGACCTGGGAATCGAGGTCATCTACGCATGAAGCTGACAGTCATCGGCGGGGGCGGCTTCCGCATCCCCCAGCTCTTCTCCGCGCTCGGCGACGAACTCGCCCCCATCCGGGTCACCGACCTGCACCTGCACGATGTGCAGCCGGAGCGCCTCGATACGATCCGCAAGATTCTCGACCATCTGGCCCCCGGCCTCGCACGACCCCCCAGAGTCACGACCGGCACCGACCTCGATGCCGCCGTCACCGGAGCCAACTTCATCTTCTCGGCCATGCGCATCGGCGGCATCGACGGCCGAATCGCCGACGAACGGACCGCGCTCGACCTCGGCGTGCTCGGGCAGGAGACCGTCGGACCGGGCGGGCTCGCCTACGCCCTGCGCACCGTTCCCGTCGTGACCCGCCTCGCCGAACGCGTGCGCGATCTCGCCCCCGAAGCCTGGCTCATCAACTTCACGAACCCCGCCGGCCTCGTCACCGAGACCATGCGGCGCATCCTCGGCGACCGGGTCATCGGCATCTGCGACACCCCGATCGGCCTGATGCGCCGCGCCACTCGCGCCGCCGGCGCGGCACCGGACCGCGTCGAGTTCGACTACGTCGGACTGAACCACCTCGGCTGGCTCCGCAGCCTCAGCGTCGACGGAGTCGATCGGCTCCCCGGGATACTCGCATCGGACGATTCACTCACCGGCATCGAGGAAGCGCGCCTCATGGGCTTCGACTGGATCCGCACCATCGGCGCCCTGCCGAACGAGTACCTCTACTACTACTACTTCACCCGCGAGGCGACCGCGCGCATCCGTTCCGGAACCGAGACCCGGGGCGAGTACCTCAAGCGCCAGCAGGATCGCTTCTACGCCGAATCGCGCGGCGCCGGGCCCGCCGAAACGCTCGAGATGTGGCAGGCCGCGCTGCGCGACCGCGAGTTCAGCTACATGGCCGAGAGCCGCGCTGAAGCGGATCGCGACGCCCGCCTGAGCGAGGACGTCGAGGACGGAGGCTACCAGCGAGTCGCGATCGAACTCATGACCGCGCTGTCAGGCGGCTCGCCCGCGACGATGATCCTGAACGTCGGCAACCGAGGCAACGTCGCGGGTCTCCCCGACGAAGCAGTGATCGAAGTGCCGTGCAGAGTCGACGCAGCAGGCGTACACCCCCAGCGGGTCGCCGAGGTCGCCGGCGATATGCTCGGACTCATGCAGCAGGTGAAGGCCGCCGAGCAGCTCACACTCGAGGCGTCCCTGCACCGGGACGCCCGCCTCGCGTGGCGAGGCATCGCGGCGCACCCGCTCGTCGACTCCGTCGCGGTCGCGCGTCAGCTGTTCGACGCGTATCGCGAGCGCATCCCCGGAGTGCGGGCGGTCTTTGATTAGTCGCTACCGGCAGCCGGCCGCAGACGCGCACGGCCCCCGGAGTATTCGAGTTGCTCCGGGGGCCGTGCGCTGTGCAGGCTCAATCATTCATGATGCGACGCAGTGGCGTCGCCGCCGATCGCGCGAAACAGCCATGCTGTTTCTCACAAGCGATCGGCGCCGGCTGGATGTCGACAATCCGGACATCCCGCGTCGCGCCTGCGGGCGCTCCGCAGGATGCGCGAAGATCGACATCCGACTCAATCATTCATGATTGAGTCTGGCTGGATGTCGACAATCCGGACATCCCGCGTCGCGCCTGCGGGCGCTCCGCAGGATGCGCGAAGATCGACATCCGACTCAATCATTCATGATTGAGTCTGGCTGGATGTCGATCTTCGCGCCCGTCAGCTTGGCGGCGAGGCGCGCGTTCTGCCCCTCCTTGCCGATGGCGAGCGACAGCTGGAAATCGGGGACGAGCGCGCGCACCTGCTTGAGCGACTCGTTCAGCATGAACACATCGGTCACCTTCGCGGGCGACAGCGCGTTCGCCACGAACTTCGGCAGCTCGGACGAGTAGTCGACGATGTCGATCTTCTCTTCGCCGAGCTCGCTCATGACGGCGCGCACGCGGCTGCCCATCTCGCCGATGCAGGTGCCCTTGGCATTGATGCCCGACTGCTTCGCGCGCACCGCGACCTTCGTGCGGTGGCCAGCCTCGCGTGCGAGCGACACGATCTCGACGAGCCCCTCGCCGAGCTCGGGCACCTCGCGCTCGAACAGCTTGCGCACGAGACCGGGGTGAGTGCGCGACACGATGACCTGCGGGCCCTTCGTGCCCTTCGAGACGCTCGTCACGTAGACCCGCAGGCGCGTGCCGTGCGCGTAGTCCTCGCCCGGCACCTGCTCCTCGGGGGGCAGAACCGCCTCGAGCTCGCCGAGATCGATGTGCACCATGCGCGGGTTCGGGCCCTGCTGCACGACGCCCGAGACGATCTGGCCTTCCTTGTCCTTGAAGACGCCGAGCACTGCGTCATCCGAGAGGTCGCGCAGGCGCTGATTGATGACCTGCTTCGCGGCGCTCGAGGCGACGCGGCCGAACTCGTCCATCGTCACGTACGCCTCGCCGATGACGGCGCCGTCTTCGTCGGTCTCGGGCACGAGCACCGAGACTTCACCGGTCTTGCGGTCGAGCGTGGCGCGCACCTGCGACTCGGGCGGCACCGGAAGCTTCTGGTTCTCGGCGTGACGCACGTACGCGGTACGGATGGCCTGCTCGATGATTTCGGCGAGCTCCTCGAA
This sequence comes from Leucobacter sp. gxy201, assembly GCF_051043335.1. NCBI lineage: Bacteria > Bacillati > Actinomycetota > Actinomycetes > Micrococcales > Microbacteriaceae > Leucobacter > Leucobacter sp. gxy201. The sequence continues at coordinate 57,812 of NZ_JAMXWS010000009.1, forward strand.
GGGGATCTCCTTCTCGCGCTCAAGCCCTCGCAGCATGGCAAGATCGATCTTCACGGTGACTCCTCGGGGTATTGAAATGTCTATTCAGCTGTCGACCCGAAAAACGGATCAAGCTTCGATTTTATCCCAGCTCTCCGAGCACGTCCATTCACCGCCGTCTCAGGTTCGGGTGGCACGGTCTCGTCGGTGAACGCGACCTGCACGCGCACCGTTCGCCCGTTCTCGATCGCGAAGCCGCGCCCCGGGGCGAAGTCGGCCCGCCGCACCCGCCCCAGGTCTTCGCGGAACGGGCTCTGCGATTCGGCCCGGTCGGGCTGCAGCGACAGCCCCCATCGCGGCTGTTTGAGCGCCTGGTAGAGATCCCAGATACCTGCTCCCGTGCCCGGCTCGAATTCGAAGATCACCAGCGTCTCGGATCGGCGGGCTGCCTTCGCGAGGGCGACGAGTCTCGGCAGCGCGACCGTGTCGGCTGCTCCGGCCGGCCGTTCGACGACGATCACCCGGCGGTCTCCGGTCGCCCCGTCGAGATCGGCGCACAGCGACTCGGCGCACTCCGCCACGGCGGACGCCCCTATCGCGATGCGCGACCAACTCCCGGTACGCCTGAGTCCATCGGGGTCGAACGTCAGCAGCACGGTGACGGTGGTGGTGCCGTGGTCGGCGGCGGCGCGTTGCACGGCCGCGGCGCAGCTGCGCGCCGCCTGCGAGACTCCGGCGCCACTCGGCCCGGCGATGACAGCCAGACCCTGAAACGGGAGCGCGACCGGTGCCAGATCGAGCACGTCGATGCCGTATACCGGACGTCTGTCGGCCTGAGCGGGGAGCGTCTCGAGCATCACCCGCTGCGGTGGATTGCGCACCCGTGGCGCGCGCGATACCCCGCGCGCCTGCAGCTCGGCGGCAAGGGTTTCGAGGCCTACCACCTGGCCGGCGAGGCCGTCGGCTCCGACGAGCGCGAATTGCGACTCCCGTGCATCGCCGGTGCGAAGCGCGCGGCCCGGAGGCGCGTCCTGCAGCACTTCCGCATCGACCCCGAGCGCACCGTAGTCGAGCGGGCCCGCGAGACGCAGCACGAACTGCTGCTGCAGGCTCGCGCTCAGCACCGCGGGAATCGCGGCCGGCCGATCGCAGGTCAGCACGACGTGCACGCCGACCGCACGGCCCTGCTGCATGATCTCGCCGAGCGCTCCCAGGGGGTCGCGCGCCGTACCGAGCGCCTCGCCGCTCTGCCGGAATGCGGCGAAGCCGTCGATCAGAAGGACGATGCGCGGTTCACGCGTTCCCGTCTCCGACGCACGGAACGCGGCGAGGTCGCCCGCGCGCCTCGCCGCGAAGCGCGGACCCCGGTCGGCGATGATGCCGCTCACGTGCCTGAGCACCCGGTCCACGAGCTCCGTGTCGTTCAGCGGAGCGACCGCGGCCGTGACCGGGAGCGCATCGACCGCGCCGAGCGCCCCGCCTGCAGCGTCGATCGCGAAGAGCTGCACCGGGTCCGCCGCCGTCTCTGCGGCGAGCGCGGCGGCGACCGTGAGGAGCGCACTCGTCTTCCCGGTGCCGCTCGCACCGATGATCGAGATGTTGCCGGCCTCGGCGAAGTCGATGCGCAGCGGGTACTGCGCCTGGGCCGCGGGGTCGTCGCAGAGACCGACAGCGATGCCTTGTCGGGGCCCGGGCTCCGCTCGTTCGACGCTGTCGAGGAGCAGCAGGTCGGGCAGTTCGGCGAGCCAGGGGCGGCGCGGCGCCGGAATACCCCACCGCTCGGCGGCGTCGACGATGCTGTCTCGCACCCGCTCGATGTCCCGCGGCCGCAGCTGCCGCGCAGGCCCGGGGCTCGGCTCCGCCGGGCGGTTCCAGGGTTCGCCGACCTCAAAGGCCAGAGTGCGCATCTCGATCCCGGCTGTTCGCCGCCCCTCCGTGCCGCGCCCGCCGAGGTAGCCCGTCTGGAAGTGGGCGAGACGGCCCGGCCCCGCCCGGAGCGCACCGCGCCCCGGTTCATCCGCTGCGAAGAACGCGGCGTCCGTCGTGCCGATGACGTCGAGGCTGTCGGCTGCGTCGGCCATGCGCAGGGCGATGCGGAGGTTCGTATTGGCGCGCAGGTTGTCGGTGATGACGCCGGCGGGGCGCTGGGTCGCCATGATGAGGTGCAGGCCGAGCGACCGGCCGCGCTGCGCGATGTCGATGACGCCGTCAACGAACTCCGGGGCGTCGGTCGCGAGTGCGGCGAACTCGTCGATCGCGATGACGAGCAGGGGCGGGGCCGCGACGTCGGATGCGCGTTCCAGAGTCGCGAGATCCTTCGCACCGTGAGCGGCGAGCAGCGCCTCCCGGTGCCGGAGCTCGGCGCGCAGCGAGGCGAGCGCGCGACGCACGAGATGCGGGGTCAGGTCGGTGACGAGCCCGACCGTGTGCGGCAGGTCGACGCATTCGGCAAATGCCGCGCCGCCCTTGTAGTCGACGAGCAGGAAAGTGAGGCGCTCGGGGCTGACCCGCGCTGCCATGCTCATGATCCAGCTCTGCAAGAACTCGGACTTGCCCGACCCCGTCGTGCCGCCGATGAGCGCGTGCGGCCCTTCCTCGCGCAGGTCGACGACCATCGGGCCGGCAGTGCTCTGACCGACGGTCGCCGCGAGCGACACGGGAGCGCGTTCGCGTCCCCGTACCCACTGCGCGATGCGCGATCCGCTCCGCTCCCATGCCCGAGCGATCGCCGCGGCTCCGGTACGAGGGTCGTCTTCGAACAGATCGCAGAGCTGCACGCTTCGCGGCAGATCGCTCTCGTCGAGCTCGCGCGCGGCGACGTCTTCGACCGGCGCGAGACTCCGGGCGATGCTCTGCGCGACGGCGGCATCGATGTGCTCGTGGGCAGTGAGCTCCACCGACCGCGCCGAGCGCACGTAATGCACGGTCGCGTGTCCGGGGCCGATCTCCATGAAGGTGCGGCAGGCCGCGGGAAGCCCGCTCCGATCGGGCGCGACCCAGATGACGTGGATGCCGCGGTCGGGGCCGTTCTCCGCGATCTCGATCAGTCTCGCCGGGTCTCCACCGCCGTCTTCGAGCACGAGGACCACGATGACGGGCAGCGCGGGGAGACGCGCGACCGATGCGTGCCCCGAGTCGGTCCGATCGAGTCGCTCGTCGAGATGCGAGCGGATCGTACCGTGCCCGCCCGATGCGCTCCGCAGCGCGAGCAGCCCTTCGAGCGCGGCGAGCAGGCGCGTCGACGAGGCCGGCGTATCGGCGAGCGGCCAGACCGGGAGCGGGCTCGCGACCGGGTCGACGTGCGGCAGCCACTTGAGCCACGACCATGCAGGGGTGTGCCGCTCCCCCGCGAACGCGGCGATGAAGAGTTCGTGGGGCGAATGCAGCCCGGCCAGCTGCAGCACCAGGGCCGCCGCCGCCCCTTCCGCCCAGTAGCTCGGGCCGGCCACTCCAATCGAGCCGCAGCGGTCGAGGTTGTCGGTGACCGGAACTGGCGAAACGGCGGCGAACTCCTCGGCCGTTCGTCGCAGCGTTTCCCAGTGCGGGTCGGGTCCGCCGCTGCGCTCCGGCACGATGACGCGGGTGCGGCTCGGCAGCGCGCCCGCGCCGAACCGTACCTCGAGGAAGGAGCGATGCTCGGGCCGCCGGTTCCACAACCCTTCGTCGCGCCGTTCGATGGAGGACTGCACCTCCCCCAACGACGGTGATTCCTGCGCACGCATCTCGGTTTCTCGGGTACGGAGCTCGCTCAGCTCGTGCTGCTCGGCGCGCAGCGCGTCGGCGAAGCGCCGGATCTCGCGTCTGCGCCCTCGCCCGCCGCCGAACTTCCCATCGAGCCACGATCCGATCATCATCAGCGGCGTGAACGCCACCATCGTGAGGCTCATCGGCGAGCGCGTCACGGCGTAGTGGGCTCCGCCCATCAGCATCGGAGCGATCATCGCGAGCAGCGGGATGCGCGAGGGCTGCCGCGGTGCGGGCGGCGCGGGGAGCTCTCGCTCGGACGATGGGAAGCGCGGCGCGACCCGCGGGGGTCGGGTGTGCAGGACGCGATGCGGATGCCCCTCGGCAGCGAGCATCGCGGGCCCCGGGGTGATGCGAAGGCCGATGCCGCCGAGGCGGATCACCGTCTGGCCGATGACGCGGACCCTGCCGCTGCGGGCGCCGTCGTGCACGACGCCGTTCGCGGAGTCCAGGTCGACGATCCGGCCGCGTCCGTCCGAATCGAAGAGCACCTCCGCGTGCTGCCGCGAGACGCTGCGATCGATCAGGTGCACCCGGCACGCCGGGTCGCGCCCGATGAGGTTGCTCCCGGCGATCAGGCTGAAGACGACGCCCTGCTGCGCTCCGGTGAGCACCTCCGCGTAGCCGGCCGCTGCGACGAGCCGCTCCGCGCGCCCGGTGCTCGCGAACTCCGCGACGGGCTGCACCACGGAGCCCGAGTGCAGACCGGATTCGGCGATGACCGCCATCGGGTCGAGCAGCACGGGAGGCCGCCCCGGGGCGGCCGCAGCGCGAAGCGTCACGGGCGCGAGGCGCCGCTCCGCGATCATCGCGAGGCGCGGGTCCGCACCGAATCCTGCCTCGATCAGGCTCCGGGCGATGTCGGCGACGGTCGTGGTGGCATCGCACGACAGCACGATGTCGTGCGTGCCGCCGTGCGGCAGCACGATCGAGAGCCGGAGCTTCATCCAGTATCGCCCGCCCCGAGGTCGTCTCTGCGGCGATCGAGCTCGTCCTGGAACGGATTGCCCGGGTCGTCGGGGTGCGTGTCCCACTCCATGATGCCGCTGTGCGTCGAGCATTCCGCCCGCACGGACATGCTCATGCCGTTGACGTTCGCCTGCATCGAGAACGTGCCCTCACCCGGGATCTCGACGATGATGTACGGCTCCGTGTCCTGGTGCGTGTCGTAGAGATCGCGCACCGGCAGCCCCTCGCCCGCGAAGTAGGCGCGTACGCGTCCCACCGCTGCAGCACGATCTACTGAAGTACTGTTCAGCAGCGTCGAGCTCACGTGACCTCCTCCGCCGCCGCACTTGTCCGGCAGCCAAGCGCCGACGAGCAGCTCGCGGTCGTCGGGGCGGTCAGCCGCCCACAGCACATCCGTCCAGTAGAGATCGACCCAGCCGTCGGGCACGCCGCTCGCGGCGACCCCGACGTCGAACATCTCGGCGACCCACGCGCGCTGCTCCGCCAGCGTCATAGTCGACGTTCCTCCCTCCGACGACACGATCGGCCGTTCGTTCACGCATGCGGGCAGCGTCGCTGCCGCGCACACCGTCGCGGCCGCGACGAGCATCGACCGCCTCGCCCTCGCTCCGATATTCATCCGCACTCCGATCTCTCCAGACGCACTCCCCCGATGACCCCGGCCCGGACGCCGACGCAGGCGCGCTCGGTGCGCGCGAATGCGGCCGCCAGATGCTCGCCGACTGCGCCGGTGGTGATCTGCGCGATGCTGTCGAGTGACTGCGTGTCGGGGTCGAGGTAGCCGTGCCGGTACGAGGCGAACATGCCGAACGGGTCGCGCGATTTCCGGTCGCCGATGATCGAGTGCCCGTCGGTCGCGAGCAGGCCGCGCTCGCCGTCGCCGTCGGACGAGAAGGCGAGCCCGCCGCCGTACACGGGGCTGAGGTGCTCGAGGCCGAGCACGCCCACCGCCCCGGGGTTCGGCTGGCCGCGCAGCGAGAGCCCCGCCCCGCTCGGCGCGAGGCGGTCGTCGCTCGCGTGGGTGGTGAAGACGGCGCGCTGACCGGGGGCGAACTCGTTCACGCGCAGCGCGCCGTAGTCGGGCACGGTGCCCTGGTCGAGCCCGGCGGAGGCGATGAGCGTGAGCGTGTCGACCGGCTGCCCGACGAGCGTCAGCGCGATCGTCGCCGTCGTCGTGCCGTAGGAGTGGGCGAGTACCCCGGTGAAGGGCAGGCCCGCGACCCCCGCTGCCCTCGCCGCGTGGCCGCCGTCGAGCTCCGCGGCGAGCCGGCGGGCGCCGACCCGCGCGGCCTCCGGGCTGAGCACGCTGTCGGCGCCGATGAGGTTCGGGAACGGGATGTCGGGGGTGTCGTAGCCGAGCCACGCGATCACCGAACCGGTTCCCGAATCGGCCTGACGCTTGCGCTGCGCCTCGTGGAGGTTGCGGGAGGCCTCGTCCCAGCTCTCGATCGCGAGATGCGCATCGCTCTTCATGCCGGGTACCGCCCACGCTACATGGCTCGCACTATCGGCATCGCCGTAGCCCAGGGCGACCATCGGCACGTCGCCTGCGAAGTGCAGCGCGACGACCTGTACCGGAGGCCGACCGATGCCGTATCTGTCGATCTGAGCAGCTTCGCGTCTGAGCACCTCCTGCACCGCCGCCGCGGCCCGCAGCTGCTGAGGCGACAGCTGGGCCGGGCTCTGCGAGGCGAGCTCGAGCGAGCGCCGGTTCGCCAGGTCGCGCGCGGCGAACGGCAGCCCGGGCAGATTGCCGATCACCCAGGGCGCTTCCCGGATGAGGCGCCCGCGTGCGGCCTCGTCCAGGGCGGCCCACCACGCGGCGGCGGCCTCCGGGGCGGGCGGCGCGTCCCAGACCCGCGATCCGTCGCCCTCGGGGAGCAGACCGGCGAGATCGGGGTGCTGCGCGACCACGGGAACGGTGGCCGCCGCGCGGCCGCGCAGCTCGCCCGCGATGCCGTGCGCGACCGCGAACTTCGCGCCGGGGCCGCCGGCCACCGACCCGACGCTGATGAGCTGCCCCAGAGTCGACCCGCGCAGCGCTCCGAGCAGTGCGCGCTCCGCACGCTCCCGCTCCTCGATGAGCGACGCCCAGACCCTCGAATCGAGCCGGATCGCTTCGGCCGCCGCGTCCCAGGACACCACCGCTCGGCGCCACGTCTCCTCGTGAGATGCCGCGACGGTACGCCGCACCGCTGCGAGCTCAGCCGCATCCATACCGGTCGTGCGGTCGGCGTCGAGCACCGGCTCCGGCATCGCGGGCGAAGGCGGCGCATCCCATTCGGCGCCGAGCGGGTGACCGATCTGGGCGGCGATGCCGCTGACCGTCGCGGCCTCGGCACGAATCGTACCGAGGTGGTCGTCGACCGACTGCTGCACGGCCTGCGCCTGCCGGTGGATGCGTTCGACCTCGGCGGCGTAGGCGGTGAAACCGCGCCGCGCCTCCTCGGCGCTCCGCCGCATCTTCGTCGCGCCCTCCTGCAGCACCGTGTCGAGCTTCGCACGATGCGCCGCGACGGCGGCGCCCGCGGTCTCGCTGAGGCGGGTGGAAGCGAGCAGCAGCGCCGTGCCGTACGAGACGCAGCTCTCGGCCGCTTCGGCGGTGAACGCCGCCGCCTGCTCGATCGAAGCGGGGTCGCCCGCGACGGGCGTCCCGCCGGGCAGCACCGCCGCATGATTCGCCGGAACCCTCATGCCTCGCGCCCCGGTACGGCGAACCCCGCATCGAGCGCCGAGGCGTGCGCGGCATCGAGCGATGACATCTCGTGCAGCAGCGTGCGCAGCCCCCGCCCCGTCGTCTTCGCCGCATCGGCGAGGGCGGCCCGACCGACGTGCACGCCGCGTAGGAATACGTCGACCTCGGCGGCGATGCCGGTCAGACTCTCGAAGCCGCCCGTCGGCCGGGAGTTCCGGCCGACCAGCATCTCGTGTTCGGCGGCGACGATATGCCCGATGGCGTCTTCGATCGCCGCATCGATGAGCAGTAGTCCGGCCATGCCCGCAGCACCTCCCTCCGGCGCAGTCCGCCCGAACCGGACCGTGTTACGCGATCCGTGCGGCGATCTGCGCGTCGAGGTCGCGCATCGCGGCGGAGGTCTGCGTGAGGAAGCCCTGGATCTCGGTGAGCTTCTCGATGACGGTGTTCGCACCGACCGTGTACTGGTGGTAGGCGTCGGTGAACCGCACCGAGGCCTGATCGGTCACGAAGCCCGATGAGACGAGACCGTCGATGCGGCCCTGCATCGCCTGGAGCTTCTGCGTGATCTCGTCGCGACCGACGCCGAGCTGCGTCGCGGCCTGTTCGATCTCGTCGTACGAGACTCTGATGTTCGACATGGGAGGCGCCTTTCGTCGTGCACGACCGCGATGACGGCGGCCGTTCTTCCGTGATATTGCGACGAGGCTAACCGCGGCTCCCCGGGGCGGGGCAAGCGGCGATCCCTGATTGTGAGTAACTCGCGGCATAAACCCGCAAATGCCGTGTTGTGGAGGAAGAATAAGCACCTCCTGTGAGGCGCCGCCGACCCGGCACCGCCCGCACCGCGCACACAGCAGCGCCCCGCCCGATTCGCAAAGGCGAACGGGGCGGGGCGCGATCGGCGCGTAGTCGGGAGGGCCTAGGCGAAGAGCGCGGCGACCTCGCTCAGCGCGACGCGATCCTTGGTACCCGCGGCGCGGTCCCAGACCTCGCCGAAGCCCTCGGCCGCATCGCGGCCCACGACGACGACGCGGGGCACGCCGAGCAGCTCGGCATCGCCGAACTTCACGCCGGGCGATACCTTCGGGCGGTCGTCGAAGAGCACGTCGACACCGGCGGCCGAGAGCTCGGCGACGAGCGACTCCGCCTGCTGGTGCACGGCCGGATCCTTGCCCGTGGCCACCACGTGCACGTCGAACGGCGCGATCTCGCGCGGCCATACGAGACCGCGGTCGTCGTGGTTGAGCTCGGCGAGCGCCGCCATGATGCGGGTCACGCCGATGCCGTACGAGCCCATCGTGACGGTGACGAGCTTGCCGTTCTCGTCGAGCACCTTCAGCCCGAGCGCCTCGGCGTACTTGCGGCCGAGCTGGAAGACGTGCCCGATCTCCATGCCGCGCGCGAGCGTCACGGGGCCCGAGCCGTCGGGTGCCGGGTCGCCCTCGCGCACGCTCGCGACGTCGACGACGCCGTCGGCCGTGAAATCGCGACCGGCGACGAGGTAGGCGACGTGCTTCTCGGCCTGGTTCGCGCCGGTGACCCAGGAGGTACCGGTCACGACGCGCGGATCGAGCAGGTAGCGCACGCCGGTCGATCCCTCGAGCCCGAGCACCTGCGCGCCGTCGAGCGCGGGGCCGATGTAGCCCGGCACGAGACCCGGGTGCTGCTTCAGATCGTCGGCGGTGGCGGGCTCGACCTCGCAGTTCGGGAAGGCGACCTCGACCCGCTTCATGTCGACATCGCGATCGCCCGGGATGCCGATGACGACGATCTCGCGCACGCCCTCGAGATCGGTGACGGCGAGCACGACGTTCTTGAGCGTGTCGGCGGCGCCCCACTCGCGGCCGTCCTCGCGCGGCAGCACCGCGTTCGTGTGCGCGACCAGCGTCTCGATGGTGGGGGTGTTCGGCGAGTCGTAGACGAGCGCCGAGCGCTGGCCCTCGACCGGCAGCGCCTCGGGCGCCTGTGCCTGATAGGCCTCGACGTTCGCGGCGTATCCGCCGGCCGAACGCACGAAGGTGTCCTCGCCGATGTCGATCGGCAGCAGGAACTCCTCGGAGCGCGAGCCGCCCATGGCGCCCGCGTCGGCCGAGACGATGACGTACTCGACGCCGAGGCGCGTGAAGATGCGCTCGTAGGCGTCGCGCTGCTTCTGGTAGGCCTCGTTCAGCCCTTCATCGGTCACGTCGAACGAGTACGCATCCTTCATCGTGAACTCGCGGCCGCGCAGCAGGCCGGCGCGGGGCCGCGCCTCATCGCGGTACTTGTCCTGGATCTGGTACAGGCTCAGCGGCAGGTCCTTGTACGACGACACGATGTCCTTCACCATCAGAGTGAAGGCCTCCTCGTGCGTCGGCGCGAGGAGGTAGTCGGCGCCGTGGCGATCCTGCAGGCGGAACAGGGCATCGCCGTACTCCTCCCACCGCCCCGTGTCCTCGTAGGGCTCGCGCGGCAGCAGGGCCGGGAAGTGCACCTCATGGGCGCCGGCTGCGGCCATCTCCTCGCGGATGATGTTCTCGATACGGCCCTTCACCCGCAGACCGAGCGGCATCCAGCCGAAGACGCCCGGGGCCTGGCGCCTGATGTATCCCGCGCGCACCAGCAGCTTGTGGCTGGTCACCTCCGCGTCTGCGGGGTCCTCGCGGAGCGTCTTCAGAAAGTAGGAACTGAGCCGGGTAATCACCCGTCTATCGTAGCGCCGCCGAACGAGCGCTGCGCCGCGCGCCGGCGCGGAACAGCGCGCCCGTCGTTCGGCCCTCACCCGTATTTCGGATGGAAGCGGCGGTTTCGGTCCGAAATACGGGTGAGAGCCGAAGTTCGGGCGAAGCGCACGGACACGCAGACCCCGTGCGCCCGCAGGCACGAATACGCTGGGAGGATGAGGATGCTGCGCTGGGCCGTGCCGATCGCGGTGCTCGCGGTCGCGGCGCTGCTGCGCTTCTGGGCGCTCGGCCGGCCCGGCACCCTCGTATTCGACGAGCTCTACTACGTGCGCGATGCGATCAGCCAGCTCGCCCACGGCTTCCCGACCGTCTGGCCCGATGACGAACCGGGCATGGCCGCGGGCCGGGCGCTCGCCTTCACCGATGACCCGTCGTACGCGGTGCATCCGCCGCTCGGCAAGTGGCTGATCGGCCTCGGCATCCTCGTCTTCGGCCCCGACACGGGGTGGGGGTGGCGCAGCGCCTCCGCGCTCGCGGGCGTCGCGACGGTCGGCCTGACGATGCGCCTCGGCTATCTGCTCACCCGCAGCCTGCCGATCGCCTGGCTCGCCGGCCTGCTGCTCGCGCTCGACGGCGTGCACGTGACGCTCAGCCGCGTCGGTCTGCTCGACGGGTTCCTCACGTGCTTCGTCGTGCTCGGAGCGGTGCTCGTGTGGCGCGACCACGAGCAGGTGCGGGGCGCGGGGCGGAGCGCGCGGCGCGGCGACGGTACGAGCACGAGCACGAGCACGAGCGAGGGTACGGGCACGGGTACGTGTACGAGCACGGGCAGGGGCACGGGCGGGGCAATCCCTGTCATCGTGTGGCGCCCGTGGCTGCTCGCCGCGGGCCTCGCCTTCGGAGCGGCTGCGGCCGTGAAGTGGTCGGGGCTCTACCCGCTCGCGTGCTTCCTGGTGCTCATCACGGTGCGCGATGCGGTGGTGCGCATCCGGCAGCGGTCGCCCCGCCCGGTCGGCCGCGCCGCACTCCAGGCTGCAGTCGCGGCCGTCACCGCCCTGCCCGCCGCTGCGGCGGTCTACCTCGCGAGCTGGGCCGGGTGGATCGTGCGCCCCGGCGGCTGGGGGCGCGACGCGGGCGCGAACTGGTTCGACTCGCTCGTGCAGTACCACGCCGAGATGCTCGCCTGGCACGGCACGCTGAGCGCTCCGCACCCCTACCAGGCGCATCCGCTCAGCTGGCCGCTCGCGCTGAGACCGACGGCGATGTACGAGGTCGATTGGGGCGCGGCCGAGGGCTGCCCGTGGTCGGCATGCGTGTCAGGGATCACCCCGCTGCCGAACCCGCTCATCACCTGGGCGGGAGTCGCCGCCCTCATCGCGCTCGTGGCGCTCGTCGTGCATGCCTGGCGGCACGGGCCCGCGCGCCCCCGCCCGGTCGACCCGCTCGTCATGGCCGGGTCGTTCGTGGTCGTCGGCTACCTCTCGGGCTGGCTGCCCTGGGTGCTCACGTTCTCGCGATCGGCGGTGTTCCAGTTCTACGCGGTCGTCATGACTCCGTTCGCGGCCCTCGCACTCGCCCTGGTGCTCGGGCTGCTCTGCGGCTTCTCGGTGCGGGGCGGTCCCACGGCACGGAGCGGCCCTGCCGGGCGGGGCGGTGGCCCGGGCGGGGCCGCGCTCTCTTCAGGGATCGGCGATCCCTCCCCCGAAGCCCTGCGCAGCCGGCGCCTCTCGGTCGCCTGCTTCGTCATCGTCGCGGGCCTCGTCGCGCTGCTCTTCTTCCCGATCTGGTCGGGCATGCCGATCGCGGAGTGGTTCTGGCGGGCCCACATGTGGTTGCCCGGATGGAGCTGAGCGGCAATCATCTGCGCGGGTGCCCGATCTGATGCAGAATGACGCGCTGATTCTGCACCAAATCGCGCACCCGAGCCTCCGGAATCAGAGCAGGCGGCGCGAGAGCGCCCAGGCGGTCAGCTCGTGCCGGTTCGACAGCTGCAGCTTGCGCAGCACATTCGACACGTGCGTCTCGATCGTCTTCACCGAAAGGAAGAGCTCGGCGGCGACCTCTTTGTACGCGTAGCCGCGGGCGATCATGCGCATGACCTCCTGCTCGCGGGCCGAGAGCCGGTCGAGCTCGTCGTCGGTCGCCGCGGTCTCGCCGCCGCCGGTGCCGAAGGCGTCGAGCACGAAGCCCGCGAGCTTCGGCGAGAACACGGCATCGCCGCCGTGCACGCGCACGACCGCCGCGGTCACCTCGGCGCCAGAAGACGTCTTGGTCAGGTAGCCCCGCGCTCCCCCGCGGATCACGCTCACGACGTCGTCGGCCGCGTCGGAGACGCTGAGCGCGAGAAACCTCGGCGCGCCCGCCACGGCACGGCCGAGCCGCTGCAGCACCTCGACCCCGCCGCCGCCCGCGCCGCCGGGCAGGTGCACGTCGAGCAGCACGACATCGGGGGCGGTCTGCGAGATCACGGCGACGGCCTCGTCGACGTCGGCAGCCTCGCCGACCACTGCGAGCTCGGGCCCGAGCTCGGCGCGCAGCCCGGTGCGGAAGATCTGGTGGTCGTCGACGATGACGACCCGGATGCGGTCGGCCGTAGCATCTGCCGTCGTGACTGCCGTCGCGTCGGGTGCTGGGTGGGGTACGGCATCGGCTGCTGCGTCGCTCATGCGTTCCTCTCGGTATCGGTCGGGCCGGCGCCCGCAGGTTCTGGGCCGGCGGGTTCGGAGTCGACGGATCCGGAGCCGACTGGTCCGGGATCATGCGGGACGCCGGTCCTCGGGACTTCAGGGGCACCCGGGGTATCCGGAGCACCCGGGGTATCCGGGGCATCCGAGGCACCCGGGGTATCCGGGGCACCCGCGAGCGGCATCGCCAGGCGCACCGATGTGCCCGTACCGCCCGGCCCCGGCACGAAGCGCGCAGTGCCGCCCGCGCGCTCCATTCGGCCGATGATCGATTCGCGCACGCCCATGCGCCCCTCGGGCAGCCGGTCGAGGTCGATGCCCGGCCCGCGGTCGGTGATGTCGATCGACACTCGCTCCCGCCCTGCCTCGACGTAGACGGTCACCTCCCCGCCGGCATGCCGCGCCGCATTGAGCATGGCCTCGCGCGCCGCGGCCACGATCGGCGCCGGCGCTGTGGTTCCGGCCCCCAGACCGACGCCGACGACCTCGAACCTGACGCCGTGCTCCGCTTCGAGCAGCGCAGCGTGCGTGCGCAGCTCGCTGCCGACCGCCTCGGGCTCGGGCGCTCCGCCGTCTGCGGTGCGGAACAGCCATTCGCGCAGCTCGCGCTCCTGCCCCCGCGCGATGCGCGCCACTTCGCTGCCCGGCTCGGAGCGCTGCTGGATCAGCGCGAGCGTCTGCAGCACCGAATCGTGCAGATGCGCGGCGATGTCCGAGCGCTCGGCCTCCCGAGCACGCGCGGCCCGTTCGGCGAGCAGCTCGCGGTTGAGCCGCAGCAACCACGGGGCGAGGGCGAGGGCGACGCCGGCGAGCACCGCGAGCGCGGCCGCGATCACCGTCCAGGTGCTCGGCTGCCGCGACGTCACGAAGAACATGAGCACGCCGACTGCGACGAGCGCGAGCGCCCCGAGCACGCGCGGCAGGGCGTGCCGATCCGGGCGATCCCTGTCGGCGATCTGCCACCAGGCGAGCCCGACCCCCACGAGCACCGCGAGCGCGGGCAGCATGAACTCGAGATTGATGCGCACGCCCAGCCGATCGAGCACGAGCCCCGCGCCGGCGATGAGCAGGCACGCCCCGAGCAGCAGCTCGGCGATGGGCCAGCGGCCCCGTGGGCGCGACCGTTCCGCTGCGGGCCGCGCCTCGGTCGCGGCGCCCAGGGCGCTCGGGGCGTTCGAGGCGTTCGAGGCGTTCGAGGCAGGCGCCGTAGGGGCTGATGTCTGAGAAGCCGACGCCGGAGCCATCGGCGCCGCCGAAGCCGCCGAAGCCGCCGGAGCCGCCGGAGCCATCGAACCCGGCCCCGGTGCCGCAGTGCCCTGATTCGCCACCGGAGTCGGAACCTCTGAGCTCCGAACCGTCTGAGCCGCAGACCAGGCCCGCGTCGGCTCATCCGCGGGCCGCATCAGGGCACGCCGCATCGGCACGACGCCCTCGGTCTCGCCTTCATTCGGCACCAACGCCCAGAGCCAGACGTAGAGCAGACCGCCGAACCCGCCCGCGACCGCGAGCACCAGCATGCCGATGCGCACCGAACCCACCGGAAGACCGAGGTGCCGCGCGAGCCCCGCGCACACTCCTGCGACGAGGCGGTCGTCGCGCAGGCGGTGCAGCGGTGGTCGTTCCATGAGACTATCCAAGCACCTCCGCTCTCATCGGGGCATGCCCCGGGGCGAGGCTCAGGGGCGAATCAGGGGGATCCCCGATGGCCCGCCCGTCGGCGAAGCGCCAGACTCGAAGTATGCACACGACACCACCAGCAGGAGGCCCCGCCGACCCGCACGGCGCCGGCCCGCACGGACCACACGGCACCGGACCCCACGGCACCGGACCTCACGGAACCGGGCCCCACGGAACCGGACCCCACGGCACCGGCCCGCACCGCCCTTCGAACGGCGGGTTCTTCGCCTGGCTGCGCGGCCTCGGCATCATCCGCGGCCAGGAGCACTGGTTCGCGGGCGTCGCCGGCGGCATCGCCGCGAAGGCCGGCATCGACCCGCTCATCGTGCGCGGCGCGTTCGTCGTGCTCGCGCTGCTCGGCGGGCCGGGGCTGCTGCTCTACCTCGCGGGCTGGCTGCTGCTCCCCGACGACACCGGCCGAATCCATGCGGAGGACATCGTCCGGGGGCGAGCATCGGCCGGGGTACTGACGGGGGCGATCGTACTCGTCGGCGTCGTCGTATTCCCGGCGTTCCTCGGCATGGTCTTCGGCGCCGGCATCACCCCGTCGCTCAGCATCTGGGGCTGGGGCGTGTGGGACATGCTCGGGTTTCCCCACTGGCTGCGCGTCACGATCGCGTGGTGCTTCTGGCTGACGGTGCTCGTCGCCGCGGGTTTCTGGGTGCACAGCGTGCTGCTGCAGCGCGGCAGGGATCTCGGATCGCAGCGCGCCTCCGCGCCTTCCGCGTCGTCCGAGCCGTCGTCCCCCGCGTCGTCGTCTTCCGCACCGTCGTCTTTCGCACCGTCGTCCCCCGCGTCGAGCGCACCTCCACAGCCCGGCGCTGAATCGGCGCCCGCGGGCGGTGCGACGTTCTCCGCAGGTACCGACCCCACTCAGACCACGACGGCTCACGCCTCGAGCGCCGGGGCCGCATACGCGGAGCCGGCCCCGGGCACCGGCACGAGTGCCGGTTTCAGCGCGGGCACGGACGCGGGGCCGAACGCAAGGGCGAGTTCGAGTTCGCGTCCGGGTTCGCACCCCGAGGATTGGGCGCGCGATATCGGCGAGCGCACCGAGCAGTGGGGCCGCGACCTCGGCGAGCGCGCGAACCGCTGGGGCGCCGATGTCGGCAAGCAGGCCGACGAGTGGACCGCCCGCTACTCCGAGCACCACGACGCGCATAAGCTCGGCGCGGGGCACGTCGTGATCTCGTTGGCCTGCGCGCTGCTCGCGGGCGGGGCCGCGGCCCTGCAGGTCTCATCGCTCGATACCGCGGCGTTCGAGGGGAAGATCGGCACGGGCGGCCCGCCGGCGCTCGTGGCCGGCATCACTGCGGCGCTCGCGGTGCTCGCGATCTCCCTCATCGTCGCCGGCGTGCGCGGGCGGCACACCGGCTGGATCGGCTTTCTCTCGTTCTGCGGCGTCGTCGGCCTCTTCGCGACGGTCGCTTTGCCGGTCGGGTCGACGTTCCAGCCCTTCGGCACCGTCGCGATCGACGGGCAGCGGGCGACCGGCACCGTGGTAGTCGCCGGTACGACGCAGGTCGATCTGAGCGATCTCGATCTCCGCACCGATGCCTCCGACATCGTCGTCTGGCAGCTCGCAGGGCGCTCGGACATCGTGCTGCCCGAGAACGCCGCGGCGCAGATCGAGGTGCGCGTGCTCGCGGGCCGCGTGGGCAGCGAGGAGGCGGGGCGCGGCGAGGACTCCGGGTACGAGGCCGGCGTACTGCTGCGGCGGTCGATCACGGTCGATCCTCAGACCTCCGCGAACCGCGACGATTCGCGGGGCAGCACCGACCAGTCGGCCGACGCGGCCAAACCGGCCGAGGCCAACGCGCCGGCACAGGTCTCGATCTATCTGCTCGGCGGCGACGTCACCTTCTCCGCTACGGAGTCGAGTTCGTCTGCCGCAGCGAAGCAGCTGAGCACGGTGGGGGCCGCGAGCGCGGCCGCACCGAACGTTGAACAGGAGCACACGCGATGAGCGACCACAGCGGCCCGGCGAACGATCGCACGGGATCCGAGAGCACCGGGTTCGAGAGCACCGGGTTCGAGAGCACGGAGCACGACCGCACCGGGCCCGCACCGTTCGAGCCTGAACGCTCCGTACCCGAGCAGCTCGACCCCGAGCAGCTCGAACCCGCACGGTTCGGGCCTGCACCGACCGGTCCTCCGCAGACCGGGCCCGCGTACGAAGGCGCAGCGCCTGCTGGCGATCAGGCTGCGCCGGCGACCGCGCACGTTCCGCCGGGACCGCAGGTCAGCGCATCGGCGACACCGGTAACCGATCGCGTCGTCAAGCCGGGCCCGCGCACCGGCCCCATCGTCTGGGGAGCGCTGGTGCTCGCTTTCTGCGGCTACGTCGCGCAGCGCGTCTTCGGTTCGGGAGCCTCCGACACCGGTTGGTGGGTCGCCGCGACCATCGTCGGCCTCGGAGCGCTGCTGCTCGTCGTCGGCATCGTCGTCGTGATCCGCGGGGCGCGCTCGACCCGCCGCTGACTCGCCGCACGGCTCGCGCTTTCGAACTCTGCAGCACTCTCCGCCGGCCACACAAAGGAGCAGTGCGACTTCGTTCGGAGATGAGCGCTCGTTCGGACCGATTCGCCTCGAAACGTCCGAACGAGCGCTCAGATCCGAGGGAGCTCACGGCTCGAGGATCAACGACCGCCGACTACGCCTCGACGCGCGGGATCTCGCGGGTCTGCGTCGAGATCCAGTGCAGCGGAACCTCGATGACGACGCGGGTGCCGCCGCGCTCGTCGGGGCCCCACGAGATCGACCCGCCGAGCTCGCCCTCGACGAGGGTGCGCACGATCTGCGTGCCGAGACCGTCGCCGACGGTGCCGCCGGGCAGGCCGGTGCCGGTGTCGATGACCTCGACGATGAGCCGTTCGGGGTTGCGGTCGGCGCGGGTGACGACTTCGCCCTCGCTGCCGGCGAGGCCGTGCTCGACGGCGTTCGTGACGATCTCGGTGAGCGCGAGCGCGAGCGGGGTCGCGTACTCCGAGGGCAGCTTGCCGAACTCGCCTTCCTTGCGCGGGTGCACGGTCGTGTTGTGCAGGCTGGCGACCTCGGCGGCGAGGCCGAGCACGCGGGCGAAGACCTCGTCGAAGTCGACGATCTGCGACAGGCCGGTCGCGAGCGTGTCGTGCACGACGGCGATCGCGGCGACGCGGCGCATGGCCTGGCCGAGCACCTGCTTCGCCTCCTCGCTGCGGGCGCGGCGGGCCTGCACGCGCAGCAGCGACGCCACGGTCTGCAGGTTGTTCTTCACGCGGTGGTGGATCTCGCGGATCGTCGCATCCTTCGTCACGAGCTCCTGCGCCTGCTGGCGCAGCTCCGTGACGTCGCGGGTGAGCACGATGCCGCCGACGCGGGCGCCGTCGCGGACGACCGGGATCGACCGCAGCGTGATCGTGTGCCGGCGCACGTCGAACTCGGCGCGCTTGGCGACCTTGCCCTGCGCGATGAGCGGTAGCGACTCGTTCGTGTCGAACTGGCCCTTGACGACCTCGGCGACGACGTCGGCGAAGTTCTCGCCTTCGATCTCATCGCGGTAGCCGATGCTCGCGAAGGTCGACTGCGTGTTCGGGCTCACGAACTC
This sequence comes from Leucobacter sp. gxy201, assembly GCF_051043335.1. Taxonomy (NCBI): domain Bacteria; kingdom Bacillati; phylum Actinomycetota; class Actinomycetes; order Micrococcales; family Microbacteriaceae; genus Leucobacter; species Leucobacter sp. gxy201. The sequence goes on from NZ_JAMXWS010000009.1 coordinate 75,812, forward strand.
GGCGGTGCCGTCGAGGTTGAGCCTGACGAGGCCGTCGGCGGCGCGGGGCGACCCCTGCTCGCCGCCGCGGGTGTTGCCCTTCGGCGGGAAGAGGCCCTGCTCCATCATGTCGAAGAGGTCGTCGGCGACTTCGTGGAAGGCGGCGCCGATGCGCGAGGCGTTCTGCGAGTCGACGACGCTCGAGTGCACGGTGGCGACGGCGAAGGGGCCGTGCAGTTCGCCGTGCTCGTCGCGACGGCTCACCGCGTGCGCCGTGAGACGCATCGGGTTCTCCTCGTACCAGGCGGGCGACGTCGAAATGGCGGGCCGACCGGTCTCCATCGCCTCGTCGACGAGGCTGCGCCAATCCGAGCGCAGGAAGTCGCCGATGACCTCGCGGTAGAAGAGGGTCACGGAGCCCGCCGGGCGGCTGTGCGCGACGGCCAGGTATTCACCGTCTTCGGTGGGCACCCAGAGCACGACGTCGCTGAGCGACAGGTCGGCGATGAGCGACCAGTCGAGGGTGAGGCGTTCGAGCCACTCGATCTCCTCTTCTTCGAGGGCCGAGTACTTCGTCGCAAATTCTCGCAGTGTGGTCACGGGTTCTACCTTAGATCGGCGTCGGGCTGTTTACGGTATGCGGTGCCTTCGGCGCGGCCGGGCGCGGCATCGTCGCCGTCGCCGTCGGGGTCGTCGCTCGGGGGTACGCGGCAGAGGTGCTCGGTGATCGCGGCGCAGACGACGAGCGCTGCGCCGGCCGCGAGGGTGAGCACCATGGGCAGCCACATCTCGACGGGGGCGGGCACGGTGCGGCCGATGAGCGAGAGCGCGAAGCCGCCGCCGAGGCCGCCGAGCAGGGCGCCGACGAGCTGGCCGGCGCGGGCCGCCGCCAGCAGACGCACCGCGTGGAACGGATTCACGGCCCCCGGGCGCTTCGCGATGGTGCGGCGCAGGCGCACCCCGAAGCAGACGAGCACGGCCGAGATGAGCGCGAGCGTCACCGGCAGCGAGATCGGCGGTACGAACGGCGCGGCCCCGCGGCCCGAGAGCGCGAACTCCACGACGAGGCCGACAGCGGCCCCCATCGCGGCAGCGGCCGCCGTCACCTGCGGGTTCATCCGGTCGATCCTGCGCATCGTCAGCTCTGCGCTCCGCCGCCCGCGGCATCGGTTCCGGTGGCACCTGTACCGGGGGCAGGCGCACCGGGGGTGTTCGCACCGGTGTCCTCGCCAGGGATCGCCGCCAGCGGCGTCGTACCGTCGCCGATGCGCGCGAGCAGGTCGGCGACCCGGCCGTGGCCGGGCAGCACCGCGTTCGGGTCGAGGTCGAGCCAGGGCGAGAGCACGAAATCGCGTTCGTGGGCGCGGGGGTGCGGCACCGAGAGGCGTTCGTCGGCGATGACGCGACCTCCGTAGAGGATCAGGTCGATGTCGATGGTGCGCGCCCCCCAGCGCACGTCTCGCACGCGGCCGAACTCGTGCTCGATGCGCTGCATCTCGTCGAGCAGGCGGTGCGGTTCGAGGGTCGTGCGGGCGGCCGCGACGCCGTTGAGGTAGCGCGGTGCGTCGGGGTCGGGGCCGTCGAGCGTGACGGCGATCGACTCGCGCAGCGGCGATGCGACGAAGCCGGTGATGCCCGGCGTCTCGGCGAGCGCCTGCTGCGCCGCGATGATGGTCTCGCCGCGGTCGCCGAGATTGGCGCCGAAGGCGAAGAGCACCGGCACGATCTGCGCGATCACCGCGCCTCCTCGGCCCGGCGCACGACGGTGACGGAGACGTCGGCGAAGACGGCGTCGATCGGCGCCTCGGGCTTGTGCACCGTGATCTCGGTCTCGATGACGCCCGGGAAGCGGAGCGCGGTCGCGGCGACGCGTTCGGCGACGGTCTCGATGAGGTCGACGGGGTCGCGGCTCACGTCGGCGACGATCGCTTCGGCGAGTTCGCCGTAGTGCACGGTACGGCCGAGTTCGTCGTTCGCGGCGGCGGCCTCGAGGTCGACGGTGACGGCGGCGTCGATGAGGAAGCGCTGGCCCTGCTCGCGTTCGAATTCGAACACGCCGTGGTGGGCGAATACTTCGAGACCGGTCAGGGCGATGCGGTCGCGGGTCTCGCGGCGGCCGTGACGTGCGCCGGAGGCGGTGCCGGCACCCGCAGCGGCGCCGGTCTGTGCGGCACCCGGCGCGTCGGCGCGGCGCGGCGCGCCCCAGGCCCGTTCGACGGCGAGCGCCTGCACGGTCGCCCCGACGTCGTGCACGCGCACGCCCCAGACGCCGGCGCGGGCCGCGAGCGCGCTCGCGGTGGCCGTCGCGAGGTCGCGCTCCTCGGGGGTGCCCGAGTAGCCGTGCACGTCGCGCAGCGCCTCGGCGATCATGCGCTTGCGCGAGGCGCCGATGAGCACCGGGTACCCGAGCGACGCGAGCGCCCCGATGCCGTTCAAGAGCTCCCAGCTCTGCGCGCCGGTCTTGTCGAAGCCGAGGCCGGGGTCGACGATGATGTGCGCGGGGTCGACTCCCGCGTCGATCGCTTCGCGGGCGAGGCCGGCGAGGGCGTCGCGCACCTCCGCCACGACGTCGTCGTAGTGCGAGCGCTCGTGCGCGGTGTCGGGGATGCCGCGCCAGTGACTGATGATGTAGCGGGCTCCGTGCTCGGCCGATGCCCAGGCTGCGGCGGCGAACATGCCCGGGTCGTGCAGCCCGCCCGAGACGTCGTTGATGTAGCGCGCCCCCGCGGCGACGGCGGCCTGCGCCGTTTCGGCGTGGATCGTGTCGATCGAGACGGCGATGCCCTCGTCGGCGAGCGCCCGCACGACGGGCAGCACTCGGCGCAGCTCCTCATCGCGCGGCACCGGCACGGCCCCCGGCCGGGTCGATTCGCCGCCGACGTCGATGAGGTCGGCCCCGAGCGCGACGAGGCCGCGCGCGTGCTCGAGCGCGGCCTCGGGTTCGAGGTAGGCGCCGCCGTCGCTGAACGAATCGGGCGTGATGTTCAGCACGCCCATGATCATCGGGCCGGTGCGTGCAGCCATGCGGCTTACCTTCCGTCGTCGCTATCGCGGATGCCGAGATTGCGGGGCGGCCGGCTGCTCTCGCCCGGCGCGAGCGGTGTCTGCGGATCGGCGGCCGGCTCGGCGGCCGGTTCCGGCTCCGCGGCAGGCTCCGGATCGGCGGCCGGCGGTTCGGGCAGCACGACGGCGCCCTCGAGGTTCGGCGCTTCGGGCTGCGGCGAGGGCTGCGGAGCGGGCGCCGGCGACGGGCCGCCGGGCACGACCGCGGCGCCTTCGGAATCGCCGCCCGATACTTCGACGCCCGCGGCGTTCGCGCGCTCGCCGTCGGTGCGCACGGATGCGGGCACCTCGATCGGCGGGCGGTCCGACACCGGGCGGTCGCCGCTCGAGAGCCAGATGGGGCGCTCGGGCAGCTTCTTGACGTCGCGGAAGATCTCGGCGATCTGGTTGTGGTCGAGCGTCTCCTTCTCGAGCAGCTCGCGCGCGAGGTCGTCGAGGATGTCGCGGTTCATCACGAGCACCTCGTAGGCCTCGTCGTGGGCCTGCTCGAGCAGCGCCCGCACCTCGGTGTCGATGGTGACGGCCACGCCCTCGGAGTAGTCGCGGCTCTGGCCGAAGTCGCCCATGAACGCGCCCGGCTGCGCCTGCCCGAGCTTCACCGGGCCGACGGTCGTGGTCATGCCGTACTCGGTGACCATCTTGCGGGCCGTGCCGGTCGCCTTCTCGATGTCGTTGCCCGCACCGGTGGTGGGGTCGTGGAAGACGAGCTCTTCGGCGACGCGGCCGCCGAGCGCATAGGCGAGCTGATCCTGCAGCTCGTTGCGGGTGACCGAGTACTTGTCCTCGAGCGGGATGACCATCGTGTAGCCGAGGGCGCGGCCGCGCGGCAGGATGGTGATCTTCGTGACGGGGTCGGTGTGGTTGAGTCCCGCCGCGACGAGCGCGTGGCCGCCCTCGTGGTAGGCGGTGATCAGCTTCTCGCGATCCTTCATGACGCGGGTGCGGCGCTGGGGGCCCGCGATGACGCGGTCGATCGCCTCGTCGAGGGCGCGATTGTCGATGAGCTGCGCGTTCGAGCGGGCCGTGAGCAGGGCGGCCTCGTTGAGCACGTTCGCGAGGTCGGCTCCGGAGAAGCCGGGCGTCTTGCGCGCCACGACGTCGAGGTCGACGTTCTGCGAGAGCGGCTTGCCCTTCGAGTGCACCCGGAGGATCTTGAGGCGGCCCGGCATATCGGGCGCGTCGACGCCGACCTGGCGATCGAAGCGGCCGGGGCGCAAGAGCGCCGGGTCGAGCATGTCGGGGCGGTTGGTGGCCGCGATCATGATGACATTGGTCTTCGGGTCGAAGCCGTCCATCTCGACGAGCAACTGGTTGAGCGTCTGCTCGCGCTCGTCGTGGCCGCCGCCCATGCCCTGGCCGCGGCGCTGGCCGACGGCGTCGATCTCGTCGACGAAGATGATGGCGGGAGCGTTCGCCTTGGCCTCTTTGAAGAGGTCGCGCACGCGGCTCGCGCCGACGCCGACGAACATCTCGACGAAATCGGAGCCCGAGATCGAGTAGAACGGCACGCCCGCCTCGCCGGCGACGGCGCGCGCGAGCAGCGTCTTGCCCGTGCCGGGAGGGCCGTAGAGCAGCACGCCCTTGGGGATGCGCGCGCCCACGGCCTGGAACCGAGATGCATCCTGCAGGAAGTCCTTGATCTCGTGCAGCTCTTCCACGGCCTCGTCGGCGCCCGCGACATCGGCGAAGGTGACCTGCGGCATGTCCTTCGACATGAGCTTGGCCTTGTTCTTGCCGAACTGCATGACGCCGCGCCCGCCGCCCTGCATCGACGACAGCATCCACCAGATCAGCAGGCCGATGAGCAGCATGGGCAGCAGGAAGCCGAGCAGGGACCACAGCGGGTTCGGTTGCGGCACCTTGTCGGTGTAGCCGTCTTTCAGCTTCGCGCCGTCGACCGCGGCCACCACGTCCTCGCCGCGCGGCGTGACGTAGAAGAAGTAGACGCTGTCGGTGCCGGCCTTCTTGTCGGCCTTCTCGAGCGTCATGTTGACGCGCTGGTCTCCGTCGACGATCTCGACCTGCTTCACACCGCCGTCGGCGAGCATCTCGAGGCCGCGCTCGGTCGAGATCTCGCGGGTGCTGCCGCCCGAGAGCAGCGACCACCCGATCAGCACGATGAGCGGCGCGAGCACCAGGTAGAGCAGCGGTCCGCGCAGCAGCTTGCGGCTCTTCGAGGGGCTCTTCGTCGAATTCTCTGCCAAGTCGGCGCCTTTCGAGATGGTCGTGCCAGAGGTCTCCGGCTGGTTGATAGCGTAACGAACACCGCTGGCACGAGCCTGATGCGGCGCCCGTGTACGCTCAGGGCGCAGCGGGGCGATCTCGCGGGGGCTGCTCGCCAGGGATCATGGCGCAGCGCCCGCCCCGGGCCCCGTCGCAGCCGCGACGCCGGCTGCTAGCCCTCTTCGGTGTAGACGTGCGGGGCGAGAATCGCGACGTCGCGCAGGTTGCGGTAATCCTCGGCGTAGTCGAGGCCGTAGCCGACGACGAACTCGACGGGGATGTCGAAGCCGACATAGGCGACATCGACCTCGACCTTGAGCGCCTTCGGCTTGCGCAGCATGGTGCAGATGCGCACGGAGCGCGCGCCGCGGCTCTCGAGGTTGTCCTTCAGCCACGAGAGGGTGAGGCCCGAGTCGATGATGTCCTCGACGATGAGCACGTCTCGGCCGGTGATGTCGGCGTCGAGGTCTTTCAGAATCTTCACGACGCCGCTCGATTTGGTGCCGGCGCCGTACGACGAGACCGCCATCCAGTCCATCTGGGCGTGGAAGCGCAGTTCGCGCGCCAGATCGGCCATCACCATGACAGCGCCCTTGAGCACGCCCACGAGCAGCGGCGGGTGCTCCGCGTCGTAGTCGGCCTCGATCTCACGCGCCATCTCCGCGAGTCGCGCATGCAGCTCGGCCTCGGAATGCAGCACGACGGTCAGTTCGTCACCCAGCTGTTTCGAATCCATGCGACTACTGTACTGCCGACTCGGGGTCGGCATCCCGGGGAGATCCTCGTTGTTCATCGAAGATCAGCCGGTCGCCCGAGCGCGACACGCGGATGCCGGGCACGAACACCGGGCCGCGACCCCGCGGTCCGGTGGCGAGCGCGGCGACGGCGAGCACGTGCCCGCGGTCGAGGTGCGCCCCGAAGCCGCGCATGGCGAGCAGACGAACGGCCCGGTTCCTGAGGGCGGCCGGAGCCGCGGCGAGCACCGCCGCCGGCACGGTGAGGCGCTCGGCATCGGAGCATGCCGCGAGGGCCCGCTCGGCGAGCTCTGCCGCGAGCGCGTCGAGCGCGTCGGCGTCTTCGCGGGCGAGGTCGGCCGAACGGGCCAGCCCGGCGGCTGCGCCTGCCCCCAGCTCGTCGGCGAGCACGGGCAGCACGCGGCGCCGTACGCGCACCCGCGCGAAGACGGCGTCGCGATTGTGCGGGTCGCACCACGGTGCGACGCCGAGTTCGCGGCACGCCTGCTCGGTGACCGTGCGCGTGATCTCGGGCGCCTCGCCGAGGAAGGGGCGCAGCACGACGGCGTGTCCCGCCCCTTCTGCGAGCGCCGTGCTCTCCGCGAGCGAACGCGCGTGCGGAATGCCCGCGATGCTGCGAGTACCCGAGCCCCGGGCGAGCGCGAGCAGCACCTGCTCGGCCTGATCGTCACGGGTGTGCGCGGTGAGCACTGCGGCGGCGGCCGTCTCGGCGGCGGCCGCGGTGAAGGCGGCGTACCGCGCGTCGCGCGCGGCGGCTTCGGGTCCGAGCCCGCCGCTGCCGACCGTCACACGGCGCACGAGCACGGGGGCGAGGCCCCACTCCCCCGCAGTCCGAGCCGCGCGCTCCGCGACCTCTGCCGTCTCGGGTTGCAGCCCGTGGTCGATGACGACGGCGCCGGCGCGCAGGCCGAGCTTCGGCGCCTCGGCCGCGGCGGCTGCGGCGAGCGCGAGGGAGTCGGCGCCGCCCGAGAGCGCGACGAGCACGAGGGCGCCGGGAGCGAGCGGTTCGAAAGCGGCGAGCGTCGGCGGTCCCTGCAGCCCGCGCCGCATTGCCGCATCGAGCGCACGCCGCACCGCGAGCCGGGTTTCGAGAATCGCGCGTTGCACCACGCCCCCACGCTACCGCGCCCCGTTCCGCAACCCGTGCCGCAACCCGTCGTTCGGCTCTCACCCGAATTTCGGAGCAGAATCGGCGTTTCGGTCCGAATGACGGGTGAGAGCCGAACGACGGGTGAGGGCTCGGGGCGTCGGGTACCCTGGAACCCGCAATGCATCATCGGCCCGGCGAGGGCCGCCCAACCGAGAGAGCAGGATCATGGCCGCAGCATTCGACGCCGTCATCGAAATCCCGAAGGGGAGCCGCAACAAGTACGAGGTCGACCACGAGACCGGTCGCGTCTACCTCGACCGCGTGCTCTACACGGGCTTCGTCTACCCCACCGACTACGGCTTCTTCGAGGAGACCCTGGGCGAGGACGGCGACCCGCTCGACGTGCTCGTGCTGCTCGACTACCCGGTGTTCCCCGGCGTCGGCATCAAGGTGCGCCCCGTCGGCGTGCTGAAGATGAGCGACGAGGCCGGCGGCGACGACAAGGTCATCGCGGTGCAGCACAAGGATCCGCGCTGGTCGCACATCCAGGACGTCGCCGACATCCCGGAGTACACCCGCAAGGAGATCGAGCACTTCTTCGAGCACTACAAGGATCTGGAGCCCGGCAAGTGGGTCAAGGTCGACGCGTGGGGTTCGGCCGCCGATGCCGAGCAGCTGATCGTCGAAGCTCAGGAGCGCTTGCAGACCGAAGGCCACTGAGCCGCCAGCACTGCTCATCAGCGCTGAGAAGCTGGCAATGTGCAGCTGGCAATGAGTAGCTGACGCCGAGCAGCGACGAGGGGCGGCGGGGGGGATGATACCAGCGCCCCC
>NZ_JAMXWS010000010.1:0-78973 GCF_051043335.1 Leucobacter sp. gxy201
CCGCGCACGCTGGCCTCGTTGAAGCGATGCGCGCGAACTTCCCTGGGACGTCGTGGCAACGGTGCCGCACGCACTACGCCGCGAATCTCATGTCAGTGACCCCGAAGAGCATGTGGCGGCGGTGAAAGCGATGCTGCATTCCGTGTACGACCAACCCGACCAGAAAAGTGTTGAGGCCCAATTCAACCGGCTCCTGGACTACGTCGAGGACAAACTCCCCGAAGTGCACGACCACCTCGATGCTGCCCGGGCTGATATTCTCGCGTTCACCACGTTCCCGAAAGATGTGTGGCAGCAGATCTGGTCGAATAACCCGAACGAGCGCCTGAACCGTGAGATCCGCCGCAGGACCGATGTGGTGGGGATCTTCCCGAACCGGGCCGCGATCACCCGCCTCGTCGGGGCGGTCCTTGCCGAGCAGTCTGACGAATGGGCCGAGGGTCGCCGTTACCTCGGCCTTGACGTTCTCGCGAGGTGCCGCCTCACTCTCGTGGACACCGACACGATCGGCCAGCACCATGAGCTCCCCGAGCTCGGGGCCGCAGCATGAGCGCCCCCACTCCTGGGCTGTACTCCGACACCGTGAGTAAGCTCGTCGCCAGCAACTGCAACCACAACGAAAACTAGCACCCACATCCTTGAAGGATCACGAAACGATTACACCACTCCACGGGACTTGACCACAATCGAACCGTAGATCGCGCGCGTTCCAGGTCAGCTCGTACGGCGCACGGTGAGCGAAGGAGGAATGAGCACCTCCCGATGACCCGCGGGAGAATCGTTCTCACCATCCTGACCACCGACGTGCCGTCGTTCCGCGCGCAGCAATTCATCGACCGCCACGCGCCCGATCTCACCATTGTGCGCCCGCACCGTCGTGAGCTGCGTCATGTGATAGGCGGCGATATCGGTGTCGCCGTACCCGGTGACGGCGACACCGGGTCGATCTGACACCGCCGCCAGAGCACCCACTGCGGTGAGATCGGTGACCGTCGTGATCGCCGTCGGAGGCTCGGGTTCTTCCATGAGCCGTTGGGCGGCGAGATAGCCCGAGGCCTCGGTGAAGTCGGCCGGCTCCACTCGGATCTGCGTGCTCAGCCCCGCCCGCGTCATCGCCTCCGCATATGCTGCGGCACGCGCAACGGCGACGGCCCCCCCGAGACCACCGGCGTGAGCGATGCGCCGATGCCCGCGTTCCTGCAGGTGCTCGACAAGCAGCCGCATACCGGCATCGTGGTCGGTGCGCACAGTGGCCGCGAACGGAAGCTCCGTGCTGATCCCGCCCGCCAGCACCGACGGCACCCCCTCGACGAGCGGAGCCAGCGAAGACATGTCGGCGAGCGAGCCGACCACCAGAAGGCTGCGGGGGCGAAGATCTCCGAAGAACCCGAGGGTCTCTCTGTCCATGCCGGCCCGCCGCTCAGCGCCGCGGCCGACGGCGCCGACTGGATTCGCCGACGTCATCAGGGCGATTCGCTCGATGGCGCGCAGTTCGCTCCGCGCACAGTCGACCAGTCTGGCAAAGGGCGGGGAGTGCAGGTCGGCCATGAGGATGCCCGTGAAACCGCCATCGCCCGAGTTGATGGTGCGCGCGGCCCAGTTGGGTCGGAACCCCAGCCTCGCCGCGGTCTCGAGCACGAGTGCACGGTTGGCCTCGCCCACGCGCCCCGGATTGGAATAGACGAACGACACGGTCGACTTCGAGACTCCGGCTGCCAGCGCGACATCGCGAATGGTCACGGGACGATCCTGCCGCTGCCCTGTCATCGTCACCTCCTGTGCCGCACCCAGTCTAAAACACACAGGGTGTGGCACAAGAGACCCGGACTCCACCGGGCGTCCGTGTCAGTCGGCGCGCACCTCCAGAAGTTCGGACAGCGCTTCTCGGCACTCCTTCAGGGTATGCTCGGTCGAGAGCGAACCGCGCAGGCCCTGCTCGACAGCTTCGTTCAACACCCGCTGGGCGCTTGTCGCGATCGGGAACTCCCAGAGCGGATTGCGTCTGGCGTTGGAGGCGATGGTCTCCGTCCACCGCGACTGAAAGTCGATGCCGGCGAACCACGGCGCCCCGAGCGCTGCGAGCGTGATAGGGGGGGCCCCCTGGCCCTCGAAGATCACCCGCAATGCAGCTTCATCGGTACTGAAGAAGCGGAGTGCCTCCGTGGTGCGCGCGCTGTCATCGAGCGCGACGAGCGGTTGACTCCACACGAGGTTCGCCCCCGCGCCACGCACCGCAGGTCGGGGCATGCACGACATCTTGCGCTGCAGGTCCGGGTCGGTCGACATCGAGGGCACGATCCCATAGGCCTGGGGCGCATCATCATAGATTGGTACACGGCCCTGCGCGAAGAGCGTGCGCGCGCTATCACGATCGACTCCGGCCTGGATGAGACCCTCGTCGAGCAGCATCTTCCAATAGTCGAGCGCCTGACGCGACGGATCGTCTCCGAGGGTGACCCGGGAGCCGTCATAGATGTCTCCGCCGAACGCCCACACCCACGGGATGAAGTCCTTGAGCTGGACGACATCTGTGCAAGGCGCATAGGGAATGATGGACCCGTCGCTTCGCTTGATCTGCCTGAGCAGATCAGTGAAGTCGTCGATGGAGCGCACCGCGGTGGCGTCCGCCCCCAGCTGGGAGAGCAGCTCGGTATTCGTGACCATCCCGATCGCGGATTGTGTCCACGGCATGCCGAATCTCGTGCCCCGATACATTCCGGCCGAACGCACGAACTCGGGGTAAAGAGATTCGTCTATGACCCGGTCGAGCGGACGGATTACCTCCGCCGTCGCCAAGGTGCTCATGAACTCCTCGTCGATGTGCACGATGCCGGTCATGCGCCCACCGCGAGCGGCGAGCACCAACTGGTTCAGGTATCGATCGAACGGGTACACCTTCGTCTCGACCGAGACACCGGTCTGGCGGGTGTACAGTTCGGCAGCCGCCTGCACCGGCCCGACCGAACGACCCGCGAACGTCCACGAGGTGAACGTCAACGAGTCCGATGGCCGGCCGCCGCCTGCCGGGACGCATCCGGAGAGGAGCGCGAGCATCGCGCCGATGCCGCCGGCTTGCAGCAAGCCTCTTCGTCCGATCTCAATGCCCGCCAGACCGGAAGCGCTCCGAACGCTGATATCCGTACTCTTCATGGTTCCTCCTCCAGTGCTCCGCACTAAGCTCACTTGACGGCCCCCGTCAATGCACCGCTGACGAAGTGCTTCTGCAGGGCGAAGAAGATGACGACGACGGGGAGCGACGTCATGATCGATGCGGCCATCATCTCGCCGTAGGCGTTCTGGAACTCTCCGGTGAACATCAGCGAGAGGCCGGCAGGAAGTGTCTGCCGTGAGGTATCCACGAGCGTGAGGGCGAACGGCAGGTCGTTCCATGCACGTATGAACGAGAACAGGCAGACCGCAATCATCGGCGTGCGAACAGCGGGCATCAGCACGCTGAACATGGTGCGAAACTCCCCCGCGCCGTCGAGCCTGGCGGCTTCGAGCAGGGCGTCAGGCAGGGCGTCGAAGGAATTCTTCATCATCATCACCGAAAGGGGGAGCGTGAAGGTGGTGTAGGAGATGATGAGCGCGAGATACGTGTCGATCATCCCGACCCGATCGAACGCAGTATACAGCGTCACGAGCAGCAGCACCTGCGGCACCATCTGCGCGGTCAGAATCAGGAACATCATCGTGGTGCGACCACGGAACCGAAACTTCGAGAATGCATATCCCGCGCAGAACCCGACCATCAGACTGCAGATGCAGGTGACAAGCGACACCAGAAGTCCATTCGCCACGAATCCGAGAAGTGTCGGATCCGTCAGGACGAACCAGAAGTTCTCAAAGGTGTACTCGCGGGCCAGCGACGGCGGGAACTGGAAGATATCGGATTCGGAGGTCGCGGCCGTCACGATCATCCATACGACAGGGATGAGCGCGAAGCATGCAACGATCGCAAGAGTAGTGTAAGGGGCGCCCTTGCCGATGCCCGATTTGCGTGCTGCGCGCTCCTTGCGGTCGCGCAGCAAAATGATTCTGGTGGTGGTCATCGCTTCGCCTCCCGTTCCTGCCGCGATGTGTAGATGAGGTAGCAGATGACCAGTAACGACATCAGCGCGGTCCACACGATGCCGATGCTGCCGGCTTCACCCAGGTCGAACCGCTCGAAGGCAGCCTGGTACAGCTCGACGGACAGGGTGGTCGTGGATCCGACCGGTCCGCCTCCCGTCATGACATAGGGAATCTCGAAGTGTTGGAAGCCCCAGATCGCCTCGAGCAGCAGGGTCAATGCGATTGCCGGCTTGATCTGCGGCAAGATGACATGCCACTGTTTCTGCCACCCCTTCGCACCATCAACCGCAGCGGCATCGTGCACCTCCTCCGGCACACCCTGCAGAGCTGCGAGCAGCAGCACCGCCATCCAGGGGAACGTGGTCCAAACCTTCGCCATGATCACGGCGACCATTGCGAAGGTCTGCGAGTCCAGCCAATTGATGTCCCCGGTCCCGCCGAACCAGGCGATGACACCATTGAGCAGGCCGTAATTGGTGTTGAAGATCCACGCCCAGAGGAAGGACACGACCACGCCGGGCAGCAGCCACGGCACGAGCAGGGCGGATCGCCAGACGGATACCGCTCGGATGCGGGTATTGAGCGCCATGGCCATGGCAAGCGCGAGTACAAACGACCCGCCCGTAGCTCCGGCGACGAAGACGAGCGTCTGGCCGACCACGCGCCAGAAACCGGGGTCGGAGAGCAGGACCGCAATACCGCTGAGGCCGATGAACTCGCCTCCATCGGTGAGCAGGCTCGCGTCGGTGAGACCGTATGCGAGCGCCTGCACCAATGGATAGGCGATGACGAGCAGGAAGAGAATCATAGCAGGTGCCGCGATGAGGTAGGCGAACCTCCGTTGGCTCGAGCCTCCTCGGCCGCGCTTCGTTGCTGCGGCGATGGATGACGTCACGTGACATTCCTTTCTGTCAGTGGAAGCGCACATCGTTTACAATAATGTGGACCAGTCCACAAAGCGTACGTGGGGCAATATCTGCCCGTCAACCCCTGGCGCGGTGCAAGCCCGATCTCCTCGGATCAGCCGCGCCGAGAGGCGTGGGGCGCCCGAACGATGTGGGCGCCCCGAGACTGCGGCGAAAGCTCAGCCGCGTTCCGAGAGCGACCCGATGCGACGTCCGCTCCCCGGGTCGAAGAGGTGCACCCGCTCGGAGACCGGCAACGCGCTCACGCTCTCTCCTACTTCGGGGTGGTTGCGGCCGTCGACTCGCGCGACCACCGAGACCGCATCGCCGGCGAGCGGGGCGGTTCCGAAGAGATATCCGTCGGCCCCGAGCTCCTCAATCAGCGTCGCGGTGATCTGCAGGCTCTCAAGGCCCGCAGGTCCAACGACAAGGTCCTCCGGTCGCACGCCGATCACCACTCGATCACCGCGGATCGCGGCGCGCACGTCCACCGAGATCGGCAGCACAACGTTGCCGAACAGCACGCCGTCATCGGTGACTTCCGCCGTGAACAGATTCATTGCAGGACTGCCGGTGAACCCCGCGACGAACGTATTCACCGGATGATCGAGCAGTTGACGCGGCGTTCCCACCTGCTGCAGCACCCCGAGCTTCATGACCGCGATGCGGTCGCCCATGGTAAGCGCCTCGGTCTGATCGTGGGTGACATACACCTTGGTCACGCCCAGTTCGCGTTGGAGCGTAGCGATGCGGCTGCGGGTCTGGACGCGAAGTTTCGCATCGCGGTTCGAAAGCGGCTCATCCATGAGGAAGACCTTCGGTTCACGCACAATTGCCCGTCCCATTGCGACGCGCTGGCGCTGACCACCGGAGAGCGCCTTTGGCTTGCGATCGAGGTAATCCGAGAGATCGAGCTGCTCTGCGACGGCTTCCACACGGCGGCGGCGCTCATCTTTCGAGACTCCGGCGATTTTGAGCGCGAACCTCATATTCTCGGCAACGGTCATATGCGGGTAAAGCGCGTAATTCTGAAAGACCATCGCGATGTCACGATCCTTCGGAGAGACATGGGTCATGTCCTCGTCATCGATGAGGATCCGACCGTCGGTCACCTCTTCCAAGCCCGCGAGCATACGCAAGGCGGTAGACTTGCCGCACCCAGAGGGGCCGACGAGGACGAGGAACTCGCCGTCCTCGATATCGAGAGCCAGTCCAGCTACCGCAGGGCGATCAGTGCCCGGGTACTGGAGGGTGATGTTGTCGTAGACGACGTTCGCCATTGAAATGTTCCTCTCGTTTCACCGGCAGGTACGTGCCGGACGATCCGTTGTGAAGCGATATGTCGGCCACAGGACCGACTCGCAATGTGTCGCACATCTCGCCGGCAGGGTCAAGGGGTCGACCTGATGTCAGGTGCGCAATCGCGGACGACGCCGGACACACCACCCGAACTCGCGGCCGGGCGTGGGAGAATGGAGGGCGGACCGCGATCCCTACCTGAGAGGTTCATATGACCCCGCTCCCCCCGCAGCCCATCAGCCCGCTCGACGGCCGCTACCGCAAGGCGGTGGAGGATCTCGGCGGCACGCTCTCGGAGGCCGGCCTCAACAAGGCCCGCGTGCACGTCGAGGTCGAGTGGCTCGCCTACCTCACCGAGCACTCGCTGCTCGGCGGCACCCCCATGGGGCCCGAGCAGCTCGCCTCGCTGCGCGAATGGGCGTCGGGCTTCGGCCAGGCCGAGATCGACGAGCTCGCCGAGACCGAGCGCACCACGCAGCACGACGTCAAGGCGGTCGAGTACCTCGTGCGCGCACGCCTCGAGCAGCAGGGCCTCGGCCATCTCGCCGAGCTGACGCACGTGTGCTGCACGAGCGAGGACATCAACAACCTCTCGTACGCGCTCACCGTCAAGCAGGCCGTCGCCGACGTGTGGCGCCCGAAGTTCGTGGCCGTCATCTCCGAGCTCGCCCGCCAGGCCGAGCTCTACCGCGAGCTGCCCATGATGAGCCGCACGCACGGCCAGCCCGCGACGCCGACGACGCTCGGCCGCGAGATCGCCGTGTTCGTGCACCGCCTCGAGCGCCAGCTGAACCAGATCGACGACATCGAGTACCTCGGCAAGTTCTCGGGCGCGACCGGCACCTTCGCCGCGCATATGGCCGCCGACCCGGCGGTCGATTGGCCGGCCGTCTCGCAGGAGTTCGTCGAGGGCCTGGGCCTCGACTGGAACCCGCTCACGACGCAGATCGAGTCGCACGACTGGCAGGCCGAGCTCTACACCCGCATCGCGCACGCGAACCGCATTCTGCACAACCTCGCGACCGATGTCTGGAGCTACATCTCCATCGGCTACTTCCGCCAGATCCCCGTCGCGGGCGCGACCGGCTCGTCGACGATGCCGCACAAGGTCAACCCGATCCGCTTCGAGAACGCCGAGGCGAACCTCGAGCTCTCGAACGCCATCCTCGATTCGCTCGCCGCGACGCTCGTCACGAGCCGCTGGCAGCGCGACCTCACCGACTCGTCGGCGCAGCGCAACATCGGCGTCGGCTTCGGCCACTCGGTGCTCGCGCTCGACAACATCCTGCGCGGCCTCGGCCAGATCGACGCGGCCCCCGAGGCGCTCGCGTACGATCTCGACCACAACTGGGAGGTGCTCGGCGAGGCCATCCAGACCGTGATCCGCGCCGAGGTCACGGCGGGCCGTTCGACGATCAAGGACCCGTACGCCGCGCTCAAGGAGCTGACCCGCGGCCGCCGCATCGGCCAGGCCGAGCTCGTCGAGTTCGTGCAGGCGCTCGAGATCGGCGATGACGCCAAGCAGCGCCTCCTCGCGCTGACGCCCGCGACCTACATCGGCGAGGCCGTGCGCCTCGTCGACTTCCTGCAGCGCTGACGCCCCCGGCCCGCGACCTCCGTCGCAGCGTACGTTCCACGTGAAACCGCCCCGTGCCGGATCCGGCACGGGGCGGTTCGTCTTCGCGGACGCCCGACCGGAACGCGGCCGGCCGGGTCACTCTCCCGTATCGAGCGCGTCGACGGCCTCCGCGATGCGTATCGCCGAAGTGCGCAGCTGCTCGGCCTCGGCGGCGTCCGCGACGGGATCGAGCGCCGCTACGCCGGTCGCCGTCCGCTGCACCTGCAGCGCCATGAACGACTCCGGATAGCCCGCGAGGCGCGCCGTGCCGGCCGTGGCGACCACAGGCTCCCCCGTCGCCAGCAGTTCGACCATGCGGCGCACGCCGACCCCGGTCGCCCACCCCGAGCTGCGGCCCGACTCGAGAGCCGACCATCGGCGGAACCACCCGAAGACATCGACGGAGACCGTTTCGCGCTGGCCGCGATCGAGGTCGACGGGCGCACCGTCGACAGTCAGGCTCGAGAACATCGGCACCTGGCCGTCGCCGTGCTCGCCGAACACGTGGCCCCCGACGCGCGACGCCCCCACTCCGAGCACGCGCGCGGCCGCGGCGCGGAAGCGCGCTGAATCGTTCAGCGCATAGCCGACGACCTGGTCGGTCCGGAGCGCGCTGCGACGCACCAGGTGGCCTGCGAGGATGTCGACCGGGTTAGAGAGCAGCAGCACGAGTCCGGTCGCCCCGGCGAGCCGTTCGACGAGCGGTGCGAGGGTCTCGAGCAGCCCCGCGTTCGCCGCCAGGAACTCCCGGCGGTCGCCGCCCGGAATCTCCGGGCGCGACGCCGCGACCACCACCAGGTCGACGGTGCCGTCGTCGGGCGGCCCGGCGAGCAGCTGCGGCCGATCCCTGCCGAGGACGCCGAGCGCGTCGGTGAGGTCGATGACGTGGCTCACGACGATGTTCTGCCGCACGTCGATCAGATGGATGCGCTCCCCGATGCCGCCGAGCGCGAGCTGCGCCGCGACCGACGACCCGACGGTGCCCGCGGCGCCGATGACCGCGATGCTCCGCGGCCACGGCTGCGCGCCGCGGGTCGCGGCAGTGCTCGACCCGGTCATGCGATCCGATACCTCTCGAACGTCTCCTCGGTGAACTCGATGCCGTGCCCCGGGGTCGTGGGCACCTCGGCGCGCCCCTCCGAGATCGTGAGCCGATTCGTCGTATACGGTTCGAGGAATGGGAAGTACTCGACGTACGATGTGCTCATCGTCGCCGCAGAGATGTGCACATTCAGATCGGTCATCAGATGCGGCGCGAAACCGACGCCTCCGAGCTCTGCGGCGCGGGCGATACGCATGATCTCGGTGACGCCCCCCACCATGCAGACATTGGGCTGTACGATGCCGAAGGCTCGTCTCGAGATGTAGGGCTGAAACTCCGCGGCGCTGCAGTGGTGCTCGCCTCCCGTGATGGACATCGGTAGATGCTGGGAGAGGAATACATGCGATTCGAGATCGCTGCTGTGCACCGGCTCCTCGAACCAGAAGATATCGAGATCGGCGAGGCTGCGCCCGAGCGAGAGGGCCGTCGGGCAGTCGAGCCGCTCGTTGGCGTCGATCATGATGCGCGCCCCGTCGCCGAGCGCCGAGCGCACCGCGGCGAGGCGCGCCCGATCGTGCTCGGGCTCGAGGCCGACCCTGATCTTGACGGCGTCGAATCCCTCGTCGAGATACCCGGCCGAGAGCTCGACGAGCTCATCGAGCGCGAGTCGGTTTCCCGCCTTCCCCGAGCCGTAGACCGGCACCGTGTCGGTCAACTGGCCGAGCTCCTGCGCGAGCGAGTTGCCGTGGAGCTTCGCGCGCAGGTCCCACAGCGCGATGTCGATCGATGCCATCGCGAAGCGGTTGATGCCGGTGCCCATGCGGTGCGTGAGGTGGTCGAGCTCGTGCCAGATGCGCTCGACCTCGACGGGCGACCGGCCGATGATGCGGGGCACGAGGAGGTCGTCGAGCAGCGCTTTCACGGCGGTGCCGCCCGCGGTGTCGGTGATGAAGCTGTAGCCCATCCCGGTCAGGCCCTCGGCGTGCACCGTGACGCCGATCAGTTCGTGGTGCGCGCCGTCGAAGTCGGCGCTCGTGCGGATGAACGGAACGCGGAGGATCCACGTTTCGACATGCTCGATTCTCATATTTCGTCCTCTGGAGGTGTCTGAGGTGGTCGGGTGAAGCAGGGCGGGTGGCGCGTCGCGGGTCATTTGAACCGCACGCCGAACAGCAGTCGCGCGAGGATGACCACGCCGAGATTGACGAGGAGCATCAGCACCGCGAGCGCGCCCATCACCTGGAACTGCGACTGCGTCGCCAGGTTGTAGAGCACCACGGGTGCGACATCGTTCGATCCCGTGTAGAGGAAGATCGAGATGTCGAGCTCACGGAACAGCAGCACGAAGTTGAGCACGCCGACGGAGAGCAGGGGCCCGCGCAGGAGCGGCACCGTGACCCGGCGCACGGTCTCCTGACCCGAGGCGCCGAGGCTGCGTGCCGCCTCCTCCGTCTCCACGTTGATCTGCTTGAAACCCGATTGGACGTAGGTGAACGACTGCGGGATGACGCGGATCAGGTAGGCGACGAGCATGATCGTGAGGGTGCCGCCGAGCCACAGCGGCCCGCCCGAGTACGCGATGATCATGGCGATGCCGAGGATCGCGCCCGGGAAGGCGAGCGGCGCGAACATGAGCGGCTGCACGAGCCCGCGTCCGCGCCAGCGCGTGCGCTCGAGGATGAATGCGGCGAGGAAGGCGATGGCGAGGCTGAGCAGCGTCGCCGCGAGGGCGATCCACAGGCTGTTGCCGAAGGAACGCATGATGCTCTCCTGCGCGAACACCTTCTGGTAGTTGTCCCAGAGCACCATGTTCTCCCACGTGAGCGGCAGCCCGATGGCCTTGCGGAACGAGGTCAGCACCAGCACGCCGAACGGCAGCACGACGCTCACGACGAAGACGGCGAGCCCGCCTAGGAAAGCGGGCCACTTCCACGCCCCGAGCGGCTGGATGCGGCGCTGACCGGGCTTGCCGCCGACCGTGGTGTAGCGGCGGCGGCCGTAGAGCTTCTTCTGCGCCCAGATGAGCAGCGCGAGCACCACGAGCACGGGGAGGCCGAGCACGGCGGCGAGCTCGATGCGCGGCGGGAAGGTCATCAGCTGGAACATCGCGGTCGGGATCGTCTGGAACCCGACCGGCCCGCCGAGCAGCGCCACCGGCCCGAAGATGGTGAATGCGCTGATGAAGACGAGCAGCGAGCCCGAGAAGATCGGCGGCAGCACGAGCGGCAGGATCACGCGCCGGGCGGTCTCCCACCTCCGGGCGCCGAGCGACTGGGCGGCCTCTTCGAGGCGGCTGTCCATGTTGTCGAAGGCGTCGGCCACCGGCAGAAACAGCAGCGGGTAGAGGAACACGCTCAGGGCGAAGATGATGCCGTACGGCGTGAAGATGTCGAACGGGGGCATGCCGAGCGGGACGAGCACGTACTGGTTGATCAGGCCGCCCTTCGGCCCGAGCAGCAGGATCCATCCCATCGCCGCGATGAACCCCGGCGCCGCGAAGGTGAGCACCGCGACCGAGCGGAAGAAGGCCCGGCCCGGGAGGTCGGTGCGGCTGACGAGGTACGCGAACGGCAGCGCGATGATCAGCGAGCCGAAGGTCGCTCCGAAGCCGACGAGGAACGAGTTGCCGATCGCCTCCCAAATGCCGGCGCGGCTGAGCACATCGGTGTAGTTGCCGAGTCCCCGGCCGCCCTCGGGCAGCTCCAGGCTCTTCCAGACGAGCGCGACGACGGGCACGACGACCAGGAAGAGGACGATCAGGCACCAGATGACGGGCGAGATGCCGCCGCGCACCTGCTTCACGGGGACCGCGCGTTCGGGGCCGGGGGCCCGGTGCCGCGCCTGCGGCTCCCGGGCCCTCGGCGCCGGAGCGGTGACGACCGCCATCTACTTCACATCCCGGTCGAACTCGGCGAGCAGTTCGTCGCGCTCTGCGGCCAGCTCGGTCTGATCGATCATCAGCATGCGATCCTCGCCGAGCTCTTCGAGGCCCTCGGGCACTGGGACCGCGCCGAGCACGGAACGCGACCCGAGTTCGCGCTGCGCCTGCTGGAACTCCTCGCTCAGCGAGAACTGCACGAGCAGGCGCGCGGCCGCCGGGTGCGCCGCGGACGACAGCGGTGCGATGTACGAGGGCAGCACGCCGAGCTTCCCCTCGGGGTAGCCCATGGCGAGCGGCTCCCCCGCGGTGCGCGCGGTCGCGACATCGTGCTCGATGCCGGGCAGGCCGTAATCCGCTTCGCCGGTCGACACCATCTGGCCGAGCGCCAGCGCCGATTCGCTGCGCAGCACGTCGCCCGCTCCGAGCACGGGGAGTACGTCTGCGGCGGTCTCGTTGAGCGCGCCGAGGAAGTTCAGCGCGGCCCCCGAGGTGCCCGGGTCGGCGATCACCTTGCGACTGTCCGACTCGGCGAGCTCCATCCACGTCTTCGGAATCGTCGAGGCGTCGATTTTCGCCTCGTTGTAGACGAAGCCGGCCGCGGCCCAGGTGAAGGCGACGTAGTGCTCGTCGTCGACCTGCAGCGGGGCGAGCACGTCGTCGAGGTTCGGTACGGCGGGGTCTGCGAGCACGTCGTCAGCCGACCAGGTGCCGAGCGTCGACGAGTCGTTCAGGCTGATGACGTCGAAGGCGACGTTGCCCGCGTCCTTCTGCGCCTCCACCTTCTGCGAGATCTGACCGGAGTTCTCGCGGATGAACTCGACGGGGATGTCGTACTTCTCCTCGAACTTCTCGGCGAGCAGTTCGGCCTGGGCGTTGGTGTGGCCGCCCGCGCCGAGCGAGACCTTGCCCTCCTGCTGCGCGGCTTCGACGAGTTCTGCCTCGTCGGTGGGCAGCGGCCCGTCGTTCGCCTGCTTGCTCGGCGGGTTGCAGCCGGTCAGCACCAAGAGGGACGCGGTGGCCAGGGCCGCCGCTGCGATGAGGCGGCCGGGTCGATGTGCGCGGAACATGGATTCTCCTAGAGATGTCGTGTGGATGAGGGAACGTTTCGGGGTGCGCCGCTAGACGAGCGCGTCGACGCGGCGCTCTTCGAGTTCGCCCGTGAGCACGGAGATGCGGGTCTCGTCGACCGAGAGCCGCAGGCGCGACCCAGCCGGGTGATGGGTGGCGCGCCGGTCGATGGCGCGCACGGGCTCGTCGACGCCGTCGAAGTCGATGACGTAGTGGGTCTCATCGCCGAGGAAGGAGCGGCTGCGCACGTTGGCGTTCGTCCGCGGGTCGTCGAAGTCGAGCAGCACGTCGACGGGTCGCACGCACACGGGCAGGCGGTCCCCCGGGCACGCGTCGGGGGCGTCGGCCGCGTCCAGCCGCACAAGGTCCGCACCCTGCAGGCGCGCGGTGATCGTTGCGGCGCCGACCTCCTCGACCGTGAGATCGAGGGCGTTCGCCTGGCCCAGAGTACGGGCGACGAATCGCGTCGCCGGGCGGCGGTACATGCGCTCGGGCGGGTCGATCTGCTGGATGCGCCCGGCATCGAGGCAGACGATGCGGTCGGCGAGGCCCAGCGCCTCCGAGCGGTCGTGGGTGATGTAGACCATGGTGATGCCCGACTCGAGCTGCAGGCGGCGGATCTCATTGCGCATCTCCTCGCGCAGTCGCGTGTCGAGGTTCGAGAGCGGCTCGTCGAGCAGCAGCACTTCGGGGTCGACAACGAGCGCGCGTGCGAGTGCGACCCGCTGCTGCTGACCGCCCGAGAGCTCGTGCGGGTAGCGCGCCCCGTAGCCGGCGAGCTGCACCTGGTCGAGCGCCCGTTCGACCGATGTCGCGATCTCGGAACGATTGCGCCTGAGGCGCTTGCGGCCCTCGGTCGTGGTGAGGCCGAACGCGACGTTCTCGGCGACCGTGAGGTGGGGCCAGAGCGCGTACGACTGGAACACCATGCCGATCCCGCGGCCCTCCGGGGGCACATTGGTGCGCGCGCCGACGACCTCGCGCTCCCCGATCGCGATGCGCCCCGCAGTCGGCGTCTCGAAGCCGGCGATCATGCGCAGGGTCGTCGTCTTGCCGCACCCCGAGGGGCCGAGCAGCACGACGGACTCGCCGCTCTCGACGCGCAGATCGAGATCCTGCACCGCGAAGCCCTGCCCGAAGTCCTTCGAGACACCTTCAAGTTCTAGCGTTGACATCTTCGTCCTCACTGTGCCGTGTAGTGGCACACTGTGTTGCGTGGTGGTATAACTAGTGTGGGGCAGTCGCCGATGGCTGTCAATGGCGCAGGCGAATCGCCGTAGATTCCGTCGATCCATCTGAGAGGATCACTCCATGCAGGTACTCAAGAACGCGCTCCGCATCCTCCAGTGCGTGGTCATCTCGCAACCCGTGGGCGTCAGCGACGTCGCCCGCAAGCTCGACCTGCCCAAGTCCTCGGTGCAGCGCACGCTCACCTCGCTCGAGGACGAGGGGTGGCTGACGCGCGACACGGCGCATGGCGGCCTCTGGGTGCAGACCTCGCGCATCTGGGTGCTGGCGCACCAGGGCAAGGAGATCGGCGTGCGCTCGCTCGCCCAGGAGCCGATGCACTGGCTGTGGGAGCGCACGAACGAGAACATCCATCTCACTCAGATGCAGGGCGATGACGTCGTGGTGGTCGACAAGCTCGAGTCGACGCACTCGGTGCGCGTCTTCGACCCGATCGGTACCCGCCTGCCGCTGCACGTCAGCGCGTCGGGCAAGGCATTGCTGGCGGCCCGCAGCCCCGAGGGCCTCGACGCCTACCTGCAGGCGTCCCCCGCCGGCTTCACTGCGGAATCGCTCACCGAGGAGCGAGCGCTGCGCGCCGAGCTGCAGCGCGTGAGCCTCGATGGCTACGCGGTCAACCGCGGCGAGTGGCGCTCCGAGATCTCCGGCATCGGCGTCGCGCTCCGCCTCGACGGAGACCGCGAGGCCGAGTTCGGGCTCGCGATCTCGGTGCCGAGCCATCGTCTGCATGAGGATCAGCTCGCGGAGTACGGCGAGCTGCTGCTCGAGGCGAAGCATCGCATCGAACAGGCGATGCCCCTGGGCCCCGGGGCGGCCGGATGACCTGCGCGCATGCCGCACGCCCGGTCGTCGGCCTCATCGTGCCCCCCGAAGCGGATACGGTGCCCCCCGAGGCCGCGATCCTCTTTCCCGACGGGGTCGTGTTCGCCGCGCGCGGCCTCGGCATCGCCGAGATGTCGCCGACCGGGTTCGACGCCGGCCTCGAGCGTATCGATGCCGCGGCACGGGCGTTGCTCGATCGGGGCGCCGAGGCGATCAGCATCATGGGCACGTCGCTGACGTTCTACGACGACGCCGCCGGCAACGAACGCGCGCTCGACCGCCTCCGTCGCGCCTGCCCGGGCATTCCGGTCACCACCATGTCGACCTCGATCGTCGCAAGCCTGCGCGAGCTCGACGCTCGACGCGTCTCGGTCGTCGGCGCCTACACCTCCGACATGGGGCGGCGACTCGATCGGTTCCTCATGCAGAGCGGGTTCGAAGTCGCATCGCGCGTCGACCTGGGCGTCAGCGCGATCGCCGACCTCGGCCGCGTGACGGACGCCGACCTCCGCGCCGCGGCCGAGCGCGCACTCGACCGGGCGGGCGATGCGGCCCCCGATGCGCTGCTGATCTCGTGCGGCGGCCTGCGCACCATCGATGCGGGCGCGCGCATCGCCGACGAGCTCGGGCTCCCGGTCGTCTCATCGGCCGTCGACGGGATCAGGCACGCGGTCCGTCTGCTCGAGTGAAACCTCGCAGCGCAAGAGGCGGACTGCTAGCCTCGAATCAGAAACATCTGATGAAGGGATCGCAGTGACCGAGAGATTCGCGCGAGAGCGCGTGATGCACCGCTTCACCGCCCGCGAGATCATCGTTTCCGGGATCGAGGAGCTCGCAGCCGGACCGTTCATCCGGGTGAGCTTCACCGGCCCGGAGCTCGATGATTTCGCGTCGACCGGCCCGGCCGATCACGTCAAGCTGTTCTTCCCGCACCCTCTCACCGGGGAGCTCGTGGCGCCCACCGCCGTCGGCCCGGAGGCAAGCGGCATCGTCCGCCCCGAGGTTCCCATGTTCCCGCGCGATTTCACACCGTTGAACGTCCGGGAGGATGTCGCCACCGGAATGCGCGTCTTCGACGTCGACTTCCTGCAGCATCCCGATGCCGGGCCCGCATCGGCCTGGGCCGCATCCGCGCGATCGGGCGATCGCCTCGTGGCCGTCGGGCCCCGCGGTTCGGTCTCCGCTCCTCAGGGCGCCGACAAGCTGCTGTGCATCGTAGACGCTTCCGCCCTCCCCGCCACGGGACGCTTCATCGCTTCCGTGCCCGCGGCGACCGACATCGAGATCGTGGCCGACATCCCCCTCGCCGACCTCGACTGGGCCGAACAGTACCTGCGCGAGACGGGCGGTCGAGCGATCGACGTGATGCCGGCCTACGGGACTCTGGCCGAAGCCGCCGCTGATATGGGCGTCGACGAGGGCACCTTCCTCTTCGCGGCGGGCGAGGCCACCCGCCTCATCCCGCTGCGCCGCCTGCTGAAGTACGAGCTCGGCACGCCGCGCGAGCAGTATGCGCTGAGCGGGTACTGGAAACGCGGCACGGCGAACTTCGACCACCACGCGCCGATCGACCCGGAAGACCCGGAAGACGCGGACGGGTAGTCTCGGAGCCCGGTTCAGAGCGGGTCG
Source organism: Leucobacter sp. gxy201 (assembly GCF_051043335.1). Lineage (NCBI taxonomy): Bacteria > Bacillati > Actinomycetota > Actinomycetes > Micrococcales > Microbacteriaceae > Leucobacter > Leucobacter sp. gxy201. The sequence continues at coordinate 16,587 of NZ_JAMXWS010000010.1, forward strand.
ATGCGCCAGCTCGCGGTGTGCGAGGCGCCCGGCTCGAGGCGGATCATGCCGCGCCCGGCACCGCCGTTGAAGGCGTCCGGTGCGCAGGTCATCGGCTCGACCGCGAGCCCGATGCGATCGTCGGGGTCGCCGGGCGCATCCGCGGTGAATACCTGCATCCAGTCGCACGCCTCGCCCCAGCTCATGGCGACGCCGCCGCCCGCGGGGTCGCGCAGTTCTACTCGGGCCTCCCCCGATGCGTCGCGCGCGAGAGCCGTGAAGGCGTGGTCGAGGCGCGTACCGCCGATCGCACGCGGCACACGGTAGTCGAAGCGCTCGGCATCGGCGCCCACGGGTTGCAGATCGACAGGGATCAGACGATCCTCCGTCACCCGCAGCACCTGCGAGGCCGGCAGCGTCAGCTCCCACTCGTCGAGCGGGCTGGGGCCGGCGATGAGGTAGGGGTGCGGGCAGACTCCGTAGGGCGCCGCCGTGCCGCTGAGGTTCGTCGCCGTGACGGTCTGCTCGAGCCCGCGTTCGTCGAGCGCGAAGCGGGTGTCGATGCGCACGCGCCAGGGATAGCCGCGCTGCGGCTCGACGGTGGCGGTCAGCGTGACGGACGAGGCCTGCCCGGCCCGGTCGCCGATCCGCTCCCCCGGCGCGAAACCGAGCCACGGGGTGAAACCGTGCAGCGCATGCCCGCGCGCGACCTCGGTGATGGGCAGCTGATGCTCGACCCCGTCGAAACGATAGCGTCCGTCGACGACGCGGTTCGGCCACGGGGCGACGGTGACACCGCGCGAATGGGGTCGCAGCTCATCGGCAGCGAACGGGACCACGTAGTCCCTGCCCGCCCGACTCAGTTCGCGCAGGCTCGCGCCCACGCTCGCGATCACCGCACGCAGCTCGCCGTGCTCGATGATGTGCTGCTCGCCCGACAGCGGGATGGTGCCCGCCTCGTTCCCATTCGACATTCCGCCCGCTTTCTTCGAGATCTCCGCCTTCGATCGTACGCGGAATCCACGCCGCGAATGGCCGCGGGTCACTAGCATGAGGGCATGGCACCGCACGATTCAGCGCAGCAGCGCAACGGGCGCATCCGGCGCCGCCGCGTGTCGGTGTCCGCCGTGCTCGACGAGTTCTTCTTCGTCTTCGCCGGGGTCGCCGCCGTCTGGTTCGCGTGGCTGCTGCTCACGGAGACCTTCGCCATCGGCCCCTGGGGCGTGCTCGTCTTCATCGCGTTCTGGGCGATGCTCGCCTACCTCGCGCTCCCCCGCGTCCACCGCGTGCTCACCACCATCTACGTGCCCGACTACTTCATCGGGCGTACCCGCACGAGCGACGGCCTGCTCGGCGACCCGATCAACATCGCGCTGCAGGGCGAGGCCGAGCAGCTGCATGCGGCGCTCGCGCGGGCGGGGTGGACGATCGCCGACCCCGTGACCCTGCGCTCCTCGCTGCGCATCGTCACCTCGACGCTGCGCCGGGAGAGCTACGGCCAGGCGCCCGTGAGCCCGCTCTTCCTCTTCGGCCGCAAGCAGGATTTCGCCTACCAGCAGGAGGTCGCCGGCAACCCGGCGAAGCGCCACCATGTCAGGTTCTGGCGCACTCCAGACGGCTGGCTGCTGCCCGGAGGCGCGCGCGTCGGCTGGCTCGCGGCCGGCACTTTCGACCGCGCGGTCGGCCTGTCGCTCTTCACGCTGCAGATCACGCACAAGATCGATGCCGACACCGATGTCGAGCGCGACCATGTCGTGCGGAGCCTGCTGACCGCCGACCCGGCAGCACGGCTGGAGGTGCTGCACGATTTCTCGACCGGATACCACTCGCGCAACGGGGGCGGCGATTCGATCCGCACCGACGGCGACCTGCCGATCGTCGATCTGACCGCGGTGCGGGTCGTCGACGGGCCTCCGGCTTCGGAGCTCTCGAACGGAGGCCGCCATGCATCGTGAAGTGCGCAAGCGCCCGGCGGTGGAGCCGACTTCGGCGCTGTTCAGCCGGGACGGGGCCGATCCCTCGCCGCAGAAGCGCCCCGGCTCCATCATCAGCGGCTCGACCCTGGTGCTGCTGCGCGCGCTGAGCGCGGTGCCCTGGATGATCTCGCTGTTCACGAGCCGCGGCTCGATCGCCGAAGAGTACGGCATCTCCGTCGGCGATGCGAACATCGTCGTCGGCATCGGCATCGGCTTCGAGGGCGTGTGGATGCTGATGCTGCTCGTGCTGTGCTGGCTGGTGTGGCGGGGCGGCGATCGGGCGCGCATGCTCGTGCTCTTCGGCGCGACCCTCAGCATCCTGTCGACGGCCGTCACTTACTTCGCGGCGGGCGCGCAGCTCGCGGTGAAGACGACGCTGCTGACGCTCGCCCTCGACATCCTCATCCTGCTCGCGCTGTCGAGCCGCGACGCCCGCACCTGGTCGCGCGGCAAGCGCAGGGATCGTCGCCGGCGTCGTCGCGCTGCAGCCGCGGCGCTTCGGTCTTAGTGCCAGTCTCCCCCGGCGTCGGGCTTCTTGAGATCCTTGCGCGCCTCGACGTCTGCTTCACTCGGCGTGCCGCCGAGGCCGATGAGCGCCACGACGAGCACGGAGGCGATGAACGCGATGCCGAAGAACACTCCGGCGAGCACGAAGTTGCGGGTGGCGAGCAGCACCACGAGCCCGGCGAACACGCCGAGCACGCCTGAGAAGCCGAGGAGCTCGAGGGGGCGCAGACGGTCCCTGCGCGACGGCGTCACGGGATCGTGCTTGGCGGGCTCGGAAGACTGGGTCATCGTGTGCTTTCTCTACGAGGCGAGGCCCTCGGCGCGCTGATCGCCCGAGTGCTCGATATCGGGGGTACCGCCCCGGCGGATGTCGAATGCGGAGATGCCGAGGAACACTCCGGCGATGACGGCGTACGCGCCGAGCAGGCCGACGACCGCGACCTCGTCCTCGCGCATCAGGATGGCGAGCAGTGCGAGCAGGATGCCCGCCGCGCCGATGAGCACGGCATCGGGTCGCGTGCCGGGTCGCACGGTGCTGCCGATGTACTCGAGCAGCGCGCAGATCAGCGCCCAGGCCGCGACGACCACGGCGAACCCGATAGCGCTCCCCTGGAACGGCAGTGCGAACGCGGCCCCGAACGATGCGAGGGCGAGCAGCATCGCGACCGGGCCTGCGCCGACCGTGCGGCCTGCGAACCACTCGATGAGGTGCGCCAGGCCGATACCGGCGATCGCGCAGGTCGCGAGGGCGAGGTCGAAGCCCAGATGCTCGTGCAAAGTCGCCGAGAACGTGATGGCGACGCCGCCGAGCAGCAGCACGATCACGCGGACGAGCCGCACGGAGCGCGGGAGCCCCGATTCAGGGGTCGCTCCACGCTTCGCAGGCGTGACCGCAGCAGCCATGACGACTCCCCTTTCTCCGCCCTCCAGTGTATCGCTCCACGCTCCGGCGCTGCTGATGGATCTCACAGGACGCGCGCCGGGAAGCGCGCGACAGCGGCAGTAGGACTACACGCCCTGCGGCATGTCCTGGAATCGCGAGTAGTGGCCCTGGAAGGCCACGGTCACGGTGCCCGTCGGGCCGTTGCGCTGCTTCGCGAGGATGAAGTCGGCCTCGCCGGCGCGGGGGCTGTCGCGGTCGCCCACGGCTTCGCGGTGCAGCAGGATGACCATATCGGCATCCTGCTCGAGCGAGCCCGACTCGCGCAGATCGCTGATGGCCGGCATCTTGTCGGCGCGCTGCTCGGAAGCACGGTTCAGCTGAGAGAGGGCGATGACCGGCACGTCGAGCTCCTTCGAGAGGAGCTTCAGGGCGCGCGAGAACTCCGAGACCTCCTGCTGGCGGCTCTCGCTCTTCTTGCCGCTCGACAGCAGCTGCAGATAGTCGATGACGACCATGCGCAGGCCGTGCTGCTGCTTGAGGCGGCGGCACTTGGCGCGAATCTCGACGAGCGTCAGGTTCGGGCTGTCGTCGATGAAGAGCGGAGCGTCGGCCACGCGGCCCTGCGTCGCTGCGAGCTTCTGGAAGTCGCGGCTGTCGAGCGCGCCCTTGCGCAGGGTCTGCATCGGGATCGACGCCTCGGCGGCCAGGAGGCGCATCGCGATCTCGGCGCGGCCCATCTCGAGCGAGAAGAACACCGTCGGCGCCTCCGCATGCACCGCGGCGTGACGGGCGACGTCCATGGCGAGCGTCGATTTACCCATGGCGGGCCTGGCCGCGATGATGATCATCTGGCCGCCGGCGAAGCCGTTCGTCATGGCGTCGAGCTCGGAGAAGCCGGTGGGCACGCCGAGCATGCCGTCGGAGGCGCTGTTCGCCTTGTTGATCTCCTCGAGCGCGGCATCGACCGCGAGCGAGAGCGGCACGTAGTCCTCGCCCTGCGACTCCCCCGTGACGCCGTAGATCTCGGACTGGGCGACGTTCACGAGATCGATCGCCTCGCCCTCGCCGGCATAGCCCATCTGCACGATACGGGTGCCGGCTTCGACGAGCCTGCGCAGCAGCGCCTTCTCCGCGACGATCTCGGCGTAGAAGCTGGCGTTCGCCGCGGTGGGCACGATGCTCGTGAGCGTGTGCAGGTACTCGGCGCCGCCGGCGCGCTGCAGTTCGCCCGCCTTCGTCAGTTCATCGGTGACGGTGATGACGTCGGTCGGCTCGCCGCGGGAGTAGAGCGAGAGCACGGCTTCGTAGATGACCTCGTGCTTCGGCACGTAGAAGTCGCCGCCCCCGAGCAGTCCCGTGACGTCGGCCACCGCATCCTTCGACAGCAGCATGCCGCCGAGGGCGCTCTGCTCGGCGAGGAGGTCGTACGGAGGGGTCCGCTCACTGCCCCGCACCGGTTCATCGAGGAATGGATCTGAGATCCCGAGATGGGAGATGGACACGCCGCGGCTCCTTCAGCATAGTTTCGAGGGGGTGAACTGCAGTCGACACCGCGCCTCTGACATTCACGGTACGGCGAGCGCAAGTCGAAGGCCAGGCGACCCCGTACAGGCCTGTGGATAACTCGGTGAATAACTCGGGGGTTTGCGCCCCGGTTTATTCACAGGCTTGGGGACGAACTGTGGGAAACCCGGTGACAATGTCACAAATCTCGGGCCTGATCAGGGGTTTACAGTTTCCACATGGAGAAAGTTATTCAACTCTCAACTGAAGCTTGAGAGTCTCTCGTCGACTTGACATGTGGAAAGTTTCCGCCCGTTCGATGCATGGATCAGGGGCGCGCGAACGATCGACGCACCCTCGTGTCCACATCCCGTTCATGCCCCGGAAATGCAATGGCGGGGCGAGGGGAGACCCCTTCGCCCCGCCATTCGCGGGTGCACGGCCGTACCGGGGTACGGCCGTGCGGTGCAGCTCGATCAGCGCTGAGCGATGACCTGCAGCGTGATGGTCGCGTCGACGCCCTCGTGGAGGTGCGCGACGACCTTGTACTCGCCCGTCGACTTGATGGTCGGAACGGTGATCTTGCGCTTGTCGATCTGGCCGATGCCTGCCTCGGCGACCGCCGAAGCGACCGCAGCGGGCTTGATCGAACCGAAGAGGCGGCCGCCGGTGCCGGTCTTCGCCTGGAGGCGGATCTTGCCCTCCTGGAGCTTCGCCTTCAGCGCCTGAGCGTCCTCGACCGAAGCGAGCGCGCGGGCCTCGCGGGCCGCACGCAGCTGCGCGACCTGGGCCTCGCCGCCGCGGGTCCAGTGCACGCCGTAGCCCTGGGGCACGAGGTAGTTGCGCGCGTAACCGGTCTTGACGTCGACGACGTCGCCGGCCGAACCGAGGCCCTGGACCTCGTTAGTGAGAATAACCTTCGCCATGATGTGCTCTCCTTCGCGAATCAGCGGCCGGAGCCGGCGTAGGGGAGGAGGGCCATCTCGCGGGCGTTCTTCACTGCCTTCGCGATCAGTCGCTGCTCCTGAACGGACACGCCGGTGATGCGGCGCGCGCGGATCTTCCCGCGCTCGGAGATGAACTTGCGCAGCGTCGCGACATCCTTGTAGTCGATGACGCCGACGGTCTGCTTCTTGGCGGGTGCGACGGCCTTTGCGTTCTTGCCGCGACCCGGCTTGCGGCCTGCGCCGCTGGACTTGCCTGCCATGATTGGTCTCTTTTCGTGATGCGATCCGGTCAACTCCCGGATCAGGAAGTGTGATGCCTTAGAAGGGCTGCTCGTCGTCGAAACCGCCGCCGAAACCGCCGCCGGACGATGCGCCCTGACCCGAATCGGTCCAGGGGTTGTCCTGCTGCTGTCCGCCGGAGCGACCCCAGCTGCTCTGGCCCTGAGGCTGGTTGTTCGACCCGCCGAAACCGCCGACCTGGCCGCGCGCCTGTCCGCGCGCCACCTGCGTGGTGGCGAAGCGGAGCGACGGCCCGACCTCTTCGACCTCGAGGTCGAGCGAGGTGCGCTGCTGGCCCTGGTTGTCGGTGTAGCTGCGCTGAGTGAGGCGGCCCTGCACGATGACGCGGGTGCCCTTCGTCAGCGACGCGACGATGTTGTCGGCGTACTCTCCGTACGCGCGGCAACCGAGCCACAGCGGTTCGCCGTCCGACCAATCGCCGGACTGGCGGTCGCGCACGCGGGGAGTCGATGCGATGCGGAAGGTGCACCACGACTTGCCCGCCTGCGACACGCGCGCCTCGGGGTCGGCAACCAGGTTGCCGACGACGGTGATCAGCGGCTCGCCGGCCATGGGCTAGGCGCCGACCTTCGCGGCGGCGCGAGCTGCCTTGGCGGCGTCGCGCTTGGCCTGAGCGGAGCGCTGAGCGATGAGCTCGTCTGCGCGGAGGACCTTGGTGCGCAGCACGGCCTCGGAGAGACCCAGCTGGCGGTCGAGCTCGGCAGTCGCCTCGGGGCTCGCCGTGAAGTTCACCACGACGTAGATGCCCTCGGACTGCTTGTTGATCTCGTATGCGAGACGGCGCTTGCCCCAGATGTCGACGTTCTCGATCTCGCCGCCCGCATTGCGGATGACGCCGAGGAACTTATCCATGCTGGGGGCCACGGTGCGCTCGTCGATACCGGGATCGAGGATCACCATGAGTTCGTACGTATGCATTACTGACCCACCTCCTTCGGACTTCACGGCCGCAGGATTTCTGCGGCAGGAGGGTGTTTGTGCATCGTGCCCGCGTCCATCGCCAGATAGCGTGGAGCGCAGACAACCTGTCTATCCTAACACTTCTCGCGCTTCTGTGGGGCCGGCGATGCGCGGGCCAGGGATCGACGACCTCAGACGCCGGTTCGCCCCGTCGCGTCGGACATCCCGCAGGCCACCCGGTCGATCTCGACCGTCGGGCGATCCACCTGGGCGGAGAGGTCCGCATTGCCGGGGGAGAAGCCGCGCTACGCGAGTCGCCGGAAACCCTCAGCGCGCCCGATCGGTTCGCGCTGCCCGCCGACGTGCACGATGTCGTCGCCGTCGACGGTCAGCTGGGTGGCGTGCGCGCGCAGCGCCGCGACCTTGCGGTCGAACCAGTCGCCGATGTCGTGCACCTCGAGCGCCTCGGTCGCTCCGACCGCATCCGCCGCCCCGGTGTCGGACGCACCGTCGCCCGCGATCGCCCAGAACGGCAGTTCGAGCGCCTGCGCGACCGCGCGTGCGAGACGGTGCGCGAGCACGTGGTCGGGGTGGCCGTACCCGCCGTCGTCCGCATAGCTGACGATCGCCTGCGCGCCGGCGAGATAGGCGGCGGCGAGCAGGTCGTGCAGCGGCTCGACCGCGGGCACGCTCGTGAGCGCGTCGGGGCCCGCATCGGCCCCCGCCCGAGCGCGGCCGTCCTCGCCCCAGCTCATACCCGAATCCTCGTAGATGGTGGGGGAGAGGCCCTCGGCGCGCGCCGGCTCCACGCCGAGGAACGCGTGCCGCTCGACGCCGAGCATGCCGAGCGCGGTGCGCAGCTCGTTCTGCCGCGCCACCGCGAGCCCGTGCGCCGCGACGAGCGCTTCGAGCGGGCCGGCGACGACCTCGCCCCGCTCGCCGCGGGTGAGAGTGACGAGCAGGGGCTCCAAGCCGGCCTCCGCGAGCGCGGCGAGAGTGCCGCCGGTCGTGATCGTCTCGTCATCGGGGTGCGCGTGCACGAACATCACGCGCGGACGCCCCTCGAACCACTCCTTCGGATCACGCATGGCGGCCTCCCCGCTCTCAGTCTTCACCGTCTCAATACAACCCGAACTTCGGCTCTCACCCGTATTTCGGCTCGAAACCGAGGTTCTGCTCCGAAATACGGGTGAGAGCCGAAATACGGGTCACGATCCCTGCTCGCCCTGCTGATCGAACCACGCGCGCAACCGCTGCTCGGCCGCCTCCTCGCCGATCGGCCCCTCGTCGAGGCGCACCTCGAGCATGTGCCGGTAGGCCCTGCCGACGAGCGGCCCGGGCGCGATGCCCAGAATCTCCATGATGCGCTCGCCATCGAGCTCCGGCCGCACCGCAGCGAGCTCTTCGGCCTCGGCGAGCTCGCCGATGCGCCGCTCGATGTCGTCGTAAGCGTGCTCGAGGCGCTCCGCCTTGCGGCGGTTGCGCGTCGTGACATCGGCGCGGGTCAGAATGTGCAGCTGCTCGAGCTCGCCGCCCGCGTCGCGCACGTAGCGGCGCACGGCCGAATCCGTCCACGGCTGGTCGCTGTACCCGAAGAAGCGCAGATGCAGCTCGACGAGGCGCGACACCCGCTTCACGGTGTCGTTGTCGAAGCGCAGCGCGCGCAGCCGCTTGCGCACGAGCTTCGCGCCGACCACGTCGTGGTGGTGGAAGGTGACGCCGCCGCGCTCGAAGCGCCGGGTCGCCGGCTTGCCGATGTCGTGCAGCAGAGCGGCGAGGCGCAGCACGATATCGGGCGACGCGGCTGCGGCATCGCCCTCGGGCCGACGCGCATCCGCCGTGTGCGAATCAAGCTGCACGGCAGACGCTGCGCGTCCGCTCCGACGCGCATCCGCCGTGTGCGGATCAAGCTGCGCGGCAGACGCTGCGCGTCCGCTCCGACGCGCAGCTTCCAGTTCGATCGCCTGGCGCAGCACGGTGAGGCTGTGCTCGTACACGTCCTTGTGACGGCCGTGGTCGTCCTGCGTCTCGACGAGCGCCGTGAACTCGGGCAGGAAGCGGTCGGCGAGACCGGTCTCCACGAGCAGGCGGATGCCGGGCACCGGGTCGTCGGCCGATACGAGCTTCACGAGTTCGTCGCGCACCCGCTCGGCCGAGATGATCTCGAGCCGCTCGGCGAGCTCCCGCATGGCGGCCTGCGTCTCGGGCACGACCGCGAACCCGAGCTGGGCGGCGAAGCGGGCGGCGCGCAGCATGCGCAGCGGGTCGTCGGCGAACGAGTCCTGAGGGAGCCCCGGGGTGCGGATGCGGGACGCGAGCAGATCCTCCACGCCGTCCGATACGTCGACGAGCCTGAGCTCGGGCAGCATGAGCGCGAGGGCGTTCATCGTGAAGTCGCGGCGCACCAGGTCGCCCTTGATCGTGTCACCGAAGCTGACTTCGGGCTTGCGGGAGTCATCGCGGTAGATCTCGGCGCGATACGTGGTGATCTCGACCGTCTCGCCGTGCACCCGGGCGGCGATGGTGCCGAAGTCGCGCCCCACATCCCACACGTTCTTCGTGATCGAGTCGAGGATGGCGCGGGTTTCGTCGGGCCGCGCCGAAGTCGTGAAATCGAGGTCGGTGACGGGCCGCCCGAGCAGTGCATCGCGCACGGGGCCGCCGACCAGGGCGAACTCGTGGCCCCTGGCCGCGAAGGCCTCGGCGAGCGCGGCGACCGGCGCCGACGCCGCAATCGCACGAAGGTCGGCCATGGATTCGGCGAGTGGTCGCATCCCACTAGGGTACCGGGCCGAACCCCGTCCCAGCGCACTGCGGGCGTCGTTCCCTAGACTGTTTCCATGCCGCTCACGCCCCGCCTCCCGCGTCGTCTCGCGCATCGCGGCGTCGCACTGCTGCTGGGCGCGGGCTTGGTTGCGGGCATCGTCGCGGGCGGTGCCGCCGCAGCGCTCGCCGAGACCGAAGCCGATGGGCCGCCGCCGAGCGAGGCGGCGGTGCAGGCGAAGCTCATCGTCGCGCCGACCGAATCGGTGCTCGAACCCTCGCAGAACCGCTTCGAGTTCGCGGTGCGCGTCGACAACAGCGGCGAAGACGCGATCCCTGCCGGCAACCTCAGCCTCGATCTGCGACCCGAGCGCCTTGATTCCGCGGCGCAGTTGGACGAGCCCTTCACCGGGTTCGGCAGCCGCGTCGTCGATGCCGAGCTGGGCGCGGTGCCCGCCGATGATGAGCAGTCGACGACCGTAACCGTGCGCGCCGACGAGTTCCCCCTGACGGCGTCGGACGAGCCAGGCGTGTATCTGCTGCGGGCGACGCTCACCCCCGGCGAGGGCGCCAAGGGCAAGGGCCAGGAGTCGGTCGTGGGCACCGTTCCGTTCGTGTGGCGCGGCGCCTCCCCGCAGTCGGGCGACGGGAGCGAGGCGAAGACGCAGCTCGGGTTCATCGTGCCGCTCGTGCTGCCGTCGTCGGTGCGCGCGACCCCGACGCCCGCGCAGCTCGACAAGGCGGTGCCGCAGTTCGAGGCGCTGCTCGATGCGGCCGCGAAGACCCGCGCGACGGTCGCGATCGACCCGCGCATCGTCGCGAGCATCCGCGCCTACGGCGACAATGCTTCGGCGCAGTCACGCGATTTCTTGAAGCGCCTCGAGAACATGGCACTGCCGTCGTTCCTGCTGCAGTTCGCCGATGCCGACCCGGCGGCGCAATCCGCCATCGGGATGACCGAGCTCCTGGCACCCGTCAATCTCGAGTACCTGACTCGCCAGGGATCATTCCCGGCCCCCGACACCGGAACCGATGCCGCGGCGGGCACCGACGTCAGCACCGAAGCGGGCACCGATTCCGGCACGGCCGGCGATGCGGCGGGCGCCGATGCGAGTACCGATGCGGAGGCCGGCGCCGCCACGGACACGGGCACCAGCACGGGCGCCGCTGCGACTGCCGATCCCGAAGCTGAAGTCGCAGCCGAAGTCGCAGCCGATGGCGACCCGGAGGCCGCACCGGTCCCGACGCTCGACGAACTGCTCGCGTGGCCGCAGGAGGCGCGCCCCGTGGCCTGGCCCGCCGAGGGGCAGGTCGACACCGCCACGATCGCGCTGCTGCAGTCGAGCGGCATCTCCGACACCGTGCTGCGATCGGACAACGCGACGCTCGAGGGCGGGCCGCGCGCCTCGCTCGGTACCGACCAGGCGCTGATCGCCGACGCCGCGCTCGGCGACGAGGTGCGCCGGGCGCTCGCGGCGACGGACGACACCGATCGCCTGGCCGCGATCTCCACCGCCTCCGCACGCCTCGCCGTGACGGCCGGGTCACCGAACTCCGGCATGCTGATCGCGCTCGATCGCGGCGCCGTCGCCGACGCCGAAGACCCCGCCGCGCTCATCGAGCAGCTCTCGTCTCCCGGATGGGTCGAGGCGACCGCGGTGCAGGCGCTGCCCGAGGGCTCCGCGACGCTGCGTGCGGCATCGCCCCTCGAGGAGCGCCGCGAGCTGCTGCGCAGCGCCGCGGGCCGCGAAGCCGACGTCGACAGGCTCAGCGTGCTGCTGCAGCACCCCGGCGATCTCACCGGCTACCAGCGCGCTCGGCTGATGAACCTCTTCGCGACCCGGTACGCGGGCATCGGCTCCGACTTCACGGCGGTTGCGAAGACGTACGGAGAATACGACGAGCAGCTGAAGTCGGGGGTGCAGATCGTGAGCACCGAGCACACCCAGCTCGTCGGCACCTCGACCCGCGTACCCGTGCAGCTGCGCAACTACCTCCCGTTCGACGCCGTCGTCACCGCCGAAGCGACGCCGATCTCCGCCGCACTGACCGTGAACGAACGGTCGTTCCCCGATGTCGCGGTCACGGCCGACGGTAATGCGCGCATCCTCGTGCCGGTGCTCAGCCGCGTCTCTGCGGGCGAATCCGGCCTCAGCATCGTGGTCTCCGACACCGTCGGCGAGCTCGAGTCGGACTCCAAGCTGCTGCCCCTCACGATTCGCAGCGGCATCGAGCGGATCGGCGTGTGGGTGCTCGGGGCGCTCGCGGCTCTCCTGCTCGTCTTCGGCACGCTGCGGAGCGTACGCAGACGATCGCGGAAGCGCGCGGCCGCAGCGTTGGACTCCGGGGCCGATACCGCCGAGAGCGGAGCCGGGCCCCCGCCCGCAGCCGACGCGGAATAAGCCGCGCCTAGGATGAGTTGTACGTGACGTCGCGGGCGCCCGAAACCGTCCGCCCCACCCGATTCCGCTCGAGGAGCTCCATGCATCAGATCATCATCATCGGCTCCGGCCCTGCCGGCTTCACCGCAGCGATCTACGCCGCACGTGCAGATCTGAAGCCGCTGCTGTTCGCCAGCCAGATCCAGGTCGGCGGCGAACTGATGAACACCACCGAGGTCGAGAACTTCCCCGGATTCCCCGAGGGGATCCAGGGCCCCGACCTGATGCAGAAGATGCAGGAGCAGGCGGAGCGCTTCGGCACCGAAGTCGTGTACGACGACATCACCGAGGTCGACTTCTCGGGCGACATCAAGAAGGTCACCGCGAGCGACGGCACCGTGCACGAGGCGCAGGCCGTCATCTACGCCACCGGTTCGGCGTACCGCAAGCTGAACGTGCCGGGCGAGGAGCGCCTCTTCGGCCACGGCATCTCGTCGTGCGCGACCTGCGACGGCTTCTTCTTCCGCGAGAAGACCATCGCCGTCGTCGGCGGCGGCGACTCGGCCATGGAGGAGGCGACCTTCCTCACCCGCTTCGCCGACAAGGTCTACGTGATCCACCGCCGCGAAGAGCTGCGCGCCTCGAAGATCATGCAGCAGCGCGCATTCGACAACGAGAAGATCGAATTCGTCTGGAACTCGGCCGTCGCCGAGGTGCACGGCGAGAGCGGCGTCACCGGCGTCACGCTCGAGAGCACCGTCGACGGATCGACCAGCGAGCTCGAGATCGAGGGTCTCTTCGTCGCGATCGGCAACGACCCCCGCACCCACCTCGTGCACGACAAGCTCGAACTGACCGCCGAGGGCACGATCGCCGTCGACGGCCGCTCGTCGCGCACCTCCGTCGCCGGCGTCTTCGCCGCGGGCGACGTCATCGATTCGAGCTACCGCCAAGCTGTGACCGCCGCCGCCTCCGGCACGGTCGCAGCACTCGACGCCGAGCACTACATCGCTTCGCTCGGCGGCTAGCCCATCGCGCCGCGCGCACAACCGAAGGAGTCATCATGAAGGAACCCATCATCGTCGACGAGCAGTCGTTCGACACCGCCGTGCTGCAGAGCGAGGTGCCCGTTCTGGTCGACTTCTGGGCGGCCTGGTGCGGCCCGTGCCGTGCCGTCGCGCCCATCCTCGACGAGATCGCCGCGGAGCAGGAGGGCAAGCTCGTCGTCGCGAAGCTGAACGTGGACGAGAACCCGAACCTCGCCGCGCGCTACCGCATCACCTCGATCCCCGCCATGAAGGTCTTCCAGAACGGCGAAGAGGTGCGCGAGATCATCGGTGCGATGCCCAAGGCGATGCTCGAGAACGAGCTCACCGGCATCATCTGACCCGGCAGCAGTGTGCCGGGGTTCCGGCAGCGCTCCGACAGTGCACTCTCGGCGGTGCGGCCCACTGCGTGGCTGCACCGCCGAGAGCATGATGAGGCCACCGCCGGCGTCTGGGTCACCCTCCGTCAGCGGATCGCTGGGCAGGTGCTTGCCACATCCGAGTGACGACCGCGATCAGCACCAGCAAGACGCAGATCGCGACGCACCCGAGCCCGACCCAGAGATTTCCCCAGTTCGCGACGGCGACGGGGATGAGAGCGGTCACGAGCCCGCCGCCGACGAACGGGCTGGCGAATGGTGCACGCAGCGCGAAGCCCCGGAACGCATGTGTCTTGAGATTCGGATCCGCGGCGCGCAGCAGCACGAGTCCGACCGATACGACGCCGGTCATCGCACCGTAGTTCACGATGCTGTTCTCGACCCAATCCTTCTTGAAGATGCGCGGGCCGATCCAGTAGAAGATCGCGACGCTCATCGCCGCAACGACGACGAGAGTGATCAGCAGCGCCTGCCAGTTGTCGAGCAGCACGGGAAGCGAGAGCGAGGCGACAGCGGCGACGACGAGGAAATCGAGTGCGATGCCGGTGATGGCGTTCAGCGTCGCTTTGTCGACGAGCTGATACGCGGGCGTGCGCTTGATCACCAGCTGCACGACGAGACCGCCGACCATTGCCAACGGGAACAGCGGGATGCCGGTGATGACGAGGTCGACCAGCGCTTTGAGCCCGTAGCCGATCAGCACGGCCACCCCGGTGAGAGCGAAATGGAATGCGAGGTTGTCGATCGAGGCACGGTTGATGCGTCCCGTCGACTCGGTCCGCGCATCGACCACCGGGAGGATGTCCGTCACGGTCTTCACCGACCTGCTCGAGTAGTTCGCGAGCTGCCCCTTTCGCGCGGCGATATTGATCATGACCATGCCAGAGACGATGCCGAACACGAGACCCGCCGTGGCGGAGCCGAGGCCGAGCGAGGAGCCGTCGGCCCAACCCAGTGCCGTATAGGCATCCTCCATGCCCGCTGCAGTTCCATGGCCCCCTGGCCACGAGACTTCGAAGATGCTCGAGAACAGGGGGTTCGTACCGAACACCGGCGTGAAGACGAAGAACGTCAACAACGCCGGGGCAGCGATGACCGCGAAGCTGCTGAAGTAGGAGTAGAAGACGTGAGGCGCAGCCTCTTTCGCCGCCTCGCTCGCCTTGGGAAGGTCTTCGCCGAGCAGCATCGGCGCGAACACGATCGTGATCAGGATGCCTGCGATACCGCCCCAAGTCGAGTTGATCTCCTCCGGAACGACTCCCAGCACATCCGGGCCGAAGCACAGTCCGACGATGCCTCCGATCAGCGCCGCCGGGATGAAGAATCGCCGCAGCGGTGGAATCCACGCACGCAGCAGCACCCCGACGAGGAGCAATACACCGAGCAGGGCCACTGCGAACAGCAGCGATCCGAACATGTCGGAAGTGATAGCGGTCAGTTCAGGCATCATCGCCTCCAGATTGATGAAAGTTCAGTGGAATCGCGAGGGCCTGAAAGCGGCCAGCGCTGCTGCTTCGGAGTTCGCGAGCAGTGCGCCTGCGAGATGCCGGGCGACCGCGGGGGCGATCGCCCAGCCGTGTCCAGACCACCCGGTCGCCACGTACAGATTGGGGACGAGTCGGCCGATAATCGGCAGCTGGTCGACGCTGGCGCTCTCGGCGCGCGACGCATCGGCGCTGATCACCGCAAGATCATCGAGATAGGGGAACACTGACTGCAGCACGGCGATGTTGTCGCGCAGGTTCGCCTGATCCACGGTCGCGTTCTTCCCGCGCCAGCCGCCTGTCAACATGATCTCGTCCCCGAGCATCTTGACCGACAGCGACCGGGTCTCGTGTCCGGTGAGTATCGGGATGCGCGCGGCGGTGCTCGAGCTCAGGCGCGCTCCCTGCGGATAGATGGGCCACATCGGCAGGTCCACTCCGGTGGCGTCGAGCACCAGATCGCGTACGCCGGTGTTGTTCGCGAGGAGTACCGATACGCCGACAACGATCCGCTGCTCCGTGCTCGTCACGACGGCCGCCACGCCCCCATCCGCCCCGGTTTCGACCGACGTGACGCGCGTGTGCTCGAGTACCTGCACACCGAGCCGCCGTGCTGCGTTCGCGAATGCGATGGTCGTCGCCTCATGCGACGCCACGCCATCGGTCGGCACGAATGATGCCCCATGCACATCATCCGAGATACCGGGGTAGATCTCACGTACTTTGTCGCGGGTCCACGTTTCGGTTGCGATGCCGAGCGCAGATTGCACTCGGGCGTAGGTCTCTGCTGCATGGATGCCCTTGAACCCGTTCTTGGCCGGGCCATCGATGAGATAGGCGCCGCCGGTGCGATCGTAACCGGTGGGGGCCCGAAGCTCCTCGTGCAACGTCGGCCAGATCTCGTTGGCTTCCCGCATGAGCGGCAGTTCACGCAAGTCGCGTCGATTCGCACGCACACCGCGTTGACCGAACCCGCCGGACGCGCCGCTCGCCACGGTATCTGCCTCGATCACGAGCACCGATTCGGCCCCCCGCAGGGCAAGATTGTATGCGGCTGCCATTCCATGTACGCCGCCGCCGACGATAATGAAGTCGCTCTTCAACTGTTCACCAAACCTCACTGTCCAAGTTTTCTCAGCGTAGAGATTCTTTCATCAATCGTCAATAATGAAAGATAGTTTTCATTCAAAGGAGTTCAGGATGTGGCCGCAGCAAACACCGTCATTGACGCCGGGAGAGCAAGCCGTCGAACGGTTCGCCCGCGACGAGCCCTTGAAATTCGCTACGCTCACGGGCGCAGAGATTGCCGCCAGAACCGAGACCAGCGATGCCACTGTGGCGCGCACGGCCCAGAAGCTCGGATTCGCGAATGTGCGTGAGATGAAGGCCTGCTGCGCGAGTCGCGTGCAGGAACAAGCCGACCTGCAGCATGTATTGCAGACTCGACTTGAGGCTCTTCGCACTCATGGTACGGAAGACGACGGCCCATCCGGCGAGTCACGCACCATGACCTCGGTGCTGACCGCAGCGGCCGGTCTCGTTCTGGGTGCCGAATCGAGCATCCACTGGCCTGCAGCTGCCGAGGCTGCAGCGGCGATCGCTGCCGCGCCGAGGGCGTTCATCTACGGGCTCGGCACCGCGTATTGCTTCGCGCAGTATGCGGAGCTCGAGTTCGCCAGGATCGGCATCGTTTCACGAGGCATCACGGGCAGCGGTCACACGAATGCTCACGCGGTGTTCCAGATCGATGCAGCAGACGCCGTTCTCGTGCTCGCACCCCGTGTAATCTTCGCCGATGTGCATCGTTTCATCGAAGCAGCGGCACGGAAAGGGGCTCGCGTATTCGTCATTGCTCAGGCTTCACTGCCGCCTCAGCTTCACGAACTCGGTGTGCTGCATCTGCGGATGCCTTCTTCGGGTGGTGGTGCGGCAACGGAAGCCGTCCCGACAGTGTCGCTCATTGATGCCCTCGTGGCCGAGATCGCCACTCTGCAGCCCGAGCGAGCACT
Organism: Leucobacter sp. gxy201; assembly: GCF_051043335.1. Classification (NCBI taxonomy): domain Bacteria; kingdom Bacillati; phylum Actinomycetota; class Actinomycetes; order Micrococcales; family Microbacteriaceae; genus Leucobacter; species Leucobacter sp. gxy201. Next base: position 33,645 of record NZ_JAMXWS010000010.1, read on the forward strand.
CGACGCGCGCGCACAAGCACAGGCCTATCGTGACGAGTTCTCTCGATGAGCAGAACGCATATCGCTATCGTCGGAGCGGGGTTCATCGGGATCACGCTTGCGCGCGCCCTCATCCACCGCGGATGTCGCGTCACGGTCTTCGCGCCGAGTCTGCAGGCCGCCGGCGCGACGGCGGTTTCATATGAATGGCTCAACAGCCATCGGAAGCGACCCGCCACCTATCAGGCGCTGAACCTGTGCGGCCTCAATTACTGGCGCGAAGTCTTTGGCCCGCGGTACGCGGATCATGTCACGTGGTCGGGTCACACTGCGATCGCCGTCTCTGATGAACACCGCGCCCTGCTCTCGGAGCGCGTCGACTACCTCGCATCGCATGAATATTCAGCGCAGCTGACGCATGCTCCCGGATCCGAGCTGAATGTCCCCGTGCCTACCGGCGCTCTCGTGGCCTCTTTTGCGGACGAAGGCTACTGCGACGCGCTCAGCATCCGCCTCGCCCTACTCAAGGAGCTCCAGCAGCACGAGCTGTTCGATTTCGTCGAGGCCACTGTCGACGCCGTCGACGACACGGGTGTCGTGCTCGCGGATGGATCGCGAGTACCGGTCGACCGCACCGTGATCGCGGCCGGAAACGGCAGTGCTGACCTAATCACCCGGTACGGGGCATCGTTCCCCATGGCTGATCAGACTGCCGGCGGCCCCGCGTGGGGCTTCCTTGCGACGGTCTCGGTTCCGGCCCACGGCATCCGACAGCTGTTCACGGGCGACGACCTGAACTTGCGCCCGATCGACGAAGACACGCTTCTCGTGCAATGTCTTGATCTCGACCGTCACGCCGCGGGGGATCTCCCCGACAGTGAACTCACCGCCATCGGCGAAGAGTTCAGCAGACGCGTGCGGCGATTGCTCGGTCGCGCTGTCCGGACACTCCGAACTCGCGTCGGGCACCGGGTGATCCCCGGCGACGGGCACACGGCGGCAGGCCCGTTGCGCGGCAGCATTCAGGACCGCGTATGGGCAGTCGTGACTCACAGTGGCATCACTCTCGGACCGTGGCTGGCAGAGGTGATTGCTTCTGAACTCACGACAGGCGTGACGGACGTCCGACTGCGCGGATTCCGTCCGACGCGCTTCACTCGGACCTCTGCAGCAACTGCTCCTTCACCGCGGATGCCCGGCGAGCAGTAGAGATACGGCCTGCCTCCAGTGACGCCGACCCGTCACAGGCCGACTCCGGCGGACATGCGGAGTTACGGATGAGGAGCCGCCTATGGGGTTTCGGTCATCGGGAGAACCCTACCGAGTTCCCGTGGCGGTGCTCCTCGTCACCATGTTCATCCCAGGGGACCGCCTGGAGGCGCTACCCCTCCGCTAGGGCGGCGAGGCGGTCGATGGATGCGCGCAGCGCGTCGGCCGTCGTCGACCGTGCGCGCTCGAAGCGCGTCTCGTCGGTGAGCTGCGACCAATCGTAGGTGTGGCGCACCAGCGTCGCGCCCGACTCGAGCGGTTCGAGCTCCCACCGCCACAGGTGCCCGGGTCGTGCCTCGCCGACGGGGGAGGGCTGCCATGCGATGCGGCGCCCCTCCTCGAACTCGACGACGTGGTTCTCGCGAGTGCTGTTGCCCGTATTGCGCATCACGAATACGGACCCGGATTCGCGGACGCGCTGCCCGGCGTCGGCGCTGTCGAGGTTCTCGTTGCCGTCCCATTCGGGCTGCTTCGAAGGGTCGGCGATGAGTTCGAAGATCGCGGCGGCGTCAGCCGCGATCTCGCGTTCTGCGGATACGATTCGGGGCTCTTCAGTCATGCGGCCAGTCAAGCAGGGGCCGGCGCGGAAGAGAACCCCGGCCGACACGGGGCGTCGCATTCGCCGCCCCGACGCCGACCGAGCGGCCGGTTCAGTTGAAGCCCGGATCCCCGAGATCGGTGAGGATGCGCTTCAGATCGGCGATCGTCGCGAAGTCGATCAGGATCTGGCCCTTCTTCGCACCGAGCTTCACCGCGACGCGGGTGTCGAAGCGATCGCCCAGGCGCTCGGCGATCTCGCCGAGCTGCGCCTGCACGCCGCCTGCGCGGGGCTTGGGCATGCGGCGCTTCGGCGTCTCGGCCGCCACGGCCTCTGCCGCGCGCACCGAGAGACCCTCGTTGATGATCTTGTCGGCGAGGCGCTGCATCGCCTCCGCGTCGCCGTCGAGCGACAGCACAGCGCGCGCATGCCCGGCCGAGAGCACACCCGCCGCGACGCGCGCCTGGACCGGCTCGGGCAGCTTCAGCAGTCGTATCGTGTTCGAGATCTGGGGGCGCGAACGCCCGATGCGCTCGGCGAGCTGCTCCTGCGTGATGCCGAAGTCGGTGAGCAGCTGCTGGTAGGCGGAGGCCTCCTCGAGCGGGTTGAGCTGCGCGCGATGCAGGTTCTCGAGCAGCGCGTCGCGCAGCATGTGCTCGTCGGCCGTCGAACGGACGATCGCCGGAATGTCGCTGAGGCCCGCGCGGCCGCTCGCACGGAAGCGGCGCTCGCCCATGATGAGCTCGTAGCGGGGTTCGCCCTGCGCGGGCACGGGGTCGATGGCGCGAACGACGACGGGTTGGAAGACCCCGAACTCGCGGATGGAGTGCGTGAGCTCCTCGAGCGCCTCCTCGTCGAACTCGCTGCGCGGCTGCGAGCGGTTCGGCACGATGTCGCTGAGTTCGATGCGCGTGAGCCGCGCCCCGGGCACCTCGCGCAGCTGCTCGGCGTTCGCCGCGTCCGCCGCTTCTGCGACCGCGGGCTCCCCGGCAGCGTCGTCCGCCGTCGATCGTGTCGCTGCGGCGTCGTCGACGACCGCTACGGCGGCGCCGGATGCCGGGAAGAACACGTCGACCGGGCGCTCGCCGGTCGACGGTGCCTGGGGGATCAGAGCGCCGATTCCGCGGCCGAGACCGCTTCGCTTCTTCGTCGCCATGGTCCTATGCTCCTTCATTCTGCTGAGACTGCGCGGCCGCGCCGCGTTCGGCGATCTCGGCAGCGGCTTCGAGGTATGCGATGGCTCCGATCGAGGCGCCGTCGTAGGCGTGCACCGTCTGGCCGTAGCTGGGTGCCTCCGAGATGCGCACCGAACGGGGGATCACGGCGTTCAGCACCTCGTCGGGGAAGTGGGCGCGCACTTCGCCGGCGACCTCCTGCGCGAGGTTGGTGCGCGCGTCGTACATCGTGAGCACGATGGTCGAGACGTCGAGCGCGGGGTTGAGGTGCTTCTGGATGAGCTGGATATTGCCGAGCAGCTGGCTCAGGCCCTCCAGCGCGTAGTATTCGCACTGGATCGGGATGAGCACCTCGCTCGCGGCGACGAATGCGTTCACCGTGAGCAGCCCGAGCGACGGCGGGCAGTCGATGAAGACGTAGTGGATCGGCTCCTCCGCCTGCGCGAGATAGGTCTCGATCGCGGTGCGCAGGCGCTGCTCGCGCGCAACGAGCGAGACGAGCTCTATCTCGGCGCCGGCGAGGTTGATGGTCGACGGCACGCAGGTGAGGTTCTCGTGGTCCGTGGTGGTCTGCACCGCGTCGACGAGCTCGTGATGGCCGAGCAGCACGTCGTACACGCTGGTCACCTCGGGCCGATGGGGCACGCCGAGCGCGGTGGAGGAGTTGCCCTGAGGGTCGAGGTCGATGACGAGCACGCGCGCTCCGCGTCGGGCGAGCGCCGATGCGAGATTCACCGTGGTCGTGGTCTTGCCCACGCCGCCCTTCTGGTTCGACACGGTGATGATGCGCGTCGATGCAGGCAGCGGCGACACCGTCTCGGCGAGCTTCCGGCGACGGCGGACCTTGTCGGCGATGTGGTCGCCGACAAGCGAGTTCTCCGCTTCAGTCATGGCTTCCCACTCTAGCCCGAAAGACCCGGGTGGTCTCCGTCAGCAGCCCGGCTCCGAGCTCCTCGACGGCGATGTCGTGCACGCGGTGCTTGCGCAGTACCTTCTCGGCGGTACGGATCTCGTCCTCGACGGATGAACCCTTGAGGAAGAGCATCTCGCCGCCGCCGCGCACGAGCGGCGCCGTCAGCGGCACCAGCTTGCGCAGCGCCGTGACCGCTCTCGCGGTGATCTGGTCGACGTCGAAGGCGCCGTGGTACTCCTCGGCGCGGCCCCGGCGCACCTCGACGTTGTCAAGGCCGAGTCGCTCGATCTGCTCCTTCAGCCAGTTGCAGCGCCGCTCCATCGGCTCGATGAGCAGGAAGCGCGCATCGGGGCGGACGATCGCGAGCACGAGGCCGGGCATACCCCCGCCGGTGCCGACATCGGCGACGCGCGCGCCCGATCCGATGAGCGGCGCGAGCACGGCCGAGTTCAGCAGGTGACGGGTCCACAACCGCGGGGGTTCGAGGGGACCGATGAGCCCCAGCTCTTCGCCGCGCGCGCCCAGATCCGCGGCGAATGCGCGCAGCACCTCGATGCGGTCGCCCGCCAGCTCGACCGCTGCGGCGGGTTCCGCCTCGATCGCGTTCGACTGCTCCACGCTGGGTCCTCCTTCGGGCACGTTGCGCCCGGCTCGCTCGAGCGGAGCCCCGCTCGTTTCACGTGAAACGAGCGGGCCGCTCACTGCTGGGTGATGACGAGACGACGGCCTCGGCCCTCGCCGCGCGACTCCGAGTAGTACCCGCGTTCGGCGACGTCGTCGTGCACGAGCTTGCGCTCGTACGATGACATCGGCTCGAGCACGATCTCCTCCCGGCCGGCCGCGATCTGCGCGATCGCCGCATCGACCATGGCCTTGAGCTCGATCGCACGGGCATCGCGAGATCCGCCGATGTCGATCACGAGCCGGGTGAAGCGCCCGGTCTTCGCCTGCACGGCGAGGCGCGTCAGATCCTGCAGCGCCTGCACGGCATCGGGAGTCGCCAGGCGGTCGAGCTCGGCGTCGCCGCCGGTCACCGAGACGTACGCCCGCCCGCCGGCGACGTCGATGTCGATGTCGCCGTCGAGATCGGCGATATCGAGCAGTGCCTCGATGTAGTCCGCGGCGAGATCGCCATCGGCTTCGAGATCCTCGAGGCTCAGCTCGGTCGCACCATCGTTCGAACGATCAACACTCACGACGCCCTCACTTCTTCTTCTTGGCGCGCTTGGCGCTCATCGGCTGCTGGCGCTGGCCTTGCGGGGAGGTCGGTTCCTCGCCCTTCTCGGCCGCTTTCTTCTCGTCATCGGTCAGCTTACCCTTGGCCTTGAGGCGGGCCTGGCGCTGGCGCCAGGCCTCGCTGCCCGGGGTCGGCATGCTGCGGATGACCAGGAACTGCTGGCCCATCGTCCAGAGGTTCGAGGAGAACCAGTAGATGTTGAGCGCGAGGGGGAAGGTGAGGCCGGAGAAGAGGAACGCGAACGGGATGATGTACAGCATGATCCGCTGCTGGCGGTACATCGACGACTGCTTCGTCTCGTCCGACACGTTCTTCGACATGATCTGCAGCTGGGTGAAGAACTGCGAGGCGATCATGAGGAGCATGATGGCGCCGAGCATGACGACGACGACCCAGTTGCCCGATTCCCAGCCCTGCGTGAAGGTCATCTTGAGCGGGGCGCCGAAGATCGATGCGGCGTTGAAGCTGTCGGTCAGCTCCTGCGTCATCGCACCGATACCGGCCTGACCCGAGCCGTTGCCGCCGCTGCCCATAGCGCCGGAGGCCTGGCGCAGTACGTAGAAGAGCGAGAAGAAGATCGGCATCTGCACGAGGATCGGCAGGCACGAGGAGAAGGGGTTGGTGCCGTGCTTCTTGTACAGCGCCATCGTCTCGCGGCTCATGGCCTCGCGCGAGAACTGATCCTTCTTGCCCTTGTACTTGTCCTGGATCTTCTTCATCTCGGGCGCGAGATCCATCATGCGCCGCTGCGACTTGATCTGGCGCACGGTCACCGGGATGAGCGCTGCGCGCACGACGACGACGAGGCCGATGATGGCGAGCAACCAGGTGGCGCCCGAGTCGGCGTTCATGCCGATGGAGGTCAGGGCCCAGTGCCAGAAGGCGAGCACCAGCTCGACGAGCCAGCGCAGGGGCCAGAGTATGGTTTCGATGAAGTCCACCGGGTTAGGCCTTTCGGACGTTGGGGCGGACGAATCCGCGAGTATTGATGACGAAGCGTGGGTGCAGCCTTGCGGGCGCATCGTCGATGCCACCGGGACTGAATGGGTTGCAGCGCAGCAGTCGCCAGACTGTCAGGGCGAGTCCGACCGTGAAACCGCACTGCTGATATACCTCAAGAGAATACCTGGAACACGATGGATGGTATCTGCAGACTTGCCCATAGAGCGGCGAGATCACGCGGCGGTAAGCATGCATGATCGCGATGGCGGCGTTGCGCGGCAGCAGCCAGATCTCGAGTGCGGCGCGCGGCATCGGGTTCACCGGGAGCTCGCGTCCTGGGGCGACGCGGTGCGCAGGGCGCGGGCCAGGGATCGCTCGAGCTCGGCCTCGAGCTCGGAGAACGGCGCGGTGGCGCTCGCCGGCAGCGCGCGGATGACGATGTCGACTCCGGCGAGCCCCTCGTGCAGTGCACGGTCCGCGATGGTCTTCAATCGACGCCGTACGAGATTGCGGGCCACCGCATTGCCCACCGCCTTCGAGACGATGAAGCCGAAGCGCGCGGGATCCTCCGGGGAACGAAAAACCGCGTGGACGATGCATGTTGCACCTCCCACGCGGCGACCGGTTCGCACTGTGCGCCGGTAATCGTCTCCCCGGGTAACCCGGTTCTGCCATGCCGGCATGACCGCGGGGGAGTCGGGCTTATGCCGAGAGCTTCGAGCGGCCCTTGCCGCGGCGCGCTGCGAGAATGGCGCGGCCTGCACGGGTACGCATGCGGGCACGGAAACCGTGCACCTTCGCGCGGCGACGGTTGTTGGGCTGGAAAGTACGCTTGCTCATGTGAAGACTCCGTGACTTATGGAACAGCTCCCCGAAGCTCTGCGGCGCCGAGGAAGTCGGATCTAGTGGTGGACACCAGAGTTCTGCTGCCCATACAAGGTATTTACCTTACGGCAAAATCCTGTCGGCGTCAAAGCAATCGGCCCCGTTCGTCAAGCTGCTGCGGGGCTCGCCGCCATTTCCGGCCCGAGACTTGCCTGTGGACAAATCTGTGACTAACGTGGCTCCAGGTCCATTCCGTCGTTCGCGGAATCCTTATCATCACTGGGAAGTCGGGCTTCCCGTTCTGTGGATAAGTCTGCGGATAGTCCATCGACCGTTCCTGCCAGCACGTGCCCGGCGCACAACCGAAACCGAGTGAGTTGATGACCGAAGACGAGGTACAGGATCTCTGGGTGCGGGTCACCCAGGCCGTGATCGAGGATGTCGGGCCGACTCTCGGAGCCCACCTCGGCCTCGCCGTTCCGCGCGGCATCGCCGCCGGCACCCTCTATCTCGCGGTCCCCCTGCCGTTCACGCTGAAGCTGCTCGAGACCCGGCTGCGGCCGGCGATCATGTCCGCGTTCTCGCAGCTCCCCGAAGCCGAGGGCATCCAGAGCTTCATCGTGCTCGTCGATGAGGACGCGCACCCCGACCTCGGGATGGCGCTCGATGAGCATGACGCTCCCGAGGTCTCCGAGGTTCAGAGCGTTCCCGCTCATCAGCCGTCGGCGGCGACGGGTGGTGCCGGCTCGAGCACCCACCACGAATCGATCCGCCCGCTCGACGAACCCCGGTCCCGTCACGGTGTCGAGGAGCGCCTCGACAGCCGGCTGAACGAGAAGTACCGGTTCGACAGCTTCGTCATCGGCCAGTCGAACCGCTTCGCGCACGCCGCGGCGGTAGCCGTCGCCGAGGCTCCGGCCCGCGCCTACAATCCGCTGTTCATCTACGGCGACTCCGGCCTCGGCAAGACGCACCTGCTGCACGCGATCGGCCACTACGCCCGTGAGCTGTTCCCGGATATCCGCGTGCGCTACGTGAGCTCCGAGGATTTCACGAACGATTTCATCAATTCGATCGCGAACAACCAGGGCGCGGCATTCCACGCCAGGTACCGCAGCGTCGACGTGCTGCTCGTGGACGATATCCAGTTTCTGCAAGACAAGGTGGAGACTCAGGAGGCGTTCTTCCACACCTTCAATACGCTCCACGATCACAACAAGCAGGTCGTCATCACGAGCGATGTGCAGCCGAAGCAGCTCCGCGGGTTCGAGGAGCGGATGCTGTCGCGCTTCGAATGGGGTCTGCTCACCGATATCCAGGTGCCCGACCTCGAAACGCGCATTGCGATCCTGCGCAAGAAGGCGCAGCGCGAGAACCTCGACATCGATCACAGCATCCTCGAGTTCATCGCGAGCAAGTTCACGTCGAACATCCGCGAGCTCGAGGGCACGCTCATCCGCGTGACGGCGTATGCGAGTTTGAACCAGCAGCGCATCGATATGCAGCTCGTGCATACGGTGCTGAAGGATCTCATCACGCTCGACGCCGACAACGAGGTGCAGCCCTCCGACATCATCAGCCGCACGGCGGAGTACTTCGATCTCTCGGTCGATGAGCTCTACGGGCCGTCGCGTGCTCAGCAGATCGCGACGGCCCGCCAGATCGCGATGTACCTCTGCCGCGAACTCACCCCGCTCTCCCTTCCGAAGATCGGTCAGCTCTTCGGCGGTCGCGATCACACGACCGTCATGTACGCGCACAAGAAGATCACGCAGCTCATCGCCGAGCGCCGCTCGATCTACAACCAGGTGCAAGAGCTCACGACCCGCATCAAGCAGGGCTCGCGCTGACCTCATCCTGCGGGTCGAACGGCGAGGTCCGGCCCGCTTATTCATCCACAATCCACGGCCCTCTGTGGATAACTCGGGATAACTCGACGCAATCTGTGGATGATCCGGCATCCCCTGTGGAATCGCTCTGACGGCCCGGCTTCGGCGTGATCATGCGGATCTCGGTCTGTCCACCGCTCGCCAACAACTCACACTCGTGTAGTTACCTAGAACCGACAGGCGTGTCGCGACTTATCCACAGTATCCACAGCCGTTAACACTGTTAACGTAATTTCTTTACTCTACGGGCACTCCATCACGCACTGCGATCGGCGCTCGAGGCGTCGAATCCGCTGCTCACAAGAAAGCGGGCGTGCCAGTCGACGCGGAGTGTGCAAAGATTGTGAAGCCATCACACGCGCCAGTTTTTCGTGCGCATTTATGGAGGGACCCGATGAGATTCACCGTCAACCGTGACGTGTTCAGCGACGCAGTTTCATTTGCCGTCAAGCTGCTCCCTCAGCGACCCACCCAGCCTTTGCTGAGCGGCGCACTGATCGAGGCCTGGGGCGATCGGCTCACGGTGTCCTCATTCGATTACGAGACTTCCGCACGTACGTCGGTCACCGCCGCGGTATCGGAGGAGGGGCGCGCTCTCGTGTCCGGCCGACTGCTCAGCGATATCGCCCAGCGCCTGCCGCATTCCGATGTCGAGGTGTCGCTCGACTCGACCCGCGTCGAGATCCGGTGCGGGTCGGCCTCGTTCAGCCTTCCGGCGATGCCGGTGGAGGAGTTCCCTCAGGTTCCCGTCGTCGATTCGATCTCGGGCGAGGTTCCTGCCGATGCCTTCAGCGAGGCGATCGCCCAGGTGTCGCTCGCGGCATCGAAGGACGATGTGACTCCGGTGATCACAGGCGTGCAGTTCGAGATCGAGGAGAACTCGCTGACCCTCACCGCGACTGACCGGTATCGCGTCGCCACGCGTGCGATCGATTGGGAGAACCGCAGCGAGCAGAGCGGGCTTTCGGCATTGGTGCCGTCGAAGACGGTGACCGAAGTCGGTAAGACCTTCGCGAACGGCGGCCCGGTGCAGGTCACCATCGTCAAGAACGACGATCGCGAGCTCGTCGCCTTCACCGGCGGGAACAAGACCGTCACGACGCTCCTCATCAAGGGCAATTACCCCCCGGTCGGCCGGCTCTTCCCCGAGAACATCGATAACTACGCCGTGGTGAACACCGCCGAGCTCGTTGAAGCAGTAGCCCGCGTCGGTCTGGTGCTCGAGCGCGAGGCCGCCCTCCGATTCTCGTTCTCGGAAGGCACCGTCACCCTCGAAGCCGCCGGCACCGAGACGGCGCAAGCGGTCGAAACCGTCGATGCGCACCTCGTCGGCGAAGAGATGGTCGTCTCCCTCAAGCCCCAGTTCCTGCTCGACGGGCTGCGCTCGACTCATTCCGAGTTCGCGCGCATCGCCTTCACACGTACCGATAACCCCGGCAAGCCCGGCCCCGTGCTGATCACCAGCCAGCGCAGCAAGGACGACGCCGATTCCGAAGGCTTCCGCTACCTGCTGCAGCCGAACCTGCTGCTGCGCTAGGCCGGCGATGCGGGTTTCGCATCTTTCCCTGGTCGACTTCCGCAACTACGAGGCGGCCGAGGTCGAGTTCGCGGTCGGGCCGAACCTGCTGCTCGGCCGCAACGGACAGGGTAAGACGAATCTCGTAGAGGCGATCGGATACTTCTCGACGCTCCGCTCCCATCGGGTCAGCAGCGATTCCGCACTGATCCGCTCGGGGGAGGAGAGCGCAGTCGCCCGCGTTCGCGTCGAAGCGACGGGACGGAGTGTGCTGCTCGAGATCCATATCAAACGCGACCGCCGCAACCTGGCGATGGTGAACCGCAATCCCGTTCGACCCCGAGAGCTCATGCGCTGGATCGCAACGGTCGCTTTCGTTCCCGAAGACCTGTCGATCGTTCGTGGAGATCCATCAGGACGTCGACGATTCCTCGACGACGCGCTGTCTTCGCGCTTTCCGATCGCCGCGGGCGCGCTGGCCGACTACGAACGGGTGCTGAGGCAGCGCACGTCGCTGCTGAAATCCGCCAGACGAGGCTCGGTGCGCTCGCTCGAATCCACCCTCGAGGTCTGGGATGAGCAGCTGATCGCATTCGGGACGCAGATCATGCTCGGCCGACGCGAACTGGTCGATGATCTGCGCGGTCCGTTGGGCACGGCCTACGAAGCGCTGGTCGGCCAGGATCATGCGCCGGGCCTCGCGCTCGTCGAGTCCGTTTACGCTTCCGGCGGGATCGACGAGGTTTCACGTGAAACAGGCTCCGGTTCCGCGAAGGGGTCCGGTGAGGGAACTGTTTCACGTGAAACACTCGCGCGGGACTTCCGAGCGGCTTTGACGGAGGCGCGCCCGAAGGAGATCGAGCGAGGATTGACGCTGGTGGGGCCCCATCGCGACGATGTCTTCTTCACGCTCAATGATCTTCCCGTCAAGGGCTACGCGAGTCATGGCGAATCCTGGTCGTTCGCACTCTCGTTGAAGATCGCGCTCGCGAATGTGCTGCGCACGGATTCGCCGGCGGGGGACCCGGTGATCGTGCTCGACGACGTCTTCGCCGAGCTCGACCGCGGTCGTCGCGAGCGGCTCATGCGGGCGGTGAGCGACTTCGAGCAGATTCTGGTGACTGCCGCTGCCGCTGAAGATATTCCGGACTCCGTAGACTGGCACCGTATCTATATCGATGACGGTGCGGTGGTGGAGGGTCCTCCCGATGGCCTCGAGTGAGTTGAGTTTCGCGAGCGAGACCTATCTGCGTGCGAAGTCGGTCTGGCGGGGCCGGCCGGTGCGGCGGCGCACGGTGCAGACCGGGGAGGGGACGACCCGTCCGTTCGGAGCAGGACGCGATCCGCGCGGGTTGGGCGAGGTGCTCCTGCGCGTCTCCGAGGATATGGGGTGGAGCGGGGAGATCGATCGCGCGCGACTGATCACCGAGTGGCCCGAGTTCGCCGGTACGGCGACCGCCGAGCACACGACGGTCATCGGCATCTCCAACGGTGTGCTCCAGGTGCAATGCGACTCGACGACGTGGGCCACCGAGCTGCGCCGGCTGCGCGCCGAGATGCTGACTCGTGTGCTGAACGACTACCCGGAGGCCGAGATCAGGGATCTCCGGTTCCTCGGCCCCGGGGCCCCGAGCTGGCGCCACGGCCCGCGCTCGGTTCCGGGTCGCGGTCCACGAGACACCTACGGCTGATTCCTCCGACTTCGCCTGCGGTCCGGCACCGTTCTTCTCCGCGCCGCGCGTCGGATGCTCCGGTCCCATTGATGGTTGCTGCCCCGGAGAATCGTTCTGAGAGAACGTTTCACGTGAAACTTCGGTCGGGTAGCCCGCCGTGACGCTCCGTATGCAGGCCCCGAAAGGCCCCGTCGAGCCCGGTCGGTGCGGTGTTCGTTCGAGGGGAGGGACGATCCCTGGAGAAAAAAGGCCCTCAGAGGCCCGAAATCAGCGATATCAGGGCTCTGCATTGGTAGGATGGACTGCGGAAACGTCCGGGGTGGAGAAACGCTCTGAGAAGCCCAGAAAGGCACCATTCACAGTATGAATTCTGAACAGGCCGCGGCCGCGGAGGAATACGGCGCCGGCGCCATCCAGGTGCTCGAGGGTCTCGAGGCGGTTCGCAAGCGCCCGGGCATGTATATCGGATCGACCGGGCCGCGAGGCCTGCATCACCTCGTCTACGAGATCGTCGACAATTCGGTCGACGAGGCCCTGGCCGGCTACTGCGACACGATCGACGTCACGATCCTCGAGGACGGCGGCGTCCGGGTGATCGATAACGGTCGTGGTATTCCCGTAGATCCGCATTCGTCCGACCCGACGAAGTCGACGGTCGAGGTCGTGCTGACCGTGCTGCACGCCGGCGGTAAGTTCGGCGGCGGCGGATACGCGGTTTCGGGTGGATTGCACGGTGTCGGCTCGTCGGTCGTGAACGCGCTCTCGGGTCGTTTCGAGGTCGAGGTGAAGCGCAAGGGTTTCACGTGGAACATGGCGTTCGACTCGAGCGTGCCCACCGGTCCGCTGGTTCAGGGTGCACCGACCGATGGTACGGGCACCACGATCACCTTCTGGCCGAGCGATGAGATCTTCGAAACCGTCGAGTTCGACTACCAGACTCTCCGCGGTCGGTTCCAGCAGATGGCCTTTCTCAACAAGGGCCTCAAGATCATCCTCACCGACGAGCGCCCGCAGGAGGCGGTCGAGAACGAGGAAGGCGAGCTGGTCGCCCCGGCCGCCCCGCACGATGAGTTCCTCTACGAGAAGGGCATCGAGGACTACGTCGAGTACCTGAACTCCGCCAAGCGCGCGGACGTCGTGCACGACGAGATCATCTCGTTCGAGCTCGAGGACACCGATCGCAAGATCTCGGCCGAGATCGCGATGCAGTGGACGACCGCGTACACCGAGAGCGTGCATACCTATGCGAATACGATCAATACGCACGAGGGCGGTACGCACGAGGAGGGCTTCCGAGCGGCGCTCACGACGCTCGTGAACAAGTACGCGCGCGACAAGAACATCCTGCGAGAGAAGGACGACAACCTCTCGGGCGACGACGTGCGCGAGGGCCTCACCGCCGTCATCTCGGTGAAGCTCGGCGAACCCCAGTTCGAGGGCCAGACGAAGACCAAGCTCGGCAACACCGAGGCGAAGGCGTTCGTGCAGAAGGTCGTCGGCGATCAGCTGGGGGACTGGTTCGAACGCAACCCGTCCGCGGCGAAGGAGATCATCCGTAAGGCGATCCAGGCCGCCACGGCGCGACTCGCAGCACGCAAGGCGCGCGAGACGGCACGGCGAAAGGGCCTGCTCGAGTCGGGCGGCATGCCCGGCAAGCTGAAGGACTGCTCATCGAAGGATCCGTCGATCTCCGAGATCTTCATCGTGGAGGGCGACTCGGCAGGCGGTTCCGCCGTGCAGGGCCGCAACCCCGAAACGCAGGCGATCCTGCCGCTGCGCGGCAAGATCCTGAATGTGGAGAAGGCGCGCCTCGATCGTGCGTTGAACAACGCAGAGGTGCAGGCCATGATCACGGCGTTCGGCGCCGGCATCGGCGAGGAGTTCGATCCGGAGCGTGCGCGCTACCACAAGATCGTGCTCATGGCCGATGCAGATGTGGACGGCCAGCACATCACTACGCTGCTGCTCACGCTGCTCTTCCGCTACATGCGCCCCCTCATCGACCTCGGCTACGTCTTCCTCGCGCAGCCGCCGCTCTACCGCATCAAGTGGGTGAACTCCGAGCACGAATACGCCTACAGCGATGCGGAGCGCGATGCGCTGCTGAAGCTCGGCGCCGAGAACAGCAAGCGCCTCCAGAAGGAGAGCGGCGTGCAGCGCTACAAGGGCCTCGGCGAGATGAACTACGAGGAGCTGTGGGAGACCACGATGAACCCGGAGACCCGCACTCTCCGCCAGATCACCATGGATGATGCCGCCGCGGCCGACGAGATCTTCGCCACACTGATGGGCGAAGACGTCGAGGCCCGCCGAGGCTTCATCCAGCAGAACGCGAAGGACGTCCGTTTCCTTGACATCTGAGAACAACACCCCCGAAGACGTGACCGAGGAGCAGGGCGAGCGGCCGGAGGTGGAGATCAACCACGGTCGGATCGACCAGGTCGATCTGCAGGTCGAGATGCAGCGCTCGTACCTCGACTACGCGATGAGCGTGATCGTCGGCCGTGCGCTGCCCGACGTACGCGACGGCCTGAAGCCGGTCCACCGCCGCGTCATCTACACGATGTACGACGGCGGCTACCGCCCCGACAAGGCGTTCTCGAAGTGCACCCGTGTCATCGGCGACGTCATGGGCCAGTTCCACCCGCACGGCGATACGGCGGTCTACGACTCGCTCGTGCGTCTCGTGCAGCCGTGGTCGCTGCGCTATCCGCTGGCGCTCGGTCAGGGCAACTTCGGGTCGCCCGGTAACGACGGCGCCGCTGCGCACCGTTATACCGAGACGAAGATGTCGCCGCTCGCCATGGAGATGGTGCGCGATATCGACGAGGAGACCGTCGACTTCCAGGACAACTACGACGGCCGCACGCAGGAGCCGACGGTGCTGACGTCGCGCTTCCCGAACCTCCTGGTGAACGGCTCGGTCGGCATCGCGGTCGGCATGGCCACGAACATTCCGCCGCATAACCTCCGCGAGGTCGCGGAGGCGGCGACCTGGCACCTCGAGAATCCCGACGCGACGCGCGAGGAGCTGCTCGAGGCGCTCATCGAGCGCGTGAAGGGGCCCGATTTCCCGACCGGCGCTCAGATTCTCGGCACGAAGGGCATCCGCGAGGCCTACCGTACGGGCCGCGGTTCGATCACCATGCGCGCGGTGGTCAATATCGAGGAGATCCAGGGCCGTACCTGCCTCGTCGTCACCGAGCTCCCGTACCAGGTGAACCCCGACAACCTGGCTGTGAAGATCGCCGATCTGGTGAAGGACCAGAAGGTGCAGGGCATCGCCGATATCCGCGATGAGACCAGCGGTCGCACCGGTCAGCGCCTCGTCATCGTGCTCAAGCGCGATGCCATCGCGAAGGTCGTGCTCAACAACCTGTACAAGCACACGCAGCTGCAGGAGAATTTCGGCGCGAACATGCTCGCGATCGTCGACGGAGTGCCTCGCACGCTGGCGCTCGACGGCTTCATCACGAACTGGGCGAAGCACCAGATCGAAGTCATCGTGCGTCGCACCGAGTTCCGCCTGCGCAAGGCGGAGGCCGAGGCGCACATCCAGCGCGGCTACCTCAAGGCCCTCGACGCGCTCGACGCCGTCATCGCCCTGATCCGCCGTTCGCCGACCGTCGACGACGCCCGTACTGGGCTGATGGATCTGCTCGATGTCGACCAGATCCAGGCGGACGCCATCCTCGGCCTGCAGCTGCGCCGCCTCGCGGCGCTCGAGCGCCAGAAGATCCTCGACCTCGCGGCGAAGCTCGAGGCTCAGATCGCCGAGTACCAGGGCATCCTCGCATCGCCGAGCCAGCAGCGATCGATCGTCATCGAGGAGCTCGGCGAGCTCGTCGACAAGTACGGCGACGACCGCCGCACCGCGATCATGTACGGCTTCGAAGGCGACATGTCGATGGAAGACCTGATCCCTGAAGAGGAGATGGTCGTCACGGTGACCCGCGGCGGCTACGTCAAGCGCACCCGTATCGACAACTACCGGTCGCAGCATCGCGGCGGCAAGGGCGTCAAGGGCGCTCAGCTGCGAGCCGACGATATCGTCGAGCATTTCTTCGTGACCACGACGCACCACTGGCTGCTGTTCTTCACGAACACCGGTCGCGTGTACCGTGCGAAGACCTACGAAGCGCCCGAGGGCGGTCGGGATTCGAAGGGGCAGCATCTCGCCAACCTCCTCGCGCTCGCACCCGAGGAGACGGTTACTCAGATTCTGGCGATCCGCGACTTCGACGCCGCCGGCTACCTGGTGCTCGCGACCCGCGACGGGCTGGTCAAGAAGACGGCGCTCACCGACTACGACACGAATCGCACGGGCGGCATCATCGCGATCAAGCTGCGCGAGGGCGACGAACTCGTCTCGGCCCTGATCGCGGAGAGCACCGACGACGTGCTGCTGGTCTCGCGCCACGGCATGTCCGTGCGCTTCACCGCGTCCGACCAGGCATTGCGCCCCATGGGCCGCTCCACGAGCGGCGTGCGCGGCATGAACTTCCGCGACGGCGATGCGCTGCTCTCGGCCTCGCGCATCGGCGATGCCGGCGGGTACGTCTTCGTGGTCACCGAGGGCGGTTACGCCAAGCGCACCGACGTCGACGAGTACCGCGTGCAGCAGCGCGGCGGCTACGGCATCAAGGTCGCGAAGCTCGACGAGAACCGCGGCGTCCTGGTCGGTGGGCTCATCGTCGACGAGGGCGATGAGGTCCTCGCGGTGCTCGCCAGCGGCAAGGTCGTACGGTCGCATGTCGCCGAAGTGCCGGCGAAGGGCCGCAATACGATGGGTGTCGTATTTGCGAGATTCCCAGAGCGGGACCGTATTATTGGCATCGCGCGAAATTCTGAACGCGGGCTCGACGACGACGGGTCCGACACCGAGCAGACCGTTGTCGCCGAGAGCGAGGAAAACGTAAATGAGTAACACTGTTGCCGACAAGCTGGCTAAGAAGACCCGGAAGAAGGCACCCGCGAAGCAGGTGCGTCTGAAGCTCGTCTTCATCGATTTCTGGTCGGCTGTGAAGTTCTCCTTCCTGATCTCGATCTGCCTCGCGATCGTGAGCGTGGTCTCCACCATCCTGATCTACACCGTGCTGATGCAGACCGGTGTGTTCGGCCAGGTCGACTCGCTGTTCATGGACATCGTGGGCGACGAGAACAGCCTGATGAACATCATCGGCTTCCCGCAGGTGCTCGGTTTCGCGGTGGTCGTCGCGATCCTCAACATCATCGTGGGCACCGTACTCGGCGCGATCAGCGCATTGGTCTACAACCTGCTCGTGCGCGTGCTCGGCGGGTTCCAGCTCGGATTCACGAGCAACTAAGCATCAACTCGCCCGATGTGCGGTGTCGATTTCGATTTTCGCCGCACATCGGGTAAAGTCGTTTCTTGGTCAAGGGGCTATAGCTCAGGCGGTTAGAGCGCTTCACTGATAATGAAGAGGTCCCAGGTTCAAGTCCTGGTAGCCCCACCGACAACCCGGTTCCTCCCGCAGCAGCATGCGGAGGGAACCGGGTTTCTGCATTCCGGCCCCAAGGCCTCCCGGCGCGAGGTCCGACCGCCGACGCGACTCGTGTTCTCCGCAGCAGTTCGCCCCGGGTGCGCCGCGATGCGCGGTCACCCGGGGCGGGGCGCGCAGTGAGTCCGCGCACCCCGTTTCCACAGATCTATACCCACCTGTGGATAAATTACATCGATGTAATTCAGGGTGTGACCGCGAACGTCCCGCGGGCGCCCATCTCGGCATCGATCATGTAGTGCGACACGAACGGGTAGTCGCCCGCCTCGGGGAAGACGAGTTCGACGAATCCGCCCTGTGCGGGCGCGAGGGCGAGCGCCTGCGAGCCGGTGTCGGGGAAGCGGTCGATCAGGTATCGCCCTTCTGACCAGATGGTGTCGAACTGACCGCCGATCACGTGGAAGCTGGATGCCCGTTCGATACCGGCGTCGAACACCCACACGCGCACCCGCTCGCCGACGGCGGCTCCGAGCGGGCGGTGATCGTACTGGTTCGCGTAGCCGTTGAAGGTGACGAGGTCGGGCGCGCGCCGCGCGATCTTCTCGGGCTCGACATCCCCGCCGTCGTGATCGCCGAGATAGTACTCGCCCTGCGTCAGCACGTAGCTGCGATCGACCTCGGGCAGCCCGTCGGGTTCGATGATGACCGTCCCGTACATGCCGTTGGCGATGTGCGCCGTCATCGGCATGGTCGAGCAGTGGTACATCCAGATGCCCGCACGCGTCGCGGTGAAGGCGAAGGTCAGCGTCTCGCCCGGTGCGATCGTGCGCATCGGCTGATCCGGTGCGAGGGCGCCGGCGTGGAAGTCGATCGAATGCCCGATGCTGCCGTCGTTCGTGAGGGTGATCTCGAAGCGGTCGCCGATGCGCCCGTGCAGCACCGGTCCCGGCGCGGTCTGGTTGTACGTCCACAGCGTCTGCGTGACGCCCGGAGCGACCTCCACCTCGGTGTCCTGCACGACGAGATGTTCGCGGTGGGTGATCGGCCCGTCAGAGGCCGGCAGCGGCGGCAGCACGGGGTCGTAGGGCGTGAACCGGTCGCCCGGTTCGCCCATGAGATCGATGGCGTCACCCGAGCTCGGAGACGATTGCAGGTCGCCGTGCATGCTCGGGGCCGACGATGCCTCGCTGCCGGCCACGTTCACCGCGAGCGTCATGCCCATCTGCCGGTGGCCGACGATCGAGCACCAGCCGTCGAGGTTCTCGGTGATGACCCCGACGTCGATGGTCTCGGACTCGCCGGGCGCGAGACGCGAACCGACGACGCCGTTCTCGAACACCAGGTCGTGGGTGAGCTCGGGGTCGGTATTGGTCAGCTCGATGACGAGCCGATTGCCGGCGGGTACTGCGATCTCGTTCGGCGTGAAGCGCATGTTCGCGGCCTCCACCTGCACGGTCGTCACGGGCGCGTCGTCCGGTCCGCTCTGCGCCACGCGCCATCCTGTGCTCGACGGGTCGGCGGATACCGTGATCGCGACCGCGAGCACGACCGTGAGCAGCCCGGCGACGAGCTGCCCGCCGCGATGTGCGGCGGGGGGCGCGGGCTTTCGCTGCCGACCTCCGCGCTTCGCACGCGACTGCGCCCGCATCGAAGTGAACAGGATGACGAGGAACGAGGCCATCGCGATGAGGTAGAGCACCGATGCGACGACGCGCACCAGGCTGGTCACCGGCATCGCGCAGACGATGAGCGCCGCATTGGCGACGGTGACCCGCAGCACGCCCCAGCGCTCGAACGCCGCGGTGCCGATGCGCACCGGGGTCGGGCCGCCGCCCAGCACCACAGGGATCAGGTAGCTCAGCGCGCCGGGCAGTACCTGGGCGGCGAAGCCCGCCGCGAGGTAGGGGACGGCGCCGCCGATGAGCCCGGCTGTCTCGGCGGCGTCGGCGCCCCTGAGCTGACCGACGACGCTGCCGCCGGCGATGAACGCGATGACGACCGCCCACCACGCGAACGCCGCCGCGATGGAGAGGCCAGCGAACGAGGTCGGCGGCGACTGGCGGGCCGCACGGAACCCCGAGAAGCCGATCACGACGAGACCGATGAGATATGCCACGAGGCCCGCGGCGGTGAGCGCCGGGACGCCGAGCACGGCCCCGAGTGCGGCGGCCGCCGCGCCGATGCAGAGCGCGGGGAGCGCGCTCGCGGCGCCCGATGCCGCCTGATCGTCGGCCCGCGTGCGCAGGATGGTGGGCCACAGCGTCACGAGGGTGCCGGCGACGGTGAGCCCCACCCAGCCGAGCAGGTTGATGAGCGCATGCGCCAGACCGAGGCGCGCGGCGCCGTGTCCGGTCGCGATGAGGGCGCCGAGCGCGGCCCCGACCACGAGGAAGGCGGAGGCCGCGATGTA
The DNA here is from genome assembly GCF_051043335.1 of Leucobacter sp. gxy201. Lineage (NCBI taxonomy): Bacteria > Bacillati > Actinomycetota > Actinomycetes > Micrococcales > Microbacteriaceae > Leucobacter > Leucobacter sp. gxy201. The sequence goes on from NZ_JAMXWS010000010.1 coordinate 53,473, forward strand.
GTAGCGGACAGTACGGCCGAACTTTCCGGGGAGGCTGCGGCGCGACCGACGAACGAGAGCCGCGCCGTGCCAGCCGACCGCCGCGATGAGAGCCGCGGCGCCCGCGACCGTCGAAGGCCAGAAGCCCGACGGTACTCCGATGAACACGGCGATTGCGCCGAGGTTCGCGAGGATCAGGCGGATGTTCTGCCGCCTGCGGTCGGACCGCGAGGCGCGGCTGCGCAGCAGCGCGAACGAGAAATACTCGCTCCAGACGAGAATGGCGTGCGTGATCGCGCCGAGCAGCAGCAGATGGATCATGAGCCACCGGGGGGCCGGCAGCACGCGGTGGAGGACGGTCGATACGACAGCGGCGATGAGCCAGAGCGCGGTCGGGATGTCGCGCATGAACCGGAAGCCGCGCGTCGGCGACGCGGCGCCCTGCGGGGGTCGCGTGCTGAGCGTCATTCGGCGCTCCTATCGATGTGATGGGCGGTCTGCGGAGGCCGAGCGGGGCGCTTCAACAGGGGGCCGTTCGGCTGCGACGAGAGTTCGCGGATGCGGGGTGCCGGGCGCTGCGTGCGCGGCGGGCCTGCGATCGCGCTCGAGACCGCGGTGAGGGCGAACAGCAGGATCGCGACCACTCCGAGCACTCCGCCGATGCGCCAGGAGACGAGATTGCCGAGACCGTCGCCGAACCAGATGCGGATCACGAGCGCGATCTGCAGGATCGCTACGGGCACCCAGAGCACCGGACGGTAGGGGAGCGCGATGCGCAGCACGGCCGGAAGGATGGTGGTCGCGTGCGCCATGATCATCGAGAACGTGTAGCCGAGGAACACCGCGTGCACGACCGCGTCGTACACCGGTTGATCGAGAGGCTGCCCGAGGAGCAGCAGCAGTGCGGCGAGGAAGAGCCAGACATATCCGCAGAGGATGCAGGCGGCCATGAAGCGGGTGACCCCCGTGCCGCGGATGGTGCGCCGCGCGATGTCGTGCACGACGAGCCAGACGGTCAGCGAGATGAGCGCCAGCCCGAGCACGATCGCGCCGGCGTTCGGGAAGGCGAAGCCGAGCAGCAGTGCCCCGACGATGAGCACGGCATGCGCGAGCAGGCGGGCGCCGGCGGTGGGGCCCATGGTGATGCGGGCGAGTTCGACGCGCTCGGCTGCGATGGTGAGCACGAGGAACCCGATGAGCCACGGCAGGGCGACGACGAGGGGCGCCCCGCCCAGCCAGAGCACGGCGGCCACGAGCCCGAGACCGGTGGCGAGGATCTGAGTCAGCAGCGGATGGTCGAACTGCCGTCGCCACAGGGGGATGCCGAGGGCCGTGAAGGCCGCCATGCCTGCGACGAGCAGCGACTTGCCGACGACGAGCGGAACCGGTGCGACGACGAGCAACACGGCGCCCGACGCGAGCAGGGCGGGCGCCGCGAAACCGTACCAGCGGTCCAGCGCGGTGGCCCGTTCGAGCGAGACGAGCGTGGCGACGAAGCCGAGCACGAGCAGCATGCCGTGCACGACCTCGAGACGCTCGAAGCCGAAGGCCGGGGCGACACCGAGCAGCATCAGGCCTGCTCCGAGGCCCGACAGGAGTGCGAAGCCCGCGGGCAGGAGCCAGAGGAGGCGCGGGCCCGGCGCGCGACGGCGCGCGACCGTCAGGGGCTCGCCGGTCCGAGGGATGCCGGGCGCGCTCATGACACCGGCCTGACGCGCAGCAGGCACCGTTCGGGCCCGGCGAACGGGGTGAGCTCGGCGGTGAACGCACCGCGGCGGGATCGGGCGAGCCCTTCGACGAGCCCCGCGTGCACCGCGCACACGATGTCGGGGTGGGCAGCCGCTGCGGCGCGGATCGGGCAGCTGCGCAGCTCCACGGTCGTGCAGTCGGATGCGGCCTCGCGGGCGGTCTCGACGAGAACCGGGTCGAAGCCCTGCGCGCGCATCGCATCGAGCACGATCGTACTCCCTGCATGAACCGAGCCCTCATCGGGGGCGCCTGCCGCAACGCGCGCACCCCAGTCGAGCCCTGCGGCGAAGGCGAGCTCGCGGGCGTTCTCGGTGCGGGCGAGGGAGTCGGCGAGCGCGGCGGCGAGGCCCGCCGTCGCACTCGACGTTGCGAGGTCGACGACCGACCACAGCAGGGCGGGTCGACCGCGGCCGGCGGCGGGGGCGGGGCGGGAGCGCACGCGCCCCTCTTCGTGCAGCCGCGCGAGATGCTCGCGCACCGTGTTCTCATGCAGGCCGGTCGCGGCGGCGACGTCTCCGATGGTGGCGGCGTCGTGGAGTTCGAGCGCTTGGAAGACGCGCTCTCGCGGGTTCGAGCGATGCGCGCGGCCGGGCGGCGGCATGCTGTTCGGCGTCGAGCCCCCGCTCGGCGCGATGGGAGGGTGCACGTCTTTTTCCACGGTATTCAGTGTAATAAAATGGGAGAGCGTGAGGTAACCGAAGCAAGGAGACGCATGGCCGGCATCGAGATTCATCGCACACGCGCCGAAGCGCAGGGCACCCGGACGGGCTGCGCGTGCGGCGGGCAAGACGAAGAGCTCCCCGAGCTCGATGTCCAGACGATCCCGCACGCCGTGCGTCACGCGGCCATCTTCGGTGCGCTCGAGTCGCTGCGCCCCGGCTTCGGCATGGTCATCTCGGCGACGCACGATCCGGTGCCGCTGCTCGCCCAGCTGAAGGAGCGCCACCGAGACGCCTTCAGCGCGAGCTACCTCGACGAGGGGCCCGAGCGCTGGCGCATCCTGATCCGTCGAGCCGGGGCCTGAGCGTGGCGCACGCGGGCGCGGAGCCGGTGAGCGAGGGCCGTACGCTCATCGCCGCCGATCGCGACGCGCTGCTGCAGGCGGCGCCCGTGTCGTCCGATCGCTTCCAGATCAAACGGATCTTCCAGGGCGAGGGCGCGAGAGTCATCCGGTTGTCCTTCGCCGCGGGGCAGGTGATGCGCGAGCATTCGACGAATGCTCCCCTCATCGTGCAGGTGCTCGACGGCGAGGTGCAGTTCCGCGTCTCGGGCGAAGAGATCGCGATGCCCGCCGGGGCGATGTTGCACGTGAAACCATCGGTGGCGCACGAGGTCGAGGCCGTGACCGACGCGCACGTGCTGTTGACGCTCTGCTTCCCGGAGTAGCGATCATGCCGGGTTCGGTGCGCCGGTGTGGCATACGGCAGCCGGAGAAGGTGTTGTAATGGAGGCACTGAAACGATGGCGCGCGCGCGGGCCCCGGCCCGCGCTCCCAGATCTCCAGGGATCGCGGCGCACCGTCTCCACCCCGACGAAAGACCGCGACATGATCACCGACCACGTGGCCACGTTGACGCCCGCACCCGACGCCGACCCGGCCGGGGCCCCGGGGCCCCGCACTCCGGTCGCTCGACTCGCGACCACCCTGCTGCCCACCGTGCACGGCGATTTCCAGACCTTCGCCTACGCCGATATCGAAGCGGGGGTCGACCACCTCGCCCTCGTCGGCCCCGGCACGCTCGAGGCGATCGCCGCGTCGGCGGTCGCCGCACCGCTCGTGCGAGTGCACTCGGAATGCATCACGGGCGAAGCGCTCGGCTCGCTGAAGTGCGAGTGCGGGCCGCAGCTGCAGGCCTCGCTCGCCACGGTGCACGAACGCGGGGGAGTGATCGTCTACCTGCGCGGGCAGGAGGGGCGCGGCATCGGCCTCGCCAACAAGATGCGCACCTACGCGCTGCAGGAGACCGGAGTCGACACCCTCGATGCGAATCTGCAGCTGGGGTTCCCCGCCGATGCGCGCGACTACACGGCCGCCGCCGAGATCCTCGCCGATCTCGGCATTTCGCGCGTGACGCTCCTCACCAACAACCCTGAGAAGATGACGCAGCTCGATGAGCACGGCATCGAGGTCGTCGGCCGCGAGCCGCTCGTGGTGGGCGTCGGCGCCCACAACGCCGGCTATCTCGAGACGAAGCGCACCCGCATGGGGCACCTGATCCCTGCCGGTACCGGGTCGCACGACGGGCTGTGAAACGCCCGCGCGTTCGCGATTTGTGTTGCTGAAATCGGCCGGTTATAGTTGTTCAGTCGGCGCCGCAAGCGCCTGCTGAACAGCCCGCAACGGCAGTTCGGGTCCTTAGCTCAATTGGTAGAGCGCCTGCTTTGCAAGCAGGAGGTCGCGAGTTCGATTCTCGCAGGATCCACCGCAATCTCGTACGGGAGCCTTCCACATCTACTGATGAGGGAGGCTCCCGTTTGATGTTCTCGTGGTCTCGATCGTCCCTCTCGTGCGCTTCGGCCGGTCAGAGGCGCGCGCATGGCTCCGATGTCACCGCCCGTCGGCGATGCGCAGCGCGGTGACGGGTCCATGGATCTGAGGGCTGCTGCCGACAGCGGGGGAGTCAGCGCTCCGGACCCGGGATGGAGGCGGTGGTCATCGCGCCGGCAGCGGCGGTGATGACGGCGTTCATGCTGGCGGCGAGCACGGAGTCGGCTCGTCCGGCGCTCCACCGGGTGGAATTCCGGTGCCGGTACTCGATGAGGGTCAGCGCCCGGCTGCTGCTACCCGCGCCCATGCTGGTCTGGTGCAGGCCGAGCACTTCCATCTCGATGCCGTGCGCGGCCAGGGCCCGGGTGAGCGCCTCGACCGGGCCGACCCCCTCGTGCTCGGTCGTGCTCCGAACCTCGTCGACGCTCAGCTCGATCCGGGTGCGGATGGCGCCCTCGTGCTCGCCGGAATCGTATCCGACGAGCCGCACCCGGGAGTCGCCCGCCGGGTGCAGATAGGCGTGCTCGAAAATGCTCCACAGCTCGGCGGCGGCGACCTCGGCGCCGGTGGTGTCGGTGTGCGCCTGGACGCGGCGGGCGAGATCGATCTGTATGCGGCGGGGCAGTTCGATGCCGTACTCGGTTTCCAGCAGGTAGGCGATGCCGCCCTTGCCGGATTGTGAGTTCACTCGGATCACGGCATCGTAGCTGCGCCCGATGTCGGCGGGGTCGAGCGGCAGGTACGGCAACCGCCACGCGATCTCCGATTCGTGCCGCCCTTCGGCGGCGGCCCGGTCGCGGTGCTCGGCGAAGCCCTTCTTGATCGCGTCCTGGTGTGTTCCGCTGAACGCGGTATGCACCAGGTCGCCGACGTAGGGGTGGCGGGGGTGGACCTCGATGCGGTTGCAGTATTCGACGGTGCGGCGGATCTCGTCGATGTCGGAGAAGTCGATCATCGGATCGATGCCCTGGGCGTGCAGGTTCAGCGCGAGGGTGGCGATGTCGACGTTGCCGGTGCGCTCCCCATTGCCGAAGATGCAGCCCTCGACCCGCTGCGCGCCGGCGAGCACGGCGAGCTCGGCGCAGGCGATGCCCGTACCGCGGTCGTTGTGCGGGTGCACCGACAGGATCACGCCGTCGCGTCGCGCGAGGTTCCGATGCATGACCTCGATCTGGTCGGCGTAGACGTTCGGCGTGGCGACTTCGACGGTCGCCGGCAGGTTGAGAATCACGGGGCGCTCGGGGCAGGCCTGCCACAGCTCGGTCATGGCGTCGCAGATCTCGAGGGCGTAGTCGGGTTCGGTGAGATTGAACACCTCCGGCGAGAACTGGAAGCGCACGTTCGGCAGATCGCCCGCCCAGCGCAGCACGTCGCGGCCGCCGTCGAGGATGAGCCCCTTCAGCGATGCGCGATCCCTGTCGAGCACCGCATCGCGCCAGATGGGGGCCGTGGCCGTGTACATGTGGATCACGACCTCGTTCTCGATGCCCCGGATGGAATCGACGGTGCGCTCGATGAGGTCGCGCCGGGCCGGGGTGAACACGACGATCGTGACGTCGTCGGGTGCAATGCCGCCTTCGGCGATGAGGCGCACGAAGTCGTAGTCCGTCTGGGAGGCCGAGGGGTAGCCGACTTCGATCTCCTTGTATCCCATCGTGACCATCAATTCGAAGAAGCGGTGCTTGCGCGCCGGATCCATCGGTTCGGCGAGCGCCTGGTTGCCGTCGCGCAGATCGACGGGCACCCACAGCGGTGCGGCGGAGAGCCGGCGGTCGGGCCAGCCCCGCGCAGGTTCGGGCCGGGGCACGTCCACTCGCGAGAACACATCGGTATAGCGATGCGAGGGCATCTGGGAGTGCCGTTGGCGGTTCCATATCGGGGCGTCGGCAGGGATCGGGCCTGCCGGGGTGGAGATGCGGGGGAACGCGGTCGTCATGATGGGGCTCCTTCTTCTGAGCGCAGTGCGCTTCGGGGTGAGCGACCGGCATGATTCGGCTCCACGACGGGGAGCCGGTCAGGCTAGGCCCCGCCGTGGCGACGAAGAAGGAGGAGTGCGATCGGGAGCACGTCGCAACTGTAGCACAACTTCTCAGACAAGTAGAGAAGCTATGGAGATCGCATGGCACCGGCCGAGCGCATGCCGCTCGCGGAGCAGAAGGCCGAGATGCTGCTCGAGCGGATCCGCTCGGCGGAGTGCCCGCCCGGCCGACCCCTGAGCAGTCGGGCCGCGTAAGTCGCCGAGACCGGTGCGCCCGGGAGTAGGGAAACCCCGAAGCGCACTCTCGGGCTGTCTCGCTGCCGCGCCTACGGGCGAGCGCATAGCGTAGAAGCATGATCAGCACAGTAGACGGCGCGGCCGCACCCACCGGGGTCGCGCATACGGCACCGCCGCCAGGGATCCCCGAGCAGGCGCAGGCTCCGACCACCGCATCGGACCCGCAGGTCGCACCGTCGCCCGAAGAGGCGCAGGCGTCGACCGGGCAGAGTGCGGCGCCGGCGCAGAAGGCTGCGGCACCGAACGCGCGCGAGGCGCGCCCTCCGCTCCGCATCCTCCTCACCATCCTCCAGCTCGCCGCCTACGGTCTCGTCGGGTTCGCGACGATCGGAATGCTGTTCGGCGTGCTCGGCGCGGGCATCGGGATGCTCTTCCTGCTCGGCCTCGGCCTCGTCGTGCTCGTCGCACTCGTGTACGCGCTCTTCGGCATCGCCTGGTTCGAGAACCGCCGTATCGCCGGCCTCTACGAGTTGCGCGTTCCGGCGCTGCGCCTGCAGCAGCTGCGCGCCCCGGGTTTCAAGGGCTGGCTCGGCGCGATCTGCCGGCAGTCGATCGACGGCGGCATGTGGCGCGCGATCGCGAACTTCGTTGTGGCGAGCGCCTTCGGCGCCGCCGTGCTCGGGCTCGCGCAGTGGTTTGTGCACTCGCTGTTCGCCCTCTTCACCGAGTTCGACGTGTGGTGGCAGCCCGGCATCGTCGGCGGTCTCTTCTCCGCCGCCGGCATCGTGGGCCTCGCCCTGCTGCACCGCATCGTCTCCCTCGCCATCATCGGCTCGGGGGCGAAGGAGGAGGAGCTCGCCGCGCAGGTGCGCACCACGAGCGAGCAGCGCGAGGGCGCCGTGCGCGCCGCCGACCTCGAACGCACCCGCATCGAACGCGACCTCCACGACGGCGTGCAGCCGAGGCTCGTCTCGGTCGGCATGACCCTGGGCCTCGCCCAGCAGAAGATCGACACCGACCCCGAGGCGGCGAAGGCCCTCGTGGCCGAGGCGCACACGTCGACGAAGGCCGCCATCACCGAGCTGCGGCAGCTCGCACGGGGCATCTACGCCTCCGTGCTCGACGACCGCGGCCTCGATGCGGCGCTGTCGGCGCTCGCCGCCCGCTCGCACATCCCCGTCCTGCTCGACGTGCGCCTGCAGTCCCGCTGCAGCCGCGACGCCGAGGCCGCCGTCTACTTCAGCATCGCCGAGTCGCTCACGAACGCCGCGAAGCATTCCCGTGCCAGCGAGTGCCGCGTCGTCGTGCGCACCCGCGACGAAGGCGTACTCTGGGCCCGTATCGAGGACAACGGCATCGGCGGCGCCCACGCGGTGCCGGGCGGCGGCATCGACGGCGTCATGAACCGCGTGCTCGCAGCCGGCGGCACCACCCGTCTCGACAGCCCGCAGGGCGGCCCGACCGCGCTGGAGGTGAGCGTGCCATGCGCATCCTGATCTGCGAGGACTCCGTACTGCTGCGCGAGGGGCTCGTGCGCCTGCTCGAGCACGGCGGCCACGAGGTCGTCGCCACCCTCCCCGACGCGAGCGAGCTCATGCAGCGCGTCTCCGCGACCGACCCCGAGCTCTGCATCCTCGATGTGCGCCTGCCGCCGAGCTACACCGACGAGGGCATCCGCGCCGCGCTCGAACTGCGCCGCACCCGCCCGGGCCTCGCGGTGCTCGTGCTCTCGCAGTACGTCGAGGAGCGCTACGCGAGCGAACTCATCACGGCCCAGGGCGGCGCCTTCGGCTATCTGCTGAAGGATCGCGTCGCCGACGTGGGAGAGTTCATGGAATCCGTGAGCCGCATCGCGGACGGCGCGACCGTGCTCGACTCGGAGGTCGTCGCCCAGCTGCTCGCCCGCCGCGGCCGCGATGACCGCCTGCGCGACCTCACCGATCGCGAGCGCACGGTGCTCGCCGCGCTCGCCGAAGGCCGATCGAACCAGGCGATCGCCGGGCTCCTCTTCCTCTCCGAAGCGAGCGTCGAGAAGCACATCACCGCCATCTTCCAGAAGCTCGGCCTCGAGCCCGATGGCAGCGGCAACCGCCGCGTGCTCGCCGCGATCGCGCACATCGAGAGCACCGGCTCCATCGCGCCGAACGACCGCCCCGGGCAGCAGCCCGCCCAGAACGGACCCCAGACGGGAGCACGACCATGACCACTCCGCAGACGACTCCGACTCCGAGACCCGCCCCGCAGCCCGCATCGGGCAGCACCGCGACGCGGGCCATTCTCATCGCGACCTCGATCGTCGGCGGCCTCGCGCTGCTGACCGCCGGCGCCTCGGCCGCGGCCGCCGCCGTCGCCGAGCGCCAGGTCGCCTGGGGCATCGACGTGCTCCCCGGCATCATCGGCTCGGGCAGCGGCACGGCGGGCATCGGCGACGCCGGCGCGGCCGCGAACTCGTTCCGGGAGGATGCGACCGGGGCGACCGACCTCGAGGTCGACGCCTCGCTGGCGAGCCTCACCATCGCGTTCGCCGCACCCGGCGCCGATGGTTCGGGCGGCGGGGCCCCGACCGACGCCGTGCTCGAGGTCAGCGGGCAGTACGCCACCGACTGGTCGCTCGTGCGCGAGGGCGACTCCCTCGTCGTCACCGGCCCCGAAGGCGATGCCTCGCCCGAGAACGCCTGCCTGCTCGACTGCGGCACGACCGCGACGCTCACGCTGCCGAGCGCCGCCGCCGGCGCACTCGCTGCCGATATCTCGTTCGACCGCGGCATGCTGCGCCTCGACGGCGACTTCCGCGCGCTCGAAGTCGAAGCCGACGCCGGTGAGATCGCGCTCGCGGGCAGCGCATCGAAGCTCGCCCTCGACTTCGGCACGGGCAAGGCGACCGTCGACCTCGCAGACGTCACGACGGCCTCGATCGACCTCACCACCGGCGAGGCCGAGGTGAACCTCACCGGCGAGCCCCCGAAGGGCGTCGAGGTGGATCTGCGACTCGGCAGTGCGACCGTGACGCTCCCCGACGGCACGTACCGGGTGGAGACGACCGGCAAGATCGGTTCGGTCGACAACGGGCTCACCACGGGCGACGACGCCCAGAGCCTCGTGCGTGTGAACGCCGACCTCGGCGAAGTCGTGCTGCGGGCGCGGTAGTGCGCGCCGGGCGGGAGCACCCCGCCCGGCCACCGTGCCTCATACACTGGGAGGCATGACCGTCTGGCGTGCAGATATCCTCGGCGACGGCTTCGAGTGCGCCGACCTCGACCTGGGCGAGGACGCGGAGGGACCCCTCGTCGCGACGCTCGTGCGCTCGCTCCCCGCACCGCGCTCGTTCTCCGACCGGGTGCTGCGCCGCCACCGCGCGTTCGAAGACGTGGACGTGCTGTACGTGCACGGCTGGTCCGACTACTTCTTCCAGCGCGACCTCGCGCGGTTCTGGACCGATCGCGGCGCCCGGTTTTACGCTCTCGACCTGCGCAAGTACGGGCGCAGTCTGCGCGAGGGCCAGACGGCGGGCTACATCGACGATCTCGACGAGTACGGGGCGGAGATCGAACTCGCGCTCGCCGTGATGGACGAGGGCGATGGAGGCGGGGCCGCGACGGCGCAGCCCCGCCGGCTCGTACTGTTCGGGCACTCGACCGGGGGTCTCGTGCTGAGCCTGTGGGCGGCCGCGCACCCCGGCCGCGCCTCTGCCCTGCTGCTCAACAGCCCCTGGCTGGCGCTGCAGCTCACCGGGGCGGCGCGCCAGCTGCTCGTGCCCATCATCAACCTCAGTGCGCGGCTGAACCCGCGGGAAGCCGGCCCGCAGCTCGACTACGGCTTCTACTCCCGCGCGCAGCGCGAGGTCGGCCCGCACGATGACCTCGCCGGCCTCAACGGCGCATGGCGGCCCGAGCGGGCGCACCCCGTGTTCAGCGGATGGATGCGCGCCATCCTCGCCGGTCAGGCGCGTGTCGACGAGGGCCTCGGCATCGACGCGCCGATTCTGACCCTGCTCTCCGAACGCTCCGCGATACCGTTGCGCTGGAGCGACGAACTGACGCGCGCGGACACCGTGCTCGATGTCGCGGAAGTCGCGCGGGCGGCGCTGCGGCTCGGGCCGTCGCTCGCGGTCGAACGGATCGACGGCGCGCTGCACGACGTCTTCCTCTCGGCGCCCGACGCGCGGGCCGAGGCGTATCGGCGCCTCGACCGGTGGCTGACCGGCTGGGCGGCGGTGCACACGCGCTAGGCTCGTACCATGGATCTTCGAGTCGCGGCCTACGCAGTGGTGGAACGCCGCGGCAAGATTCTGCTCACCCACTGGCGCCGCGGCCACCTGCACGGTTGGACGCTGCCGGGCGGCGGCCTCGAAAGCGGGGAGGACCCCCGCGCAGCGGTCGTGCGCGAAGTGATGGAGGAGACGGGTCTCGAAGCGAAGATCGGCAAGCTGCTCGGCGTCGACTCGCGGGTCATGGTGCGCGAAGACGTGCCGGAGGGCACCGACCCCGAACTGCACACGATCAGGATCGTCTACCGCGCGACGGTGAAGGACGGCCCGCTGCGCAACGAGGTCGGCGGCTCATCGGATGAGGCCCGCTGGGTGCCGCTGCGCGAGGTGCGCGGGCTGCGCACCCTGTCGCTCGTGCAGACCGGCATGCGCATGGCAGGGATCGGGCGGCGCCCGCAGAACCGGCAGGGCGGCAAGCCCGCCGGCTCGAAGTCGCAACCCGGCAAGACGCCCCAGAGAACGAACAAGCCGAAGAAGTAGCTGCGCGCTGCTTCTCCGGCTCGTTCGTCGACCCCGTAACGGGTCGGCTATTCGCTCTCGGGAGCGATCCAGAGCTCGTCGTCGGTGCGGAACGCCTGCCAGATGGCGTAGCCGACGCCGACCGCGGCGGTGAGGCCCAGGCCGAGGGCGATGAGACCGCCCGCGCGGCGCTTCTTCTCGGGCTTCAGGTAGCCCGAGCGTTCGCCGAAGCCGCGCACCTGCGAGGCGGCGGCCGGGCTCTCGAGCTCGTCGAGGGTGCGGATCGTGCGGGCGAGAGCCGCGGCCACGAACGGCGTCGTCACGCGACGCACGGTGTCGGCGGTGCGACGGGCCGATGCGACGCCGCGGTCGATGGTCGGGCGCACCGCCTCGAGGGTCTCGTCGACGCGGGGTGCGAGGTGCTCGTCGCTGAGCTTCTTCGCCTGACGGCCGGCTTCGTTCAGCACTTCGCCGGCGTGCCCGAGCACGAGGCGCTGGTGGTCGAGCAGCTCCTGCGCCTCCCCGCGCAGGCGGCGGAGTTCGCGGCGGCGTTTGCGCGACAGGTTCATGGGTGTCCTCCTATGCACGGTGATACATGTCACTGTTCCTCTCCACGCTACACCGAACGAACCCTGAATAACGGGTCTGCGTCGGCAAGTGCCCGCCGCATACACTGGTTCCATGGCAATTCACACCTCTGTTGCAACCATCCACACGAACCACGGCGACATCGTCGTCAACCTCTTCGGCGACCACGCGCCGAAGACGGTGAAGAACTTCGTCGACCTCGCCGAGAAGGACTTCTACAACGACGTCATCTTCCACCGCATCATCAAGGACTTCATGATCCAGGGCGGCGACCCCACCGGCACCGGCACCGGCGGCCCCGGCTACACCTTCGACGACGAGATCCACCCCGAGCTCGTGTTCGACAAGCCCTACCAGCTCGCCATGGCGAACGCCGGCAAGCGCCCCGACCTCACCGGCCGCCTGGCCGGTACGAACGGCTCGCAGTTCTTCATCACGACCATCGCCCCGGCATGGCTCAACGGCAACCACACGATCTTCGGCGAGGTCGCCGATGACGCTTCGAAGCAGGTCGTCGACGCGATCGCGGCCGTGGCCGTGGGCGCGATGGATCGCCCGGTCGAGGACGTCGTCATCACCGGCGTCGACGTCGCCGCGGCCTAGGGATCACGTCGGTGGCGAACGGACCCGCATACGGCGAACGCGTCGAATACGGTGCGGATGACGTCTGCTACCGGCACCCGCGCGTGCACAGCTTCACGCTGTGCCAGCGATGCGGACGCACCGTCTGCCCGGACTGCCAGCAGGTCTCGGCCGTCGGCGTGCTGTGCCCGGACTGCGTGAAGCAGACGCAGCCGGGCACGGCGAGCCGCGCTGCGCGCACTGCCCGGGTGACGGGGCGCCGATTCGCCGCCGCCGAGTATCCGGTGACGTATACGATCATCGCGGTGAACGCGGCCGTGTACGTGCTGCAGCTGCTCGGCCACTGGTTCTTCGGCGACGGCATCACCCGCGCGCTCTGGTACTCGCCGCTCTACTCGATGCCGGGCGTCTTCCTGCCCGAGGGCTTCGGGTTCGAACCGTGGCGCATGCTCACGTCGATGTTCACGCACGACCCGACGTTCATGCTGCACATCCTCTTCAACATGTACGCGCTGTGGCTGTTCGGCCGCAATCTCGAGCACCTGCTCGGACGGGCGCAGTACCTCGTGATGTACCTGTTCGCGGGGCTCGGCGGTTCGCTCTTCGTGATGTTCTGGGTGTACGCGGACCCGACGACGCTCGCGACCCGCACGGTGGGCGCCTCGGGCGCCATCTTCGGCGTGCTCGCCGCGACGGTGGTGGTCTTCCGCAAGGCCAATGTCAACATCACATCGCTGATCGTGCTGCTCGCGATCAACTTCGGTATCGGGCTGTTGCCGGGGACGACGATCTCGTGGCAGGCGCACCTCGGCGGCATGATCGTCGGTGCCCTCACGACGTGGTTGATGTTCGCCCTGCGCGGCCCGCGCCGGAAGACCCTGCGCATCTGCGCGCTCGCCGGCCTCGGCGCGGTGCTCGTCGCGCTGGGCTTCGCCTACTTCGTCGCGCTGCCGCCGGTGTTCGCCTGACGCGTCCCCGTTCGAGCGACCGCCCAGACACTCGAGGGCCCGGCATCATGCCGGGCCCTCGAGTGTTATCCACAGGCTTGTGCACAGTCTGGGGAGAATTACACACGTGTAGTTCGTGACCGGGCGGACAGAGCAATGGCCCGTCGCGGAAGCGCGACGGGCCATTGCTCACCCTGTTGAGGGGCGGCGCTACTTCCACCACGGGGTCATCAGGAAGCCGACGAGCACGAGGCCGAAGCCGACGAAGAGGTTCGCCTGACCGAGCGGCGGCACCGGCAGCTGCATCGTGGTGCTCGTGATGTAGTAGAGCACGATCCAGACGAGGCCGAGCAGCATGAAGCCGAACATGACCGGCTTGAACCATACGGGGTTCGGCGCATCCTTGCGAGCAGCCGCCAGTGCTTCGCGATCCTTCGAGACCTCGGACGACTTGCGCTTGCTCAGATTCTTACCGGTTGCTGCCATGCCCCCGATTCTATCCGGTTCTCCCCGATCCTTGCTGATGGGGCGCCAACCGGCCGGGAGCGGCTTCACGGTTTCGCCCGCGGTCGACCTTCTACAATGAGTGCATGCTTGCCGAACGTCGACGCCGGGCCCGTCTGAGCCCGCTCACCGTCATCGGCGAACTGCTGCTCGTCGCAGGTCTCGGCGTCTTCGGATACATCGTCTGGCAGCCGTGGCACACGGGCCTCGAGGTGACGGCGAAGCAGACCCGGCTCTCCGACGAGCTCTCGGCGGGGTGGGACGCCGCACCGGCACCCGCACCCTACGACGGGGTCGTGCCCGTGACCGCGGTGCCCGCGCCGGCCGAGAGCTTCGCCGTGCTGCGCGTGCCCGCATTCGGCACGACCTACGCGAATGCGGTCGCCGAGACGACCGACTGGTGGACGGTGCTGAACCTCGACGACAAGGGCATCGGACACTACGAGACCACGCAGATGCCCGGCCAGCCCGGCAACTTCGCGCTCGCCGGGCACCGCTCGGGTCCGCTGATCAACTCGTTCCGCGAGATCATGAACCTGCGGGTCGGCGACCCCATGTTCGTCGAGACCGCCGACGGCTGGTACACCTACCGCTTCCGGTCGATCGAGTATGTGCTGCCCGAGGAGACCGACGTGCTGAACCCGTTCCCGCGCCTCGAGGGGCAGCCCGGCGTCGACCAGATCCTGACGCTCACCACCTGCCACCCGAAGCTCGCCGGCAGCGACGAGCGCGCCATCGCCTACTCGGTCCTGGAGGGCTTCCAGCCCCGCGATGCCGGCCCTCCGGCCGAACTGCTCGAGCTCAACCCGACGATGGAAGGCCATCAGGCCCTGAGGGGGGATCAGGAATAGTGTTCGCGATACTCTGGCGGTTCTTCCCCGGCCCCGCATGGCTGCGCGTCATCGTGCTGCTCATCGTCGCGGCCGCCCTCGTCTACGCGCTCATCGCCTACGTATACCCGTGGGTCGCGCTCCAGATGCCTCAGCAGGAAGTGACGGTGGACTCATGACACGGATTCTGGTCATCGACAACTACGACAGCTTCGTCTACACGATCGGCGGCTACCTGCAGCAGCTGGGCGCCTCGACGCGGGTCATCCGCAATGACGACGTCACGGCGGGCGAGCTCGAGCAGCTCGTCGCCGACTACGACGGCGTGCTCATCTCGCCGGGTCCCGGCACCCCGACCGATGCCGGCGTCTCGGTCGCCATGGTCGGCATCGCCCTGCGCACCGGCATTCCGCTGCTCGGCGTCTGCCTCGGGCATCAGGCGATCGCCGAGGCGCTCGGCGCTACCGTCACCCATGCCGACGAGCTGATGCACGGCAAGATCTCGCGCGTGCACCACACCGGAGACGCCTTCTTCGACGACGTCGCCGCCGAGTTCAACGCCACCCGCTATCACTCGCTCGCGGTCGTGCGCGGCACGGTGCCCGAGTCGCTCGTCGTCACGGCAGAGACCGAGCACGGCATCGTCATGGCGCTGCGCCATCGCGAACTGCCGATCTACGGCGTGCAGTACCACCCCGAGTCGGTGCTCACCGAGGGCGGCTACCAGCAGTTCGGCAACTGGCTGCGGGTCGCGGGGCTGCCGAACGCGGCGATGGTCGCGAAGAGCATGTCGCCGCTCATTCAGCGGTAGCAGGCCGCCCCGGCACGAGCGGGGCGATCCCTGCCAGGGATCAGCGAGCCCCGCGACTGCGGGCTATGCCGTGCAGTAGATGAAGTCGACCTTCGAGCCCTGCGGCTGGCGGCCCACGAGCGACTGCGAGTTGATCGGGAACCCGGCCTGCTGCACGCAGTCCTTCGACGGAACCAGGTTCACGTCGAGCCCCCGGCCCTCGACCATGCCCGTGGCGACCTCGAGGGGCTGGCCGACGACGCTCGGAATCTCGACCATGCCGCTCGATACGGTGACCTCGATGGAAGCGCCCGATTCGAGCCGCGTACCGGGCTCGGGGCTGACGCCGAGCACCTTGCTCTCGGTGGCGACCGGATCGTCCTGCTGCGTGATCTGGCCGACGGTGAGACCGAGCTCCTCGACGGCGGTCGTGTACTCCTCGAGGGTCATGCGCGAGAACGCTGGCACCTCGGCCGACTCGGGGCCAGTCGAGACGTAGACGGTGATCTTGTCGCCCGGGCTGAGCACGGTGCCCGCCACCGGGTCGGTCGAGATGACTTTGCCGCCCGGCACCTTCTCGTTCGTCTGCTCGATCGGCAGCGGCACGAGCTCGAGCTGCCTGAGCGCGTCGAGGGCGTCGCTGCGGTTGATGTTCACGAGCTCGGGCACTTCGCGCGAGGAGTTCGGCTGGAACTCCTGCGGGGCGAGCGTCACGAGCCAGAACACGACGGCGACGATGACCGCGCCGACGGTGAGGATAGCGGCCCACGTCCACATGACCGGGGGGCGGCTCTGCGTGCGCGCGGCTCCGCCGGCCTCCGAGAGCTGGCGCAGCGCGAGGTCCGATTCCGATACTTCCTCGCCGCCCGAGAAGAGCACGCCCGTCGACTGCGGCTGCAGCTGCAGGTTCGGCATTTCGCCGTCCGCCGCCATCCGCAGCGCGTCGGCGAACTCCGAGGCCGACTGGAACCGCTTGGAGCGATCCTTCGCCAGGCCGTAGAGCACGACGCGGTCGAGCTCGGGAGTCACTTCGGGGTTGCGTTCGCTCGGGGGCACCGGGCGCTCGCTCACGTGCTGGTAGGCGACCGCGACCGCGGTGTCACCGCGGAAGGGCACATCGCCGCTCAGCAGCTCGAAGAGCAGCACGGCGGTCGAATACAGGTCGGTGCGCGCGTCGATCGACTCGCCCTTCGCCTGCTCGGGCGAGAAGTAGGCGGCGGTGCCGAGGATGGCGGTGGTCTGCTGCAGCGTCGACGAGGTCTCGGAGACGGCACGCGCGATGCCGAAATCCATCACCTTCACCTGACCGCTCTTCGTGATCATGATGTTGGCGGGCTTGATATCGCGGTGCACGATGCCGGCGCGGTGCGAATACTCGAGCGCGGTGAGCACGGAGCTCACGACGCGGCAGGCCTCGGTGATCGAGAGCTTGCCCTCGGCGAGGAGCTGCCGCAGGTTGGTGCCGTCGACGTACTCCATCACGATGAACGGCAGTCGCTTCGGGCCGTCGGCGGTCTGGATGAGGTCGTCGCCCGCGTCGAACACGCGCACGACCGTCGGGTGCGCCATGCGCGAGGCCGATTGGGCCTCCTGGCGGAACCGGGAACGGAAATCCTCGTCGCCTGCGAGGTCGGCCTTCATGACTTTGATGGCGACCTGGCGACCGAGCTTCGTGTCGGTGCCGCGGTAGACAGTGGCCATACCGCCCTGTCCCACGAACTCGCCGATGGCGTAGCGTCCGGCAAGGATGCGCTGTCCGTCGCCTGCAGGCGTTTCGGGCATGTCCACCTCTTCCGTGCTCATAGGTCGTTTCAAGTCTAAAGGGTCGAACCCTGGCGCATTGCCAGCGTGGCCTGCGAGTTACTGGTCGTCGCCGGCACCCGAGCCGGCAGTGCCGTCGCTGCCGCTCGAGCTGCCGCCGTTCGGGTTCGACTGGGCCTCGACCGTGATCGCGGTCGGGGCCGATGCCGGCGAGGTCGCCGTGAACTGGCCATTGGTGCAGTCGAACGTGTAGCTCACGTTGTACGTGCCCGCCGCGCCGAACTTCACGGTCGCGGTGCCGCCGGAGATCGCGCTGACGATGGTGCCGCCGCCCGCATCGAGCACGAAGTTCGTCGGCGAGCCGAGGCCGGCCGGGCAGCTGCCCGAGATGCCCTGCAGCGTGACGTTCTCGTCGACCTTCGCGTTCGCGGGGCTCGCCGACGGCGCCGCGGGCTGCGCGATATCGCCGAACGGCACGCTGTAGGTGAGCGTGATCGTCTGGTTGAACTTGACCTTGGTGCCCGTCGGATTGACCGAGGTGACGACGTTCGCGTGCGCCGCATCGACCGGATCGCCTTCGACGGCGCGCACATCGGTGAAACCCTCGCCCTGCAAGAAGCCGATGGCCTCGTTGATCTCCATGCCGAGCAGCTGGGCCTCGTCGACGACACCGGTCGTGGGCGCGGTCGACGTCGGCTTCTTCGACGTCGTGGTGGTCTTCGACGTGGTGGTCTTCGGCTTCTCGTCGCCCCCCGAGTTCAGCATCGCGAAGGCGGTGCTGCCGCCGATGATCAGCAGCAGCACGGCGAGCGTGATCAGCGGCCAGGTCCAGGGGCTGCGCTTCTTCTTCCCCGGCTCCTCGACGGGCTCCTCGCCGTCGACGAACGCTGCGGTCGCCGCGCCCTGCGAGGCCTGGGCGCCGGGCAGCGCGGTGGTCTGCGGCATGACGGTGGTCTGCGCATCGCCCGCCGTCGTCTGCGGCATGACGGTGGTGGCGGGCGCGGAATCGCCGAGCACCTGCGGCACGTAGCTCGCGGCGAGCTGCACATCGCCGCGGTGCAGCGCCGCAGCGGCCTGCGCGAGCTTGGCCGCAGTCTCCGGGCGTCCCGCCGCATCCTTCGCAAGGCACGCCATCACCAGGTTGCGCACCGGTTCCGGCACGTCGGCGGGCAGCTCGGGCGGGGTGTCGTTGATCTGCGCCATTGCGATGGCCACCTGCGACTCGCCCGTGAAGGGGCGCTTGCCGGCCAGGCACTCGTAGGCGACGATGCCGAGCGAGTAGATGTCGGTCGCGGCGGTCGCGGTGTGGCCGCTCGCCTGCTCGGGCGCGAGGTACTGCACGGTGCCCATCACCTGGCCGGTTGCGGTGAGCGGTACCTGGTCGGCGATGCGGGCGATGCCGAAGTCGGTGATCTTGACTCGGCCCTCGGGCGTGATGAGTAGGTTGCCCGGCTTCACGTCGCGGTGCACGAGGCCGGCGTCGTGCGCGGCCTGCAGCGATGTCGCGGTCTGCGCGACGATGCCGAGCACGCGGTTCGACGGCAGACGGCCCTCGCGCTCGATGATGGCCGACAGCGGCTCGCCCGGAACGAGCTCCATGACGATGTACGCGGAACCCTGCTCTTCGCCGTAGTCGAAGACGTTGGCGATGCCTTCATGGTTCACGAGCGCGGCATGGCGCGCCTCGGCGCGGAACCGCTCCAGGAACCCCGGATCGCCCATGTACTCGTCCTTGAGGATCTTGATGGCGACGGTGCGACCGATGATGCTGTCGCTCGCCTTCCACACCTCGCCCATACCGCCGACGGCGATCCTCGAGCTGAGCTCGTAGCGTCCGCCGAATGTGATCCCTGCCGCTGGCCTCATTCGCTCAACACCGCTTCCATTACTCGTTTTCCGACTGCCGTGGGCAGGTCGTACGACCCGCCCTCAAATCCATATGCCGCGCCGCCGCCGTCTTCGATGACCACTGCGATCGCGACCTTCGGGTCATCGACCGGCGCGAACCCCGTGAACCACAGGGTATACGGTAGGTCATTCCCGTCGGCATCCGTGCCGTTCTCGGCCGTGCCGGTCTTGCCCGCGACGCGCACGCCGTCGATCGCGGCGATGTGCGCGTAGCCGTCGGCCTGGCTCACGCCGGCCTCCATCATGCCCGCGAGCGTGTCGGCCGTCTTCTTCGAGATCGGCTTCGAGAACTCCTCGTCCGCGAACTCCGTCTCGACCCGCAGATCGGGCGTGATGACCTGGTCGACGAGCCGCGGCGTCATGACGGTACCGCCGTTGGCGATGCCCGCCGAGACCATCGCGATCTGCAGCGGGGTCGAACGCACGTCGAGCTGGCCGATCGAGGACAGTGCCACCTGCGCCTGGTCCGAGGGCAGCGGGGCCACGCTCGGGGTGACATCGACAGGGATCGTGAGATCCTGGTCGAAGCCGAAGGCCGTCGCCATCTTCGGCACGGCGTCGCGATCCATGCCCATCGCCATCTCGGCGATCGGGATGTTGCAGGAGTAGACGATCGCCTGCTGCAGCGTCGCCTCGGCGCCCGAGCCGCAGGTGCTGCGGGTCGAGTTCTGCATGACCGCGGTCGACTGCGGCAGGGTGAGCTGGGCGGGGTTCGGGTAGGCGGTGTCGGGCGTCGCCGCGCCGCTCTCGATCGCGGCAGCCGCCGAGACGAGCTTGTAGACCGAGCCCGGGTGGTAGAGATCGCCCGCGATGGTGCGGTTGTCGAGCGGCTTCCCCGGGTCGTCCTCGAGCTGCCGGTAGTTCGTGATGATGTCGGCATCGCTGTTCGACGACAGCAGGTTCGGGTCGAACGAGGGGGTCGAGGCGAGCGCGAGGATGCGGCCGGTCTTCGGTTCGATCGCGACGACCGCGCCCGAGAAGCCGCCCTCGACGAGCGCCGCCGTCGCGGCCTCCTGCGCGGCCGGGTCGATAGTGGTCTCGATCGAGCTGCCCTGCGGCTTGGCGCCGTTCAGGGTGTTCATGATGCGGGTGAAGAACTGCGCGTCGCCCGAACCCGTCAGCTCCTTGTTCATCGCCGCTTCGAGGCCGGTGCGGCCCTGCGTGTTCGAGTAGTAGCCGGTGACCGGGGCGTACAGGGGCCCGTTCGTGTACTGGCGCACGTAGCGGTAGGAATCGCCCGTGGGGGTCGAGAACGCGATCGGGTCGCCGTCGATGAGAATGGAGCCGCGCTCGACCTTGTAGCCGTTCTTGACGGTGCGTCCGTTGAGCTCGTTCGCGCGCAGTTCGTCAGCGTTGACGAACTGGATCATCGTGACCGCGAAGAACAGCGCCAGGAACATCACGAACACCAGGCGGGTGAGCAGCCTCAAGGGTTTGTTCATGCCCGGATCACCAGTTTCGGCCGATTGCGGACGGAGTTCGACAGCAGGAGCAGCAGCGCGATGATGATCCAGTTCGATACGAGCGAGGAGCCGCCGGCCGCGAGGAACGGTGCGGTGAGGCCCGTGAGGGGGATGACGCGGGTGACGCCGCCGACGACGACGAACACTTGCAGGGCGATCGTGAAGGCGAGGCCCGCGGCGAGCAGCTTGCCGAAGTCGTCCTGGCCGGCGAAGCCGATGCGCAGGCCGCGGCCGACGAGCAGCAGGTAGGCGGCGAGGATGATGAACAGCCCGATCAGACCGAGCTCCTCGCCGAGGCTCGGGATGATGTAGTCGCTGAACGACAGCGGCGTATCTGCCGGGTAGCCCTGCCCGAGGCCGGTGCCGGTCATGCCGCCGTTGGCCATGCCGAAGAGGCCCTGGATCATCTGGTGGCTTGCGCCGTAGGGGTCGGAGAACGGGTCGAGCCAGTTCACGAAGCGCCGATTCACGTAGTCGAGGGTCTGGCTCGCGATGAGCCCGCCGGCGATGAAGAGCCCGCCGCCGATGATGATCCACCCGATGCGGGCGGTGGCGAGGTAGAGCATCGTCAGGAACAGGCCGAAGTAGAGCAGCGAGGTGCCGAGGTCGCGCTGGAAGACCAGCACCGACATCGCGGCGAGCCAGAAGACGAGGAGCGGCCCGAGATCCCTGGCGCGCGGGAAGCGGATGCCCAGGAACTTCTTGCCCACCATGGCGAGCGAGTCGCGGTTACGCACGAGATAGCCCGCGAAGAAGATCGCGAGGAAGATCTTCGCGATCTCGCCGGGCTGGAAGGAGAAGTCGCCGATGTGGATCCAAACGCGGGCGCCGCCGATCGTCTTGCCGATGCCGGGGAGCATGGGCAGCAGCAGCAGCACGACCGCCGCGAGGCCCGAGAGGTAGGTGTAGCGGAACAGGATCAGGTGGTTGCGGATGACGAGCAGCACCGCGATCGCTGCGATCACCGCGATGGTCGACCACAGCAGCTGGCGCACCGGGTCGGCATCGGAGTCGTCGAACGAGATGCGATAGATCATGGCGACGCCGATGCAGTTCAGCAGCACCGCGAGGGGCATGATCAGCGGGTCGGCGTCGGGCGCGACCTTGCGCACCGTGAAGTGCAGGGCGAAGACGGCGACGATGTAGAGGATGCCGATCGGCAAGAGCGTCGCGGTCGTGCGCCCGACGAGGGTGAGGTCGATGATGACGACGGCCGCGACGCCGATCGCGAGCGCGAACAGCAGCATCGACGATTCGAGAGCCAGCAGTTTGCGCGGGGCGCGGATCGCCGTGATGCGCTGCAGCACGGTCTCGCTCGTGCGGGTCTTCTCGAAGGTGCGCGGTGCTGCCGCGGCGCCGGCGTCACTCATCGTGCACCCCCAGCCGCAGCACGATGTCGCGGGCCTCGGCGAGCGAGGCCGCGCTCAACGTGCGCTCGACCTGGCGCTGCTCGAGACCGTCGAGCTGCTCGAGCGGGATGTCGGTGTCCTCCGCGACGGAGTGCAGGCTGAACGAACCGATGTCTTGCTGCACGCCCCGGTAGATGATGACGGTGTCGCCGTCGGTGCCGACGAAGTAGCGGGTCTGCGTCCACTGGTAGCCGAAGAGCAGCGCGCCGCCGACGGCGAGGAGCACCGCGAGCACGCCGAGCGCCCACAGCAGGCGGCGGTTGCGATTGCGGCGCCGCGTCTCGGCCATGAGCTCGGCGAGGTACTCGTCGACGCGCGGCTCGAAGTGGCTCTCTTCGACCTGCGGCGGCTTGCGCACCGGCCGACGCCGGCCCATGAGGCGGGTGCGCGCCGTCGTGACCTCGCCGTCGCGGGAGTCGGGGGCGTTCGCGGCCGAACCGGCGAAGCGCTGGTTCGAGGGCCGCAGCTCTTTCGTCTCGAAGGGGTCGGTCGCTGGCTGGGCGACCGTCTCGACGAGCACGACGGTCACGTTGTCGGGCGCGCCGTGCGCGAGGCTCTTGTCGATGAGGTCGTCGACTGCGCCCTGCAGCGAGTGGCGGCGGCGCAGGATCTTCTCGATGTCGGGGTCTTCGACGTAGCCGCAGAGGCCGTCGGAGCAGAGCAGCCAGACGTCGCCGGGCCGCGTGTCGAGCACGTGCGTGTCGACCTTCGGCGAGGCGTCGACATCGCCGAGCACTCGCATCAGCACCGAGCGGCGGGGGTGGGTCTTCGCCTCCTCCTCGGTGATCTTGCCGGTGTCGACGAGGTGCTGCACGAAGGTGTGATCCTGAGTGACCTGGTGCAGCTTGTTGCCGCGCAGCAGGTAGAGCCGCGAGTCGCCGATGTGGGCGAGAGCGAGCTGCTCGCCGACCGTGATGAAGCCGACGAAGGTCGTGCCCATGCCGGCGAGCTCGGGCCGGTCGAGCACGGTGTCGCGCAGGCGCTTGTTCGCCGCGAGCACCTTCGTGCGCAGCTGCTCGGCGGTCTTCGCGGCGTTCTCGGTCGGCGGGACGTCGATATCGGAGATGAACTTCGTGGCGATCGCGGAGGCGACGTCGCCGCCCGCGTGGCCGCCCATGCCGTCGGCGACGAGGAACAGGTGGTCTCCGGCGAAACCGGAATCCTGATTGTTGGATCGCACCATTCCGACATGGGAGCCGATGGCGCTTTCGTAGCCGACGCTCACGCTCAGGGCCTCAGCTCGAACGTGGTCGTGCCGATCGTGACCGGGGTGAACAGAGGCACCGTCTCCGGCTTCGAGATGCGCTGGCCGTTCAAGCGCGTGCCGTTGGTGGAGTCGAGGTCGGTGAGCACCCACTGCTGGCCCGTCTTCATGAGGCGCGCGTGGTAGGTCGAGGTGTATTCGTCGACGATGACGAGTGTGGAGTCGCCGCTGCGGCCGATGGTGACGAGGTCTTCATCGAGGTCGATCGTGGTGCCGGTCGCGACGCCCGAGGTGATGTAGAGGTGGCGCGCGGCTTCACCGGTGCCCGCAGAGGGGAGACTGTTGTCGGCTGCGGGGGCGGCGGCCGGGACGGGGGCGGCCGGCTGCAGCTGTTGCACCGACGGGCCGGCGTCGGTGTTCTTCATGCGGCGCACGGGGGCGCCGAAGAGATCGCTCCGCAACGCGTAGACGATCGCGAAGATGAAGAACCACAGCAGCAGCAGAAAGCCGCTGCGGAGGATGAGCAGGGTGAGTTCGCTCACAGTCCCCTCCAGAAATCTTGATCGATGCCGGGAGCGTCGTTGCCGTCCTTGCCGGCCGAGGGCATCGAGGAGAGCGGTGGGGCGGAGGTCTGCCGGCGCTGGGGCGGCGCGGGGCGCTGCGGCTGCGGGGTGCTCTGCGCGGGCTGCGGCCGCTGGGCCGGCGCCGCGTTCTTGCGGCCGGGCGCCATGTTGAAGCGCAGCGAGGTCTGGCCGATCGTGATGACGGTGCCCGCGACGAGCGCCGCCTCGCGGAACTTCTGCCCATTGATCTTCGACCCGTTGGTCGAGCCGAGGTCGCGCGCGACGCCCGCCGAGCCGTCCCAGATGATCTCGAGGTGCTTGCGCGATGCGGCATTGTCGGTGATGCGCACTCCGCAGTCGCTGCCGCGGCCGATGGTCGTCGTGCCGCGATTCAGTTCGTGGCGTACGCCGTCGACCTCGAGCACGGCCACCCAGTCGACCGAGCCCTCGACGCGCGACGCGTCGATCTCGACGACGCCGGCGGTCAGCGAACCGTCGGCGCGGATCTCGACGTCGGGCTCGCCGAGCAGCTGGTAGTTCTGGCGCTGCGCATGCTTCGAGACGACGCCGCGCAGCTCCTGCTCGAGGGTATCGCCGATGCTGCGCAGGCGGTCGGCCTCGTTCGGGGCCACGCGCACGGTGAAGCGGTTGGGAACGAGTACGCGGTCGCGGTCGACGATGACGGCGCCGATGTCGAGTTCGCGCTTGAGCGCCGAGGCGATCTCGACGGGCTGCACGCCGGAGCGGAACGTGCGGGCGAAGGCGCCGTTCACGGCGCGTTCGAGCCCACGCTCAACGCTGTCCAGAATGCCCACGTACCGCTTCGCTCTCTCTCGGTCTTGCTCTCACTCATTCCTAGCAGGTCGCCCGTGTGGTCCGGGCCTGCCGGAACACAGGTTCGCATCAGTTTAGCCCGCTTTGGTGTGAGCCGATCCAAGCTGCTAAGCTTGCAGAGTTGCCCGAGCGGAAGCCCGGGCGGCGATGCGCGCGAGTGGCGGAATGGCAGACGCGCTGGCTTCAGGTGCCAGTGCCCGCAAGGGCGTGGGGGTTCAAGTCCCCCCTCGCGCACTCAGGGTGTTTCACGAAATGTGAGGCCCCGAGTTCACGAAATTCGAAAGCGGGTCGGATCTCTACGGAGATCCGGCCCGCTTCTTCGTTTTCGGCGGTGCTGGGGGACGGCGTGACGGCCGCTTCTATGTGGAGACGCTCGTATTGACGCTCTCGCTGGAGCACGTGTAGCCCCTTTCGGGGCTCGTATTAACTCAATGTGAAGTTTCGGGTTTAGCTGATTTCTCAGCTGCTGTCGCCCGGCGGTGACCCGGTATCGAGGTCGAGCTCGTACGGGCGTCTCAACGGCTGTCCACTACTGTCCTTGCGCCGGCTTACGCGACGCTTCTTGCCAGACGTCTTGGCTGCGATGGGGACTGCTGCACGATTAGGTGACAGTTCTAGTCACGCCGCCAGTGCGACGGTCGTGTTCATGATGGCCTCGAACTCGACGGGCGTCAAACGCCCCAGCGAGGCCTGCTTGCGGCGTCGGTGATAGGTGCGTTCGATCCAGGTCACGATCGCGATGCGCAGCTGAGCGCGGGTGGCCCAGCGCCGGCGGTTGAGGACGTTCTTCTGCAGCAGGGCGAAGAACGATTCCATGGCCGCGTTGTCTCCGGCCGCGCCGACTCGGCCCATCGATCCGACGAGGCGGTGGTGGGTCAGGGCGCGCAGGAACTTCCGGCTGCGGAACTGGGCGGGTTCAACCGGTCGATGCAACACCGGGTTGTTGGAGCGATTGTAGCTG
>NZ_JAMXWS010000011.1:0-42555 GCF_051043335.1 Leucobacter sp. gxy201
CGATGATCCCTGCGCCCCTCGGTCGTTCTGCGGCGTACCCGCCTGACTAGAAGGCGATGTACCAGGCCGGGTCGACGAAGCCGTACCAGCCGTTGTCCTGGTTCGGGCGCATCTCGAAGTGGAGGTGGCAGCCGGTGCTCGCGCCGGTCGTGCCGACGTAGCCGACGATCTGCCCGGCGTACACATACTGGCCCGGAGAGACGCTCGCCCACTGCACCATGTGCGCGTAGCGGGTCTGCCAGCCGTTCGGGTGGTTGATGGTCACCATGTTGCCGCCGGCGCCGTACTCGAAGTAGGTGAGCCCGACGGTGCCTTCGGCTGCGGCGTAGATCGGCGTCCAGCACGCTGTCGCGAGATCGATGCCCGTGTGGTTGCGGGGGTAGAGGCCGAAACCCTCGGAGACGTAGTAGCCGGTCGTCGGGATGACCCAGCCGTTGCTGACGCCACCGCCACCGCCGCCACCGCCGCCACCGCCGCTCGGGGGCGGAGGCGTCCAGCCACCGCCACCGCCACCGCTATTGGCAGCGTCTTCTGCGGCCTTGCGTGCGGCTTCCTCCGCGGCCTTGCGTGCGGCTTCCTCTGCCGCCTTGCGCTGCTCCTCCTCGATGCGCAGGCGCTCCTGGTACCCGGCGACGGTCTTCGTCGTCGTGTCCTTCAGCGCCTCGAGCTTGATCTCGAGGTCGGCCTGCTGCTGCTCCTGCGCCTGCACGAGGGCGCCCTGGGTGCTCACTGCCTCGGCTGCCGCCTGCTCCTTGGCCTCTTTGTCCTGGCGCAGCACCTCGCGCTCCTCGGCCGCGGCCTGCGCCTGCTTGCCGAGCGACTCGGCGGTGTTCTTCGCCTGCTCGGCGGCCTCCGAGATCGTCGTGTTGCGCTCGGTCGCCTTCGACATCGATGCGAGGCGGTCGAGCAGCGCGTCGGCCGTCTCGCCCTCGGTCTCGAGGAAGAGCTCGGCGCTGCGGTCGATGCCGCCCGAGCGGTACATCTGCGCGACGATCGCTGCGGCCTGCTCGGCGGCGACGTCGGCCTCCTCGCGGCTCTTCGCCGCCTGCTCCTCGAGGGTCTTCGCCTTGTCTGCGGCGGCCGCGAGCGCGGCCTCGGCCGCCTGCAGCTCCTGGATGGTCGACGAGTGCAGGTTGCGCAGGCGGTCGAGCTCGACCGCGCCGTCGGCAATGAGCTTCTCGATCTCCTTCACCTTCGCGGCGGCGGCGGCCTCATTGCCCTTCGCCTGCTCGACCTCTTCCCACGTGGGCAGATCGAGGGCGTGCGCCGGGGGCGCCGCGATCTGACCTCCGAGCAGCAGCAGACCCGCGATCAGGGTCGCGCCGACCGTACCGAGCACGCTTCTGCGTCTGTCGATCCGACGGTCGCTCATAGATATCCCCTTATCCCACCGCTTGCAGGTTCTCGAACACGGTAGCACCGTCCGGGCTCCAGAGCACTGAAAGATGCGGTGCTGCGCCCGGATCAGCGAGCTTTCCGCGCTCTTCTGTGCTGCAGACATGGAGAAGCTCTGCGCGCCGATTCCGAACCCTGCGCGGCCGGAGGGCGCCGGCCGGCGACGACCTGCTCGCCGCTACCGGCGCCGCGAACCGAGCACGACCCCGGCACTCGCGACGACGACGAGCAGCATCGCGAGCAGCTGCAGCGGCAGCAGCCGCTGATGCAGCACGACGAGGCCGGCGAGCGCCGCCATGACGGGGCCGAGGCTCGACAGCACTCCGAAGACGCGCGACGACATCCGCTTCAGCGCGATGAAGTCGAGGGCGTACGGAATCACCGAGGTCATCACCGCGAGCAGCAGGAACGCGAGAAGCAGCGCCGGGTCGAGCGCGACGGCCGAGACCGCATCGGCCGCGCCGAACGGCACCACGAAGAGCGCGGCCGCGACGGTGGCCATGACGAGGCCGTCGACGCCGCGCACGCGGGCGCCGAGCTTCGCCGAGCTCAGAATGTACATCGCCCAGAACGCGGCGGCCGTCGCGGCGAACGCGACACCGGCCGCGGTCAGCGTGTCGCCCCCGTCGAGGCCGAGCAGCACCACGCCGAGCACCGCGAGCAGCACCCAGGCCGCGTCGAGAACGCGCCGGATGCCGATGGCCGCCACCGCGAGCGGCCCCATCAGTTCGATCGTGACCGCGACGCCGAGCGGAATCTGCTGGATGGCGAGATAGATGAAGACGTTCATGCCGCCGAGGCCGAGGCCGAGCAGCAGCACCCCGAGCCAGGTGCGGCGATCCCACCCGCGAATGCGCGGGCGCACGAAGGCCAGCAGGATCACGGCCGCGAAGCCGAGCCGGCAGGCAGCCGCGCCGAGCGGCCCGACCGACGCGAAGAGCGACCCGACGATCGCGTTGCCGAACTGCACGCTGCAGATGCCGACGAAGGCGAGCAGGCTCGCGGGCACGCGCTGCAGAGGCGCGGAAGAGTGGGGCACGGAAGAGGATTCTACCCGTGCAACGAAACGAGCCGCCGCCGGGGTCGATCAGAGATCAGCCCCGGGCGGCGGCTCGAGTACAGCAGGCCTTAGAGTGCGCGAATGTTCGCAGCCTGGGGGCCCTTGGGGCCTTCCTCGGTGTCGAACTCGACGCGCTGGTTCTCTTCGAGGCTGCGGTAGCCGGAACCGGAGATCGCGCTGAAGTGCGCGAACACATCACGGGACCCATCATCGGGAGAGATGAAGCCGAAGCCCTTCTCGGAGTTGAACCATTTGACGGTGCCAGTTGCCATAGCGCCTTTCCTTACAGTGTCGTGGACCACGGGAGCAGTCCGGATGACCGCGCCGGCGATGCCGTCGCGGAGTTCATGGCACCGGTGATCCGGTGCGGTGCGGGTTCCGCACGGCCGAGCGTCGAGGTCGAGGAGCCCCGAGAGTCTTGCGTGGAGAAGATGAGAAGTCGATCCGATCGGAACAGCAGCCGAAGCCTGGGGTGAATATTCAAGATGGAGTGCTCGGTCGCCCCTCGGCTCCGGGCATATTGCGGAGGCGGGTGCGGGTGCTGCACTCGAGGCTTCAGTGCTTCGATTTCAAGACTACACGGATGCGGGAGATTTGCACCCCCTCTAACGCGGATTGCCCGGGCACGGGCGAGGCCCCGCCCCGGCGGTCGCCGGAGCGGGGCCTCGCTGCGAGCGACTACTCGCCGAACTTCACCGTGATCGGCTCGAAGCCCGTACCCTTCGTGTCGAAGCCGTCGGCTTCGAGCTCGGAGAGCGCTTTCTCGATGTACTCGTTCGTCCAGGCCGTATCGGCCGGTTTCTTCGTGATCGGGGTCACGCCCTGCTCGTTCTTCGCGATCAGCGCGTTCTCGACCGTCGCATCCCAGGCGGCCTGATCGATCATGCCGAAGCCGCTATCGGCGGGCCAGACGAGCTTGTTGCTCTCGTTGGTCATCCACAGCTCGTGCACCGGGTCCCAGCCCGAGCCCGCATCGATCGTGAACTCCGAAGCCTGCTCGGGGTCCTCGGCCGAGGCCGCCCAGCCCTTCGCGACGGCCTTGAGCAGCTTCACCGCGGTGTCGGCGTACTCGGGCTCGTCGGCGAGGCGCTTCGTGTCGGCCCAGATCGCATCCTGCAGCATCGCGCCGCCGGTGTCGGCGTACGAGATCACGTGGAAGTCCTCCGGCTGGTAGAGCTCGCCGGTCTCGGGGTTCGTGGCCTCGAGCAGCTGCGCGTACTCGTTGTACGTCATCGCCTGGGCGGCGTCGATGTCGCCTTCGAGGAAGGCGTTCATGTCGAACGACTGCGTGATGATGTCGACCGTCGTCGAGTCGAGGCCCTCCTGCGCCATGGCGGCGAAGATCTCCCACTCGTTGCCGAAGCCCCACGAACCGATGCGCTTGCCCTCGAAGTCGGCGACCGACTTGATGTCGCTGTCGGCCCAGGCGACCTGGAGGGTGCCCGAGCGCTGGAAGACCTGGGCGATGTTCGTCAGCTCGGCGTCCGAGGACTCGAGCGTCTGCAGCACCTTCGGCACCCAGGCGATGGCGAAATCGACCTGGCCGGTCGCGAGCGCATCCTGCGGCACGATGTCGCCGCCCGACGGGATGATCTCGACGTCGAGACCCTCCTCTTCGAAGTAGCCGAGCTCTTGCGCCGCGAAGTATCCGGCGAACTGGCCCTGCGGCAGCCACTGGAGCTGCAGGCTGACCGGGGTCAGCTCTCCGCCCCCGTCGCCGCCCGAGTCACCGCTGCCACCGCCGCCGCCGGAGCAGGCGGCGAGCGCGGCGATGGCCGCACCGGCGATGCCGATCTGCGTCCACCGCTTCAGCTTCGATGTGGCCGACGTCTTTGTAAGCCTCATGTTCATTACCTTTCTATTGCCCTGCTGGGAGATTCACTGCGTGATGTATGTCGGAGATGGAATCTAGGGGGTCTTCGCCGGCCTGCCGCGGTTCGCGAGCCGTTCTAGGCCCAGCGTAACGAGGTAAAATAACAGACCGAGAACGATTGAGGCGAGGACGTACGCCCACGCTCTCGCGTACTGGCTCGACGATGCCGCCTGCGAGATGATGCCGCCGAGGCCGCCGCGCGGGCCGCCGAAGTACTCGGCGACGAGCGCCGAGATGACCGCGAGCGACGAGGCGATGCGCACACCGGTGAAGATGAACGGCACCGCGGTCGGCAGGGTGATCGTGCGGAACGTCTGCATGCCACTCGACGCATACGCCCGCATGAGGTCTCGATGCTCGGGGTTCGTCTGGCGCAGGCCGCGCAGGCTCGAGATGAACACCGGAACGAACGAGGCGAGGGCCGCGATCGCCTGGCGGGGGAACTGGGTCGTGCCGAACATGCTGTTCAGGATCGGCGCGAGCGCGACGATCGGAATGACCGCGAGCCCCGCCACGATCGGGTTCACCATGTAGTCGACGGGGCGGATCGCGGCGGCAAGGGCCGCGATGCAGACGCCGAGCACGGTGCCGATGATGAGGCCGATGAGCGAGTTGGAGCCCGTGATCCACGTGCCCTCGACGATCGAGTCGAAGTACTCGCCCGCCTGCTGCAGGATGTCCTGCGGCGTCGGCAGCAGGTAGCTGCTGACGCCGACGACGCCGACGAGGAACTGCCAGAGGGCGAGGATCAGCACGCCGACGATGACCGGCGCGAGGATCTTGCCCCAGGTCTGCGCGCGGGGACTCATCGTGTCTCCACTCCGCGCGCTACGGGGGTGCCCCCGTGCAGGGCTTCGCGCACGGCCGTGATCATCTCGAAGTAGCCGGTGTCCTCGCGCAGCTCTTCGCCGCGCTGGGACGTGTCGGCGAGCTGCATCTGGACGATCTCGGCGATACGGCCGGGGCGCGGCGACATCACGACGACGCGGTCCGAGAGGTACACGGCCTCGGGGATCGAGTGCGTCACGAACACGACCGAGGCCCCGGTCTCGGCGCAGATGCGCAGGAGCTCGGTCTGCATGCGCTCGCGCGTCATCTCGTCGAGCGCGCCGAACGGCTCGTCCATGAGCAGCAGCTTCGGGCGCTCGACGAGGGAGCGGGCGATCGCCACGCGCTGCTGCATTCCGCCCGAGAGCTGATCGGGGAAGTGGTCTCCGAAGTCCTCGAGCGCCACCATCTCGAGCATCTCGGCCACGCGCTGCTTGCGCTCGGCCGCGCCGATGCCGTGCAGTTGGAGGGGCAGGCCGATGTTGTCGCTGACGGTGCGCCAGGGCAGGAGGCCCGCGCGTTGGAACGCGATGCCGTAGTCCTGATCCTTGCGCGCCTGCTGCGCATCCTTGCCGAAGACCTTGAGTTCGCCGCGGGTCGGCGTCTCGAGGTCGGCGATGATGCGCATGAGCGTCGACTTGCCGCAGCCCGACGGGCCGATGAGCGAGATGAACTCGCCGGGTGCGACGGTCAGGTCGATGTTCTGCAGCGCGTTCACCTGGCCGGCCGCCGTGTTGAAGATCTTGTCGACCCCGGAGACCTCGACGGCGGGCGTCGAATCGGTGTCGGGGCGACTGTGTGTGTTCTGCGTCATCGGAATCACGCCTCCGTTCGTCGGTACTTCTTCAATGTGGCGCCGAGCAGGGCGACGGATCCGGCCGAGAGGAGGCCGAGAGCGATCGCTCCGAAGATCGGTGCCCAGGCCTTCGCCGGGTCGCTGCTTGCCTGGCCGGCGTACTGGATGAGCAGTCGGCCGACGCCGCCGCCCATACCGGTCGAGACCTCGGCGACGACGGTGCCGATCACCGCGTTGGCGGCTCCGAGGCGGAGCGCTGCGAGCAGGAACGGAACGGCCGCCGGGAAGCGCAGCACGAAGAGCGTGCGCCACCAGCCCACGGCGTAGGTGCGCATGAGTTCGACGTGCGCCGTCTCCGGGGAGTTCAGGCCTTCGAGCGCGCCGACCGCGATCGGGAAGAAGGCGAGCCACGATGCGATGAGCGCGACCGACATCCAGTCGGTCCATTCGAGCGGGCCGATCTGTATCTGCGCGCCCCACGATCTGACCACGGGGGCGAACGCGATGAGCGGCACGGTCTGCGACAGGATGATCCAGGGCAGCAGGCCCCACTCGGCGAACTTCCAGCGCAGCATCACGAAGGCGAGCAGCAGGCCGATGATGGCTCCGGCCGCCCAGCCGAGCAGCGAGATGCCGAGCGTCACCAGCGACGCCATCATCACGGTGTACCAGAGCGGATCGGCGCGGGACGAACGCGTCGTCCCCTCCATGAGCCGGCTGAACATGTCCCAGATGTGCGGCATCGCGAGATCGGTGGTGCGCGGCAGCACTCTCGTGTCTCCGATGACCAGCCCCTCGGCCGGCCCGAAGGCCTTGTAGCCCTCCCAGAGCACGACGAGCATCAGCAGGCCGACCGCGCCCCAGATCACCATTTTGAAGTCGAACGGTTTGCGCTGCCTGCGCGGTTTCGCCCCAGCCGGTGGCATCGTCGACACCAGCTGAGTGGGGGTGATCGTCATCCCGCGTCTCCCCCCGCTGCGGGCTCCTCGGGCATCGCCCCGGGCTGCAGAGCACGGATCGGCTCGGCGAGGTCGTTCTCGAAGAGTTCGAGGAACCGGCGCTGATCGTGGCCGGGCCCGTGGAACACCAGGTGGTTGAACCCGGCGTCGGTGTACTGCTTGACGGCGGCGACGATCTCGTCGGGGTCGGAGCCGACGATCCACCGCTTCGCGACCTGCTCGATCGGCAGCTCGTCCGCCGCGCGCTCCATCTCGACCGGGTCCTCGATCGAGTGCTTCTGCTCGGCGCTGAGCGAGAGCGGCGCCCAGAAGCGCGTGTTCTCGAGGGCGGCGGCGGGATCGGTGTCGTACGACAGCTTGATCTCGATCATGCGGTCGACGCTGTTCGGGTCGCGCCCGTTGAGCCTCGCCCCTGCGGCGACCGCCGGCATCAGTTTCTCGGTGTAGAGCTCCATGCCCTTGCCCGAGGTGCAGATGAAGCCGTCGCCCGCGCGCCCCGCGTACTTCGCGACGACAGGGCCGCCGGCCGCGATGTAGATCGGCACCTCGGGGGTCGGCCGGTCGTAGATCGATGCGCCGCGGGTCTCGTAGTACTCGCCGTCGAAGTCGACCTGCTCGTCGCGCCACAGCTCACGGATGAGCCTGACGGCCTCGCGCAGGCGGGCGAAGCGCTCCTTGAACTCGGGCCACGGCTTCGCCTGGTCGCCCGCGCCGGCCCAGCCGGTCGCGATCTCGTTGAGCGCTTCGCCGGTGCCGACGCCGAGCATGACGCGGCCCGGGAAGAGCATGCCCATGGTCGCGAAGGCCTGGGCGATGACCGCCGGGTTGTAGCGGTAGTGGGGGGTCATGACAGAGGTGCCCATCATGATGCGCTCGGTGCGCTCCCCCACTGCCGACATCCAGGCGATCGAGAACGGCGCGTGGCCGCCCGTGTGCCGCCAGGGCTGGAAATGATCGGAGACCGTGGTCGAGTCGAAGCCGTGCTTCTCCGCGAGTACTGCGTACTCGACGAGGTCACGCGGCCCGAACTGCTCGGCCGAGGCCTTATAGCCGATACGAATATCACTCATACATTCCTCTCGGGCCGCGTGGCCGGGGCTAGGACTTCGCGAGAATCTGATCGGCGAAGGCAGGGATCACCTTCTCGCCGTACTGGCGCAGCGTCTCTTCCTTGTTGTCGTGCGCGAGGTAGCCGGCGAACTGCGTCATGCCGATGGCTTCGAGCCGGCGCAGCTTCTCCTCGTGCTCCTCGGCAGTGCCGATGAGGCAGAACCGTTCGACGATCTCGTCGGGCACGAAGTTCGCGTGCGAGTTGCCCGCGCGCCCGTGCTCGTTGTAGTCGTATCCCTCGCGGCCCTTGATGTAGTCCGTGAGCGCCTTCGGTACTTCGCTGTCGGCGCCGTAGCGCGTGACGATATCGGCGACGTGGTTGCCCACCATGCCGCCGAACCAGCGCGACTGCTCGATGGCGTGCTTGCGGTTCTCCTCCGTGCCGTCGGTGATGTAGAACGGCGCGGCGACGCAGAACGCGATCTCGTCGGGGTCGCGCCCCGCCTCGACCGCCGCGTTCCGCACCGACGTGATCATCCATTCGGCGATCTCGACATCGGCGCACTGCAGAATGAACCCGTCGCCGACCTGACCGGCGATCGCGAGCGCCCGGGGGCCGTAGGCGGCGACCCAGACGTCGAGCTCGGAGCCCTTGCTCCACGGGAACTGGATGTGCGCGTCGTTGATGAGTGTCGAACGCGAGTTGCCGAGATCCTTGATGACCTCGATCGACCGTTTGAAGTCGCGCAGCGTGACGGGCTTGTCGTTGAGCACGCGCACAGCCGAGTCGCCGCGGCCGATGCCGCAGATGGTGCGGTTGCCGAAGTGGGCGTTCAGCGTGGCGTACGTCGACGCCGTGACGGTCCAGTCGCGGGTGGCGGGGTTCGTGACCATCGGGCCGACCTTGATGCGGGCGGTCTGCTCGAGGATCAGCGAGTACAGCACGTAGGGCTCCTGCCACAGTACGTGCGAGTCGTACGTCCAGAAGTAGTCGAACGAGTGCTGCTCCGCGAGCTTGGCGAGGCCGAGCGTGCGGGCGGCGGGCGGGTTCGTCTGAACAACGGCACCGAATTCCATGTTGTCTCTGTCCTTTCGAAAGCTGCGGGTCGACCTAGATGAGGTACTGGCTCAGGCTGCGCTTGACGAACTGGCCGTGGCTCTTCGAGCCGTGGTATTCGCCGTTCTCGATGAGCACCTTGCCGCGCGACATCGTGACGTCGACGTGGCCGTCGATCTCGAAGCCCTCCCAGGCCGAGTAGTCCATGTTCATGTGGTGGGTCTCGTTGATGCCGAGCTTCGTCTTGCCCTTCGGGTCGTAGACGACGATGTCGGCGTCGGCACCGGGCTGGATGACGCCCTTCTTGCCGTACATGCCGAACATGCGCGCCGGGGTCGTCGAGATGAGCTCGACCCAGCGCGGCAGCGAGATGCGCCCGTCGACGACGCCCTGATAGAGCAGGTCGACGCGGTGCTCGACCGAGCCGATGCCGTTCGGGATGAGGCGGAAGTCGTCGCGGCCGAGCTCCTTCTGATCCTTCATGCAGAAGGGGCAGTGGTCGGTCGACAGGGTCTGCAGGTCGTTGGTGCGCAGGCCCTTCCACATGGCGTCGAGGTGGCCCTCCTCCTCCGAGCGCAGCGGCGTCGAGCAGACCCACTTGGCGCCCTCGAAGTCGCCCCACTCCTCGCTCTTCGCGCCGAGCTGCTGCTCGATCGAGAGGTAGAGGTACTGCGGGCAGGTCTCGGCGAACACGTTCTTGCCCTTGTCGCGCGCCCAGGCGACCTGTTCGAGCGCCTGCTTGGCGCTCAGGTGCACGATGTAGAGCGGCGTATCGGCGACATCGGCGAGCATGATGGCGCGGTGCGTCGCCTCCTCCTCCATCTGCCAGGCGCGTGCGATGCCGTGGTAGTACGGGCTCGTCTTGCCCTTCTCCACGAGCTGCGCGGCGAGCAGGTCGATGGCGGGGCCGTTCTCGGCGTGCATCATCGTGAGCATGCCGAGCTCCTTGGCCTTCTGCATGGCGCGCAGAATCTGCGCGTCATCGGCGTAGAAGACGCCCGGGTAGGCCATGAACATCTTGTACGAGGTGACGCCCTCGTCGACGAGCATGTCCATCGCCTTCAGCGAGTTGTCGTCGACGCCGCCGATGATCTGGTGGAAGCTGTAGTCGATGGCGCAGTTGCCTGCCGCGAGCTCGTGCCAGTGCGCGAGGCCGTCTTCGACGCGCTCGCCGTGGCGCTGGATCGCGAAGTCGATGATGGTGGTCGTACCGCCCCACGCCGCGGCGCGGGTGCCGGTCTCGAAGGTGTCGCTGGCCTCAGTGCCGCCGAACGGCATCTGCATGTGCGTGTGGCCGTCGATGCCGCCGGGCACGACGTACTTGCCGGCCGCGTCGATGATCTTGTCGGCGTCGGCGCTCGAGGTGCCGGGGCTGACGACCGCGACGATCTTCTCGTCCTCGATCAGCACGTCGGCTGCGACCGTGCCGGTCGCGTTGACGACGGTTCCGTTGATGATGAGCGTTTTCATCGGTTGCTACTCCTCTTCATGTGGTCCGTTCAGGCATGCGGTGCTTACGGGGCGACGATCGGGCCGTAGGCGTCGGGGCGGCGGTCGCGGTAGAACTGCCACTCGTCGCGCACCTCGGTGATGAGGTCGAGATCGAGGTCGCGGATCAGCAGCGTCTCGTCGGTGGTGTTCGCGCGTTCGCCGACGAAGTTGCCGCGGGGGTCGACCATGTACGACGTGCCGTAGAAGTCGACGGCGAGCTCGCCGTACTCGTTGTCCTCCTTGCCGACGCGGTTCGGCACGACGACGTAGTAGCCGTTCGCGCCGGCCGCGGTCGGCTGCTCGAGATCCCACAGGCGGTTCGACAGGCCGGGCTTCGAGGCGTTCGGGTTGAAGACGATCTGCGCGCCGCCGAGGCCGAGCACGCGCCACCCCTCGGGGAAGTGGCGGTCGTAGCAGATGGTGACGCCGATCTTGCCGACGGCGGTGTCGAACACCGGCCAGCCCATGTTGCCGGGGCGGAAGTAGAACTTCTCGTAGAAGAAGTCGACGTGCGGGATGTGGTTCTTGCGGTACTTGCCGACGATCGTCCCGTCGGCGTCGACGACGACGGCGGTGTTGTAGTAGACGCCGGGCATGTCCTCTTCGTAGATGGGCAGCACCATGACCATCTGGTGCTCCTTCGCGAGCGCCGCGAAGCGCTGCACGATGGGCCCGTCGGCGGCTTCGGCGTAGCGGTAGTACTTGCGCTCCTCGGTGATGCCGAAGTAGGGGCCGTAGAACAGCTCCTGGAAGCAGATCACCTGGGCGCCCTCTGCGGCGGCCTGGCGCACGAACTCCTCGTGCTTCTGGATCATCGACTCCTTGTCGCCGGTCCACTTCGCCTGTGTCGCGGCTACACGTACGGTAGTCATCAGCTATGTCACTCCCTTGTGCGTGGGGTCCGCTTCGCAGCGCGCCCCGGTTCGGTTGAATATCCACCACCACGTGGCGAGCACTCCGTCCGCCGGTCGCCGATCCGCACCCCGCACATGCCGCCCGCGCGGCGCGACTTCGCTGTCGTGCCCGTTCGGGTCGGTGCGGCGTTCGGAGCGTCCGTCTTCAGGAACCCTCGTTACCGTGGTACCCATGTTGGTCGGCCCCGATGGGGTCCGGCAGGCTCAAGCCGTCAAAGTTGACGTACCGTTTTTTACAATTTGCCAATCCGCCTCTCCGGCCCCACTCCGGTTGAATGAGGGGGTACGCTGGGTGGCTCCCGCAGTACCCGGCGGAGTAGCCCGACAAACGCGAGAGGGGGCGGTGCGGTGCCCGACGAACAGCGACCCGGCGACTGGACGGTCGTGATCCCGATCCGCGACCCCCGCACCGGTAAGAGCCGTCTGCGCGCCGGCGCCGCCGTGAACGCCGCCATCGCCCGCGACACCCTCGCCGCCGCCCGCGCCTGCGGAGCGGTCGGGCGCGTGCTCCTCGTGACCGACGAGACCGATTGGCTCGGCCCCGAACTGCTCGCCTCGTCGAAGGTGCATGTCGTGCAGCAGCACTCCACGGGCCTCGCTGACGCGATCGAGCTGGGCCTCGAACGCGCCGGTCGAGGCCGGGTGGCGGTCATGCTCGGCGACCTGCCGAGCCTCGCCGCGACCGAGCTCGAGGCGGCCCTGCGCGCGGCCGACGACGTGCCGCTCGGCATGGTCACCGACCACTGCGAAACGGGCACGACGCTCATCACCGCGCCCGACGCGGCTGATCACCGGCCGAGCTTCGGCCCGGGTTCGGCGGCGCTGCACCGGGGCCTCGGCTACGAGGAGCTGCCGGTGCCCACGGGGTCGGGCCTGCGCCGCGATGTCGACACCCCGGAGGATCTCGACCGCGCCCTGCGGCGCGGCATCGGCGCCGCGACGAAGCGGGCCGTCGAACGTTCCGAGGCGCTCGCGAGTTGATCGCCGCCCACCGCGCCACCGCGCACCGCACGCACCGCACGCACCAGGAGGCCACTGCATGAAGATCGCCCTGCTCGCCGGAGGCGTCGGCGGCGCCAAGTTCGCCCAGGGCCTGCGCGCCGAGCTGCGCGCGCAACATCCGGAGGCCGAGCTGAGCATCGTCGCGAACGTCGGCGACGACATGTGGCTGAGCGGGCTCAAGGTGTGCCCCGATCTCGATTCGCTGATGTACGCCCTCGCCGGCGCGAACGACGAGGTGCGCGGCTGGGGGCGGGCGGGCGAGAGCGAGCGGGTCAGCGCCGAGATGACCGCGTACGGCGCCGGCTGGCCGTGGTTCACCCTCGGCGACCTCGACCTCGGCACGCACATCGCGCGCACGGGCTTCCTGCGCGACGGTCTCACGCTCACCGAGGCGACAGCGCGGTTGAACGAGCGCTGGGAGCTGGGCGTGACGCTGCTGCCCGCGAGCGACGACGACGCCGAGACCTGGGTCGTGCTCGACCCCGAGCACCCGGGAGCCGCGGGCGAGCCCGAGGCGCTGCACTTCGAGGAGTGGTGGGTGCGCCTGCGCGCCACTGTGCCCGCGGTCCGCTTCGAGCGCCGCGGCCGGGAGGGCGGTGGGGCCGTCGCGAGCCCGACCGCGGTCGCCGCGATCGGCGCGGCCGACGTCGTCATCGTGGCGCCGTCGAACCCGGTCGTCTCGATCGGCACCATGGCGGGCTTCCCGGGCGGGGCGGGCCGCGCGGGCGTCGCGGGCCTGCCAGGGATCGCCGAGGCCCTCCGCGCCTCGGCGGCCCCCGTCGTCGGCGTCTCCCCCATCATCGAGTCGAGCCCACTGCGCGGCATGGCCCGCCAGTGCCTCGAGGCGCTCGCCCAGCCGTGCACGGCCGAGGCAGTCGGTCTCGGCTACGGTGCGCGCAGCCGGGGCGGCATCATCGACGGCTGGCTGGTCGACACGGTCGATGCCGCTGCGCTTTCCGCGCTCGAGGCAGCGGGGCTCGCCGCCTCCGCCGTGCCACTGTGGATGCGCGACGAGGCGACGAGCCGGCGTCTCGCGGCCGATGCCCTCGCCTTCGCGCTGTCGCTCGGAGACTAGCGGGCGCCGAGCCCCACGCTGGCGTTCGCCGCTGCCTCGGCGAGCGCCGCAGCGAGCTCAAGCCACTCGCTTTCGGAGAGCGCACCGCTCGGGGCGGCAGAACCGAGAGCGCCGACGACGTCTCCACGATGCCCCCGCACCGGTGCAGCAGCAGCTGTCACGCCTTCTTCGAGCGTGTCGTGCACCATGGCCCAACCCTTCGCTTGCACTCGGGCGATCGCCTCCTCGAGCTGTTCCTGCGTCGTGGGAGTGCGTGAAGCCCGCTTATCGAGCGGCTTCTCTACTACATGTTCGAACAGCGATGCGTCCGAGAAAGCGAGAAACACCTGCCCGGAAGCGCAGCCATGGTAAGGCAGTGGCGTGCCGGCCGGAATGAACTCACCGCGACCGAATTGCGGCACGCGCAAGGCTTCGAAAACCGCATCGCGGCTCGGCATGTTCAACGTGATCACTACGTGAAATCGTGCGTACAGACTTTCCATGAATGGCCGAGCGACATCGATGAGGCTTGTAGATTCGATCGCGCTCTGCCCGAGGGAGATCGTCATCGGGCCGAGACGGTAGCGCTTGCTGTCTGCCTCCTGTGCGACCAGGTCGTCTTGCATCAAGGTGAAGAGCAGCCGGAAAGTCGTGGACTTGTTCAGTCCGATCCGCTCGGATAATTCCTGCAGAGTCTGCCCGGGTTCAAACATCAAAGCATCGAGCACACGCGCAGCGCGCCTCACCGACTCGATCGTGTAGTCATTCATGGGCTACCTCATTCACCGGCCACACCTGAGGGGCGGCCTTGAAACAGCGCAGCGAATGCGCATTTGGCCGTATTGACGCTGTCTGAACCATCGACTAAATTAAAATGATACTTGATTTCACTTAGTAAAACCAGAAGGGTGGCGAATTCGTCATCCGGAAGCACTGACTTAGAGGATTACGATGAAGAAATCCATGCTCACTCTCGGCATTCTGACCACGAGTCTCCTCGTCGTCACCGGCTGCAGCAGCGCGAGCAGCGAGGAGGCGCCCTCGAAGGCCACCCTGGCTCCTCCTGCGTCGGTCACCGAAGCCGGAGAATTCAAGGTGTGCGCCAATATTGCGTACCCTCCCTACGAGTTCTTCAAGGACGGTACACAGGAGCCCGACGGCTCCGACATCGCCGTCGCTCGAGCGATCGGTGATCTGTGGGGCGTGCCAACGACCCACCTCAATGTCGGTTTTGAAGGCCTGATCGCCGCGGTCCAGACCGAGAAGTGCCAGGTCGCCCTCAGTGGCATGTCGCCGCTCCCCGAGCGCCTCGAGGCGGTAAGCTTCGTCGTCTACCAGCAGAACGGCACACTGATCCTGGTGCCGAAAGGCAACCCCGAGGGACTCGATTCGCTCGAGTCCCTGAGCGGTATGCGCGTCGGCGTCATGCTGGGCAGCTCGCAGGCCAAGGTGCTCGAGGACTTCAACACCGAGCTCGAAACAGCGGGCAAGCCTCCCGTCAAGATCACCACCTATTCGAAAGACACCGACGCGCCGGCCGCTCTCATATCGAACAAGCTGGACGCATACTTCGCGGCAGGCCCCTCGGTCATGCAACGCGTCAAGCAGGCATCGGATCAGCTCGAAGTCACGGGTGAGCTCGTGAACCCCGAACTACTCGCGGTGACGGTACGCAAGGACGACGCCGAGATGCTCGAAGGCCTGAGCGAGGCGATCAAGGAGCTCTACGCGAATGGGACGATGACTCAGATCCTGGAGGAATGGGACATGGACAAGGAGTCACTGCCCGCCGACCAGCAGGGTGAGATCGTCGAGTGATCGCGTTCGACGGCCAGCAGAACTAGGAGCGCACCGACTACCGTGCACGCATTCGACATCCTTCTCGCAGCAGGCCCCGGCGATATCGACTGGGGCCTGCTGGTCAAGCGAATCTTCAACCCTACTCCGGCGTTCTGGTCGGCTCTCGGCCTCACTGTGTCGATCGCCGTGTTCTCGCAGCTGCTCGGGATCATCCTTGGAACGATCTCGGCGCTCATGCAGCGCTCGCGCTTCAAGATCCTGCAGTTTTTCGCAGGCGCCTACATCTATATCGTTCGCGGCACGCCGGTCATCGTGCTGGTGTTCTTCATTTATTACGGCGCGAACATGATCTTCGGTGTCGACCTCTTCCCGGAATCGCTGAATCTCGGACTCTTCGTCATTCCCGGCGCGGTACTCGCCGGCATCGTCGGGCTCGGTATCGCCGAGGGCGCGTATATGAGCGAGATCATCCGCTCCGGAATCGCCTCCGTGGACCTCGGCCAGTTCGAGTCCGCTGCGGCTATCGGCATGACCAAGCGCACCGCCATGCGCCGCATCATCTTCCCGCAGGCCGCCCGCACGATCGTCCCGCCACTCGGCAACCAGTTCAACGGCATGATCAAGATGACCTCGCTCCTCGCGTTCATCGGCATATACGAGATCTTCCTCGATGCCCAGGTCACGTATTCGAACACGTTCAAGCCGGTCGAGGTGTTCATGGCGGTGGCGGTCTGGTACATCGTCGTGACGACGATCTGGAATTTGATCCAGCGGATGATCGAGCGCCGTCTATCGCGCAGCGAACGCGAACCCGCCGAAGACCGCAAGCGTGCTCGGGCCATCGAGAAGCAGAGCAAGGAAGTGATCTGGTGAGCGATCA
Source organism: Leucobacter sp. gxy201 (assembly GCF_051043335.1). NCBI lineage: Bacteria > Bacillati > Actinomycetota > Actinomycetes > Micrococcales > Microbacteriaceae > Leucobacter > Leucobacter sp. gxy201. The sequence goes on from NZ_JAMXWS010000011.1 coordinate 16,160, forward strand.
GAGCAGCCCCGCCGCTGCGACTCCGGTAGTCGCAGCGCAGAATGTGCGCAAGGCGTACGGAGGCAATGTTGTGCTCCAAGACGTCTCCCTGACGGTCGAGTCAGGCGAAGTCATCTGCATCATCGGCCCCTCCGGCTCGGGCAAGACCACGTTTCTGCGCTGCATGAATCACCTTGAGGAGATCGACGGCGGTCGCATCTTCGTCAACGGCGAACTCGTGGGATATGTCGAAGGCCCCGACGGAGGCCTCGTCCGTGACAAGGAGACCAATATCGCTCGAAAACGCCGTGATATCGGGTTCGTCTTCCAGCGCTTCAACCTCTGGCCGCATATGACCGTGATGCAGAACATCATCGAGGGACCGATAAGGCTCCTCGGCGTCTCGAGAGAGGACGCCGAGGCACGAGCCGAGGCCCTGCTAATGAGAGTCAATATGAGCGACAAGCGGCACGCCTACCCGGCGAAGCTCTCAGGCGGTCAGCAGCAGCGAATCGCAATCGCCCGCGCGCTTGCGATGGAGCCCAAGGTCATGCTCTTCGACGAGCCCACTTCGGCCCTCGACCCGGAGACAGTCGGAGAAGTCCTCGCCGTCATGAAGGACCTCGCTTCACGAGGCATGACGATGGTCGTCGTGACCCACGAGATGGCCTTCGCCCGAGAGGTGGCGGACCGCGTCGTCATGATGGACGGCGGCTATGTCATCGAAGAGGGCGCCCCGGAGACCCTGTTCGGAGACCCGCAGCACGAGCGCACCAAGCGCTTCCTGTCGCGGCTGAGCTAGTGCACCTATGAAAGCAAGAAAGGCAATCAACGAATGAATGAGATGACCGCGGCGATCCACGCCGGCGAGAAGGTCGACCCCGCCACCGGCGCGTTGGCTGCACCGATCTATCAGACGGCGACGTTCTCGTTCGAGACCGCGCAGGCCAAGGAGGACGCCGTCGACGCCTCGATGGCCGGCGCCCCCGATGCCTACTTCTACTCGCGCACCTCGAACCCGACGAACCGCGTCTTCGAGGAGAAGGCCGCAGCTCTCGAGGGAGCCGAGGACGCGCTCGCCTGCGCCTCGGGCATGGGTGCGGTCAGCGCTGCACTGCTCAGCCAGCTGAAGGCCGGGGACCACCTCATCATCTCCGACAACATGTTCGTGATCACCGAGATCCTGATCACGCAGACGCTCGGCGGCCTCGGCGTCGAGGTCACCCCGGTCGAGATCACCGATCTCGATGCCGTTCGCGCCGCCGTGCAGCCGAACACCCAGGTGATCTTCACCGAGTCGGTATCGAACCCCTACATGCGCTTCGCCGACCTCGATGCGCTCGCTGCGATCTCGCGCGATGCCGGCGCGAAGTTCATCGTCGACAACACCTTCTTCACCCCGTCGCTGCTCAAGCCGCTCGCCTTCGGCGCGGACATCGTCGTGCACTCGGCGACGAAGTACATCGGCGGCCACGGCGACGCGGTCGGCGGCCTCGTCGCGGGCAGCGCCGAAGACATGGGGCTCGCCCGCATTCAGATGGACGCCGTCGGCGCCGCCGCGGCGCCGTTCAACTCGTGGCTGCTCTCGCGCGGCATGCGCACGATGCCGCTGCGCATGCGCCAGCACTCCGAGAACGGTCAGGCGATCGCCGAGCTGCTGCGCGAGCACCCCGAGGTCGATTGGGTGCGCTACGCGGGGCTCGATACCGACGCGGCCCACGAGGTCGCTTCGAAGTACATGAGCCGCGGCTTCGGCGGCATGATCTCCTTCCACATGACCAAGGGTCAGCCGGCGATGGCGACCTTCTGCGAATCGCTCGAGCTCGCCGGCGTCGCGGTGAGCCTCGGCGATCTGCACACGCTCGCCTACCCGATGCCGAAGCGCGACTTCATGGTGCGCCTCTCGGTCGGCTGCGAAGACCTGCCCGACCTGATCGCCGACGTGAACCAGGCGCTCGCGAAGGTCGCCGCGCTCTGACCCGGAGCTTCGCGGATTCGCGGCAATGGGAAAGCCCCCGCCTCGGCGGGGGCTTTCCCATTGCCGCTAACGACCCAGTACTTCGAATGCGGCATCGACGATCGAGGCCGCGTCGATGCCGTGCAGCGCATAGGCATCCGCGAGGTCGGTGGACTGCCCGAATTCGGTGACGCCGAGGTTGCGCACCCGGTCGCCCCGCGCACCGGCGAGGAACGACAGCGTGTGCGGATGCCCGTCCTGCACCGTCACGAGAGGCGCCGGCGACTCCGACGGGAACAGCGTCGAGATGATGTCGGAGCCCACAGCAGCGTCGATGCGGCCGCGCTGCTGCAGGGACCGGAAGACGAGATCCGGGCTCGTGAGGCACACGACGCCGGCGCGCACGCCCGCCTGCTCGAGCGTCTCCGCCGCGGCGAGCACCTCCGGCATGATCGCTCCCGCTCCGACGAGCGTCACTTCATCGGTCGAGGCGTTCCGCTCCGAAAGACGGTAACCGCCGGCGATCGCCTGCTTGCGTCGCCGCGCGAGGAGCATCTCGTCCTGCGGGAGACGGGCCAGGTTCTGATCGATCGCGCGCGTCGAGAGCCGGAAGTAGGCCGAGGTGCCGCCGGGCGCGCCGATCCGGGACATCGCATGCATGAGGCACCACTCGAGATCGCTCGCGAACGCGGGCTCCCAGGCGATGCAGCCGGGCTGTTCGAGGCCGACCGACGGCGTCATGATGGACTGGTGCGCGCCGCCCTCGGGGGCGAGCGTGACGCCCGAGGGCGTGCCGACGAGGATCGACTGGCCGCCCGCATACATGCCGTACGACCACGGCTCGAGCGCCCGCGTCACGAACGGGTCGTAGAGCACGCCGATCGGGATCAGCGGCTTGTTCCAGCGGCTCCACGTGCTGCCAAGCTCCGCGAGCAGGCCCACGAGGTTGCCTTCCGCGATCCCGAGCTCGATATGCTGGCCGCGTTCGCCCTCCTGCCAGCGCAGCACGCGCTGCGCCTCGTCGGCGAACCAGTCGAGACGATCCTTCACCGACCACACGCCGGTCTTATTGATCCAGCCGCCGAGATTGGTGCTCGACGCCACATCCGGGCTGCAGGTCACCACGCGCTCGGCGATCTCGGGGGCGTCGTAGCGCAAGTTGCCCACGAATCGTCCGAACGCGGCCTGCGTCGAGATCGGTTTGCGCGGCCGACTCACCGGCAGCACGAGTTCGCGGGAGGCGGCGGCCGGTTCGAACGGCTGCCGCGCGAGTTCGGTACGCCGCTGCGCGCAGAGTTCGCCTTCGGGGCTCTCGGGGCCGAAACGCTGCCACGGCTGCTCCAGGCTCATTCCGCTTCGGGCAGCCAGATCGATCATCTGGGCCTCGCTGAGCAGCGCCGAATGATTCGCCGGATGCCCCTCGACCGGCAAGTCGCGGCCCTTCACCGTGTAGGCGAGCACCACGGTCGGCCGTGTCCGGTCAGTGCCGTCGAACGTCTCGACGAGCAGACCGAGGTCGTGCCCTCCCAGATCTCGGACCGCGCGGGCGAGCTCGTCATCGCTCAACGAATCGACGAGAGCCGCGAGCCCGAGCTCCGGTTCGCCGCCGAGCAGCCGACTGCGCACTTCGACGGCGTCGGCCCGCAGCATGCGCTGGTACTCCTCGTTGCCCATGGTCTCCAGCCGCAGCCGCAGCAGGTCTCCGCCCTCGCGCCCGAACAGGGCGCTCACATAGGTGCCCCACTTCAGAGTGATGACTTCCCAGCCCTGCGCTTCGAAGAGGCGCTGCAGACGCAGGCTCTGGATATCGGGTACGACGCGGTCGAGCGACTGGCGGTTGAGGTCGACGACCCACAGCAGCTCGCCGAGCTTCGATACCGCCGGGTCTCCCAGCGCCTCCCAGATCGCGCCCTCGTCGAGCTCCGCATCGCCGACCAGGCTGATGAAGCGGCCGGCCTCGGGAGTCTCCGGATCATGCGCACGCAGGTATCGGTGCGCGATCGCGGCCCACACCGGCGCAGTAGCCCCGATACCGACGGAGCCGGTCGAGAAATCCACTGTGTCCGGGTCTTTCGTGCGGCTCGGGTAGCTCTGCAGCCCGCCCTTCTGACGCAAAGTCGTCATATAACGCTCGTCCAGGTCTCCGAGCAGGTAGTTGATCGCGTGGAGCACCGGCGACGCGTGCGGCTTGACCGCAACACGATCCTCCTGGCGAAGGGCGTGGAACCACAGCGCCACCATGATCTCGACCATGGACGCCGACGATGCCTGGTGCCCGCCGACCTTGAGCCCGGCGGGGTTCGGCCGCACGCGATTCGCGTGGTCGACCATCGCCGTAGCGAGCCACCGCACCCGATCAGCGATCGGGCGCAGCCGTGTCTCCACGGCATGCATCTCTCTGCGAAGCTCCACTGTATGCGTCAACGCGCTACCTCCTGTGCGACAGTGCTCAGATCAAAGAACTCGAGGCCCGAGAGCCTCCGCATCCCCATCCCACCGCACCGAGCGGTCGAACATTCGATTCACGCAAAGGCTGATGCGAATACACTAGAATCAAGCGCGAAGCGCCAGAAATTACTAGACTTTCGTGCACCCAACGCACGAACCGATCGCGAGCAAGATGTCAGACTCCATCGATACCGTCGACCGGCAGATCCTCGCGATCCTGCGCGGCTCCGCCAGGGTTCCCATCAGCGAGATCGCGCGCAGAGTGAACCTCACGCCGGCTCCGGTGCAGCGGCGCATCGAGCGGCTCGAGTCGCTCGGGGTCATCCGCGGCTACACCGCCATCATCGATGAGCACCGCAGCGGCACCCTCGAAGCGTTCGTCGAAGTGCGGCTCAACGGCCAGACCGAGACCGACGAGGTCGCCGACATCGTGCGGCAGATCCCTGAGGCCGAGGAGTTCCACACGCTCTCGGGCGACCCCGATGTACTGATCCGGCTCCGCGCCGACGATGTCGATCATCTGCAGCGGGTCGTCAACGCGATCCGCAGAACCGGCAAGGTCGCCGGCACCAAGACACTCATCGTCATGCACGGATGGACCCGGGGCCGCGGAACTTCCGGTGAGATACCCGCGTAGAAGCGGCGCTACTGCTCGAGCGGCTCCCCCGCGAGCGCACGCCGGTAGCCCTCGGCCATCGCCTCATCGACGCCGAGGCGGAACATGTCGTCCGGGCCCGTGCGCACGATATCGCGGGCACGGCTCGGCGATCCCTCGCTCTGCAGCAGATGGCCAGCCCCGCGCACCACGGCGACCGGCCGGCCGCTCGCCTTTCCCTTCACGAGGTCGGCGGCGGCGGCGAGCTCATCGGCGACGGCGACCTGGGTCGCGTCGAGCGGCCGCCCGCCCGCGTCGATACCGCCACGATGGTCGTGCAGCACCCGGAGCCCGGCGGCGCCGATCGCGATGTCGGTCTGCCCGACCCGCCAGGCGCGCCCCAGCGTATCCGAGACGACAACGCCGATCGCGACGCCGAAGCGTTCGGAGATAGCGTTTCTGATCTGCTCGGCCGACGCATCCGGGTCTTCGGGCAGCAGCAGCACGGTGCCCTCGGCGGTGTTGCTCGCGTCGACGCCGGCCGCAGCGCCGACGATGCCGAGACGGTTCTCGACGATGCGCGTGGAGCCCGGCCCGTTCTTGCGGCGGCGCGATGCGACGACGCGCACCGTCTCGCTGGTGATGGCGGCCTCGCGGTCGTCGGCGTGCACGATACGGCCCTCCGCCTTCGACATGATCTTGCTCGTGATGACGAGGATGTCGCCGTCGCGCAGCCGCCGTTCGGGGCGCGCTTCGGCATCGGCGGCGAGCGCCGCCCCAATCAGCTCGGCCAGGTCGTCGCCGGCACGCACCTCGGGCACGCCCGCGAGCGCCCAGATCGCGAGCCCGTCGTCGCCCGTCCCATGGTCGCCCGGTGAATGTGCACGCATGGCACCATCATCTCAAACTCCGCCGCGAACACCGCCCGGGCCGGGCGCCCGCGCGATCCCTGTCGAGGCCCCCGCGCCCCCGAGCTCCCCGAAGGTGCCCGAAGGTGCCCGTATGCACGAGAGGTGCCCTGATGCACCGCACGCAACAGCACCTCCCGTGCGTAAGGGCACCGCCGATAGCCGCGCCGGGCCGCACCCCATCGAGTACCCTGGGCTGGTGACCCGCATACTCTTCTTCGAGCCCCGCATCGCGGGCAATACCGGCAGCACCATCCGCCTCGCGGCGGGCACCGGCGCCGAACTGCACGTCGTGCGACCGCTGTTCGATTTCGAGGATGCGAAGCTGCGCCGCGCGGGCCTCGACTACCACGACCTCGCCGTGGTGCACGTGCACGATTCGTTCGGGGCGGCGCTCGAGGCGCTGGGGCCGGCGCGCATCTTCGCGTTCACGGCGCAGACCGAGCGGCGCTACACCGACGTCGCATACGAGCCGAGCGATGTGCTCATGTTCGGGCCCGAGCCGACCGGGCTGCCCGACGAGATACTGCATCATGCGGCCGTGACCGACCGACTGCGCATTCCCATGCTCGAGTCGCGGCGCTCGATGAACCTGGCGAACTGCGCGGCGATCGCCGTCTACGAGGCGTGGCGGCAGCAGGGATTCGCGGGCGGCGTCTGAGCCCGCACCGCCCCGGAGCCCGCACCGCCCCGGAGCCCGTACCGCCCGGCTACCCGAGCACCCGCCCGAGCACGCGCGCCGCCTCGGGAAACTCGCCGGGCCGCGGCCCCGAGTAGTTCAGCCGCAGGTAGCGGCCGGTCGGTTCGGCCGGGAACCAGTCGACTCCGGGGGCGACGATGACGCCCTCCGCCTCGCACTCGCGGGTGAGCCGCGCGAGGTCGGTGCCGTCGGGCAGGCGCAGCCAGAGGTTGAGGCCGCCGCGGGGCACTGATTCGAGGTGCGCGGCGGGGGCGTGCTCGCGCAGCGACGCGACGAGCAGGTCGCGGCGGGCCTCGAGCAGCGACCGCAGCGAGCGGCGGTGCGTGCGCCAGCCGGGCCCGGTGACCACGTCGAGTGCGACCGCCTGCAGCGCTCCGCTCACGTACATCGCCTGCGCCTGGGTGTCGGCGAGGATGCGTTCGCGAGCCGGGCCGCGCGCGATGATGCCCGCGACGCGCACCGCCGGGGAGATGCTCTTCGTGAGCGAGCGGATGTACACGGCGTGCCCGCCGTCGTCGAACGCCGACACCGGCACCGGGTCGCTGCTGATGCCGAAGTCGTGCGCCCAGTCGTCTTCGATGAGAAAGGCGCCGTGCTCGCGCACGAGGTCGAGCACCTGCCGGCCGAGCTCGGGCGACCACTGCGCCCCCGACGGGTTCGCGTAGTTCGGTTGCGCGTAGAAGGCGCGCGCGCCGGTCTGCGCGAACGCGCGGCGCAGGTCCTCCGGGTCGGGCCCGTGAGACCCGGTCGCGACAGGGATCAGCCGCACCCCCACCTGCGCCGCCGCCATGATGGCGCCCCAGTAGCTCGGCGACTCGATGAGCATCGGCCGGCCGGCGCCGACGAGGGTGCGGAAGAGGGTACTGAGGCCGCTCTGGCTGCCGGGCAGGATGACGACGTCGCGCGCTTCGGGCGCCGAGAGGCCTGCCGGGGTGAAGCTGCTGAGCTCGGTCGCGAACCAGGCCTGCAGTTCGGGGAGGCCGGCGCTCGGGGTGCGGCTCATAGCCGTCTCGCTGCGGGCTGCACGTGCGAAGGCTGCCCGCACGAGACGCTCGGGCAGCAGCTCCTTGTCGGGGTAGCCCGAGTGCAGGGCGATGACGTCGTTCGGGGCCGTGCGCAGGGCGGCGGTCAGCTGCGGGATGCGGTGCTGCGGGGCGCCGAGGGCCGCGGTCTGCCACCCGTAGTCGTTCGGCTTCGCTCGGCGTACGGCGCGCACGAAGGTGCCGATGCCGGGCCGCGACTCGACGAGCCCCTGCGCGACGAGCACGCGCAGTGCCCGCTGCACGGTGACCGGGCTCGCCTCGAACTGCGTGACGAGGGCGCGGGTCGACGGCAGTTGCGCGCCCGCCGCGGAGTTCGCCACCCAGCTCCGGAGTGCCTGAACGATGCGATCACTGCTACTCTGAGTCATGTCGACACATGATACCGCTACTCTTCAGCTTCGCGAACCGATATCCACGCCGCGCAGCGGCCTGTGGTGGGGGCTGCTCGGAGTCACCGCCTTCTCGTTCACCGTGCCGTTCACGCGCTTCGCGGTCGCGGACGACCTCATGTCGCCGCTCTTCATCGGGGCGGGCCGCGCGGTCGTCGCGGCCCTGCTTGCGGCCGCGGCCCTCTGGTTCACCCGACAGCGCATGCCGCGCGGCCGGCAGTGGCTGCAGCTCGCGGTCGTCGCAGGGGGCGCGGTGCTCGGCTTCCCGCTGCTCACGGCGTTCGCCCTGACGACCGCGCCCGCGAGCCACGGCGCCGTCGTGATCGCACTGCTGCCTGCAGCGACCGCCGTGGTCGCGGTGCTGCGCACGGGCGAGCGCCCGGACCGTTCGTTCTGGGTCGCGGCGGGGCTCGGGGCCTGCGCCGCGGTCGCCTTCGCGGCGCTGCAGGGCGGCGGATTCGGCGGGCTGCAGTGGGCCGATCTACTGCTCTTCGGCGCGGTGGTCTCGTGCGCCGTCGCCTACGCCGAAGGCGGACTGCTCGCGCGCGAGCTGGGCTCCTGGCAGACCATCTCGTGGGCGCTCGTGCTCGCCTTCCCGCTCATGACCGCGCTGACCGTCGTCTCGATCGTGCAGCAGCCGCCGCGCGGCGGCGCCATCGAGTGGGGCGCGTTCGCATACCTCGCGGTCGTCAGCATGTTCCTCGGCTTCTTCGCCTGGTACCGGGGTCTCGCGATCGGACCGATGGCGACGGTCAGCCAGGTGCAGCTGACGCAGCCGGTGATGAGCATCCTGTGGGCCGGGCTGCTGCTGCACGAGCACATCGGCTGGTCGACCGTCGCGGGCGGCCTCGCGGTCGTCGGCTGCGCGCTCTTCGCGGTGCGGGCGAAGAATCGGGTCGGCGCCCGCGGGTGACCGCGGGGCGGGGCTTGCATCTGTATTAATGTAGTAATACAGTGGGACACATCACCGAGCGGTGATCCCTCGCCCGCATCGCAGAAGGAGGCGCCCGTGCAGATCGATGACTCCCGGCCGATCTGGGCGCAGCTCGTCGACGAGTTCCGCCGACGCATCGCCGCCGCCGAATGGTCCGCCGGCGCGAAAGTGCCGTCGGTGCGCGAGCTCGCGCTCGAGCTCGGCGTCAACCCCAACACCGTGCAGAAGGCGCTGACCGAGGTCGACCGCCAGGGCTTCACGACCGCCGAGCGCACTTCGGGCCGCTTCGTCACGAGCGACGACGCCGTGATCGCGCGCTGCCGCGGCGAACTCGCCGCCGCATCTGCCGACGCCTTCGCCGAGGCCGCCTCCGGGCTCGGCATGCCGCTCGCCGATGCCGAGCGGCTGCTCGCCGAACGCTGGGCGCGGCTCGACACCGCACCGCGCCCCTCACCCGAAAGGACGGAACGATGACCAGTACCGCACCGGCCCGCACCGCACCCGCCGTCGAAGTCGCGGGCCTCACCAAGACGTACCGCGGGCGCGAGGCGCTCAGCGGCCTCACCCTCAGCCTCGCCCCCGGCCAGATCGTCGGCCTCATGGGCGACAACGGTTCGGGCAAGACGACGCTGCTCAAGATCCTCGCGGGCGTGCTCGCCGACTGGAGCGGCAGCGTGAGCATCGCGGGCCATGCCCCCGGCCCCGAGTCGAAGGCGCTCGTCTCCTTCCTGCCCGATGCCTCGTTCCTGCCCGACTCGCAGAAACCCGCCGACGCGATCGCGCAGTACCGGCGCTTCTTCGCCGACTTCGACGAGGCGAAGGCTCGCGAAATGGTCGACTTCTTCGGCCTGCCGTGGGATCGCACGCTGCAGGAGATGTCGAAGGGCATGCGCGAGAAGCTGCAGATCTCGCTCGCCATGTCGCGGCGAGCGCACGTCTACCTGCTCGACGAACCGATCTCGGGCGTCGACCCCGCATCCCGCGACGTGATCCTGCGCGGCATCCTGCAGAACTTCGACGAGCACGCACTGATGCTCGTCTCGACCCACCTCATCCAAGACATCGAGGCGGTCGTCGACTCCGTCGTCTTCCTGCGCGGCGGCAGCGTGCTGCTGCAGGGCGACGCCGACGACCTGCGCGCCGAGCACGGGTCGAGCCTCGACGCCCTCTTCCGAAAGGTGTACGCATCATGATCGGCACGCTCTTCGCCCAGGAGTTCCGCACGACCCGCAGAACCCTCTGCACCGCGGTCGGCATCCTCGTGCTCTGCACCGTCGTCGCGCTCGCGGCCGCCGCCCTGCGCATCCCGATACTCGGCACGCTCGGCATCGGCGGCAGCACCATCGCCGCGATCGCCGTACTCCCCCTCGTGCTCGGCATCCTTGCCGCGAGCTACTGGCGCACGATGTACGGCCGCCAGGGGTACTTCACCATGACGCTGCCCGTGCACGGTCGCGACCTCTTCACCGCGAAAGTGCTCTATGCTCTGGCCGCCTCGGTCGCGGCGCTCGTCGTGGCCGCGCTCATCCTCGCCGGGGTCGGCATTGCGGCGGCGCTCGCCGACGGGCTCGGCCCCTTCGACATCGTGCGCGACGTGCTCGTGCAACTCGGCACGGGCATCGAGCTGGTCGGCGTCGGTGTGTCCGTCTTCTTCGCCGGCGCGCTGCTGCTGCAGCTCGTCTCCATCGTCGTCACCGGCGCAGCGCTCATGTCGATCGGTTCGGAGGCCCGCTTCAACCATCTCGGCTTCGGCGCCCCGGTGATCGGTGCGGTCATCACCTACTTCGGCATGCAGGTCCTCGGGCTCGCGGCAACGCTGTTCATCCCGCTCGGCATACGCGTCGACGGCCCCGATACCGGGTCATTCGTCGCCGAGGGCATGCTCTCGGGCTTCGTCGCAGCGGTCTCGGACCCGACCGGCGAGACGCAGCCCGGCGTGCTCGGCGTCGGCATCGTGCTCCTCAGCCTCGTCGTGACGGTGCTGTTCGCCTGGCGCGGGGCGCGCTCGGTCGAGCGACGCACCTCGCTGCGCTGAGGTGCGGGCCAGGGGTCTCCGGCTGCACGCCCGGCGATCCCTGGCCGCGCATGTCAGCGGGCCCGTTTTCGGGGGCCGGAGTCAGCGGCCCGCGATCAGCATCTCCGCGAACCCGGCCGCTTTGAGCCGCAGATCGTCGATGCGGCGCACTCTCGCGGCCGCGACGTCGTAGCCCTCGTACGCCGGGGGCGGGTCGTTGCGCACGTTGCGCGAGCACTGGAACTCGCGGCAGATGAGGGTGCCGACGGTGTTGCCCCGGCGCCCGGCCTCGCCGACGCGCTTCGCACCCCAGAACACGACCTCGTTCGGCAGCCGCACGTCCTGGCACCAGTTGCACATCGCGCGCGAGCGGGGCGAAGCCTCTGCCTGGGTGAGCAGCACGCCCGCCGGTTCGGCGTCGAGCCGCGGCAACACGACGTAAGCGCGACGGGCGAACTTCGGGTCGCGCCAGCCGAAGAAGTCGCGGGCCTCCCAGTCGGCGGCCGTGAGTTCGTCGAATCCGGTCGGGAGCATCAGCTCTTTCACCTCGCGACGCGAGGCGTTGATGAAGGAGGCGCGGATGGTCGATTCGGTCAGGGGTTGCATGAGTCTGCTTTCCGGGGCGTGGTGCGAAGCGCACCGGGCTCGCGGCCCGCGCACTGGCGCTCCCGCCCCTCGTACTGTGTCAAGAAGGGTCGACGGGTCGCCATGCCCGGGGATTCGGCGGGCACGGCGGGCTGCGTCAATCACCGTCGGCGAGCGCTTCGCCGACGACCTCCTGACGCTGGGAGTACAGCTCTCGATAACTCACGCGGTCGAGTGTACCGCTCCGAGCTCCGGCCCGGCCCGGCCCGGCCGACGACCGTGCTCGCCTAGCCTGCGGCGAACGCACCGAGGAACAGCAGCGCGAACACGAAGATCGCGGCGCACAGCACCGCGACGACCGCGCCGATGACGAGGCCGGTGACAGCGAAACCCTTCGGCTGCCGCTGCTTCAGCCCGATGATGCCGAGGATCACGGCGAGCACGCCCGCGACGGCCGCGCCGATGAAGAGCACGACCCCCGCCATGCTCGTATAGAAGACCACCAGGAGCAGCAGACCCGCGAGGCCGGCGATGAGCGAGCCGAGCGCGAATCCCTTCGGCAGCGGTGCACCGGCTGGTGGATACGACATCTCGGTCTCCTTCGCACGCATCGGGCCGCGCCGACGCACGCCCATTGCGGCGCCGAAGCCGACCGCATGGCATCAATATACAGCTGCGGGCATACATCGAACACCCCTGTTCAGCGCGATTCTTCCCGTGGCACGCGAACTGGCCCGACTTTGCATGACTTGGCCCCGATTTCGGGGGCGCGGCAGACCGCTGCTCACTACGCTGTCCCCTGAATGGAGTTCATGTCACCGCCGAGGGGGAACCGTGACCGAAGAGAATCCGAGCCGCACGCTCGCCGATGCACCGCGCGCCGACGAGGGGTACTACGGCCCCGACAGCATGTCGTGGCGCGTGTTCTCAGACCCGGGGTCGATGCTCGGCGCGAAGAACGCCCTCTTCTTGCAGATGCTCGAGCCGGGCATGATGACCCACTTCGAACGGGTCTCGCTCACCAGCGAGGGGGCCGAGCAGATGGCCGCACGCTTCGACCGCACCTCGGCCTATCTGCGCGACGCGGTCTTCGCCGACAAGGCGCACGCCGACGCCGCTGCGGCCCACGTCGACCGCCTGCACGAGCGCGCGTCATGGACGAACCCCGAGACCGGCGAAGTGACGAGCGCGAAGCAGCCGGCGTGGCAGCGGTGGACGTGGTGGACGTACATCTGGTCGGCCGTGCGCGGCTACCAGGAGTTCGGCCCGGGCATGACGACCGCCGAGGCAGACCAGCTCGTACAGGAGTCCCGGCACGGCGCCGAGAGCATCCATGTGCCCGGCCCGTACTTCACCACGTTCGCCGACCTCGACGCGTACATCCGCGAGGAGCTCCACACGAAGGCGCTCACGATCTTCGCGGCCCTCGCCGGCCATTCGCTGCGCCACCCCGATGTGAAGGGCCCCATCGCGAAGTGGGTCGCGCGGCAGATCATCAACGGCGTGCTGTCGTTGCTGCCCGAGACCGCGCTCTACTTCTTTGCGGTCGAAGATCGCAGTGCGAAGGAGCTCGCGCGGGGCGCCCGCTTCACGAAGTGGATCGCGAAGCTCTCGCGCAAGAATCGTTCGGCCGAGCAGCTCATCGCCGACACGATCGGCGAATCGATCGCGAAGCCCTACCAGCGAGTACGCCCGGCGAAGCAGCAGGCCGAACGGCCCGCGAAGCAGCCGGCCGAGCAGCCCGCCGAGCAGCCCGCGTAGAGCGACGGCTTCTGCGCCCGCGTTCGCGGCCCCGGTGTTCTCCCGCCCTCACAGCGCGGTGCCGAAGAAATCGGCGCGACCGACCATCGAGGTCGAAAGGGCGCCTCGAGGGGAGATGAGCACCACGGGCGACGTGCCGATGAATCGTTCGCGCAGAGTGATGACGCTCGACCCGGTCGCCGAGGTCGCCCCACCGGTAGGAATCTCGTCTACGACGATCGAGTCGAGCGATTCGCCTGTTTCGAGGCTCACCGTCGTCAGTCGTGTTCTCGTGCGATCGCTGTAGGAGGATTCGCTGACGACGACGTATCCGCCCGCGGCTCCGATGGCATCGGAGGTGTCGGCAGGGATCAGCGGGTGCGGGTCGACGCCCACCGCTCTGAACTGCTGCGTCGCGCGCACCGGCGGTACCGGGTCGATGACCAGATCACCGCCTTCGAATCGGTGATCGGTGAGCAGTTCGGCGGCCTCGTCCGCGCGCCGCACGGTGATGCCGTCGTCGTCGATCTCGATGAGCGCGTCGCCCGCCGCAGCTTCATCGGCGGTCGGGAAGGTCGCGACGAGATCGTGGTATTCGTCGCCGAACAGCGGTGTCCAGGTGTAGCCGTCCTCCTCGGTCGCCCGGGTCGCAGCCAGTTCGCCCACGCTGATCTGCGCGAGACCGTTGCTCGTCTGCGCGAGGATGCGGTCCGTCGCGCGGTCGTGCACGAAACGACCGACGCCGATGCTCCCTTCGTCGAGCCCCGCGAAATCTTCGGGTGTCACGATAGTTCGCCCGGTTTCCGCATCGAGTACGCGGAGCCCTGCGCCGTACGCGACGTAGACGTACTCCTCGTTCGCGGCGACCACACGAGCGTCGAGAAAGTTGTCCTCCGCGATCCTCGTCGCCCAGAGATGCTGGCCCGTTTCGACGTCGATCGCGACGACGTTCTGCGGGAAGAAGTTTCGAAGCGCGATCTGCAGCATGCCCTGCGGCCCGTAGCGGTCGTAGGCTACATAGGCGACATCCCGTCCATCGCGTTCCACGACCGCTGATCCGCGCGCCCCCTCGCTCGACGGGATCGGGGCCATGAGTAGCCAGGTCAGCCCGAGGAACAGAGCGATGAAGGTCGACAGCGTACGCAGCAACGGGTAGGGATACTCGGGCTTCTCGATGAGCTCGCCGTCGGCGTCTCGCGCGCGTGAGGCGCCCTGCGGCAGCGGCAGCGTGTAATGCGGCAGCCCGACGAACGCCACGATCGCGAGCAGCACGAGCATGACGAGCCACTCGTTGTTCCACGGCATCGTGAACTGCGAGCGCACCGTGGTGAGAATCCACATGAGGACGATGAGCCCGCCCGATACAGCGAGCACCCAGCGCACGGGTGTTCGCGTCATCGGTCACCTCGCCTCCGCCTCGGGTGCCTTCACGCTACTGCATGGCTCGACGCAACGCGCTCATCCGTCACTCGCCCGCTGCTTCGACTCCGACCGTCGCCGGCCGAGTTCGGCATCAGAGAGGCCACCCTACGCGCAAAGCCGCATCTCGCCTCTCCGACGACGCGAGAGGCGTCGACCCGCCTGGATCAACGGGAGTTCGATGAAGCGGTAGAGCACCTCGGCGAGGAGGAGACTCAGTGCCTGAGAGTGCTGCTCCCCGGGGAACTGTCAGCATCGATCACAGCTCACATCACAGATCGCAGGCGTTCGGCAAGCGGCACGGACAGCGTTTCTGCGAAGCGGAGCGCGAGATGATCGCCGTCGATGAACACCGGCAGCCCGCCGATCACCCCGGAGCACATGTCACCGTCGCAGAGCCGGTCGCTGAGGTCTACCACCGGCACTCCAAGCGACACCGCCGCGGCTGCAAGATGGTCGGGCAGCAGTTGCTGACTCTGCGGCGCGACGCAGCCGCGGTCTCGCGATCCGAAGCTGAGGGTGCAATCGGGCCCGAGAGTGCCTCCGCCCTCCGGCACATCGCGGATCACGACGAGTCGGGTGCCAGAAGCTGCCCAGGGTTCAGTAACGCGTTGCAGTGCATCCCTCAGCTGGTCGGGCTGGGAACGCCCTGTCCCATCAGCGACTTCCTTGTTGGCGTGGTTCACCATGAGTACGACATCCGGTTTCATCGCTGTGACGCGTTCGCCTACCTCACCCACCCATGTCACGCACTGCGCCGCGGCATCCGCAGGGAATCTTCCGCCCCGAAGCTTCGTCACAGTGACGTCCAACGGGCTGCAGCCTGCAGCGTAGGTGTGGAAGAAGCGCCATTTCTCCTGCTGGGCAACGGGGAGGAGCGCCCCGACCATATGCGCGGCGTGAGAGTCGCCGACGAGCAGCACGGTGCGCGCATCCGCGGCACCGTCAGTGAAGTCGCAATCGATGATCGGCCCCAGAGAGAGGCCCAGGTCTTCCCGCGGCTCGCATTCATGGCGCGTCGCAAGGAGCGGCTCGTCCCTGCTCCAGTCCGCGAGAGTAGTGGCGGGGCCGAAGGGGTCGACACATCCTCGCTCGGGGTCGAGCGCTGCGGCGCCGACGCAGTTCGGGTCAGCGTGTTTCTGCGCTGCGGCCATCGAACGTTCGATGGCCGCGAGCGAGTTCGGAGCATGCACGACACCCACGTACCCTCCGAGCAGTGCGACCGTGGTGATGCTGGCAATGACGAGCAGGCCTGTCGTTCGCGGGCGGCGCGGAACGAGGAGCCGGTCTCGGAAGCGGTCCTCTACGAACACTTTCGTTGCAGCGGCGAGCGCGATACTGACGAGCAGCAGGATGACCAGATCCTTCGATGTCACCGTCCGTTTCAGTGCATAGGGTGCCACGATGAGCAGGGGCCAGTGCCAGAGGTACAGGGAGTAGGAGATGTCGCCGATGAATTGCACCGGCGGCAGCTCACCGAGTCGGCCCGGATTGAGGGGAGCAATGCCCGGTCCAGCCGCGATGACGAGCGCGGTTCCGAGCACGGGCATCAGCGCCCACGGGCCCGGGAACGCCGTCTCCGCGGTGAAACGCAGCGCTGCATACGCGATCATCCCGTAGCCTGCGAGCTGCGCCACGGCTTGCAGTACGCGATTCAACGGCTTGCTCCTCATAAATACACGGGCCAGGGATCGCACGTGCAGGGCGATCAACGCACCGGTGAGGAGCTCCCAGGCCCGCCCGAAGGTATTGAAATACGCTGCAGGCGACTGCGCAGTCTGGAGCACGCAGTACACGAGAGATGCGGCCCAGAGGGCACCGATGACCGCAGTGAGTTGCGCTCTGCTCGGCGGTGACTGTTTGAGTTTGAGTGTCAGCGCGCACAGCGCGAGCAGCAGGAGCGGCCAGAAGAGGTAGAACTGCTCTTCAACGGAGAGGCTCCAGTAGTGCTGGAACATGGTGGCGCTGTTTTGCTGCGCGAAGTAGTCGACCGCCTGCGAGGCCAACCACCAGTTCTGCACATACGCCGTACTGGTGAGTGCTTCTGTCGCGCCCGCAGCCCAGTTCGGTACGGGAAGCAGGAACACGGTGAGCCCGAGCGAGACGAGCGTTACGAGTAGCGCTGCTGGGAGCAGTCTGTTCGCGCGGCGCTGGTAGAAGCGCGCCAGTCTGATGCGGTGCGTGGATTGGAGTTCAGCGAGCAAATGGGCGGTGATGAGAAACCCGGAGATCACGAAGAACACATCGACGCCGACAAACCCGCCGCTGATTCGAAGCGGCCAGAAATGGTTCAGTACGACCAGCATGACCGCCATGGCGCGGAGCGCTTGGATGTCCTTCCGTCGGCGCGCAGTCTTCACCTGTAAATCCTTCGTAGTCGGCACAGCTGAAACATATGTGCAGCTCTGTTTCTATTGATTGACAGATCTTCTCAACGCGGTTCCACCTGAATGCCTGCTTGCGGGGAACCGCTCAACGCACGGGCAAATGACCGGTCGACCCATTCCCGGTGCCGCTCCGTGTATGCGCGTGCGGTCTCATGCATCTGCCCCAGACCGGAGATGGCGTCTGTCGTGCATCGAGACTTTGAGGCCAAGCTGACCCAGCGGCCAGGCTGAGCACCAGCGCCGCGCCAGCACCCGGCCTCACCCGCTGCAGGGAAACTGCTGCGGTATGGCGCAGATCGATGGGTACGCGCCGAGCTAGCGTGTCCAGAACTCGATCTCTCCGTCGTCGAAAGAGCCTTTCAGCGCGTTACTCATGAGTGCGCTGTCCTCCAAGTCGAGAATGTCGTCCCCATTACCCCGAGTTGAGACGCTCCAGCTCTCGGGGAGAGTGCATTCCTGCCAGCAGTACTCGGTCTTCCACAGCGAGTCCGTGAACCAGAGTTCGCCACCTGCACTGTCGGCGAAGCTCAGAGTCACGCCCTGTTCTCCGTGTGCCGCGAGCCTCACTAGCGGACCGCGGTTTCCGCCACCCGAATTCCACCCGACGCCTTCGCGCATCCCGTCCGGCCCCACCGGCTCCCACGTTTTCGAGTCGCAGGCCCCTGAGCACTTCTCAGTTAGCGTCGCAATGGCCGCCTCAATTTCCTTCAGAGCCCCGTTAGTCTTCTTCCCGCTGGGTTCAAGGTCTCGGATATCGACCGTCAGGCAGTCGTCAGCAGACTTCATCTCTGTGCTTATCGCACCGCTCTCCCCCAGTGTCACTGCTGCGATGCCCGTGCACGTCGGTTCCTCCAGATATTGGGTTGTGAAGCGCCGTTCGACGTCGTATACCCCAGGAACAACAAGCAGCGCGCTTCCGGGCTCCACTTCTTCGCCGTTGATCGAGTACTGGCTGTCCTCGGAGTCGCTGCTGCCCAGCCTCACTACCGGCAGCTCATTCGTAACGACGTAGCTCGGCTCTCCGTCGATCATCACCTGACCCAAAGTGACCTTCGTACTCAGAGCTCTATCACCGAGCTTGTACGTGGCGGCTACCGTCGGGAACCCGTCGGTATAAGACTCCTCACGGATCTGGACGTCTGAGATGCGCTGCTTGGGCGGGTCAACTTGTACCGCGTCACTGGCATCACCATGCAATTCTGTTGCAGTCAACTCCATCACTCGTTCCATGTCGCCCTTTTCCAACGCTTTGAGATACGACTGAGCAACACCGCTCGGCGTATCGGGCTTCGAACCCAGCGAGCAGGCAGTGAGCCCGACGGTCGCGGCCAACAATGCGGCGGGCAGAACGAAGGTAGTCAGTCGGCGCATGAGTTTCACGTCTCTCTCGGGTTGACAGGTACCGGAGTGGCATAGGAACACCACGTTCCTCGCACACCATACCTGAAATAACGAGCCTTAAAGTACCTGTGCTTTATTTACCAATAGCGAAGGATATGCAGAAGGGCAGCACCGATCCCCGATATGCGCGCCCTCGGTATACACATCGTCCTGCTGCGGCGGGGACGGCCCCGGCCGATCGCCGACCTCGCAGAAGCCCAAAGTGTACGCAGAAAGACGATCATCCAGATCGAAGTCGGTCGAGTAGCTGTAGGGGTCTCGACGCTGCACGCCATCGCGCACGCCATCGGCATCCCTTCTATCGAGCTGATCGCTCCCGCCTGCGCACGGCACCAGAAGTCCATTCACCGGCCGACGAAGACAGTCGAACCGCCACGCCAAAGCCGCACCCCACCCGCTGCGGGTAGACTGCGGCGGCATGAAGCAGATCGACGGGCGCACGCTCGGCAAGTGGAGCCTTCGGCTCGACGCGATCTACTGCGCGTTCCTGGGCGCCGCAGTCGCAATCTGTGCGGAACCTATCTCTGCAGCCGTGGCGCTTCCCTTCCCTCTGATCGCCGCCGTCGGCGTCGTCGTCGTACTCTGGGCCGGCATCGTGCTCTGGATGCCGACGAAGCTGCGCCTCCGCACCGCACTGCGGCTCGTGCTGGGCGTGAATATCGTGGCCGCCCTGCTCGTCGCGGTGTGCGCGCTCGCAGCAGCGACCGTACCGGCTGCGATCGCCGTTCTCGCTGTGGCCGCCAGCGTTGCGCTCTTCGCAGCGAGCCAGACCCTCGCGCTCCGCACGCTGCCGACCGCCGCGAACGGCTGAACGCACCAGTTCCGCCCCGAGCTACTGCGCTCGAACCCACCGGCGAGAATGAAAGAACCCCCGCGATGTAGAAGCTACGCGGGGGTTCAGCAACGGTGTAATAGCCGTTACGTGGCTCCGACCGGCATCGATCCGGTGACCTTTCGATTTTCAGTCGAACGCTCTACCAACTGAGCTACAGAGCCGAGCAATCATATGTCGATCGCCAGAGACGAAGAAACCCTTCCGAAGAAGGGCTCTTCATCCAGCGACCCTGACGGGACTTGAACCCGCGACCTCCGCCGTGACAGGGCGGCGCGCTAACCAACTGCGCTACAGGGCCATGATGTATTAAGTTGTGGGCGGTAGTTAGTGACCCCAACGGGATTCGAACCCGTGCTGCCGCCGTGAAAGGGCGGTGTCCTAGGCCGCTAAACGATGGGGCCGAAGCGATTTCCCGCTTGCTACCGAGATGAAATACTACGTGGAGTTCGCGGTGCGGTGCAAATCGGGGCCGAAGTTCACGGTATCCCTGGCGTGTCGCCTCCGTGAACGGGCCCGGAACCGCAGGCGGCGGGCCCGTACGGCCGACGGCCGGCGGGCACGTCTCGCCCGACGGTGTCAGCCGCCGAGTGCCCGCTGCACCCGGGCCAACGAGATGTTCTCGTGCACGAAGACGCCCGAGCTGGTGCGCTGCTCGAAGTGGTAGCCGATGCGACCCTGCGACAGCAGCCCGATGAGGTGCGGTTCGCTCGCGTTCCACATCACCCACGTGGGTTGTCCCTGCGCGTTCGGCCCGAGGAACGTGATCTCGATGTCACGCGCTCCGATGCGCTGCATGCTGGGCATGAGTCGCTCAGTCGAAAGCGCGACGCTGCCCGTTCCCGTGTGCTGCATCTCACTCATAGCTCGATACTAGCGAAATGAGTCTGCCGACGATAGGACCCGAAAATCGCGGTGCCGCGCGACCCCTCGCACCGGAATCCTGCAGGACTCCTCGCCAGGGATCGCGCCGCGCACCGCCGCGCCGTCCGCGCTGTGCGCGGCCTACGCGCCTGCGATGAACGCCGACATGACGCGGGCCAGCCCGTGCAGGTCGTCGACGTGCGCGAGCTCTCGCGCCGAATGCATCGACAGCAGCGGCACGCCCGCGTCGACCGTGCGGATGCCGATGCGCGTCGCGGTCAACGGGCCGATCGTCGACCCGCAGGGCACCGTGTTGTTCGACACGAACTTCTGCGAGGCGACCCCGGCCGCATCGCAGGCCCGCTGCCACAGCGCCGCGCCGTGCGCATCGGTCGCGTAGCGCTGGTTCGCGTTGATCTTCAGCATGGGCCCGCCGCCGGCGACCGGCCGCACGTGCGGGTCGTGCTTCTCGGCGTAGTTCGGGTGCACCGAATGCCCCGCGTCGGCCGAGATGCACCACGAGTCGGCCATCGCCCGCGCCGCCTCGTCGGCGGTCGCACCGAGACCGGCGCGCAGCCGGCGCAGCACGTCCTCGAGAAACGGCCCGCAGGCGCCCGAGCGGCTGTTCGAGCCGAGCTCTTCGTGATCGAAGGCGGCGAGCATCGAGACGGTGCCGTCTGCGGGCTCCGTCGCGAGCAGCGCCACGAGGCTCGCGACGACCGAGCTGAGGTTGTCGAGCCGCGGCGAAGCGTAGAGCTCGCTCGTCGCGCCGATGCGCGCGGGCGGCTGCGTGTCGTGCGTACGCACGTCCATGCCGGCGATGTCGGCGGCCTGCACGTCGGCGGCCGCCGCCAAGAGGCCGAGCAGCGTCGGCGCATCGGGGCCGTCGACCCCGATGACGGGCTGCGTCTGCCGCTGCCGGTCGAGCGCGAGCCCGGTATTGGCCTCGCGGTCGAGGTGGATGGCGAGCTGCGGAATGCGTGCGACGGCCCCCGTGCGCACGAGGTGCTCGTCGCCGCTCGAGGTGACGATGCGGCCCGCGAACTCGAGGTCGCGGTCGAGCCACGACGTCATCAGCGGCCCGCCGTAGATCTCGACGCCGACCTGGCTCCAGCCCTGCGCCGTGAAATCGGCCTGCGGTTTCACGGCGAAGCCGGGCGAATCGGTGTGGCTGCCCATGATGCGCACCGGGCTCGCCGGCCCCACCGAGGCGCCCGCGCGCCACGCGATGAGGGCGCCGTCGCGGCAGACGAAGCCGAGCGAGCCGCCTTCGAGGGCCGCCCACTCCTCCGACTCGTCGTGCCGCACGAACCCGGCGTTCTCGAGCGCCGCCGTGAGCGCCGCGACCGCGTGGTACGACGACGGCGCGTCGGCGATGAAGCTCGAGAGGTAGTCGATGTAGGCGTCGCGCTCCTTCAGCAGGTTCTGCGGCGCACGGGGCGAGCGGCTGCGGCGCGAGCGACGCGACGCGGCCTGCGAGGCTGCGGCGTTCATTCCGCGGTCTCGGCGCTCACGCCGCCGTCTGCCGCTTCGGGCGCCTCGAAGCCGTCGACGAACTCGGCGAGCAGGCGCGCGCCGAAGCCGGTCGACCCGACCGAGCGCCACAGGTCGTCGTTCTCGGCCTGCATGGTGCCGGCGATGTCGAGGTGGCCCCACGGGGTACCGTCGACGAACTCGTTCAGGAACAGCGCGGCGAGGATCGCCCCCGCGTACTGCCCGCCGATGTTCGACAGATCGGCCACGTTCGACTTCAGCTGATCCATGTAGCGGTGATCGAGCGGGAAGCGCCAGATGTTCTCATCGGTCGCGTCGGCTGCGAGCTGCAGCTGCTCGGCGATGCGGTCGTTGTTCGCGAGCATCACCGCGGTGCGGGTGCCGAGCGCGGCCATCGCTGCGCCGGTGAGGGTGGCGATGTCGACGATCGCGTCGGGGCGGCGGCCCGCGACCGACTCGTCCTCGGTGGCGAGCACGAGGCCGTCGGCCATGACGAGGCGGCCCTCGGCGTCGGTGTTCTTCACTTCGACGGTCTTGCCGCCGCGAATCGTGAGCACGTCGCCGAGCTTCGTCGCGCTGCCCGAGGGCATGTTGTCGGTGCACATGAGCCAGCCGGTGACCGCGGTGCTCGCACCGAGGTCGCGCAGCGCCGTCATCGACGAGAAGACGGCGGCCGCGCCCATCATGTCGAACTTCATCGCCGCGTGCATCGCGTTCGACGGCTTCAGGCTGATGCCGCCCGAGTCGTACATGATGCCCTTGCCGATGAGAGCGAGGTGCCCCTCGGGGTCGGCGGGGCGGTACGAGACCTTGATCATGCGCGGCTCTTCGACGCTGCCGGCGTTCACACCGAGGAGCCCCCCGGTGCCGAGCTCAGTCAGCGCCTCGTGATCGAACACCTCGACGTCGAGCCCGAACTCGGGCGCGAGCTGCTCGATGACCTCGGCGAATTTCACGGCGCTGAGGTGGCGCGGCGGGGTGTTCGCGAGGTCGCGCGCGATCGTGGCGGTGCGGGTGAGAATCAGGGCGCGTTCGACGCCGAACGCCGCCGCATCGTGCTCGCCCTCGCCGAGCTGCAGCTCGAGCTCGTCGAGCGCGACGGTCTTCGGGTCGTTCTTCAGCGCGTCGTAGCGGTACCGGGCGAGCACCGCGCCCTCGATGACGGCCTGCACGGCCACATCGGCGTCCCACTCCTCGGCGCCGCTATCACCGCCGGCGATGAGGTCGCGCAGGTCGATGCCGATGGTGCCGGCCTCGCGCGCGGCGCGGCTCACGGCAGCCGCGGCGTCGCGCAGCTGCGCGTCCGTCTCGACGCCGTTCGCGCCGGTGCCGACGAGCACGCGCATCGGCGCTCCGGGCAGCACGAAGGTCTGGTTCTTGGCACCGGTGAAGCCGGCCGCGGCGAGCGCCTCACGGCTGAGCGACGCGTCGCTCAGCGCTGCGGGCAGGTCGCCCTCGGCGGCGACGAATACCGCGATCGCTGCGGCCGAACTCGGCGGTTCGGCCGAGACGCTCACTCGCGGCGAGTGCTGCAGAGAAGGGACAGGATCGAATGCGGGATCAATCACAACGCTCATGCGCTCCACACTACCGTCGGCCCCCGACAACACGTCGGGCCGGTTCGTGAATTCGGCACGGGCGCACCAATACTTCGGCCCTCACCCGTATTTCGGAGCAGAATCGACGAATCGATCCGAAATACGGGTGAGGGCCGAAATTCGGGCGGGGCGGCGCGCAGCAGGGCCCGGGGCCGGCCGCTGGCAGCCGCAGGGCCAGGGATCCCTGGCCGAATGCCCTAGGAGGCGTACGCCCCGACGAGGCGCACGGCGCCGCCGTCGACGCCCTTCGCGCCCTGCTCGAAGCCCTCGAAATCGCGGGCGGACATCGACACGGTGCCGGCGACCCACACGTCGAGCTTCTCGGCGGTGAGGGCCGCGGCCACCTGCGGGGCACGGTCTGCCGCGACGACGGCGAACATGCCGACGCCGAGGTTCCAGGCGCCCTCGAGCGACTCGAGCGAGTGCCCGCCGAGGTCGGCGAGGTGACGGAAGACGGGCAGCGGCGACCAGCTCGAACGATCGACCTCGACCCATGCCCCCTGGGGCAGCACCCGGGCGAGGTTCGCGGCGATGCCGCCGCCGGTCACGTGGCTGAGCGAGTGGATCGCGCCGTCGGTCGCCGGGTCCTCGAGCACGCGCAGCAGCGGCGTCGTGTAGAGCGCGGTCGGGGTGAGCAGCGCCTCGCCGTACGAGGCGCCGAGATCGGCGGCGTGGTCGGTGTACGACACCCCGCGCTCGGCGAGGATGTGGCGCACGAGCGAGAAGCCGTTCGAGTGCAGCCCCGAGGCACCCATCGCGAGCACGACGTCGCCGTCTTGCACGAGCGACGGCTGCAGCAGCTTGTCGGCCTCGACGACGCCCGTCGCGGCGCCCGCGACGTCGTAGTCGTCGGGCCCGAGCAGGCCCGGGTGCTCGGCGGTCTCGCCGCCGACGAGCGCGGTGCCCGTGGCCTCGCAGGCCTCGGCGATGCCGCGCACGATATCGGCGATGCGCTGCGGCACGACCTTGCCGCAGGCGATGTAGTCGGTCATGACGAGCGGCTTCGCGCCCACCACGACGATGTCGTCGACGACCATCGCCACGAGATCCTGGCCGATAGTGTCGTGCTTGTCCATCGCCTGGGCGATGGCGACCTTCGTGCCGACGCCGTCGGTCGACGAGGCGAGCAGCGGCCGCTGGTACTGCAGCAGCGCCGAAGCGTCGAACATGCCGGCGAAGCCGCCGACGCCGCCGAGCACCTCGGGGCCGTGCGTGCGCGTCACGGCCGACTTCATCAGTTCGACGGCGAGGTCTCCGGCAGCGGTATCCACTCCGGACTGGGCATAGATCGACGAGTTCTCGGTCACCCCAACATCGTACCGTGCCTGGGGATTGATCCCTGCCGCATATGCGACACTAGACGTTACGCCAGTTCGGCGCTCACCCCATTCCACAGGGAGCGAACAACACAGCATGTGCGGCATCGTCGGAATCGTCTCATCCGAACCCGTCAACCAGCAGATCTACGACAGCCTGTTGCTCCTGCAGCACCGCGGTCAAGACTCGACGGGAATCGCCACGCTCGACGGCGACTTCTTCCACATGGTGAAGACGAAGGGGCAGGTGCGCGAGGCGTACCGCACCCGCGACATGCGCAGCCTGCTCGGCAACGTCGGGCTGGGCCACGTGCGCTATGCGACCAAGGGGTCGGCGGCCACCGAGGAGGAGGCGCAGCCCTTCTACGTCGGTGCGCCCTACGGCATCATCCTCGTGCACAACGGCAACCTCACGAACACGCGCGAGCTGACCGCCGAGCTCTACAACGTCGACCGCCGCCACCTCAACACGCACTCCGACACCGAGCTGCTCTTGAACGTGCTCGCGAACGAGCTGCAGGCGGGTATCACCGGCATCACCCTCGACGCCGACCAGGTGTTCAGCGCCGTCGAGCGCGTGCACGAGCGCGTCGAGGGGTCGTACGCGGCCATCGCGCTCATCGCCGGCTACGGCCTGCTCGCCTTCCGCGACCCGAACGGCATCCGTCCTCTCGTACTCGGCCGCCGCACGGGCGCGACCGGCTCCGACGAGTGGGTCGTCGCCTCCGAGTCGCTCGTGCTCGAATCCGGCGGCTATGAAGTCGTGCGCGACGTCGAGCCCGGCGAGGCGATCCTCATCTCGCCCGACGGGACGATGCAGTCGCGCCAGTGCGCCGCGCAGTCGCGCCTCGCGCCATGCGCGTTCGAATACATCTACCTCGCCCGCCCCGACTCGGTGCTCGACGGCATCTCGGTCTACGAGGCCCGCCTGCGCCTCGGAGACGTGCTGGCCGAAGAGATCGCCGAGCAGCTCGAGGGCGTCGACATCGACGTCGTTATGCCGATCCCCGATTCGGGCCGCCCCAGCGCGATGCAGCTCGCGCAGCGCCTCGGCGCCAACTACCGCGAGGGCTTTTTCAAGAACCGCTACGTCGGCCGCACCTTCATCATGCCCGGACAGTCGGTGCGCAAGAAGAGCGTGCGCCAGAAGCTCAACGCCATGAGCTCGGAGTTCAAGGGCAAGAACGTGCTGCTCGTCGACGACTCGATCGTGCGCGGCACGACCTCGCGCGAGATCGTCGAGATGGCGCGCAGCGCGGGCGCGAAGTCGGTCATCTTCGCGTCGGCGGCACCGCCGGTGCTCTACCCGAACGTGTACGGCATCAACATGCCGTCGACCGGCGAGCTCATCGCGCACGGCCGCACTCCGGCCGAGATCGCCGAGGCGATCAGCGCCGACCACCTCGTCTACCTGAGCGTCGACGGCATGAACCGCGCCATTCTCGAGGGGCAGACCCGCGTCACCGAGCTCGAGCAGAGCTGCTTCACGGGCGAGTACATCGCCGGCGACATCGACGCCGAGTACCTCGCGTGGGTCGAGGCGACGCAGGAGAGCTGACGCTCACCCTCCTTTCGCCCTCCCCTCCGCGCCCGCTTCACCTCCCTCACGGCGACAATGGGTCGCGAATTGGGGTCGTCCACGATCGACACCCCCAATTCGCGACCCTTTGTCGTGCGGGCGGGGCCGGGGGGCAGGCGGGGCCGGGGGCAGACAGGGCCGGCATCTCTCCAGGGATCAACGACAGTGGGCGCCGCACGTTTCCGTGTGTGAAAGTCACCACCGATCTCGAGCA
>NZ_JAMXWS010000012.1:0-32178 GCF_051043335.1 Leucobacter sp. gxy201
TCGATTTTGTCATCGATGGTCGCATTCCTGCCTGAGTTGGCAGATTTGGTGGCACATCACGTGCCTGCGATTTGGCACTGAAGCGCGTGCGCCAGAGTACCTATTAAGGCGACGTGGACCGGTTGACAATGATGAATGGTTCGGCGTAGCATCTTGTGGAACGGTCCACATCAGCTGCTTTGCGACCGTGCGCTTCGATTCTCAAATGAAAGGCGAACCTTGAAATCCATTACCGAGAAATACGATCTCGTCGTTGCGGGAGGTGGACTCGCGGGGTTCTCCGCCGCGATCGCCGCTGCTCGTCACGGCGCTTCGGTGGCCCTCGTGCAAGACAGGCCCGTGCTCGGCGGCAATTCTTCCTCCGAGGTGCGCGTCACCCCGCACGGAGCCGCGGCCTTTCATGGATATGCGAGAGAATCCGGCATCATCTCGGAAGTGCTGGTCGAGGATCGGGCTAAGAACCACGCTGTCATCCGCGAGAATGGTTGGACGAATAGCGTCTGGGACATGATTCTGTACGACCTCGCGCAGCGCACCGAGAACCTCACACTGCACCTCAACACCCCTGTGCTGGGAGCGGAGGTGGAGGATGGCCGCATTGTGGCCGCTCTCGCGAAGGTGCTCAACGCGGAAGTCGACCTGCGACTTGAAGCCCGAATGTTCGTGGACTGCACTGGCGACGGCACCCTAGGGGCACTGGCAGGAGCGGAGTGGTTGCGCGGAGAGGAAGCCTCGGACGACTACAACGAGCCCATGGCTCCGAAGGAGCGGGGCGACGGCTCGATGGGTAGTTCGCTGCATTTCAAGACCGTCGATGTTGGTCGCCCGGTCGACTTCCAGGCACCCGAATGGGCCGTCAGGTACGACGACTCCAAGTTCTTCACGGAAGGTGGGCGCCTCATTCCCACGCTGGAGAGCGGCTACTGGTGGATTGAGATCGGCACACCTTGGGATACGCTGCATGAGAATGAGGAGATCCGGCACGAACTCACTCGCCATGTTCTGGGGATCTGGGATTATCTGAAGAATCGTGATCCTTTCTGGTCGCCCCGCGCAACCAACCTCGCTCTCGACTGGGTCGGTCAGGTACCCGGAAAGCGCGAGAGCCGCCGACTGCTCGGTGAGTACGTGATGACTGAGAACGATCTGCGCCGCTCAGACTCCTTCGACGACGAAGTCGCCTTCGGCGGGTGGTACGTCGACCTGCACACCATCGGCGGGCTGCTCAAAGAGGTCGGTGAGCCGGTCACCGCAGCACGGCTCAAGGACCCGGGCACCGCGAAGGGTGCGGCAGAGTACGTCGGTCCGTTCGGTGTGCCGATGCGGTCTCTCGTCTCCAGGGATTTGTCGAACCTGTTCTTCGCAGGTCGCAACATCTCGACCACGCGGGTTGCCCTCGGATCGACTCGTGTAATGGGAACGGCCGCCGCAATGGGACAGGCCGTCGGAACCGCTGCGGCGCTTATCGATGCACCGAAGCCGGATCTGCGAGCCGAGGTGCCGCAGCGAATCGCTGAGGTGCAGCAGGTGCTGTTGCGGGATGGTTGCTTCCTGCCGTCGGTCTCCAACGAGGACGCCGACGATCTCGCCAGGAGCGCACGAGTCTCGGCCTCGAGCGAGGAGCACGTGACCGGTGTCGGCCCGAACACGCCCAACCGTCTCGGAGGTATCGATCACTGGCGCGGCTACCCGGTCTACCCGTTCACCGGCGAGCTCAAGAACCGCACGGCCCAGTGGATCGCGCATGGTGGAGACCGTGAACTGCGGAGGATCTCCCTCGCGCTGAAGAACAGCTCCGATGCACCGCTCGACGTCCAGGCCACGCTGCACCGGGTGGAGCACATCTGGGATTACCGTACCGATCCGGGCGCACCGGTGGCGACCACGACGCTGACGGTTCCGCCCGGCGGGCCGAACTGGGTGAGTTGGGAGGTCGACCTCGAAGCCGGCGCCCTCGGAGACGCCCCGGGCTACGTTCGGGTCGACCTCGCGGCCGCCGAGCGCGTTGAATGGGTCGTGAGTCCCCACGTTCTTCCCGGACAGATTGCCGCCTATGAGGACTCGCCCGGCCGCTATCGCCGATTCGGCGGAGGCCAGACGCTGAGTTTCACGGTCGAGCCTCCGCAAACTCCGTACGGCCCGGAGAACGTGATCGCCGGAGCGACACGCCCGCACCGCGCCGCCAACCAGTGGCGCAGTGATCCCGCTTCACCGCTCCCTCAGTGGATCGAGCTCGCTTGGACCGAGCCTCAGGCCGTCTCGCAGGTGCAGCTGACGTTCGCGGGCAACCTGCTGCGCGAGTACCATGCCTACCCGCCGCTGTACCGCGACCCGCAGTGCGTCAGGGCTTACGATGTGCAGGCCTTCGTCGACGGCAGGTGGCTGACGGTCGCCTCGCAAACCCATAACTACTCGAACCGGGTCGTGCACGACTTCAAGACGGTTAAGAGCGACCGCTTGAGAGTTGTCGTCCACGCGACCAACGGCGACTCCGCAGCAGGTATCTATGAGATCCGCTGCTACGAGGGCAGGAGGTGCACACCGACGTATCAGAGTTAGGAACTTATGTCGTAAGAGCAGCGTCCCCGGGCACCTTCACTCTGCCCGGGGACGCTGCTCTGCGTTCTCTGGGGCTCCGGCACACTCAGTCTTCGCGCTTCTTGCGGTTCGTGCCCAGCAGCCCGTTCAGGATGCCGGACAGAATCGACATCACGAGTGCGGCGAGCACGCCCCACCAGAACGTCTCGATGCGCAGCCCGAAGCCGGCGATATCCGAGAGCCACGCGACGACGGCGAAGAGGAAGCCGTTCACGATGAGCGAGAACAGGCCGAGCGTCAGGATGTACAGCGGGATCGACACGAACCGCACGACCTTGCCCAGGGTCGCGTTGACGAGACCGAAAACGAGGGCGACGAGCAGGAGCGTGATGAGGGTCGAATACTCGTCGGTGCCGATGGGTGCGATCCAGACGCCGTGGTCGCCGCTGCCGCCGACGATGAGCGTGGTGAGCCAGAGGGCGAAGGCGCCGACGAGCACTCGGATGATGGTGCGCATGCCACCAGTCAAGCAGAGGCGCCCGAGTACCGGCTGCAGGGATCGGCGCGCCTCCGCATAGGATGAAACGGTGGGTCTCTGCGAGAGGCCATATCGAATGCGAAGGATCCAGCATGAGCGACCCTCTTCTCGACAGCCTCGCCGCAGCGGTCGCGGGCGCACCCGACGATGTCGAACTGCGCGCGCTCTACGCCGAGCGCCTGGCCGACGCCGGCCGTGCCGACGACGCCATCGGGCAGGCCCTCGTCGCACTATCGAAGCAGCCCGGGCACGCGGGCGCGCAGCGGGTCGTCGAGCGGGCCCGGGGCGGCGATACGGATGCCGAGGGAGCGGATGCCCCGAACGGCCCCGGCGCGACCGGCGCCGAACCGGGCGTTCAGCCCGCCTACACGGCCGAGAGCCGGGAGCGCCGCGTCGTGGGGTACCAGCCGCACGGCCAGGGCGACGGCCCCATCTTCGAAAGCGAGCGCGAATGGCGTCGGCGCCTCGCCGAGCTCGATGCGCGAAACGAGGCTCCGGGCACCGGCACGAACCCTGACCCGGACTTCGCGCCCGGCACGGAGTCGAATGCCGTGAACGACGCCCCCGACGCGAACGCCGGCATCGACTGGCAGCGGCTCGAGCACCAGCTCGGAAGCCCCATCCCGCCGCCGTTCATCGCGCACGAGGCGACGCAGCACCCCGGCGGATCGATCGAGGTGAGCATCACCGAGGCCGAGGACTCCTCGAGCCCCGCCGAGACGACCCGCGAAACGCTGAAGCTCTCCGACGTCGGCGGCCTCGTCGACGTCAAGCGGCGCATCCACGAGACCTTCCTCGACCCGATCGCGCACCCCGAGATCGCGCGCGCCTTCAAGAAGAGCCTCGGCGGCGGGTTGCTGCTCTACGGCCCGCCCGGCTGCGGCAAGACCTATCTCGCCCGGGCCATCGCCGGCGAGCTCGGCGCGAACTTCGTCTCGGTGACACTCGCAGACGTGCTCAGCAAGTGGATCGGCGAGAGCGAGGGCAACATCCACAAGACCTTCACCGAGGCCCGGCAGAAGGCGCCCGCCGTACTGTTCCTCGACGAGATCGATGCGGTCGGCGGCAAGCGCACCTCGCAGGGGTCGCAGTGGCTGCGCAACCTCGTCAACCAGCTGCTCATGGAGCTCGACGGCGTCGGCAGCGACAACGACGGCCTCTTCGTGCTCGCTGCGACGAACATGCCGTGGGATGTCGACCCGGCGCTTCTGCGCCCCGGGCGCTTCGACCGCATGGTGCTCGTCTCGCCGCCCGACGAGCCGGCGCGCGAGGCGATCCTGCGCGGCTACCTCGCAGAGCGCCCCATCCAGGGCGTCGACCTCGACCATCTCGTGCGCCGCACCGAGGGCTACTCGGGCGCCGACCTGAAGCACCTGTGCGACACGGCGGCCGAGAAAGCGCTCGCCGCATCGATCAAGTCGGGCGCCGTGCAGCCGATCGCGATGCAGGATCTGAACCGCGCGCTCACAGAGGTGAAGCCGTCGATCGGCCCGTGGCTCGACAGCGCCCGCAACGTCGCGAACTACTCGAACGCCGACGGCCGCTACGACGACCTCGTGCAGCTGCTGAAGCGCACGAAGCGACTGTGAGCGACGGCCCCGCCCCGCAGCCGGCATCTGCGGCGTCGGCGGCATCGATCGTCGAACGCGTCTGGGCGCTGCACTCGTTCGGCCGCGCCGACGACGCGCTCGGCGCGGCGCGGCGCGGCCTCGCCGAGCACCCCGACGACGCCGATCTCGAGGGGTCGCTCGCCTGGCTCGAGTTCTTCCACGGCGATCGCGAGCGGGCCGAACAGTCGGCCGAGCGCGCTCTCGCCCTGCGCCCGGACGACTGGCGCGGCCTCAACATCCTCGTCGAGGTCGCCGTCGCCCGCGGCGAGCACGAGAACGGCGAAGCCTTCGCCCGCCGCGCCGTCGCCGCGTATCCGCAGCTGCCCGATGCGCGCCTCGCCCTCGCCTACGCGCTCGCGCAGCCGAGGCCCGAAGACGGCAAGCGGCGGGCGGCCCGCACCGCGCGCACGGCCCGCCACCGCGAGGTGCGGGGGCTCGTCTCCGATGCCGTCGGCTTCGACCCCGAGCGCGTCGAGTCGCTGCGTCGCGGCTCCATCCTGCTCGCGGTCACGGGCGACGAGCAGGGCTCCGCCGAGCTGCTCACCCGCGCGCTCGCGCTCGACCCCGACAACGAGGAGCTGCTCATGCTCATCGCGGGGTCGGACGGCACTTCCGAGCTCGAGGGGCTCCGCCTGCTCTCGGGCGTGCTGTCGTCGAATCCGCAGCAGCGCGTCGCGGCTCGCGCGCTGAACGACACCGTCTGGGGTCGCACGCAGTGGTTGGCGGCGGTCCCCGTCATCGGCGCCGCCGCCCTCATGCTGTTCGGATACCTCGTGTTCGAGGCCGGTCTCGAGACCAGCACCCGGCAGCGCACCCAGCTCGGCGGCGCCGTCGTCATGGTGGGCGTCGCCTGGGTGATGCTGTTCGTCTTCGTACGGCAGGCACTGCCGAAGCGCGCCCTGCGCCGCCTCTTCGCCGAGGTCTGGTGGGTGTGGCCCGGCATCATCGGCTCGGGGCTCGCGACGATCGCAGTCGTACTGCTCTCGCTCGCCTTCGCGATCCGCGGGCTGCCCACCCAGGTCGAGATGGCGGGGGAGTACATCGGCGGCCTCACGATGATGATCGGCTTCGTCGCCTGGCTCGCGCTCATGGCCGAGCTCGCGATCGTCTGCGCCCGCTTCGCGTCCGAGCGCCGCAACTCCCTTACTCCGGACGATGCCGAGGGGTGCTCGGCAGCACGCGCGCGCCTGCGCGAGCGAGTGCTGCCGAGCGCGATCAGGGTCGGGCTCGCCGCGCTGTTCGCTCTCGTGCCGGTGGTCGCGTCGGGCATCGCGATCCGTCCCGAAGCCGCGGGCGGCTACCCGGCCGTCGCCCTCGCGATCGCCGCGCCCCCGCTCGCGAGCCTCGCGCTCGCCGCAGCGGCGGCGCTGCGAGCCGGCGGCCGGGGCCCCGCAGCACGCGCCGTCACCGGCGGGGTGCTCGCGTTCGTGCTCGTCGCGGCCGCCGCCTGCTGGCTGCTCGCCGATCGGCACGCGGGAGAGTTCGACCCGCCGCCCACGCCGCATGAGCTGAAGATGCAGCAGTTCGGCGAGCAGACCTCGCAGCAGCAGGCGGAGTTCGAGGAGTCGATGCGCGCGATCCGCGAGCTGAACGAACGACTCGAAGAGCAGAACGGGAAGTTCGAAGAGCAGGGCGCGGGCGCGCCGGGCGCGAGCACGCAGGGCGTCGGCCGGTGAGCGAGACGGGCGACGACTCCGGCTCGTTCGCCGAGATCGTGCGGGTGATCGAGCGCGCGGATGCGCTCGAGGGCTTCGGTCGTCTCGATGAGGCGATCACCGAGGTGCGGCGCGGCCTCGCCGAGCACCCCGAGAGCTCGGCCCTGTGGTCGTCGCTGGCCTGGCTGCACTTCGCCGTCGATGATGCGGCGGCGGCCCGCGAGGCCGCGGAGTCGGCGCTCGCCCTCGACCCGGATTCGCTCGGGGCGCTGCACACGATGGTGCTGCTCGACGTGCGGGCCGGGGCCGCCGCGGGCGCGCATGCGGCCGCGGACCGCATGCTGCAGCTCGCCCCCGACCACCCCGCCGCCCACCTCGACAAGGCGCGGGCGCTCGCCGGAGAGCCCGCGGGCGCGACGCGCAACGGCCCGATGATCCGCGAGGCAGTGCACCGGGCGATGGCGCTCGACCCCGAATCGGCGTCGACGGTGGCGCAGGCCGCGGGCATTCTGCACGGGGTGGCGGGCAAGGCCGAGCTCTCGCAGCTCATCGCGCACGGCCTCGCTCTCGACCCCGCGAACGAGACGCTGCTGCTCTACGCCTCCGACGCCCACACGAAGCACGACGGCCAGGTCGCGGGTGTGCTGAGCTCTATGCTCGCGCAGAACCCGCAGCAGGGCGACGCCGCGATGCAGCTCAGCCATATCGTCTGGGAGCGCACCCGATGGATCCCGGCGCTCGCGGTGTGGGGCATGCTCGCCCTCGCGCTGCCCCAGGCCGCGCTCGCGGTGCTCATCGCGTCCGTGATCAACATCTGGACGCTCGTGCATCGCGTGCGCCGGGCGGCCCCGAAGGGGTTCCTCCGCCGCACGTGGGGGGTCTCCCCGTGGGCGAGAACCGGCGTCATCCTCGGCTTCGCGGGGGCGGCCTGGCCGCTGGTGGTGCTCCCGATCGTCTTCTGGCTGCAGCTCCCGGGGCTGCTGGCGCTGGTGCCGCTGGTGCTGCTCGCGAGCGAGTGCCTCATCGTGCTCGCGGGCGATCGCGAGGCGCGACGGCTGCTCGCGGCCCTCGGGGCGGAGGCCGAGATCTACGCCGCCGGCCTGCACCGTGCGGCACGCAGGGGCTGGGTGCGCATTTCGGTCGGAGGCATCGCCCTCGCCGTAGGCGCGACCGGCCTGTTCTCGGGGGCCGGGCCGTGGATGCTGCCGTTCGGTGCCGTCGGCCTCGCCTTCGTCGTGCCCGCGGTGCTGCGCATCCTGCTGAGCCGCGATGCGCTCCGGGGCGCGCGGCGCGGCGATCTCCCGGAGCCGCCGCGCGCCGCACGGACGCTGGTGATCGCGTCGACGGTCTGCGCGGCCGGCCTCGCCGTCGCCTCGCTGCTGTGGGCGCCCGTGATCCCTGTCGATTCCTCTGCCGGTGACGAGCCGACCCGCGAACCGCCGTCCTCCGAAGAACTGCAGCGCACGCAGCAGCAGCTGGACGACCTACTCGAGGGCGACCAGCAGCGCCGCGAAGACCTCGAACGGTCGATGGAGCAGTGGAACGAATCGCTGCGCGACCAGCGGCAGATCGTCGAGGACGCCACGAAGGCGGTCGTCGAATAGCACCGCGCCCGGGCGCCGAGCATGAGCGCCCGGCAGCCGCGACGTAGACTGGGGCGATGAGCGAACGTCCCGCGCCCGCTGTCCGCATCCGGCCCGAGGTGGCGGCGACGCCCGCATATCGACAAGGATCGGCGCCCGTGAAGCCCGGCTTCAAGCTCTCGAGCAACGAGAACCCCTTCCCGCCGCTGCCCGGCGTGCTCGACGCCGTCGCCGAGCGGGCCAGGTCGACGAACCGTTACGCGGCGGCCGCGATGCCCGAGCTGCGCGCGGCCATCGCGGACGACTTCGGCGTCGACCCGGCATCGGTGCATCTCGCCGCCGGCTCGGTCGCGATCCTTTACCAGCTCGTGCACGCCGTCGCGGGCGCCGGCGACGAGTACGTGCACGCCTGGCCGAGCTTCGAGGCCTACCCGGGCCTCGGCCTCGCGTCGGGCGCACGAGCGGTCGCCGTACCCCTCGCGGCCGGCGCGCGGCACGACCTCGAAGCGATGGCCGATGCGGTCACCGAGCGCACGCGCGCGATCCTCGTGTGCTCGCCCAACAACCCGACCGGCCCCGCGGTGCGCCGCGCGGAGTTCGACCGCTTCATGGAGCGCGTGCCCGCCGACGTGCTCGTCGTGCTCGACGAGGCGTACGCCGAGTTCGTGACCGACGCCGACGCCGTGCGCGGCGCCGACGTGCTGCCGCGGCACCCGAACCTCGTGGTGCTGCGCACCTTCTCGAAGGCTTACGGTCTCGCGCAGCTGCGCATCGGCTTCGGCGTCGGCGACCCGGCCCTCTTGACCGCCGCCGCTTCGGTGAGCATCCCGCTGTCGGTCACGGGGGTCGCCGAGGCCGCCGCCCTCGCGTCGCTGCGCCCCGAGGCGCGCGCCGTGCTCGAAGGTCAGATCGCCGAGCTCGTGGTCCGCCGCGACCGGCTCGTCGCCGCACTGCGCGAATCGGGTCTCGCGGTCCCCGACGCGGAGGGCAACTTCCTGTGGGTGCCGGAGGGGCCCCGCGATCAGGGCGGCGTACCGAGCGCGCAGGGCCTCGCCGAGGCGTTCGCCGAGGCCGGCACGCTCGTGCGGCCGTTCCCGGGCCACGGCGTGCGCATCTCCGTCGGCGAGGACGAGAGCCTCGCCGAGGTCGTGCGCGTCGTGCGCGCGCATCTCGCCGGCTGACCGCCCGAGAAGCGCACCCACCGCCGTATATCCCCCCACCTTCACGCCCCCTCATTAGACTGTGTCGGGATGACTGAGCACGATATTCTGCACAGCCCCGAAGACCCGGAGCCGATCCGCTT
The DNA here is from genome assembly GCF_051043335.1 of Leucobacter sp. gxy201. Lineage (NCBI taxonomy): Bacteria > Bacillati > Actinomycetota > Actinomycetes > Micrococcales > Microbacteriaceae > Leucobacter > Leucobacter sp. gxy201. Next base: position 9,228 of record NZ_JAMXWS010000012.1, read on the forward strand.
CCTCGACGAGGCAGGCCGCTACGCGCCCTCCGACAGCGCCGCGGCGTTCGCCGACGAGCTCTCGGATATCGGGGTCGACGAGCTGCAGGTCTGGTACCGCGACATGATGTCGACCCGCGCGTTCGACATCGAATGCACGCACCTGCAGCGTCAGGGCCAGCTCGCGCTGTGGGTGCCGAGCGTCGGCCAGGAGGGCTGCCAGGTCGGCATCGCCCGAGCCGCCGAGCCGCAGGATCACATCTTCCCGGCCTACCGCGAGCATGCCGTCGCGCGCATCCGCGGCGTCGACCCCGTCGCGCTGGCCGCACAGTTCCGCGGCCTCACCCACGGCGGCTGGGATGTCACCGACCCCGCCAACGGCAACTTCCACCTCTACACGCTGGTGCTCGCAGCGCAGACGCAGCACGCGACAGGCCACGCGCTCGGCCAGCTGCTCGACGCCAAGGCCCGCGCAGGCGTCACCAGCATGGACGCCGGCGAGCCCGGCACCGCGACCGGCGAGGCGACGCTCGTCTTCTACGGCGACGGCACCACCAGCCAGGGCGACTCCAACGAGGCCATGATCTTCGCCGCCAGCTACCAGACCCCCGAGCTGTTCGTCGTGCAGAACAACCGCTGGGCCATCTCGGTACCGGTGGCACGCCAGAGCCGCACCCCGCTCTACCGCCGCGCCCTCGGTTTCGGGCTGCGCGCCGTGCAGATCGACGGTAACGATCCGCTCGCCGCCTACGCCGTGGCGAAGCGCTTCCTGCGCGAGGCCCGTGAGGGCGGCGGCCCCGGCTACATCGAGGCGCTCACGTACCGCATCGGCGCGCACACCACAGCCGACGACCCGACCCGCTACCGCGAAGAGGGCGAGCTCGAGCACTGGCAGGAGCGCGACCCGATCGAGCGCCTCGAGGCGTACCTGCGCGAGCAGGGCACCGGCGACGAGTTCTTCGACGAGGTGCGGGCCGATGCCACGCGGGAGGCCCGCGCGGTACGCGACACCATCCTGAGCCTGCCCGCGCCGAGCGCCGACTCGATGTTCGAGCACGTCTACGCCGAACCGCACCCGCGCATCGAAGAGCAGCGCGAGTGGATGGCGCATTACGAGTCGTCGTTCGACACCACCGAGGAGGGCGCCGAATGAGCATCGAGGGCATCGAGACGTTGAGCGAGCGGAAGACCCTGCCCCTCGCGAAGGCCATCAACGAGGGGCTGCGCTCCGCCATGGCGGCCGACGACAAGGTGCTGCTCATGGGCGAGGACATCGGCCCGCTCGGCGGCGTCTTCCGCGTCACCGACCGGCTGCAGGCCGACTTCGGCTCGGCCCGCGTGCTCGACACGCCGCTCGCCGAGGCCGGCATCGTCGGCAGCGCGATCGGTCTCGCGATGCGCGGCTACCGTCCCGTCATCGAGATCCAGTTCGACGGCTTCATCTTCCCGGCATTCAACCAGATCGTCACGCAGCTCGCGAAGATCCGGGCGCGCCACGACGGCAAGGTCGACATGCCGGTCGTCATCCGCGTGCCGTACGGCGGGCACATCAACTCGATCGAACATCACGAGGAGAGCCCGGAGGCGTACTTCGCCCACACCCCGGGCCTGCGCGTCGTCGCGCCGTCGACGCCGAACGACGCCTACTGGATGATCCAGCAGGCCATCCGGTCGAACGACCCCGTGCTGTTCTTCGAACCGAAGGCGAAGTACTGGATGAAGGGCGAGGTCGACCCCGCCGCCCCCGCCGCCGAGCTGCATCGCACCCGCGTGGCACGCACCGGCACCGACTGCACCGTCGTCGGCTTCGGGTCGATGGTGACGACGCTGCTGCAGGCGGCCGAGGTCGCGGCCGCCGAGGGCACGAGCGTCGAGGTCGTCGACCTGCGCACCCTTTCGCCCGTCGACTACGGTCCGCTGCTCGAATCGGTGCGCAAGACCGGCCGCCTGGTGGTGGCGCAGGAGGCGAACGGCAACGCGAGTCTCGGCAGCGAGATCGCGGCGACCGTCGCCGAGCACGCGTTCTACTCGCTGCAGGCGCCGGTACTGCGGGTGTCGGGCTACGACGTGCCGTTCCCCGCCGCCGCCATCGAACCGCTCTTCCTGCCCGACGCCGACCGCGTGCTCGAAGCCGTCGACCGCACCATGCACTACTAACCCTCCCGGAGCTACGGAGCAATCATGAGTGAAATGACCTTCCCCCTCCCCGACGTCGGCGAGGGCCTCACCGAGGCCGAGATCGTGTCGTGGCGCGTGGCCCCCGGAGATGCGGTCGAGCTGAACCAGGTGATCTGCGAGATCGAGACCGCGAAGTCGATCGTCGAGCTGCCGTCGCCCTTCGAAGGCGTCGTCACCGAGGTGCTCGCGAGCCCGGGCGACACGGTTCCGGTCGGGCAGCCGATCCTGTGCGTGTCCGTGACGGGCGCGGGCGATGCCGGCGAGGGGTCGCCGGGCTCGGACGTCGGCGGGTCCGCCGCAGCCGCGCCCGACCGCGAAGTCGCCGACACGGTGACCGACACCGCGGCGAGCATCGCCCATGAGGACGAGGATGAGGCCGGTGCCGTGCTCGTCGGCTACGGCGCTGCCGGCTCCGTGCAGAGCCGTCGCCGACGTGGCGGCGCCAAGCCCCGAGGACGCGAAGCGTCCGGAGGCTCAGGCGGTGCCGCAGCAGCGGCAGCCCACGGAGCGCAGCGAGGGGTGGAGCCGTTGCTGCAGCGGGCGACGATCCCTGTCGCCGAAGCGACCCCGATCATCGCGAAGCCCCCGATCCGCAAGCTCGCGAAAGACCTCGGCGTCGATCTCGCCCAGGTCTCGGGGTCGGGCATCGCCGGCGAGATCCTGCGCGATGACGTCGTGCGTCACGGCGGCCAGGCCAGCCTCTTCCGCAATCTCTCGACCCCGGCCCCCGAGCCGTCGGCCCCGCGCGAGGAGCGCATCCCGCTCAAGGGCATGCGCAAGCACATCGCGAACGCGATGGTGACGAGCTCGAACGAGGCCCCGCACGTCGGCGTCTTCACCGACGTCGACGCGACCCGCACCATGGAGTTCGTGAAGCGCCTCAAGAACTCGAGCGACTTCGCCGGCACCAAGGTGTCGCCGCTGCTCATCTTCGCGAAGGCGATGCTCTGGGCGATCCGCCGCAACCCCGAGATCAACTCGACCTTCACCGAGACCGAGATCATCAGGCACCACTTCGTGAACCTCGGCATCGCGGCCGCCACGCCGCGCGGCCTCATCGTGCCGAACATCAAGGATGCGCAGGAGCTGAGCCTGCTCGATCTCGCGAAGGCGATCGAGCAGCTCACCATCACGGCGCGCGACGGCCGCACCCAGCCGGCCGAGATGCAGGGCGGCACGATCACGATCACGAACATCGGCGTCTTCGGCATGGACTTCGGCACCCCGATCCTGAACCCGGGCGAGGTCGCGATCATGGCGATGGGCACCATCCGCGAGAAGCCGTGGGTCGTCGACGGCGAGGTGCGGCCGCGCATGGTCACGACCGTCGGCGGCTCGTTCGACCACCGCGTCGTCGACGGCGACGTGATCTCGCGCTTCGTCGCGGATGTCGCGTCGGTGCTCGAAGAGCCCGCGCTGCTGCTCGACTGATGCCCGGCGCACGCCAGTCGGCGAAGTTCGCGGCGATCGACTGGGGCCGCCTCATCGTCGCGCTCGCGATTCTCGCAGCGGTCATCGGGCAGCTCGCGGTCAGCATCGGGTTCTGGACGAACCGCGGCGATGAACGCATCGGCCTCGACATCCTGAACTTCTTCAGCTTCTTCACGATCGAGTCGAACCTGCTCGCGATGGTCGTGCTCCTCGCTCAGGCGATCGGACGCGCCCGCGGCCGGGCCGGCTGCCGCGCACTGCACGTCGCGGTGCTGTGCGCGACGACCTACATGGTCATCACGGGCATCGTCTACAACACGGTGCTGCGCAGCATCGAGCTGCCGCAGGGCACGACGCTCGGCTGGTCGAACGAGATGCTGCACCTCATCGCACCGCTCTGGATGCTCATCGACTGGCTGCTCACCGCCCGTACCCGCGAGTTGCGGTTCGCGCACATCGGTATGGTCGTGATCTATCCCGTCGTCTGGCTCGTCTATACGTTGATGCGCGGCCCGGCCACCCTCAATCAGGGCACCGGCGCGGGCCAGTGGTATCCCTATCCCTTCCTCGACCCGGCGCATGCGGGCGGGTACGGCGCGGTGGCGGTCGCGTGCGTGCTCGTCGCCGTCGCCATCGTCGCGGTCTCGGCGGGCCTGGTCGCGATCTCGCGCTGGGCGAGGCGCCGCAGCTGACTCGAGGCCGTCGCCGCCGGTACTCTTAGGCGTGCAGCGGAGATCCCAGTTGGCGGGAGAGCTCGCGCGCGGTCTTCGAGGTGTATTCGCCGAGGATGTCGAGGCGGTCACCGATACGAGCTTTCGGAGCGCTGACGTTGACGGCTGCGACGATGCGCCCCGTGAAGTCGACGACGGGCGACGACGCCGCGACGACGCCGCTCTCGAGCTCCTGGTCGGATGTCGCGTAGCCGCGATCGCGAATCGCCCGCAGCTCGAGCATGAGGCTCGAGAAGTCGGTGATGGGCGAGGCTCCGGGCCCCGGCTCGGGGAGCACGGGGAACCCGAACGGGTCGGCTTCGGGGTTGAGCGGGCCGACGAGTGCGCGGTCCTGCCCATGCGCTTCGTACCAGCTGGTCAGCGAGCTCTCGTCCCAGTCGCTCAGCAGCACCCGGCCGGACGGCGTGCGCCAGGCCGCCGTCGTACTGCCGGCCCAGCCGGTCGTACGGATCTCGAGCGGACTGAGTTCGCTGAGAATCGTGAGCACATTGCCGCCCTGCAGCACGCAGAGATGGCTCGTCTCGCGCGTGAGCTGAGTGAGCCTGCGCAGGTGCGACCGTGAGGCCTGGGCGAGCGCTGCCTGCGCAGTGTGGGCGGCGAGGGCATAGAGTCTGGAGCCGAGGAAGTACTGCAGCGTCGTTTCGTCACGTGCGATCAGGCCCGAGTCTGCGAGCGTTGCGAGTGCACGGGACACCGCGGCTTTGTCGCGGCCCACGATCTGAGCGGCTTGCGAAACGCCGAGGCCGCCGCCGCGTAATGACGCGGGGGAAGCGAGTGCATCGAGGAGATCGAGATCTCGGCCGAGTCCCGATGAGTTTCGCCTCGGACCGGTGGGCTGCGCGGTGGAGTTCATAACGACACGATAACTTCAAGTAGCCATATTGACAACCGTGTATGTCTATTTGTCAACGACTCGTATCTTGGAGACAGTCACCCGACGCAATCACTCGACGAAGAGACAGGAGGCCGATCCTTGACCGGATTCGATCTCGATGGGTTGATGACCTTTCTCTCGCGACGCTCCGACGACATCGTCGACCTCGTGGTCGACCACCTCGTCGTCGTTCTGATCTCGCTCGCCCTGGCCACGGTCATCGGCATCGGGCTCGGCATCGCCGTGCGGAACCGGCGCTTCGCCCGCTCCGCGGTCATTACCGCTTCAGCCGTAGCGATCACCATCCCATCGCTTGCCCTGCTGGCACTGCTGAGCCCCGTGCTCGGTCTCGGCTGGCTCCCGACAGTCGTCGCACTGGTCTTCTACTCGCTGCTGCCGATCGTGCGCAACACCGTCGTCGGCCTCCGCGAGGTGCCGGTCTCGGTGCTCGAAGCGGCCCGAGGCGTCGGCATGGGCCCGGCCCGCGTGCTCCTCCTGATACAGCTGCCGATCGCCTGGCCCGTCATTCTGGCAGGCGTGCGTGTCGCGGCCCAACTCACCGTCGGCATCGCCGCGATCGCCGCCTACGTCGCCGGCCCCGGCCTCGGCGAATACATCTTCAAGGGGCTGTCCTCTCTCGGCTCGAAGAACGCCCTCAACTACGCGTTGACCGGCACCGTCGCCGTCATCCTCCTCGCGCTGGTGCTCGACGGTGTCTTCGTGCTCATCTCCCGCTTCACGACATCAAGGGGTCTCCGTGCCTGACAACTCAACGAATACCGGCATTCTCTCCGCTCTCGCCTCCCGCCAGGGCGGCGCGTCGATCGAACTCGACAGCGTCACCAAGCTCTACCCCGGGCAGACCACTCCCGCGGTCGAAGACTTCTCCATGAGCATCGAGCCCGGTGAGCTCATCATGTTCGTCGGCCCATCGGGCTGCGGCAAGACGACCACGATGAAGATGATCAACCGCATCATCGAACCCACCTCGGGCTCCATCCGCATTGATGGCAACGATGTGCTCTCGCTCGACGCCAATGATCTGCGACGCCACATCGGCTACGTCATCCAGCAGATCGGTCTATTCCCGCACTTCACCATCGCCGAGAACATAGCCACGGTGCCGCGCCTCCTCGGCTGGTCGAAAGACCGGATCAAGGAACGGGTCGAGGAGCTCCTCGAAACCGTGCAGCTCGATCCCGGCGTCTTCGCGAACCGTTACCCGCGCCAGCTCTCTGGCGGCCAGCAGCAGCGCGTCGGCGTCGCCCGTGCGCTTGCCGCGGATCCGCCTGTGATGCTCATGGACGAGCCCTTCGGTGCGACCGACCCGATCACGCGCGAGAAGCTGCAGGCCGAATTCCTGCGCCTGCAGGCCGAGATCGGCAAGACGATTATCTTCGTCACGCACGACTTCGAGGAGGCTATCCGCATGGGCGATCGCATCGCCGTGCTGAGCGAGCGCAGCAGGATCGAGCAGTTCGACACCCCCGCAAACATCTTGCAGAATCCTGCGAACGAATACGTCGCCTCGTTCATCGGCGAGGGCGCTGCGCTGAAGCGCCTCGCACTCATCCCCACGGGCGACGCCCGCCTCGGGCCGGTTGATCGGTCCGCACCGACATCGACTGTCGCGGTCACCGACTCGCTGCGAGAGGCCCTCGACCATCTCGTCTTCACCGGTGCGCCGCGCATCAACGTGACTGAGGGGGAGCGACCGGTTGGCTCGCTCGATTACGCTGCAATCTCCGCCGTGCTCGGCGCCGGGGTGCCCGGCGCCCGGCACCCCGCCGAAGCGGAGGGCTGATCATGTCCCAGCAGGTCACTCCATCACCGACGATGGCGATTTCGACCGCCGCAGCGACGCCGCGCAAGAAGGGTCGTGCCGGCGCGATCGTGAAGCGCTGCCTGCCGCTGATCGTGGTCGCCGGTGTGCTGATCCTCACCTACATCTGGATCTCGCTGCTCAGCCTCGACTCCATCGAGGCGCGCACGCTGAACGCCGAGTACATCTCGCGCCGCATCTGGGAGCACCTGGTGCTCTCGATCTGTGCAGCCGTACTGGTCGCGGTGCTCGCGATCCCTGCAGGGATTGCCGTGAGCCGTTCGAAGTCCCGCATGTTCAACGGCATCATCATCGGCATCGCGAACATCGGGCAGGCCACCCCAGCCATCGGCGTCGTCATCCTGCTCGCGATCATCTGGAAGACCGGTTTCGCGACCGCGCTCGTCGCCCTCGTCATCTACTCCTTCTTGCCGGTGCTGCGCAACACGATCACCGGTCTGCAGCAGGTCGACCCGAACGTGCGCGAATCCGCGCGAGGCATGGGCATGACCCCCGCGCAGGTGCTGCGCCGGATCGAGCTGCCGCTCGCCTCGCCCGTCATCGTCGCAGGACTCCGCACCGCACTCGTCTTCGCCGTCGGCGTGGCCACCGTCGCAACCTTCATCAACGCGGGCGGTCTCGGCGACATGATCGTCAACGGCCTGAAACTGCAGCGCTACCCGGTGCTCGTCGTGGGCGCCGTGCTTGTCGCCTGCATCGCCGTGCTCATCGACTGGGCCGCCGGCCTCGTCGAAGACGTTCTCAAGCCGCGCGGCGCATAGCCGCGGGCTCTTCCGCATACATCAACGAAAGGCAACCACATCATGCAGAAACGAAAGATGGCTCTCGCAGCTCTCTCCGCACTTGCGGCAGGCTCGCTCCTCCTCACCGGTTGCTCCGGCGGCGGCAACAACTCGGCCGAGGGCGGCGACGATCTCGCGGGCCTCACCGGCGAGATCGGTGCGAAGGATTTCTCGGAGCAGTACATCCTCGCCCACATCACCACCGAGTTGCTCAATGCGCACGGCGCCGACCTCAAGGCGAACACGAAGCTCGTCGGTTCGGCGAACACCCGTCAGGCGCTCGAGAACGATCAATTCGTCGGCTACTGGGAGTACACAGGCACCGGCTGGGTCACCTACCTCGGCAACACCGAGCCTGTGCAGGGCGCCGAGGCGCAGTTCGAAGCCGTGCGCGACGCCGACCTCGAGAAGAACGGCATCGCCTGGCTCGAGCCCGCAGGGTTCAACAACACCTACGCCTTCGCGATCCGAGAGAGCGAGGCCGACGAGCTTGGCGTCAAGACGCTGAGCGACGTCGCGGCGCTGCCCGAAGCCGACCAGACCTTCTGCATCGAGAGCGAGTTCTCCACGCGCGACGACGGTTGGCCCGGCCTCAAGGAGGCCTATGGCTTCAAGGCGCCCGAGTCGAACGTGACCATGCTCGACACCGGTGTCATCTACACCGCCGCCGAGAAGGGGGACGACTGCAACTTCGGCGAGGTTTTCCAGACCGACGGCCGCATCCCCGCGCTGAACCTCGTAGTGATGGAGGACGACAAGGAATTCTTCCCGAGCTACCAGGGCGCCTTCACGCTGAAGCAGGAGACGCTCGATGAGTACCCCGCGATCGCCGACATCATCGACGTCGTGAGCCAGAAGCTCACCACCGAGGTCATGCAGAGCCTCAATGCGAAGGTCGACGTCGATGGCGAGGATCCGCAGGATGTGGCCCTCGACTGGCTCGAAGAAGAAGGCCTGATCTGACGGTCTCACGATCCGGGGGCGGCGCGCTCATGCCCGTCGCCCTCGGGTTCACCCCTCACTTCTAAGGAACGATAGTGAACATCACCGATTTCTCCCTCGACCTCTTCTCGCTCGCCGGGAAGAAGGCCGTGGTGACAGGGGGAAACACCGGCCTCGGCCAGGCCTTCTCGCTCGCGCTGGCAAAAGCGGGCGCCGATGTCTTCGTCCCGGGGCTCTTCGACGACGGCGGCGAGACCGCGGAACTCGTGCGCGCCGAAGGCCGCGGCTATGCGGAACTGGCGATCGATATCACCGGCCCCGGCGCCCCTGCGCATGCGATCGAGCACTGCGTCGCGGAGCTCGGCGGCATCGACATCCTCGTGAACTCGGCGGGCATCAGTCGTGTCGCCGATGTCGAGGACTTCGGTCGTGAGCAGTGGGATCCGATGGTCGCCGTGAACCTCACGGCGGCGTTCGAGATGGGCCGCGAGGCCGCGAAGCGCATGATCGCGCAGGGCTCGGGCAAGATCATCAATATCGCCTCGCTCTTCTCCTTCCTGGGCGGTCTCGGCTCGCCGGCCTACGCGGCCACCAAGCACGGCATCGTCGGCTTCACGAAGGCCTACGCCGATGAGCTCGGCGGCAGGGGCATCCAGGTCAACGCGATCGCCCCCGGCTACTTCGCCACCCCCCTCACGGCGGAGACCCGCGCCAACCCCGAGACCAACAACCGGATCATCGACCACACCCCGGCGGGCCGCTGGGGCGATGTCGCCGATCTCATGGGCGCCGCCGTCTTCCTGGCGAGCCCCGCATCGAACTTCGTCACCGGTCACGTGCTGACCGTCGACGGCGGCTATCTGGTGCGCTGATCCCGACAGGGATCGCCGCAGGACCGCTCGCGGAATCTCCGCACCCACCCCACGATCAAACAGAACAGGATCACGATTCCCATGGTTACATCGCGTTCGGGCCTCGACCGCGCCGAGATCGTCTCGCGCCTCGAAGCACTCGTCGACGCCGGCCAGGTCATCACCGACGAACAGGAGCTGCGCGAGGCGAGCGTCGACCGTTTCAAGAAGTACACGGCCGTGCACGGCATCTTCGACGGCCCGATCCCCGCGGCCATCGTGAATGCCCGATCCACCGAGGACGTCGCAGCGGTACTCGCCTTCGCCGATGAGCATCTCATCAATGTCGTGCCCCGCACGGGGCGCACCGCCACTGAGGGCGGCCTCGAGACCATCGTCGAGAACACGATCGTGCTCGACGGCTCGCACATGAACAGCATCCTCGACATCAACGCCGTCGACATGATGGCCACGGTGCAGTGCGGGGTGCCGCTGCAGGTGCTGGAGGACGAACTGCGTGCGCAGGGCTTCACCACGGGACACTCGCCGCAGTCGAAACCGATCGCCCAGATGGGCGGCCTCGTCGCGACCCGCTCCATCGGCCAGTTCTCGACGCTCTACGGCGGCATCGAGGATATGGTGGTCGGCCTCGAGGCGGTCTTCCCGGGAGGGGAGGTCAGCCGCATCAAGAACGTGCCGCGCCGTGCTGCCGGCCCCGACATCCGCCACATCGTCATCGGCAACGAGGGTGCGCTCTGCTACATCACCGAAGTCACGGTGAAGATCTTCAAGTATCAGCCCGAGAACCTCCGCTTCCTCGGCTATCTCGTCGACTCGCTGCCCGCGGGTGCAGACGGGCTGCGCCGGGTCATAGTGGAGGGCTACCGCCCTTCGGTGGCGCGCGCCTACTCGGAAGAAGACGCCGCCCAGCACTTCTCGCACTTCGCAAACGGCCGCGCCGTCGTGGTTCTCGTCGCCGAAGGCCCGAAGGGCGTCGCCGATGCCACCGCCGACGGTATCGAGGAGATCTTCGCCGGCATCCCGCACGAGAAGGTCGAGACCGCGCTCATCGAGCAGTGGTTCGAGAACCTCAACTGGGGTCAGGACAAGATCGATGCTGAGAAGCGGGCCATGCTCGAGAAGGCCCATCTCGGCTACACCACCGAGGTCTCGGTCGATTGGTCGAACGTCGAGGATCTCTTCGAATCGGTGATGCGCCGCGTGCGCACCGAATTCTCGCACGCAGCTGACCTCACCATGCTCGGCGGGCACTCCTCGCACAGCTACCAGACCGGCACGAACCTCTATTTCGTGTACGACTACAACATCTCCTGCGAGCCTCGCGACGAGATCACCGAGTACCACGAGCCCATCAACGCGATCGTGGTCGAGGAAGCGCTGCGCTTCGGCGGCTCGATGGTGCATCACCACGGCATCGGCAAGTACCGCACTCCGTGGACGCTCGAGGAGCACGGCAGCGCCTACCGTCTGCTGGAGGGGCTGAAGCGGCAGTTCGACCCCAACGGCATCATGAACACCGGGACCATCTTCCCGATCTCGTGATGTCAGGCTACATGGTCGCCGTCGACAACGGCTCGCAGAGCACCAAGGTCTCGATCATCGACCCCGACGGGGTCGTGCACGCGAGCGCTCGAGTGGCGCTGCGCCCGTACGACGCTCCGGCCCCGGGCCGTTGGGAGCACCCGGGCGACGACCTGTGGGAGTCGATCGTCGAGGCCGTGCGCGGTGCTCTCGCGGGCTTCGCGGGCGACCCCGCCGAGATCCGCGGGCTCGGTCTCTGCACGATCCGCTTCTGCCGTGCCGCGCTGCGCGATGACGGAACGCTCGCCCAGCCGGTCATGAGCTGGATGGACGAGCGGGTGTCTCGGGCGCACGAGGCCGAGAGTGCCGATGTGCGATACGTCACGACCTCCTCCGGCTACATCGCGCACCGGCTCACCGGGGAGCTGCGGGATGCGGCCGGCAACTACCAGGGCGTCTGGCCGATCGATACGCTGACCTGGGACTGGAGCACGGACCCGGCCGACTACGAGCGCACCGGCATGCATCGGGACATGCTGTTCGATCTGGTCCGTCCGGGTGGAGTGCTGGGAACGGTCACCGACGAGGCGGCCGCGCAGACCGGCCTGCCGGTCGGGCTGCCGGTGATCGCCACCGCGAACGACAAGGCGGTCGAGGCGCTCGGGGCGGGCCTGCGTTCCCAGCACGATGCCCTGCTCTCGCTCGGCACCTATGTCGCCGCGATGACGGTCGGCCGTGAGAGTGCCTCGGCCGATGACGCCTACTGGGTGAACTTCGGGGCGGAGCCCGGCCGCTACCTGTACGAGAGCGACGGCGTGCGCCGAGGCATGTGGACGGTCAGCTGGTACCGCGATCTGATCTCGAGCGCAGGCGGAGCGGCCTCCGAGCACGAGCTCGGCATCGGCGCCGAATCCGTGCCCGTCGGTTCGGGGGGCCTCGTCGTCGGCCTCGACTGGCTCGCTCCGAGCGATGCTCCAGAACGCCGCGGGGCCATCGTCGGCTTCGACGGTACCCAGGGCACCTTCCACGTATTCAGAGCGATCCTCGAAGCCCTTGCCATCGCATCGGCAGAGGGCGCCGATCGTACCTTCGAGGCTCTGGGGCGCGATCTCGGCGAGCTCGTCGTCACCGGTGGCGGCGCGTCTTCCGCGCTCATGCTCCGCATTCTCGCGGGGGTGTACGGCGTGCCGGTGCGGCGGCCCGTACTCACCGATGCCGCCGGTATGGGGGCCGCAATCTGCGCGGCCGTGGCTACAGGGATCCACCCCGATTTCGATTCGGCCGTCGCCGCGATGGTGCGTGTGGATGTGCGCGTGGCTCCGGACCCGGCCTGGGTCGAGGCCTATGCCGCCGTGCGCGAGCGCTACCGGGAGCTGCTGCCGCGTCTGCACGCGATCTACCGCTGATGCGGCGCCTCGCGATGCGCGTCAGCCGTGCGCGCCGAGAGTCTGCGACAGCGTCGCACCCGCCTGCCGCATGATGTTCGCGAGGGCTTCGACCTTGGGCTCCAGGCGGTTCTTCGGCCCGCTCACGTTGAGCGCGGCGACGATGCGGCCCGTGTGATCGAGCACCGGCGCCGAAACACCGATCACGCCGTCCTCGAACTCGCCATCGATGATGGCGTATCCGTCGCGCCGGATGCCCCGGATCTCCTCGTGCAGCGATGCGTAGTTCGTGACGCGGGTGCGCGCCGGCGGGGGCGTTTCGAGGAGGAAGAACGGGTTCGATTCGCGGTCGAATGCCTCCCGATCGATCACCGACTCGTCACTGCCGTGCTCGGCGAACCAGGCCTGCAGCGAGGCCTCGTCCCAGTCGCTGATGAGCGCGCGCCCGGATGAGGTGCGCCACGCGGCCGTGGTGACGCCCTCCCATCCGGCCGATCTCAGCTCGTGGGGGCTGATCTCGCTGGCGAGCGTCAGCACGTTGCCGTGCGCGAGCACGCAGAGGTGGCTCGTCTCATGGGTGGCCCTGACGAGCCCACGCAGTACCGGGCGCCCGAGCCGCACGAGCCCGGCCTCGGCGGTCCGGGCCGCGAGGGCGAAGATGCGAGACCCGACGGTGTACCGGCCGGTGTCGGCGTCACGGGCGACGAGGCCTGCTGCGGCCAGAGTGGCGAGCGCGCGCGACACCGCGGTCTTGCTGCGACCGGTGAGGCGCGCGAGTTCGGTGACGCCGGTGCCGCCCGACCGCACCGAGGAGTCGTTCGCGAGCAGTTCGAGCAGCTCGATGTCGCGCCCCAGCCCGGCGGCGTTCGTGCGCGGCTGTACGCGGAGTCGAGGGGTGCTCGTCGAAGGCGTGGAGGACATGGGACCGATCGGTTCGGTTTCTGGATCTGTTCAGTGTGGCGCATTGGCCCCATATGCGCAACATTAATTGCGCATATCGTGGCTCGCTTCGTACGGTGTCCCTGATAAGACAGCAATGCCGCTTTCGAGCGGCCGATCTGAGGGAGTGAGATCCGATGACGGAGAACATTCAGCTCGGCGAGAGCTTCGTCGGTGACGGAGTGAACGCCGCGCACATCAATACGGTGCTGGGCGAACGCCAGGGCCCCGTCGGCACCGCGTGGGCGACCGCGCTCGCCAGCCCGAGCGAGGGTTTCGTGCCTTTCGTCGCGGTGCTGCAGCCGTCGTTGCCCGTGAAGCCGATGACACTGTTCGTCGCGAAGGCCTCACCCGCGAACGACCTCCACGGCACGGCCATCTGGGGCCCGGCCCAGGCCGGCGTCGCCGCCGGTGTCGCCGACGCCGTCGCCGAGGGCGTCATCCCCGAGTCGACCACCGATACGCATGCACTCATCGTCGCCGTCTGGGTGAACCCCGAGACCGACGACCTCGATGCGATCTACCGGAACAACCGCGAAGCCACCCGCCGCGCACTCGAAGCCGGCGCGAAGAACACGCCGACCGCGGCCGATGTCGTGGCCGCCCGCAATGCCCCCCGAAACCCCTTCTACACGCCTTCCGAGGAGGTCAGCGCAGATGTCGCACGCTGAGACAGTCCCTACGCCGGTCATCGGTTTCATCGGCCTGGGCAATATGGGTTCGGGCATGACCCGCAACCTGCAGGCGAACGGCTACAAGCTGGTCGTCACCGACCTGCGCCGCGAAGCCGCAGAATCCCTCATCGCAGGCGGGGCGGAGTGGGCCGATACCGCTGCCGATCTCGCCCGTCGCTCGGACATCGTCATCACGATGCTGCCGACGCCGCGTATCGTGCAGGCCGCGCTGAGCGGTGAGGACGGCATCCTCGCCGGTCTCTCGAGCGGCAAGACCTGGATCGACATGTCCACCTCGGTTCCCGAGGTCGCCGACGGCATTCGCGACGAGGCGACCGCGCGCGGCATCCGCGTGATCGATGCGCCGGTCAGCGGCATGTCGGTGGGGGCGGCGAACGGCCGCCTGCAGATCTTCGTCGGCGCCGAGCCCGAGGACTTCTCCGAGCTCTTCCCCGTCTTCAGTGCGATGGGCGACCCCGAGCGGATCATCAACGTCGGCCGCCACGGCGCCGGCTACGCGGTGAAGCTGATGATCAATCAGCTGTGGTTCTCGCACGTCGTGGCGACCGCCGAGGTGCTCGCCATCGGCACCGAGGCCGGCGTCGACCTCGACGTGCTGCGCCGCTCGCTCATCGCGAGCCCCGCGAACAGCAACTTCCTCGAGAACGACGTGCTGTCGATCCTCGAGCACGGCGACTACGACGAAGGGTTCGCGATCGCCCTCGCATGCAAGGATCTGGGGCTGTCGATCGACCTGGCGCGCTCCGTCGGCGTGTCGAGCGAGCTCTCCGCACTGGTCGAGCAGGTGTTCCGGCGGGCCCGTCGCAGCTATGGCGAGCGCGCCGGCGAGATGACGCCGTTCAAGCTCTACGAGGACCTGATCGGGAAAGAGCTGCGGCTCGACCCCGCCGACGGCTCGCGGACCGTCGCCGAGGAGGCCGCAGCGTGAACACCCTCCCCGAGAACACCCCCACCGGTCTGTACATCAATGGCGAATGGCGGGACGCCGAAGGCGGTGCCACGCTCGACGTGCTCAACCCGGCCACCGGCGAACTGATCGCGAATGTCGCGAGCGCCACCGTCTCGGACGGGGCCGCAGCGCTCGATGCCGCGGTTGCGGCCCAGGAGGCCTGGGCTGCCACCGCCCCCCGCGAGCGCGGCGAGATCCTGCGCCGCGCCTTCGAGCTGACGATCGAGCGCCGCGAGCAGCTGGCGCGTATCATCACGCTCGAGATGGGCAAGCCCCTCGCGGAGTCGCTGGGCGAGGTCGCCTACGGCGCCGAGTTCCTGCGCTGGTTCTCGGAGGAGGCCGTGCGCATCGACGGCCGCTACACCACCTCGCCCGATGGGAAGAACCGTCTGATGGTGCTGCACCGCCCGGTCGGACCGTGCATGTTCGTCACCCCGTGGAACTTCCCGCTCGCCATGGCGACTCGTAAGATCGCTCCGGCGCTCGCGGCGGGCTGCACTTCGGTGCTGAAGCCGGCATCGCAGACGCCGCTCACGGCGCTCTACTTCGCGGCGATCCTCGAAGAGGCCGGCGTACCCGCCGGCGTTGTCAACGTCATCCCGACCGCGAGTGCGGGCAAGGTCACCGGTCCGATCATCGCCGACCCGCGTCTGCGCAAGCTCTCGTTCACGGGATCGACCGAGGTGGGCAAGCGCCTCATCCGCGACTCCGCAGAGCAGATCCTCAAGGTGTCGATGGAGCTCGGCGGCAATGCGCCGTTCATCGTCTTCGAAGACGCCGACGTCGACGCCGCGGTCGAGGGCGCGCTCGTCGCCAAGCTGCGCAACGGTGGCGAGGCCTGCGTCGCCGCCAACCGCATGCTCGTGCACGAGAGCGTCATCGAGGAGTTCAGTGCGAAGCTGAGCGCCCGCATGGCCGCCTACGTGCAAGGGCCGGGCATCGAGGAGGGCGTCACGATCGGCCCGCTCATCGATGCGGCCACTCGCGACAAGGTCGACGAGCTCGTCCGCGAGGCCGCGGGCGAGGGCGCGACCGTCGAGATCGGCGGCGCGGTGCCCGAGGGCGAGGGGTTCTTCTACCCGCCGACGGTGCTCACCGGCGTGCCGGCTCACGCTCGCATTCTGCAGGAGGAGATCTTCGGGCCGGTCGCGCCGATCGTGTCGTTCAGCGATGAATCCGAAGCCGTGGCTCTCGCGAACGCGAGCGAGTACGGCCTCGTGGCCTTCGCCTACACGCGCGACCTGAACCGGGCGCTCCGTCTCGCCGAACGCATCGAGACCGGCATGCTCGGCATGAACACCGGCCTCGTCTCGAACCCGGCGGCGCCGTTCGGCGGTGTCAAGCAGTCGGGGCTCGGGCGTGAAGGCGGTGCCGAGGGCATCTTCGAATTCCTCGAGACGGTCTACGTCGGCATCGCCGACCCCTTCGCCGCCTGAAACAAGCGGACGTGTTCCGCGCGGCCCTACGCCGTGCGGAACACGTCGTTCAGCGTGACCGACTCGAGGCCCTTGCGGTTGATCATATCGATGAGGTGGTCGAAGAGGTCGACGACGGTCTGCGCGTTCGCGTGCCCCAGGATGATGCTCGCGGGCTGTATCCACCGCTCGGCCTCCTGCAGCAGCACGGCGGGCGGGATGAGCCCGGAATCGCCGATCGAGCCGTTCCACATGACCGGGGTCGTGTACCCGACGGCCGCGGCCGCGGCGTCGGTGCGCGCGTCGCGGTTGCCGTAGGGCGGCCGGTACCAGGGTCGGGCGTCGACGCCGAAGGTCTGCTCGATGAACGCGTGATTGGCCATGAGGTCGTCTTGGATCTGCGCGTCGCCGATGCTCGTGAGCGACGGGTGCGAGTAGGTGTGGCTCGCGATCTGCACCTGCCCGCTCGCGATCATCGGGGCGAGCGCGGGGGCCGCCGCGACCCAGGAGTCGGCGTACATGCCGTTGACGAAGAAGGTGATGCGGTGGCCGGTGCGCTGCGCGAACTGCGCGTACGCCATCACGACATCCGGGCTCGCCCCGTCGTCGACCGTCCAGGCGAACTGATTGCCCACCTCGAGCGGCAGCGAGTTCAACGGCCCGTGCGGCGCATCGAACTGCGGCGTGACCTCCCGCACCGGCGGCTCGGTGATCTCGGGGTCTTCGGCCACGGGCGGAGCCGCCGTCGGGGGAGCGGGCGGCGGTGTCGTCGGCTTCGGCGCGGAGCCGGTCGGCACCCGCTCGGCGCCGGGCTCGGGGCTCGCGCACGCCGACAGGCTCAGCGCAGAGGCGGCGAGAGCGGCTGACAGGAACATGCGACGGTCCACGGCACCAGCCTACTGCGCGGCCCGCACCGTGCAGGGGCGGATACGCGGAATCACGAGGCGGCGCGGCGCACGACCCTCGACGCCGCGACGCCTTCGTGCCACGATGGAGGGACCCGGGCGCGAACTCGGCGCAGCCCGGCAGACGGGAGGCGATCATGCGGTACATGCTCTTGGCTCACGGGACGAATGCGGCGTTCATCGCGCGCGGGCCGGCCTGGGTCGAGGAGGTCGTCGGCTTCCTCGCGCGCTTCGAAGACGACCTCGCGGCGACCTCCGAACTCGAATGGACCGAGGTGCTCGACGACGACGAGCTCGCCGAGGTGGTCGGGCCGGGCGGCGAGTCGCGCGCGGGCTGGTACAACGAGGCCGGCAAGCCGCTGCGACGCGTCTGGGCGGTGAAGGTCGACACCCATGCGCGGGCGCGCGAACTCGCCGGGCTCCTGGCAGGGGAGCTCGACACCTGGGTCGAGGTGCGCAGGTGCATGCCCGGGGCGCAACGTCCGTGACGGTGCCCGGAGCCCCGCGGCCGAGGGTGGTGCGGCGCACCCGCGCGGGTGCAGAATGAGGGCATGACGCTCGAACATCCCGGCGCGCTCGCCGGCCGCCTCGTGACCCTCGAGCCGCTGCGGCTCGAACACCTCGAGGGCCTGAGCGCCGCGGCGCTCGACGGCGAGATCTGGCGCAACCCGTACACGAACATCCCGGCACCCGAGGGTATGGAGGCCGAGATCGAGCGGCGGCTTGAGCTGCAGCGACAGGGATCGATGATCCCGTTCACCGCCCGGCGCACGGACACGGGGAGCGTCATCGGCATGACGACGTTCATGAACATCGACGCGGCTGCGCCGCGCGTCGAGATCGGTTCCACGTGGAACGGAGCGAGCGCGCACGGCTCCGGCACGAACGCGGAATCGAAGCTGCTGCTGCTCACGCAGGCCTTCGACGTCTGGGGCTGCCTCGCCGTCGAATTCCGCACCGACTTCCTCAATCACCAGTCGCGCGCGGCCATCGCGCGGCTCGGCGCGCATCAGGACGGCGTGCTCCGCGCGCACATGCGGCGCCCCGGCTACGTCCGCGACACCGTGGTGTTCTCGATCACCGAGCACGACTGGCCGGGCGTGCGCCTCGGGCTCGAGCACCGCGTCGCGCGCCGTCTCCCCGTGCCGGGCGGCGCCCCGCGACTCGGATAGGCGATCCGGCCCGTCGGGCGGCCTAGGAGCCCTCGCCCGTGTGCGCCCAGACGATGAGCTGAATGCGATCCCTCGCCCCCATCTTCTGCAGCAGATTCGACACGTGCGTCTTCACCGTCGCCTCGCCGAGGAACAGCGCCTGGGCGATCTCGCCGTTCGAGCGACCCTCGGCGACGAGCGCCAGCACCTCGCGTTCGCGCTCGGTGAGGCCCGCCGTCTGCGCGTGCGCCTCGACCCGTTCGGCGACGCCCGTGGCGGTACCGGTCGCGGCCGACGCGCTCGGGGCCTCGCTCGCCGCCGCCCGCGTCATCACCGCGCGCGTCACGGCCGGGCCGAGGAGCGCCTCGCCCCGCTCGAGCGTGCGCACCGCGTCGATCAGCTGCTCCGCCCGCGAGGCCTTCAGCAGGAAGCCGCTCACTCCGGCCGCCAGGGCGTCGAACAGGTACTCGTCGTGCCCGAAGGTGGTGAGGATCAGGATCGCGGGGGCCGCGCCGTCGGCGCTCGCCGCCAGGATGCGCCGCGCCGCCTCGATGCCGTTCATCTCGGGCATCTCGACGTCCATGCAGACCACATCGGGCGCCGTATCGGCCGCCAGGGCCACCGCCTCGATGCCGTTCGCCGCCTCGCCGACGATCTCGATATCGGGCTCGGATTCCAGGATGATGCGGAATCCGGAGCGCACGAGCTCCTGATCATCGACCAGCAGTACTCGGATCATGCGCGGCTCTCTTCGTGTTCGTGTTCGTGTTCCCGCACCGCCGGTGCGGGCTCGCCCGGTACCGGGGACGTATCGCGGGTGGGCACCGTCGCGCGCACGATGAAGCCGCCGTGCTCGCGCTGCCGAGCCTGCACCTCGCCGCCCACCGCGCCGATGCGCTCGCGCATGCCGCGCAGGCCGAGACCCGACCCGCGCGGGGTGCCGCCGCGCAGCCCGGGCGAGGCCAGGCGCCGCTGCACTCCGTCGTCCGAGACCTCGATCTCCACCGAGGCGGTGTTGAAGCGCAGCCGCACCGTCGCCTCGGCGCCCCGGCCCGCGTGCTTGCGCACGTTCGTCAGCGCCTCCTGCACCACGCGGTAGAAGGCGACGTCGACGAGCATCGGCAGCGGCCGGTGTTCGCCGATCGTGATGAGCGTCGTGGGCACGCCGGCCTGCTGCGATTCGGCGATGAGGGCGGGCAGGTGCGAGATGCCGATGGTCGTCGAGGCATCGTCGGTCTCAGGGGTGCGCAGCGTGCGCACGAGACTGCGCAGCTCGTCGATCGCCGCGTGAGCGCTCGACTCGACGATCTCGAGCGATGCCTCGGCGCGTTCGACGTCGCGCCCCAGCAGGCGCCGCGCCGCGCTCGCCTGGATGCCCATCACCGAGACGTGGTGGGCGACCACGTCGTGCAGTTCGCGCGCGATGGCGACGCGGTCGAGTGCCACGGCCTGAGCGGCCCCCGTGCGGCGCTCGAGCTCGAGTTCGCGCCCCTGCGCTTCGAGCAGGGCCTGCGCACGGGCGGCGCGCCAGGCGCGCTCGCCGAAGTGGATCGCCGCCCCGAAGTAGAGCAGGTTCGTGATGATCTGGATCGCCGCGAAGGTAGCGAAGGCCGAGAAGATGCCCGAGCGGGCGAGCCCCGGGAAGGATTCGGCGTCGGCCGACGAGATGATGAGGTTCACGACGAGCCAGACGAGCATCGTCCCGGTGATGCCGAGCCGCGCGTAGAGGGCCGCCCGCCGGTCGCGGCCCCACGCGCCCACGGTGTAGAGGGCGAGGAACATGCTGATCTGCACGACCAGCAGGTCGGGCACCCCGTACTGACCGCACACGAAGAAGCCGATCGAGACGAGCAGCGAGACGGCGATCGGATACCGGCGCCGGAGCGCGAGGGGGAGGGTGGAGAGGCCGATGCCGACCGCCCACACCCACGGCGCAGCGTAGTCGGCTTCGGCGCCGTAGATGCCGGTGCGCACGTAGAGCAGGCCGACGACGGGGGAGGCCACGGCGAGCACCAGGGCTATCCCGACATCGATGCGGAGCTGCTCGGGCCCCGGGTCGGGCCGGGCCCAACCGCTGCCGTTGAAGGAGAACATGCTTCCAGCGTAGATCGTGGGCGGAGGCCCCGGATCACTCGCGAGGCGGATGCGGTTCCGCCGACGGGCGGAGGCGAGTGCACCGTCGCCCCTCCTAGCCTGGATACCAGTACGGAACGAGCGACGAAAGAGGCGACATGATCGAGATCTCAGGCATCTCACGCAGCTTCGGAGACCGGCGCGTGCTCGACGACGTCGGCTTCGACGTGTCGGGCGGCCGCATGACCGGCTTCGTCGGCGGCAACGGCGCGGGGAAGACCACGACGATGCGCATCCTTCTCGGGGTGCTGTCGGCCGACAGCGGCGAGGTGAGGCTCGACGGCGAGCCGATCACGGCGGGCGACCGCGCGCGATTCGGCTACATGCCCGAGGAGCGGGGGCTCTACCCGAAGATGCGGGTGCTCGAGCAGCTCGTCTACCTCGGGCGCCTGCACGGCATGGCCGCGGCCGACGCGAAGACGTCGGCGCAGGGGCTCGTCGAGCAGCTCGGCCTCGGCGAGCGCGCGAACGACACCCTCGAGAGCCTGTCTCTCGGCAACCAGCAGCGCGCGCAGATCGCGGCCGCCCTCGTGCACCGGCCCGTCGCGCTCGTGCTCGACGAGCCGTTCTCGGGTCTCGACCCGATGGCGGTCGACGTCGTGCTCGGCGTGCTGCGCGATTACGCAGCGCAGGGCGCGCCCGTGC
The DNA here is from genome assembly GCF_051043335.1 of Leucobacter sp. gxy201. Lineage (NCBI taxonomy): Bacteria > Bacillati > Actinomycetota > Actinomycetes > Micrococcales > Microbacteriaceae > Leucobacter > Leucobacter sp. gxy201. The sequence goes on from NZ_JAMXWS010000012.1 coordinate 30,598, forward strand.
TCTTCTCCTCGCACCAGCTCGATATCGTCGAGCGGCTCTGCGACGATGTCGTGGTCATCGGCGGCGGCAAGATCCTCGCACAGGGATCGCGCGAGGCGCTGCGCGCCGAGCACTCGGGGCGCGAGTTCGAGCTCGAGATGGCGGGCCCGCAGAGCGACGCCGGCTGGGTGCGCGACCAACCCGGCATCGCCGTCACCCACCTCGACGGCGGGCTCGCCCGCTTCGAGGCCGACTCCGACGGCGCCGCGCAGCAGGTGCTCGCGCGCGCGGTCGACGGCGGGGCGGCGGGGGATCCCGCGCTCAACCGCGTGCTCCGCTTCGGCCCCGTCACCCCCTCGCTCGCCCAGATCTTCAAGGAGGTCGTGCGATGAACGCGCAGCCCCGGACCATGCCGACTCGTACCGCCGCCCGACCGCTGAGCGGGGCGCAGGGCGCCTGGCTCGTCGCCGAGCGCGAGATCACGACGCGTCTGCGCAGCAAGGCATTCCTCATCTCGACCGGCATCCTGCTGCTGCTCGTGCTCGCGAGCGTGCTCTTCAGCGGCTTCATGGCGAAGTCGGGCGGCTTCGGCGGTTTCGGCGGCTCGGACGAGTCGACGACGGTCGCGACGACGCACGAGCTCGCCGACACGGTCGAGATGCTGCCGTTCGACTGGCGCACCGTCGACGATCGTGCGGCGGCCGAGCGGCTCGTGCTCGACGGCGAGGTCGATGCGGCAGTCGTACCGGGAGGCGACACGCCCCTCGACCTGACCGTGCTCGCGAAGGACGAGGCCCCGCTGGGCGTGATCCAGTCGCTCACCGCCGCCCCGTCGGTCGAGCTGCTCGAGCCCTCAGGCACGAATCCGGCGCTCGCCTACATCATCGCGATCGGCTTCGGCATCGTCTTCATGATGAGCGCCGTGACCTTCGGCACGACGATCGCGCAGAGCGTGGTCGAAGAGAAGCAGACCCGCATCGTCGAGATCCTCCTCGCGACCGTGTCGGCCCGCACCATGCTCGCCGGCAAGATCCTCGGCAATTCGGTCCTCGCCCTCGCTCAGGTCGTCGCGATCGCGTCGCTCGCCTCGATCGGCATGCTCGCCACGGGGCAGGACCTGCTGCTCGGCGAACTCGGATCGTCGCTGATCTGGTTCGGCATTCTCTTCGCGTTCGGCTTCGTGCTGCTCGCCGGCCTCTACGCCGCGCTCGCATCGCTCGTGTCGCGGCAGGAGGACATCGGATCGGTCACGAGCCCGGTCATGATGCTCGTGATGCTGCCCTATGTCGCCGTCATCATCTTCAACGACAATCCGCAGGCGCTCGCCATCATGAGCTATATCCCGTTCTCGGCGCCCGTCGGCATGCCGATGCGGCTCTACCTGGGTACGGCGGAGTGGTGGGAGCCCATCCTGTCGCTCGGCATCCTCTGCCTCGCGATCGCGGCGGTGCTGTGGATCGGGGCGCGCATCTACAGCAATTCGATCCTTCGCACCGGGGCGCGAGTGAAGCTGGCCGACGCCATCAGGGGGTGACGGGGCCGGGGGGGGGGGGGGGGGGGGGGGGGGGGGGGGGGGGGGGGGGCTGGGGGGGCGCTGGGGGC
>NZ_JAMXWS010000013.1:0-18657 GCF_051043335.1 Leucobacter sp. gxy201
AGACGCCGATGTTGATGCGGACGCTGATATGAACGCAGACGCGAACGTCAACGCCTCGGCTTCGGCCTCGGCATCGGCGAACGCGGATGACGACAGCAACGCTTCGGCTCAGGTCGCGGCGCAGGCTGCGGCTCTCGCAGACGCGACGTCGACGGCTTCGGCCGCGGCGGATGTGACGGCGGATGCCGCGGCTGAGGCTGCGGCGACTCCGGATGCATCGTCGGCTGCTTCGGCTACGGCCGAGACCGCTGCTGCGGCTTCGGCTCAGGTCGCGGCGAACTCGACCGCTGATTCGGATTCGACGGCTTCGGCTTCGGCCGCCGCGGATGCGGACGCTGCTGCTGCGGCTTCGGTCGCCGCGAACGCCACCTCGTCGGACGATGCATCGGCTACCGCCGCTGCGGATGTCGACGCTGCTGCTGCGGCCGACCCCGACGCGGCTGCTGCCGCAGACCCGGGTGTGAGCGCCAACACGCAGGGTGCGAGCGCGAACGCACAGGGTGCCGACGCCAGCGCCTCGGGCGCGAGCGCGAACACCCAGGGCGCGAAGGCGAACGCCTCGGGCGCCTCGGCGAGCGCGACCTCGACCGCAACCGCGACGAGCTCGGCATCGAGCAACTCGCAGGGCTCGGCCACTGCAGCGGGTGCGAAGCACCTGTCGCAGACCGGCGGTGCCCCGCTGACCGGCTTCGCCGCCGCAGGCCTCCTGCTACTGCTCGCCGGCGCGGTCACCCTGGTGGTCGTGAAGCGTCGTCGCGAGAACGCCGACGCCTGAACTGAATAGGCAAGGGGCCGCCTGACGGCGGCCCCGAACCGTGTGGCCGGAATCACTGCACCAGCGATTCCGGCCACACGCGGTTCTGCACCCGCCCTGCATCCCGTACTGTGAGTATTCTGCGAACAGCTGCGGCACGCAGATCGGCAACAGGCAGAACTGTTCACGAACTTCATTCGAGTACTTCGGGGGAACAACTTGAGTAAGACACGCTCTTCACGGGCGAGTGCACCGGCCGACGAGGCTATCGAGGCGACGCAGAACGTCGACGAGCAGCCCGTAGCGAAGCCGACCGCGCCGAAGACGCCCGCCCCGAGAACCTGGGTGCGCCTCGTCGCCCTCGCGGCGGTGCTGCTCACCGGCTGGCACATCCTGGCATCGTTCCTCTGGATCGCACCGTACTCCGAGAACGCCCGCGAGGTCGTGCCCGGGCAGCAGCAGACCCTCAGCGCCTACATGATCCCGTTCTTCGGTCAATCGTGGAGCGTGTTCGCCCCCGAGCCGATCAACGGCGACTACCACTTCAACGTGCGCGCCACCCTCGCCGACGGCACCGAGACCGGCTGGGTGAGCGCCACCGACGTCGAACTCTCGATGATCCGCTACAACCTCTTCCCGCCGCGCGCCGGCATCCAGTCGAGCGAAGTGGCTTCGAACTACAAGTCGGCCTACGACAAAGTCGAGGCGTCGCAGCGCAATATCGTCTCCGGCGACTTCGCAGTCGACCAGTGGGAGGTCGGCATGCGCGCCGCCCTCGAAGCGCAGATCACCAACGCGAACGAGAAGGCCGCGAAGACCGAGGGCGCCGAAACCCAGCCCATGAACACCGCCGAGATCGATCAGCTGCTCGCCGAGGAGCACCGCACCACCGCCTACGCCACTCAAGTGGCCACGGCCATCTGGGGCGAAGACGTCGAGAAGGTGCAGTTCCGGGTCAGCCGCCAGAACATCATCCCCTTCGCCGACCGGCACAACGCGCAGGCGCAGCGCCCCGACCCCACGGTCGTGCTGCCCGGCTGGCGCGGCCCGCTCGTCGAAGAGCACCAGAGCAGCGAGAACTTCACCCACGTGTTCCGCGACCAGTTCGAGAGGACGACCCGATGAACCGGCCGAGCACGAAGCAGACTGCGCAGCGACCGCAGACGAAGACGCGCGACAGCGCGCCGCTCGAGACCGCAGACCCCCAGGCGCCCGAGCCCCTCGAGACCTCTGGCGAGCGCCCCGAGGCCGGCCGGGCGTCGGGCGCGACCACCGCGCCCCGCACGCCGGTCGCCGGGTTCTTCGCCTTCATCGGCAGCGTCATCGCCGCCGCCTGGCTGTCGTTCGCGAACAGCATCGGCGATGCGGTCGATTTTCTCGAACGCTGGCTCTTCGGCGGCAAGAAGGCGCTCTACGGCATCGCCGTGACGCGCATCGTCTTCGGCCTCACCGCCCTCGGACTGCTCCTCTCGAACTTCTCGACCCGCCTCTACACCTTCGGGTCGGGGTCGGCATGGAACGGCGAGATGGCCCGCCCCCTCAGCGACTTCCCGAAGATCTGGCTGTTCAGCGCCTTCCACAATGCCGCCGCCAACGACTTCGCCTTCACGGTGCTCTACATCGCACTCATGGGCCTCGCCGTGCTCTTCACGATCGGCTGGCGCTTCCGCATCGTGCTGCCCGTGTTCTTCGTCATGTGGGTCGGCTTCATCGAGATGAACGACATGGTCGGCGACCAGGGCGACAACATGTTCCGCATCGCCATGATCCTGATGTTCTTCACCGACGCCGCCGCCCGCTGGTCGCTCGACGCGCGCCGCCGCGCCGCGAAGGGCGACTGGTTCGCCGCCGGCTCGTCGCCGAACCACATCGGCACCGTGCTGCACAACCTCGCCCTCGTCGCGCTCACCGCGCAGGTCGCGTTCGTGTACGGCTCGGGTGCGCTCTACAAGGCGCAGGGCGCACCGTGGGCATCGGGGTACGCGGTGTACGACCCGCTGCACACGGCACGCTTCGGCACCTGGCCCATCCTCAGCGACCTCATCACCGCATGGGGTCCGATGGTCGCCATCGGCACGTGGGGGTCGATCCTCCTGCAGGGCGCCTTCCTGCTCGCGCTGCTGTCGCGGCCGACGCGCCTCATCGCGCTCTTCGGCATCCTCGGCTTCCACATCATGATCGGCGTGCTCATGGGCCTGCCCTGGTTCTCGCTCACGATGATCGCGATCGACTCGATCTTCATCAGGGATCGCAGCTGGAAGCGCTTCGGCGACGGCGTCTCGCGCAGATGGCGGGCCTCGATGGGGCGCTCCTGAGCCTCTCGCTCGACCCTCACGGCTGACGGTATGCTCGCATCATGACGGATGCGCAGGAGCAGAACTCGGACCAGCCGACCGCGAACGCGGTCGCCGGAGACCTCGACGGCGACGGGAAGGTATCGGCGACCGAAGCGGCCGATGCGGCGCGCCAGGCGCAGGAGGAGCTGCAGGCGGCCATCGCGAAGGCGGAAGCGGCGGCGAAGGCCGCGGCTGACGCGGTCGCCGCCGAGGCGCAGGAAGCGGTGCCGTCGGAGGCGCCTGCCGAGGCCGAGGCCGAGCCTGCTGCCGAAGCCGCACCGCCCGAAGCCGCACCGCCCGAAGCCGCAGCCGCCGAGCCGGCCGCGGAGCCCGAGTCGGCTGCTGCACCCGTAGAGCCGGCGGCACCGGCGGCCTCGACGGTCGTATCGGAAGCGAAGCCCGGCCCGCTGAGCGAAGAGCAGGTGCAGGCGATCGTCGCCGGCTACCCGCAGGCGGCGGGCGGCGGGCCGACGCTCTTGAACCTCGGCGCGCTCATGAACGGCGACCCGCGGGCCGACGTGCAGATCAGCATTCCGCTCGGCATGCTCAACAGGCACGGTCTCGTCGCCGGCGCGACCGGCACCGGCAAGACGCGCACCCTGCAGGGCCTCGCCGAGCAGATCGCGGCGCAGGGCGTGCCCGTGTTCGCCGCCGATATCAAGGGCGACCTCTCGGGCGTCGCAGCGCCCGGCGTCTCGAGCGACAAGCTGCTCGCCCGCACGCAGGGCATCGGGCAGGATTGGCAGCCCCGCGCCGCCCAGACCGAGTTCTTCACTCTCGGCGGCATAGGCATCGGCGTGCCGATCCGCACCACCATCGAACGCTTCGGATCGGTGATGCTCTCGAAGGTGCTCGGCCTCAATCAGACCCAGGAGTCGAGCCTCGGACTCGTCTTCCACTACGCCGAGGAGCAGGGCCTGCCCCTCGTCGGCATCGACGACCTGCAGGCCCTGCTCGCCTACCTCACGAGCGACGAGGGCAAGGCCGAGATCTCGCAGATCGGCGGTCTGTCGAAGCAGACCGTCGGCGTGATCCAGCGCAACGTGATCGGATTCGCCGCCGAGGGCGCAGACGCATTCTTCGGGGAGCCCGCGTTCGAACCGGCGGATCTCTTGCGCGTCGCCCCCGACGGCAGCGGCATCATCAACCTGCTCGAGGTGCCGGGCGTGCAGGACAAGCCGGCGCTGTTCTCGACCTTCCTCATGTACCTGCTCTCCGAGCTCTTCGCCACGCTGCCCGAGGTCGGCGACCAGGACAAGCCGAAGCTGGTCTTCTTCTTCGACGAGGCTCACCTGCTCTTCGCCGACGCGTCGAAGGCGTTTCTGCAGGAGATCACGCAGACCGTGCGCCTCATCCGCTCGAAGGGCGTCGGCGTCTTCTTCGTGACGCAGACCCCGAAGGACGTACCGGGAGATGTGCTGGCGCAGCTCGGTTCGCGCGTGCAGCATGCGCTGCGCGCCCACACCCCCGATGATGCGAAGGTGCTGAAGGCCACCGTCTCGACCTACCCGAAGTCGGGCTACGACCTGGCCGAAGTGCTGCAGAGCATGGGCACGGGCGAGGCGGTCGTCACGGTGATGGGGGAGAAGGGCGCGCCCACCCCGGTCGCCTGGACGCGTCTGCGGGCGCCGCAGGGGCTCATGGACCCGATTCCCGACGCGAACATGCAGGCCGCCGTGACGGTGTCGCCGCTGCAGGCGAAGTACGGCGAGGCCGTCGAATCGCGCTCCGCGACCGAGATGCTCGAAGAACAGCGCGCCGCGGCGGCCGAGGCGCAGGCGCAGGCCGCAGAGGAGGCGGCCGCCGCGAAGGAGGCCGCGGCCGCCGAGGCGAAGGCGCAGAAGGAGGCTGAAAAGGCGGCCGCAGCGGAGGCGAAGCGTCTCGAACGCGAAGCCGCCGAGGCGGAGCGCCGTCGGGTGCGCGAAGCGGAGCGCAAGGAGCGCGAGCGTGCCGCCGCCGTGAAGAAGACGACCGACCGAGTCGGTTCGGTCGTCACCTCGGGCGCACGCACTATCGTGAACCAGGTGCTGCGCAATCTCTTCAAGAAGTAGCGCTCCGGCGGGCGTTTCGGGCGGCAGCGGCGGCGACGTCGGCGGCGCCCGATAGGCTCGCGGCATGGCGAAAGCGACGAGCACCTACACCTGCACTGAATGCGGCTGGCAGACCTCCAAGTGGGTCGGCCGCTGCGGCGAGTGCCAGCAGTGGGGCACCGTCGAAGAGCGCGCCGTGCAGAACCGTGCGCGGTCGACGCGCGCCGTCGCGCCCGGTGCCGGGCATGAGGCCCGGCCCATCACCGAGCTCCACGGCGAGACGGTGAGCCACCGCCCGACGGGCATCGGAGAACTCGACCGCGTGCTCGGCGGCGGCGTGGTGCCCGGCGCCGCGATCCTCTTCTCGGGCGAACCCGGCGTCGGCAAATCGACGCTGCTGCTCGACGCGGCGGCCCGGGCCGCAGCGCGCGGTGCACGGGTGCTCTACGCGAGCGGCGAGGAGTCGACCGGGCAGATCCGCATGCGCGCCGAACGCACCGGCGCGCTCTACGATGCGCTCTACCTCGCGAGCGAGACCGACCTCGCGACCGTGCTCGGGCATATCGAGGAGGTCGATCCGGCGCTCGTGATCATCGACTCGGTGCAGACGCTCGCGAGCGGCGACATCGACGGCTCTCCCGGCGGGCCCGCGCAGGTGCGCGAGGTCGCGGGCGCCCTCATCCGTGCGGCGAAGGGCCGCGGCACCCCGGTGATCCTCGTCGGCCACGTCACGAAGGACGGCTCGGTCGCGGGGCCCCGCCTGCTCGAGCACCTCGTCGACGTCGTCTGCCACTTCGAGGGCGACCGGCAGACCCCGCTGCGCTTCCTGCGCACCCTCAAGAACCGTTTCGGCCCGACCGACGAGGTCGGCTGCTTCGAGATGACCGGCGACGGCATCTCCGAGGTGCCTGACCCGAGCGGCCTGTTCCTCAGCCGCTCGCAGATCCCTGTCAGCGGCACCTGCGCCGCGATCTCGCTCGAGGGCCGCCGTGCGCTGCCGGTCGAGGTGCAGGCGCTCGTCGCCAAGAGCGCGACGCCGAACCCGCGCCGCGTGACGAGCGGCGTCGACCCGGCCCGCGTCGCGATGATCCTCGCCGTCATCGAACGGCGGGCGAAGATCCAACTGCACGACCAGGACGTCTACGTCTCGACCGTCGGCGGCGTGAAGCTCACCGAACCCGCCGTCGACCTCGCGATCGCCCTCGCCGTGCTCTCGGCCGCCCGCGATACCCCGCTGCCGCACGATCTCGCGGCGTTCGGCGAGATCAGCCTCGCCGGCGAGATCAGGCCCGTCGTCGGGGCCGCGCAGCGCACGAACGAGGCGCGCAGGCTCGGCTACCGGCGCATCATCGATTCGACGGCGCACACCCTCGACGATGCCCGAACGGCCGCGGGGCTCGGCGGTTCCGGGGGAGGGTAGACTGGAGCACCGTGAGTAATAACACTGTTGACGTCGCCCTCATCGGCGGCGGGATCATGAGCGCGACCCTCGGTACTCTCATCAAGCAGGTGCGCCCCGAATGGTCGATCGAAATCTACGAGTCTGCGGCAGAGGTCGCGACGGAGAGTTCGAACGCCTGGAACAACGCGGGTACCGGCCACGCCGCGCTCTGCGAACTGAACTACATGCCCGAAGCGGCCGACGGCAGCCTGTCGCCCGCGAAGGCCATCCAGATCAACGAGCAGTTCCAGCTCTCGCGCCAGTGGTGGTCATCGCTCGTGAATGCCGGCGTGCTCGGCGAGCCGCAGAGCTTCATCAACGCGACCCCGCACATGACCTTCGTGCGCGGCGAAGCGAACGTCGACTACCTGCGCCGCCGCCACCAGGTGCTGCAGAGCGAGCCGCTCTTCGCCGACATGGAGTTCAGCGACGACCCGGCGCAGATCGCCGAATGGGCGCCGCTGCTCGTCGACCGCCGCGCCAAGGACGAGGTCTTCGCCGCGACCCGTTCGCTCACCGGCACCGACGTCGATTTCGGCTCGGTCACCCGTCAGCTCATCTCGCACCTCGTGAACGAGGGCGCGCGCCTGCACCTGCGCACTCCCGTGCAGAAGCTCTCGCGCCGCGCCGACGGCACCTGGGATGTGCACCTGCCCGCCCGCTCGGGCATGGGGCACCAGCGCGTGAACGCGAAGTTCGTCTTCGTCGGCACCGGCGGCGGTGCTCTGCCGCTGCTGCAGTCGTCGGGCATTCCCGAGATCCGTGGCTTCGGCGGCTTCCCGATCAGCGGCAAATTCTTGAAGTGCAGCAACCCCGAGATCGTGAAGCAGCACCGCGCCAAGGTGTACGGCAAAGCCGCGGTCGGCGCCCCGCCCATGTCGGTGCCGCACCTCGACACCCGTATCGTGAACGGCGAGGAGAGCCTGCTCTTCGGCCCGTACGCCGGCTTCAGCCCCAACTTCCTCAAGAACGGCAGCTGGTGGGACCTGCCGGGGTCGGTGCGCGCGCACAACCTCGGCCCCATGATCAAGGTCGGCGTGACGCAGTTCTCGCTCGAGAAGTACCTCGTCAGCGAGGTGCTCGCGAGCCGCGAGAAGCAGATGCAGTCGCTGCGCGAGTACATGCCGACCGCGCGCACCGAGGACTGGGAGATGATCACCGCCGGTCAGCGCGTGCAGATCATGAAGAAGGACCCGCAGAAGGGCGGCGTGCTGCAGTTCGGCACCGAGGTCATCACCGGCGGCGAAGGCAGCATCGCCGGCCTGCTCGGCGCGTCGCCCGGCGCGTCGACCGCCGTGCACGCGATGCTCGGCGTGCTCGAGAAGTGCTTCCCCGAACAGTTCGAGAACGAGTGGAAGGCCGTGCTCAAGTCGCACGTGCCGTCGCTCGGCGAAGACATCAATGCCGACCCCGCGATCGCCGCGAAGTCGCTCGCCGACACCGCCGAGGTGCTGGGCCTGAACACCCGCGTCTGAGCTCGAACCAGCGCTCGTGCCGGGTCAGCGACAATGGGTCGCGAATTGCAATCTCTGAGCGATGAAATTGCAATTCGCGACCCATTGTCGTCGGTGCTCCGGTGCTCCGGTGCTCCGCTGATAGACGTGGCGGCAGAGGAGCGCGGGGCGATCCCTGTCGAGAACGTAGCGCGAGCGGCGGCTCGGTGAGCGACTACTCGGTGAGCGACTACTCGGCGAGCAGCTGCTCCAGGAAGGCCGCCGTGTCTTCCCAGCCCGTGACCGCATGGCAGGCGACGCCCATCGCCCACACCGGATAGTCGTTGCCGTCGGGGTCGAGACGGTCGCCCACGAACAGCATCTCGTCGAGCGCGATGCCGGTGTACTCGGCGAGCTTGCGCATGCCGTACGCCTTGTCGATGCCGCGGCGGGTGATGTCGACCGAGGTCGAGCCGCCGCTGCGCACCTCGAGCTGCGGTACCCGGGCCGCGACCGCCGCGCGCAGCGCGTTCTTCTTCTCGCCCGTCGGGTCCCACTGCCGCTTCGCTTCGACCGGCGCCTGCTGGCCGAGCGCCGAGAAGGTGACCTGCGAGCCGCGATCCTCGAGGATCTCGCCCCACGGCTCCGCCTCCCACAGCTCCAGCCGCTCCGCCTCCTCGCGCAGCGCCGCGAGGGCCGCATCGCGGTCGCCGGGCTCGAGGTTCTCGCGGTAGACGGTGCGCCAGACACCGCCATCGCGCTGCTCGTAGCGGGTGCCGCAGGTCGGTAGCAGATGCAGACGCGACAGCGCCGCTTCGCCCACCCCCGCGAAGTCGTCGAGGCGCGCGACGAGCTGCATCTCGAACTGCTCGAAATTGCCGCCCGAGATCACCGCGACCGTCGTGCGGTCGAGCAGGCGCGCGAACACCGCGAGCATGCGCGGGTCGACGGGCGATTTCGAGGGTGCGAGCGTATCGTCGAGATCGAAGGCGATGAGGCGAGGGATCGTCGGCATGCCCCGATTGTGCCACAGCCGAGCAGGCACCGGGTCGACGCAAGGCCGCAGCGCCCGCAGCGCCCGCAGCGGCTATCCGGCCGCGCGCACTGGGTACGCGAGCGCGACGAGCTCCTCCTCGGTGATGCCCACGAGCTCGACCAGTTCATCGTGCCCGACCGCGCCCGCCTGCACCCCGCGGGCGAGGAAGCCCGCGAGCGCCCGCGCCGTTGCGGGCTCATCGAGGAACCCCGCCGCGCTGTGCTCGATGTAGCCCCTCAGCCGCGCGGTGACCTCGGCGAGCCCGTCGCGGAAGAACGCGTAGCTTGCTGCGAAGCGGCTCGGCAGATGGGCGGGGTGCAGATCCCACCCCTGGTAGTAGCCGCGCTCGAGCGATCGCCGCACGAGCCGGCTGTGCAGCCGCCACGTCGCGATGGTGCCGTCGACGTCGTTGCCGCCCGCGGGCACCACGTTCGTCGATCCGTCCGAGAGCCGTACGCCCGTGCCCGCCGCTGCCGCCTGCATCACGTGCTTCGCGAAATCGGCGGCCGGATGCTCCATCGACTGCTGCGCCGCCGCGATACCGAGCGACGCGGAATAGTCGTACGTCCCGTAGTGCAGGCCCGTGATGCGCCCTCCGCCGCGGTGCAGCAGCTCGGCGACCGGATGGGTGCCGCCGGCCCCGATGATGACCTGCGGCGTCTCCACCTGCACCTCGAACTTCAGCGCCCCCTGCGGCAGGCCGAGCCTCGTCTCGAGCCGCTCGAACAGCTCTGCGGCCACCTCCACCTGCTGCACCGTCGTCACCTTCGGCAGCGTGACGACGAACCCCGCGGGCACCGAGCCGCCGGACCGCTCGACGAGCGCCGTCACGAACAGATCGAGCGTGCGCAGACCGCGCCGACGCGTCTCGGGCTCGAGGCACTTGAAGCGGATGCCCGTGAACGGCGGTGCGATCCCTGTCGAGATATCGTCGGCGAGCTGCGTCGCCGCCGCCGTCGCCGCCGCATCCTCAGCCGCGTCGCCGTGGTCGCCGTAGCCGTCCTCGAAATCGATGCGCAGGTCTTCGAACGGCTCGGTCGCGAGCTTCAGACGAACGCGCTCGGCGACCCGGCCGCTGTCGGAGTCGGGCAGTTCGAGCTCCGCGACCAGACGCCCGAACCCGCCCGCCGCCTCGACCAGCCGCGTCGCCTCGGCGCCCCAGGTCGCGGCCAGCCGGGCGGCGAACCGGTGCGCGGGCACGTAGACCGTGTGCACCGGCTGCCGCAGCCCGGTATCGCCCGGGTAGGCCGTGCGCAGCAGGTCGTCCGTGCCGGCCAGCGCGGCATCGGCGAACGCGAGGTCGGCGTCGTCGAACGAGGAACGGTGCAGATCGGTCATAGGACACTCCATCGTGAGCCGGGCGGTTCGGGCGGGGCGGCCTCCGCCCACTTCGACGATACTCCGCGAGGGGCGCGGTGTCAGCGGGGGATCGGGTGCATGGCCCGGTAGCCTGAGAGGTATGACGCATACGAACGGCGCGGCCGTCGTCGGCGCCGGCCCCAACGGGCTCGCCGCGGCGGTGACCCTCGCCCGGGCCGGCGTGCCCGTGACCGTGTTCGAAGCGGCCGAGACCATCGGCGGCGGCACCCGCACCGCCGAAGTCGTGAGCCCCGGCGTGCTGCACGACGTCTGCTCGGCCGTGCACCCGATGGCGCTCGCCACCGGCTTCTTCCGCGAGTTCGAGCTCGAACGCCGCGTGCGCTTCGCCGTGCCCGAAGCGTCGTACGCGAACCCCCTCGACGGCGCTTCCGGCGGGAGCGGCCGAGGCCGAGGCCGCGGCCGACGCGGGGACAGGGATCGCGCCGCGATCGCCTACCGCAGCCTCGACCGCACGGCGGCCGAACTCGGCCGCGACGGAGCCGCCTACCACCGCTTCTACCGGCCGCTGCTCGAACGCCTCGACGGCGTCGTCGACTTCGCTCTCGGCGGCAGCATGCTGCGCTGGCCGTCGAACCTGCCGGCCGCGCTGGCCACCGCGCTGCGCACCTTCGAACAGGGCACCCCGCTCTGGAACGCCCGGTTCCGCGAAGCCGCCGCGCCCGCCCTCATCTCGGGCGTCGCCGCCCACAGCATCGGCCGCATGCCGAACCTCGCCACCTCGGGCGTCGGCGTCGTGCTCGGCGCGCTCGGCCACGCCCGCGGCTGGCCCGTGCCGCTCGGCGGATCCCGCGCCATCAGCGACGCGCTCGCCGCAGATCTGATCGCGCACGGCGGTCGCATCGAGACTTCGCACGCGATCGACGACCTCGGTGAGCTCGACGGCTACCGGGTGCGGCTGCTCGACACCTCGGCGAAGGGACTGCTCGGCATCGCGGGGGAACGGCTGCCCGCGCCCTACCGCCGCTCGCTCGAACGCTTCCGCTTCGGCGACGCCGCCACGAAGGTCGACTTCGTGCTCGACGGCCCCATTCCGTGGTCGGACCCGCGAGTCGGCGAGGCGCCGACCGTGCACCTCGGCGGCTCCCGGCACGAGGCCGCAGCCGCCGAGCTCGAGGTCGCCCGCGGCCGGCACCCCGAACGGCCCTACGTGCTGCTCGCGCAGACCGCCGGGCTCGACCCCGAGCGCAACGCCCCCGGCGTCAATGCCGTGTGGAGCTACACCCACGTGCCGAGCGGCTCGAACGTTGATGTCTCCGATCGCGTGATCTCCCAGATCGAGCGCTTCGCCCCCGGATTCCGCGACCGCATCACCGCGATGCAGGTCACGACCGCCGCCGAGCTCGCGAGCTACAACCGCAACTACGGAGGCGGCGACTTCAGCGCCGGCGCCGTCTCGCTCCGGCAGCTGCTCGCCCGGCCCATCGTCTCGACGGAGCCGTGGCGCACGCCGGTTGCCGGTCTCTACCTGTGCTCGTCGGCGACGCCGCCAGGCCCCGGCGTGCACGGACTCTCGGGCTGGTACGCGGCGCGCGCCGCGCTACGGCGCGAGTACGGGCTGCCCGCCCCCGAGCTCGGGCTGGGGTAGAGGCTGGAGAGGGTCGAGGGATCGAGGGATCGAGGGCGTCGAAGGGCGAAATATCCGCCCGAACTCGCGATCCCTGATCGAATTCTCGCCCCCTCGGCGAGGTCGGCCGGCCCTCGGTGCTTTCGACAGCGGTCGGCGATCCCTGTCGAGGATCGCACCGCCGCGCCGTGCTGCCGTAGCACCGCTGTACCGCCGCATCACCGCCGTACCGCCGTAGCACCGCCGCGCCGCCGCACCGCGCGGTAAGCTGGCCGGGTGACTAGGCACTTTCTGCGCGATGACGACCTGAGCCCCGCCGAGCAGCTCGAGGTGCTCGACCTCGCCGCCCGGCTCAAGCGCGAGCCCTACTCGGCGAGGCCGCTCGCCGGCCCGCAGTCGGCCGCCGTCTTCTTCGACAAGACCTCGACCCGCACCCGCTTCAGCTTCCACGCGGGCGTCGCCGAGCTCGGCGGCAATCCCATCATCGTGAACCCCGGCGAGGCGCAGCTCGGCGCCAAGGAGTCGATCGCCGACACCGCGCAGGTGCTCTCGCGCATGGTGTCGCTCATCGTGTGGCGCACCTTCGCCCACGCCGGCCTCGAAGAGATGGCCGCGCACGCGACCGTGCCCGTCATCAACTCGCTCTCCGACGACTTCCACCCCTGCCAGATCCTGGCCGACCTGCAGACCATCCGCGAGCACCGCGGAACGCTCGCGGGCCTCACCGCCGCCTACGTCGGCGACGCCGCCAACAACATGGGGCACTCGTACCTGCTCGGCTTCGCGACCGCCGGCATGCACATCCGCGTCGCCGGGCCCGAGGGCTACCACCCCCGGGCCGACATCGTCGCCGACGCCGAGCGCATCGCCGCGTCGACGGGAGGGTCGGTCACGGTCATCACCGACCCGATCGCCGCAGTCGAGGGCGCCGACGCCGTCATCACCGACACCTGGGTGTCGATGGGGCAGGAGGACGAGAAGGCTGCACGCATTGAGACCTTCGGCGCCTACCGCGTGACCCCCGAGCTCATGGCGCACGCGGCCTCCGATGCCATCTTCCTGCACTGCCTGCCCGCCTACCGCGAATTCGAGGTCGCTCCCGAGGTCATCGACGGCCCGCAGAGCGTCGTCTGGGACGAGGCGGAGAACCGCCTGCACGCCCAGAAGGCCCTCATGGCGTGGCTGCTCGAGCGCGCCTGACCCCGCCCGCCGCGGGGTAGGCTGGAACGGTGAGCGAAATGTCTGCAGAGAACCCCGAAAACGGCAACCGCGCGGCCGAGGCCGGCGCGCAGAACGGAAATCGGGCCGCCGAGGCCGGCGCCCTCTGGGGCGGACGCTTCGCGAGCGGCCCGTCGCCCGCACTCGCCGTGCTGTCGAAGTCGACCCACTTCGACTGGGCGCTCGCCCAGTACGACATCCGCGGCTCGAAGGCCCACGCGACGGCGCTCGCCGCTGCCGGCTACTTGAGCGATGACGAGCTGCACGGCATGCACGACGCCCTCGACGAGCTCTCGGCGCGCGTCGCCGACGGGCGCGCCGTGCCCGGCGAGGCCGACGAAGACGTGCACTCGGCGCTCGAGCGCCTGCTCATCGAGATCACCGGTGTCGAACTCGGCGGTAAGCTGCGCGCCGGCCGCAGCCGCAACGACCAGATCGCCACGCTCGTGCGCCTCTACCTTCTCGACCACGCCGCGATCATCAGGCACCAGCTGCTCGACCTGCTCGACGCGATCGCCGAGCAGGCGCGCAAGCACCCCGACGCGATCCTGCCGGGGCGCACCCACCTGCAGCACGCGCAGCCGGTGCTGCTCGCGCACCAGATCGGCGCCCACGCCTGGCCGATCGTGCGCGACCTGGAACGTCTGCGCGACTGGTCGGTGCGCGCGAGCCACTCGCCGTACGGCGGCGGCGCGCTCGCCGGCTCGTCGCTCGGACTCGACCCGCGCCTCGTCGCGGCCGAACTCGGTCTCGGCGATCCGCTCGAGAACTCGATCGACGGCACCTCCGCGCGCGACGTGGTCGCCGAGTTCACCTTCATCTGCGCCCAGATCGGCATCGACCTCTCTCGCCTGAGCGAGGAGATCATCCTCTGGAACACCAAGGAGTTCGGCTTCGTCAAGCTGCACGACGGCTACTCCACCGGTTCGAGCATCATGCCGCAGAAGAAGAATCCCGACATCGCCGAGCTCGCGCGCGGCAAGTCGGGCCGCCTCATCGGCAACCTGACCGGACTGCTCGCCACGCTCAAGGGCCTGCCGCTCGCCTACAACCGCGACCTGCAGGAGGACAAGGAGCCCGTCTTCGACTCGGTCGACCAGCTCGAGATGCTGCTGCCCGCCTTCACCGGGATGGTCGCGACCCTGAGCTTCGACACCGACCGCATGGCCGAGCTGGCGCCGCAGGGCTTCTCGCTCGCGACCGACGTCGCCGAATGGCTCGTCAAGCAGGGCGTCATCTTCCGCGACGCCCACGAGATCTCCGGCGAGCTGGTGCGGTACTGCGAGGAGCGCGGCCTCGAACTCCACGAGCCCTCCGACGAGGAACTCGCCACGGTCTCGCCGCACCTGACGCCCGGCGTGCGCGACGTGCTCACCATCGAAGGGTCGGTGAACTCGCGCGTCGGCGCCGGCGGCACGGCGCGGGTGCGCGTCTACGAGCAGCTCGCCCGCCTCGACGAGCGCATCGCGGAGTTCCGCGCGGCGTAGCGTTCACCGGGAACGAGAGTCATGGCGACGCGGATGGACCCGCGCAAGGCGCGGCGCAGACTGTGGTTCGCGGCCGTGTTCTTCGGGCTGTTCACGATCGTAGGGTTCGCGACCACGCTGCGTACCGGCGAACTGGTCGGGGTCGGCTTCACCACGATGGGGTTGGGGCTCGTGCTCTGCTGCGCCGCCGCGCTCTTCACCCGGCAGCCCGAGTCGCCGGAAGACAGGGCGGTCTCAGCGGGTGCTGAGGCACCAGCGCCGGCCGCCCGGCCCCGCTTCACCACCCGGGGCTGGGTCATGCTCGTCATCGCGGCGGTCTGCTTCATGATCGGCCCGTTCGTCATGCTCGCCTCGGGCTACGACTGGCTCCGCATCGTCGGCGCCGGGCACCGTCGCGCACCGTTCTGGGTGTTCGCGGTGCTGATGTGGGCCGGAGGCATCGCCCTCGGCTGGTACGCGGTCAAGAACCTGCTCGCCGGGTCCCGGCGCTGAGCCAGTCGTCCGGTCGCCGATCTCCTCGGATTCGCGAACATGCGCAGGTGCGGCCTCGACCGGTACGAGCCCGCGCGTGATCGCAGAGCGCCCGCGCGCGGTACGATGGCAGGCGTGACTGCAGTGAACGAACGCGCCGAGATGATGGCGGCCCAGCGCAACGACGACAGCTTCGCGACCCTGTGGGACGAGCTGGAGTGGCGCGGGCTGGTGCACGTCTCGACCGACCCGGGGGCCCTGTCCGAACTGTTCGAGGGCGACCCGTTCACGTATTACTGCGGCTTCGACCCGACCGCCTCGAGCCTGCACCTGGGCCATCTGGTGCAGCTGCTGCTCATGCGCCGCCTGCAGCTGAAGGGGCACCAGCCGCTCGGCCTCGTCGGCGGTTCGACCGGGCTCATCGGCGATCCGCGTCCGACCGCGGAGCGCGTGCTCAACTCCCGCGAGACCGTCGCCGAGTGGGTCGACTCGCTCGGCGAGCAGGTGTCGCGCTACCTCAGCTTCGAGGGCGAGAATGCCGCGCGCCTCGTGAACAACCTCGACTGGACGGCCCCGCTGTCGGCCATCGACTTCCTGCGCGATATCGGCAAGTACTTCCGCGTCGGCACGATGGTCAAGAAGGACATCGTCGCGAAGCGCCTGAACTCGGAGGAGGGCATCAGCTACACCGAGTTCAGCTACCAGATCCTGCAGGGCCTCGATTTCCTCGAACTGCACCGTCAGTACGGCTGCATGCTGCAGACCGGCGGCAGCGACCAGTGGGGCAACCTCACGAGCGGCACCGATCTGATCCGCAAGGTCGAGGGCGTTTCGGCGCACGCGATCGGCACGCCGCTCATCACGAACGCCGACGGCACGAAGTTCGGCAAGAGCGAGGGCAACGCCATCTGGCTGAACCCCGAGATGTGCTCGCCCTACGCGTTCTACCAGTTCTGGCTCAATCAGGCCGATGCCGATGTGATCGACCGGCTCAAGGTGTTCACGTTCCTGTCGCGCGCCGAGATCGAGGAGTACGCGCAGCAGGTCGCCGACGAGCCCTTCCGCCGTGCCGCGCAGAAGCGTCTCGCGCTCGAGGTCACGACCCTCGTGCACGGCGCCGCGGCCGCGCAGGGTGCCATCGACGCCTCGGCCGCGCTGTTCGGGCAGGGCGAGCTGGCCTCGCTCGACGAGGTCTCGCTGCGGGGCGCTGTCGCCGAGCTGCCCCGGGCATCGGGTCTCCAGGGATCGCCGATCGCGCAGCTGCTCGTCGACTCCGGGCTCGTGAAGAGTCTCGGCGAAGCACGTCGCGCGATCGCCCAGGGCGGCGTCTACGTGAACAACGCCAAGGTCGAGGTCGATGACGCCGCGCTCGCGGCGGACGACCTGCTGCACGGCAAGTACGCCGTGCTGCGGCGCGGCAAGAAGACGCTCGCCGCGGTGCACGCGGCGGAGTAGAACGCCGCACCGCCATGCGCGTGATCGATCTCACCCTGCCGATCACGACCGGTGTGCCCGTCTACCCGGGCGACCCTCATTTGCGGGTCGAACCTGCGCTGACCATCGCCCGCGATGGTGCGGACGTCGCACGGGCGTCGCCCGGACCGCTCAGGGTTTGCGAGACCCGCCCCGGCACGAGCATGATGGCTGTGGACGCCATGCGGCCGCGCAGACGGGTGCAGATCCGGCGGTCGAGCACGAGCAAAGCGAGCGCTTCTCGAAGGAGAGAACACGATGAACCCCGGTACCCCCACGGCCCCGATGCAGCCCGAATCGTTCGCGAGAATGCACTCGGTCTCGGGAGAGACGCGCCGCATCGTCGACGAGGTGCTCGAGTACTCTCGCCGTCGCATTCTCGCCACCGATGTACCGCTCGATCACGCCGCGACCGAGGCGGAACTCACCCGTCTCGCCGGCACCACGATCAGCGAGGCCGGCATCGGGTCGTCGCGGGCGCTCGCGATCTTCGAGCATGTGCTCGCGCCGGCGTGCATCACCACCGATCACCCGCAGTTCCTGTCGTTCATTCCGAGCGCGCCGTCGAAGGCTGCGGTGTCGTTCGATCTCGTCGTCTCGGCGAGCGCGCTCTACGGCGGTTCCTGGCTCGAGGGCGCCGGGGTCGTGCACGCCGAGAACGAGGTGCTGCGCTGGCTCGCCGCTGAGTTCGGTCTGCCCGAGGGTGCCGGGGGAGTGTTCGTGCAGGGCGGCACCACGGGCAACCTATCGGCGCTCGTCGCGGCGCGCGAGGTCGCTCGCGAACGCAGCGGCGACCCGCGGGCGGAGCGCGGCCGCTGGGTCATCGTGTGCAGCGCCGAAGCGCATTCCTCCATCGCCTCCGCCGCGAAGGTCATGGACGTCGACCTGTGCCTGGTGCAGGCGGACGCGGGCGGAGTGCTGCGCGCCACCGAGGTGCGCGAAGCGCTCGAGCGGCACGGAGACCGGGTTATCGCGGTCGTCGCGACTACCGGCTCCACGAACTTCGGCATCGTCGATGACGTGGCAGGGATCGCCGCGCTCAAGGAGGAATTCGACTTCTGGCTGCACATCGACGGTGCTTATGGGCTCACCGCCATGCTGTCGCCCGCCGCTCGGCATCGCTTCGCCGGGGTCGAGCACGCCGATTCGCTCATCGTCGACCCGCACAAGTGGCTCTTCGCGCCGTACGACGTCTGCGCGCTCATCTACCGCAACCCCGAGACCGGGCGCCGCGCGCATACCCAGCACGCCGAGTACCTCGATACGCTCACCGAAGCCGCCGACTGGAGCCCGTCGGACTACGCGGCCCAACTCACCCGGCGCCCGCGCGGCCTGCCGCTCTGGTTCTCGCTCGCCACCTACGGCGCCGGCGTCTACCGCGATGCGATCACGCACTCGGTAGAGCTCGCCCGGCAGATCGCTGAAGAGATCGCCCAGCGCGACGGGCTGACCCTCGTGCGCGAACCGCACCTGTCCGTCGTGGTCTTCGAACGCGACGGGTGGGAGCGCGCGGACTACGACCGGTGGTCGGCAGAACTGCTCGCCGAGCAGCGCGCTTTCGTGGTGCCGAGCTCGTACCAGGGGCGACCGAACGCGCGGTTCGCGATCGTGAACCCCCTCACCACGTTCGAGCAGCTCACCGGCATCCTCGACACCATGCGGTGACACAGGTGCGGGCCCTCCTTCAGGGGCGCGACACGCCTGCTTGTCGCACTGGGGGCGAAGGCCATTTCTGGCCTTCGCGTGCGGGTAGCCGAGGCCGTCCGGGCCTCGGTACCCGCACGCGACACGCCTGCGCGAGCGTGTGGCGGACAGCCATTTCTGGCTGTCCGTAGCGAGCGCTGAGGGCCTCCGGCCCGAAGTCGGAGCATCACTGACTCTCGGGCGACACGCCCGAGAGTCGTGCCCGTGTTGCCCTGCGTGCCGGGACGGCGTAATGTTTTCCCTTGTCAGCGCGACGGAGCCGGGCGAGAAACAGTCCGGCTCAATTTTGTTGCGTTATCGACTCCCGCAGAAGGTTGGTGGGGGTACTTG
>NZ_JAMXWS010000014.1:0-16131 GCF_051043335.1 Leucobacter sp. gxy201
ACTCGGCCTAGTTGCTTAGCCGAACCACTCAGTATTCTCCGGATCGTCGAACTCCATGAACTCGATGACCTCGCCGTCGTACATGATGAAAGCGACGGTCGCGAATCGCTCAGCCGGCCGGAATGGCTCCGCAAGGATCTCATGACCACTCAGAGCATCACTCAAATTTGAAACACGGTATGCAGTGTGGTGCTTGTCGCGCAGCGGGCCAGTGACTTCGCTGTCATCCTCAAATCGCAAAAACTCTACGTTGAATGGGTGCTTCCTGGGGTTCGTCACCCAGACTTTCGTCGCAGCCACGAACAGCTCTCCCGGGCGCGAAACTGTTGTGGGTACGCCGAGATGATCGAAAACAAAATCGGGGTGAAGGTTCATGATGACAATTCCTAATTCTCCTCGTTACTTCGTTGTTGAGGTCTTGGCCTAACTAGAGCACTAAGCCGTCATCTGCGGTCACCACGAATCCCGTCATGAAGCTCGACGCGCTGGCGGGCGCATTCCGCCCGTCCATAGAAAATCGGGAGAGAGAGTGAACGGCACTCGGTTGGGTCACAGGCGTACCTCTGTGCCGGTGCGTGCAGATTCGACTATGGCTTCGAGAATCTCGAGGCCATGCACCGCGTCGGGAAGCGACACAATCTCCGCAGCGGATCTGCCACTGATTCGGTCGAGGAAGTTCGCGAGCTCATCACGCAGGGCCCCACCAATCGCCCCGTGAATCTCTGGCCACAGTGCCGAGTTTGGTGCAGAGCTCGCATCTTCACCCCAGATCTCGAGTCCGGATTCGTACACCTGCACATGTCCGGTACCTGTGGTGCCGACGACCTCGAGGCTCGCATCAAATCGCCCCCTCCATTGGTCACTCACGATATTCGCTGGCGCTCCACTCGGCACGCTCCAGCTCGCCTCGACCATGGCGAGTGTCCCACCTGACATCTCAATCGTCGCCACCACACAGTCGGGAAACTCGTGCCCGGTGAAGTTGCGTTCGTAAGCACGAATCGACACTGCTCGTTGTCCTGCAGACATCCACAGAATCTGATCGACGTCGTGCACGAGATTTGCCATCGCGATGTGTGCGCTCTTACCGCTCGT
Organism: Leucobacter sp. gxy201; assembly: GCF_051043335.1. NCBI lineage: Bacteria > Bacillati > Actinomycetota > Actinomycetes > Micrococcales > Microbacteriaceae > Leucobacter > Leucobacter sp. gxy201. The sequence goes on from NZ_JAMXWS010000014.1 coordinate 1,096, forward strand.
CTCCCACATTGCAGATGGCGCGTTCCGCTTTGCGCGGATCGTCATCACTTCTCCCAGTGCGCCGTTCACCACAGAGTCATACAGAATCGCGTGTTGGGCTTCAAACCGGAGGATGTGACCGACTTGCAGGATCACTTGCTTCTCGGCAGCGAGATCGATCAGCTGTTGCCCTTCGGCCGCTGTCAACGCCAGTGGCTTTTCTATGAAGCAATCAATGCCACGATTAATCACCTTCGTCGCGAACCCGACGTGCAGGTGCTCTGGAATGGTGAGGAACACTGCGTCGAGTTCTTCAGTTTCGAGCAGCTGATCCAGGGCGGTATAGGTACGGGGGATCCCATACTTCTCAGCCAGACCCGCTGCGACCCGCTCGTTCGGCTCGCAGAGGGCGACCAGCTCGCATCCGTGGAGACGTGAGAGGGCGCCGATATGCAGCGAGCCGAACGAGCCAGCACCCACCACTGCGACACGGGGTGTTGATGTGTTGGGATTCATGTGAACTCCTCGCTTCCTTCTGCCATCAGGACGTACTACTGAGGACCTTCCTTCGGAGCGTCTCGAGTGCGGCGGCCAGGATGAGCACGAGACCAGTCACGATGCCACTGATCTCCACACCGATGTTGAGTAGCGTCAGGCCGTTCTTCACCACGCCGATAAGCCACACGCCCAAGACCACACGCCAGATCGATCCGCGGCCACCCTCGAATGGAATTCCACCGAGCAGCACCGCAGTAAGGATCGTAACTTCAAAGCCCAGACCGAGGCTCGCCGATGGCGCGCTGTTAAGACGAGTCACCTGCATGATTGCTGCGAGACCAGTCGCCAGGCCTACAATCACGTACAGCCACATCACCGTCCGGTTGACGCGAATACCGGTCAAAAAGGCTGCACGCTTGTTCACACCAATGGCAATGATGTGGCGACCTGCCGGGAGACGATTCATCACAAACATCACGAGCAGCGTGATAAGAAGGGCGATGATGACCAGATACGGTATCCCGAATATCTTACCGGTTCCGAGGGCTGCGGCGCCCTCTGGGAATCCAAACACGTTGTACGGCGCCAGCGTGAGCGCAACACCTCTGGCGGAGGCCAACATACCGAGCGTCACGACGATCGCTGAGAAGCCTAGGATCCCGATGAGCACTCCGTTGATCAGTCCCACCACAAGGCCGACGAGCAGGCCAACGATGAGGCCGGGCCAGAAACCGGCACTGTTGAACACCAGCCCCGCAGACACACCCGCGAGTGCCATGGTTGAACCCACAGACAGGTCGATATTTCCAGACATCAACAGCATCGCCATTGCGACCGCAACGACGAACGTTGCTGAGTTCTGGTTCGCAACTGCAAACAGGTTGTCAAATGTGAGGAACGCATTGGTGCTGAGGCTGAAATAGATCATCAACAGGATCGTTGCGACTGGCAGGATCCAGCCGATCATGTTGGTCCAGCGCACCTTCTTGCTGACCTCAGCCTCCCTGATGTCAGTCTCGGCACTATTCTTTGTTTGCAAGGCTGATCAGCTCGCTTTCACTCATTCGGTCCGTTCGCATAGCGACGATTTTTCCTTTGGACATAACAATGATTCGTGACGCTACCGCGACCACTTCTTCTGGGTCACTACTCGCGAACAGCACTGCACGCTCGCCACCAGCAACAAATTCACGCATGAGTTCATAGATCTCAGCGCGCGCCCCAACGTCAACGCCCTGTGTGGGCTCGTCAACGAGGAGCATGGAAACACCTGCAAGCTCGGCCATCCAGCGCCCGACAGAGATCTTCTGCGCGTTGCCGCCCGAGAACTTGCTCACCTCTAGCTGCGGCGCGTTGGGCCGCAACTGGATGCGGTTCGCAATCGCGTCAAATGCTTTCAGTTCTCCGCGAATGTTTCGCACCGGCTTACTAATCTTCTTCAAATGCGGAAGCAACACATTCTCATACGCAGCCATCTCACCAAACAGGGCGGCATGTTTCCGGTCACTCGGCACGAGTGCGAGCCCATGCCCGATTGCCTGCTGAGGCGAACTGATTCTTGCGTTCTTGCCGAGAACATTCACTTCTCCGCCACGCATGTGCCGCGCACCGGCCAACGTTTCTAAGAGATCCGTTCGGCCTGATCCGAGGAGCCCGTAGATACCTACGATCTCGCCACCATGAATGGTGAGGTCGGTCGGCCCGCTCCGCGCACCCACCAGGGCACGCGTTTCGAGCAGCACAAGATCACTGGCGTGTGTTTCCATTGATGGTGCCCGCACGTCACCCGTGAGGGAGATACCCTGCACGAGCTGCTCCATTGAAAGGTCAGCAACTGGTTCTGACAGCAGCACCTCACCATCGCGAAGGACGGTGGCGCGATCAGCGTAGTTCAGAACGTCACGCAGGATGTGGGTCACCAGAATGACAACAATGTTGTCTTCGCTTGCGAGGTTCCGGATCATGCTGAGCAAGCGTTCAGATTCACGTGAGCTGAGTGCCGCGGTTGGTTCGTCGAGGATCAGCACACTCGGCTTTCTCCTCAGCGCGCGCGCAACGTCTACTAGCTTTCGTTCACCTGTTGCGAGGGTGGCGACCCGGTCCTCGGGGTTAGCCGAGGAACCGAGCCGCTGTAGGAGCTCCTTCACCACTGCGTTCTCTTCACGGTCGTTAATCCCTAACGAACCTGAATCTTCATCGCCTAGGAACACGTTCTCGGCGACAGTGAGATCGTCGATCGTCTGCAGTTCCTGATAGATGAGCGCGATGCCTTGATCCAACGCCTCTTTGGGGCTGAGATTGGTGAATTCGTCATCACCCAGCTTGATGATGCCGCTATCGGCGGTGACAGCACCACTGATACAACCGAGCAACGTCGATTTTCCTGCACCATTGGCCCCGAGCAGTGCGTGAACCTCACCGGGCTCAGCCATCATGCTTACGGACCGCAGCACGGTATTGCTGCCGTATGCCTTACAGACGTCAACTACTGTTAGAGCAGTTCCAGTCATTGGAGCTCCTAATCTCTGTGTATTAGCCAAACATCGCGATGAGGCGGTCGACCTCTGTCTGATCGTCCTGGCTCACAACCTCAGCTGGCGTAGCCAGGTGCGTTTCGCCCTCGCCCTTCACTGAATTGACTGCGGAGACAAGGATCGACTCTGCGAGTTCGTCAAGCGGCAGCGCGAGCGTTGCGCGGAACGGTCCACCGGACTTGATTGCTTCAAGCGCTTCAAGGCTTCCGTTGTGTCCCATGATCAGAACTTCTTCGATATCAACGTTCGACTCTTCGAAGGCACGGATCGCGCCAACGCCGGCGTCATCCGAGACTCCGATAAACACTCGCAAGTCGGGGTTCTCACGAAGTGCATCCTGAGCAATCTGGAGCCCGCACTCGGTGTTGTTGCACTCCTGGTACGACACCACCTCGTAGCCAGCCTCCTCCAAGACTTCCTTTGCGAAGATGTTGCGTCCGTCAAACGCGTCGAGTGGCGAGGTAGTGAGACCAACCGTCACCTCTCCCGGCTTGAGTTCGTTGCGCTCGAGCCACTCAACTGCGTATGCTCCAGCATCGCGGCCGCTGCTGTCGCTGTCGAAGCCGGCTGAACCATCAGTGCCGTCCAACTGCTCAGCGTAGCTAATCCACTTCGTACCCTGTGCCTGCGCGGCTTCACGCAGATCCTCGAGCGCTGCGGCATCAACAGGGGTCATCACGATCGCATCGACCTTCTGGGTGACCCAGTTCTCGATCGTCGCGCGCTGATCTTCCAGGTTGTTGAGCTGCGTGTTATCGAGCAGCAGCTCCACACATTCTTCCTGTGCAGCGTAGCGCTCGACAGCACCCTTGAGTGCGACGACGTAGGCGTCATCGCCACTGGGGTGACTGAAGCCGACGGTAATGACCTGTTCGCAGCCCTCGTTCGAGGCTGCACTATCGCCGCCGTCTCCCCCGCCCGCACAACCTGTCAGGGCAAGGGCGCCGGCAAGCAGCACGGCGCCTGCAGTTTTCTTGAACTTCACGCGTATTCTCCTTTGAATTCGTGAGATCCACGGCCACACTGAGGCCGTTCCTCTCGTACTAGATGTTGATAAATTGAACTCGTATCGAGTCTTCGTGCCGGTCCTTTCTTTATTTCACCCCGACGAGGTTGGCTGCTTCAGTAAACGCACGATCAAGAATGTCGATTGCCTGATCGATCTCCGCCTTATCGATAATGAGCGCTGGAATCAGCTGCAGCCGGTTGTAGTAGTAGCCACCTTTTTCGAACAGCAGCCCTTCCCGCACGCAGGCGTTGAGCACTGCAGTGGTTGCCTCAGGCGCAGGTTCCTTGGTCGCACGATCCATCACCAGCTCCAGGCCAATGAACAGGCCCCTGCCGTCAACGTGACCGAGCAGCGTGTGCTTGTCTTGCAATTCAGCCAGCCGCTCGCGGAAGTAGTCGCCCATACGCGCTGCATTCTCGACAATCCCGTCGCGGGCGTACACGTCGAGTGTCGCGTTAGCCGCAGCAGATGCGAGTGGTGTACCCGAGAATGTTCCCACGTGTGCGCCTGGACCCCAAGACGAGAGGATGTCGCTGCGCCCAATAAGCGCCGAGATCGGCATGCCGGAGGCGAGACCCTTCGACGTGGTGAAGAGGTCGGGCACGATCCCCTCGTGCTCGCTCGCCCACATCTTCCCTGAACGCCCCATACCGGTCTGAATCTCGTCAAAAATCAGGAGGATGCCGTGCTCATCAGCCAGCTCGCGCAGCCCCTGCAGGTACCCTTCTCCAGGCATGATGTATCCGGCACTCGCCTGCATCGGCTCAACCAGGATCGCCGCCACGTTGCTCACGCCACGACCATCTCCGAATGGCGTCTCCTTCCCACGGAACATGCGCTGGATGAACTCCAGGCAGGCCTCAGCATCCGTCTCGGGGGACGCACCGAATGCACTCCGATAGGGGTAGGAGTATGGAATCTTCGCATGAGCGGTGTCGTGCGGCCCCACGGGGTAGAAGTAGGACCACATACCACCCTTCGCCGTCATCGCCATCGTTCCCTGGGTCGTACCGTGGTATCCGCCGTAGGTCGTGAGCACCATTGGTGCACCCGTGTACCATCGCGCTATCTTGATCGACAGGTCGATCGCGTCAGATCCCGTCGTGCCGAATGCAACCCGAGAATCGGGGATCGGGGAGAGATCCACCAGACGCTCGGAGAGCTCAGCGCGGGGCGGCGTCGGCAGGTCGAAGTACTGAATGAGTGTGTTCGCCTGCTTCGTAATTGCCTCGACGATGTCAGGGTGCGAGTGCCCAAGGTTATTTACCGAGAATCCCACAAGCATGTCGATGTAGGACTTACCGTCGGCATCAAAGACGCGGGTTCCCTCACCTCGGACGATAGCCGGGGGAACATCCCACAGCGCGAATCCAATCGCCCCAGTTGATTCATTGCTAACTTGGCGCTGGAGGAGCGACTTTGCTTCCGGGCCATAGTGCGACTTCTCCACTCGCTCCGAAAGCTGCTCTGGGGACGTGTGTAGTTTGTTCCGTTGCGCCAGCAACCTGTTTTCGAAAGCCGATGAGCTCATGCTGTCATTCCAATCATTCTTGTTACTGCAGGAGGTGTGTTTTACTCGTCAGTCGCGTCGCCGCACCAGTCGATAGCGAGCAGCGCCAACGTCTTCGCTGCCATGACCACTTCATCGACTGAAGCGAACTCATTGTCCGCATGCGCGACGCCAATGTCTCCAGGTCCGTAGCTCACTGCGGGGATGCCCTTCTCAGTCAGGAACGTCGCATCGCACACAGCGAGGAATCCCAGCTTCTCTGCCATGCTTTCGAAGGGTGTCCCTACCGAACCCAGGCGATGGGCACGAACCACGGCATCAACGAGCTCGTCCGACGCTTCCCCCGGATTATTTGCGGGCCAATTCTGCTTCCACGTAATGATCGGGGGGTTCTCCCGGAGCCATGCATCCGTGCTCGCAACGTGGTGGATGAACTCTTCGATTTCCTTGCGAACCTCAGCGGGATCATCCTGCGGTGGGTACCAGATGAGGTAGTCGATGACGGTGATCTCAGAGAGTTGGAACGGCACCATCTCACCAAAGATGGGACCGCCCTTGATCGCGCCAGGCAGGATCGAGAAATGTCCAGGCACGTAGTCTGGGTGAGTTTTCGTAAACGCCCACTCACGCTCAAGCCGCATGAGGGCCTCATAAATGATGAAGGCTTTATCGATCGCGTTGACACCCACTTCTGGGCCCCCACCACTCGCGTGTATGGACTGGCCCCGCATTGAAGCGTGGGTGCGCTTGCCCTTGATCTCAAGTTCGAACCACAAGAGTCCGGCTGAGTGGGGTGCCACCGAGAGCGGCTCTGGCGAGCTCGGCTCGGTCACAACAGCGCCGTCGGCCACATAGCCGCGAGAGATTGCGGAGCCAGTACCCGCTTCGTGATCCATGGTTTCTTCGCCAACCACTGCCTCAACGATGAGGTCACCCTTCAACTTCACACCCAGCTCATCCAAGATCTTCGCTGCATATGCCTGCGCCACCAGGCCCGCCTTCATGTCCGTAGCGCCACGACCCCACACACGCTCACCGTCATAGCGGCCGGAGTACGGATCAGTTTCGGTCCACTTGCTCGGATCGCCCGGGGGCACCACATCAGTGTGACCGTTGTATATGAGGGACTTTCCCCCACCGATTCCGCGCTTGATTGCCGCGACATTTGTTCGTTTCGGTTCGTGCTCCCAGAAGTCGAGCTCGATACCTGTTCCTTCGAATACTTCCGCCAGCTTGCGGGCCACATCACCCTCTTTGCCAAGATGAGCATCGAGATCTTCTCCCGGGTACTTGGGAGACACACTCGGAATTTTGACGAGCTCAGAGAGGAGCCCTGCCATGTCTTCTCGGTACGCCTCGGCTCGCGAAGCGATCTCGCTCAAGTATCGACTCGCTGGCTGTGCCGAGTCGCCACCGTGTTCTTGCGTCATTGGTCTCTCCATTCCTCATTCATCCGTTGTGTTTTCGGACCTCGGGGCGGCGCTAGCACCGCGCGCCGACGGCGGTCATTGCCCGCTCAGCCCATCAGTGCGCCACCGTTCACCGGCAATGCGATCCCCGTGATGAACTCCGCGGCGTCCGATGTGAGGAATCCCACCGCCTTGGCCGTGTCCTCAGGGGTGCTCAGCCGTCCAAGCGGAGTCGCAGCGACATAGCCATCTCGCACCTCTGCTTCGGTTTGGGCGGTCAGAGCTGCTTCCCACGAGACCTCACGGTCTTGCATCGGGGTTGCCACATAGCCGGGGCAGACGGCATTCACTCGAATTCCCAGCGGGCCCAGCTCGGTCGCCATAGATTGCGTGAGACCGACGACCGCGTACTTGCTTGCGACATAATCGCTTAAGAATGGAACGGCGCCCGTCTGGCCGGCCATCGAGGCCACGTTCACAATGACACCGCGCGTGCCTCGCGCGCGCATGACCTTCCCTGCAGCCTGCCCACCAAAGAACGTGCCGTACAGGTTCACGTGCATCGTCTGGGTCAAATCTCCCTCAGAAACTGAGAGAAACGGTTGCATCTTCGAGACGCCGGCGTTGTTGACCCACACGGTAATGCCGTCATCGATAGCGTCGATTTCGGCTGCCAGCGCGTCCACTGCTGCCCGATCCGTGACGTCGAGAGACGCTGACTGTGCGCGTCCCCCGGCGTCACGAATCGATGCGGCGACGGCCTCCGCCGCTTCTGCCCGACGAGAAGTAACGACGACACGATGTCCGAGCCCCGCGAGTTCATGCGCGATTGCCGCACCAATTCCCCCCGACGCTCCTGTCACTACTGCAGTCATCAGACGTAACGCTCCCTGTAATTAGTCCTGCGCGCCGTTTGAAAGCGAGCGGTACATTTCCAGACCTTCTTCGGCCGAAACACCGCCGTGCACGACAGCGTATACCGCCTGGACCATGGCAGCAGGGCTTTCGCGCTGGAAGATGTTCCTGCCCATATCCACACCGTCCGCACCTTCGTCTACCGCACGACGCGCCATCGAAAGCGCGTCGAAGGAGCTGATCTTCTTGCCTCCGGCGACAATCACCGGCACTGGGCAGGCTGACGTCACTTTCGCAAAATCTTCTTCACAGTAGTAGGTCTTCACTAGTTGCGCGCCAAGCTCTGCAATCATCCGCGTCGCGAGGCCCAGGTATCGCGCGTCCCTCGCGATCTCACGCCCGACCGCTGTCACGCCGAGAACGGGAATACCTGCGCGATATCCGCCATCCACGAGTCGAGTGAGGTTATGGATCGACTGCGTCTCACCCTCTCCGCCGACAAAGACCTGCACCGCGACAGCCGCTGCATCGATTCGGGTCGCGTCTTCGATGTTCATCGCAATGCGCTCATCCGAGAGCTCCTTCAAGACCGAAGGTCCACCGGAGGCGCGAACGACCAACGCTTTGTTCGTGTTGGCAGGAACCAGCGAACGAATGATGCCTCGAGTGGCCATAAGCGCATCCACATGCTCTGCCAGCGGCACAACGTTGAGGTCGATGCGTTCCAAGCCTGAGGTGGGCCCCTGGAAGTATCCGTGATCAAATGCGAGCATCACGGTGCGGCCGTCGGCGCCGAAAATTCGGCTGAGTCGATGCTGCATTCCGAAGTCGAGCTGGCTTGCCCCCTTCACGGTGCCAGTGATCGGCTCTTGTGGGCGTCCCACTCCGAAGTTTGTGGCTACAATTGGATCGTCGAGATCAGCCATGTGATGTGTTTCCTTTCCAGATAAACGATTTGGGGGTAATTCAATTGCTCTCGGGCGTCCATGGAACAGCCCTGGTATCGTCCCCACCGGCAGGTGACTTGATGAAATACGCTTCAAACATCTCTTCCCCGAACGCACGCAAAAAGTGCTCGTGACCCACCTTGCACTGGGCGATATCGCCTGCGACGAGCGAGGCTTGCTGTTCCCGGTCGACCCACAGTTCGGCTTTACCCGAAACCACGATAAAGGACTCGTCACTCTCAGCGTGCAGGTGGTTCTCGACCTCGTCGCCGGGACGAAGTCGCACAATTCCGATACGGCAAGTTTCACTGTCCAGCAGATATCCGGGCCCCCAGTCGCCAAACCGGAGGGAGGCGTCTGCCACCTGCGAGCGAATAATGTTGGAATTCTCGGTTGGATTCACAGTGTTCTCTCATTTCCGCCATCAATTGGAATCTGTGCACCGGTCGTGGCCTGATAACCTGGCCCGCACAGCGACATGACAAGTTCCGCAACTCCTCGGCTTGTCACCTCTCTGCCGAGCAGGTTGTTGGTCTTGTACGCTGCAACGGTCATGCCGTAGTGAGCCGCCCGTGCCTCCAAGAGCTCCGGTGTCCACAGCGCAGTGTCAAATACGGCGTTCGGATGCACCACATTCACACGGATCCCGAGGGGCGCCCACTCCATCGCAGCGACTCTGGATAGCTGTGTCAACGCCGATTTTGAGGCGGAGTACGCTGCCGCCCCCGGCCCAGGAGCCGCGACATTCTTCGAACCGATGACAATTGTTTGCGGATCACAGGGTGAGGCCGCGAGCAACGGTTGGATCAGTGAGAACAGCCTGGCGACGCTGGTCACGTTGACGTCGAGCACCCTACGCCACGTCTCAATATTGAGATCACCGATGAGCTGTGCTTCAGGAAAAATCCCTGCCGCGACAACGACCACGTCAAGGCCACCGTGCAGCGCAATGATCCGCTGAATTTCCGTCTCCATGGCCGACTCGTGAGTAACATTCACAACGACGCCGGTGTAATTGGGAGCATCAGACACCTCGAGAATGGTCTCTGAGAGATCCCAGCCCACAACCGAAGCGCCAGCCTCGAGAAACACGTCAACACACGCCTTGCCAATACCGGAGGCGGCGCCAGTGACGAGCACTGATTGACCTGTCATCGGCTTGGCGTCACGCAATCCGAGCTTTGCCTGCTGCGCTGACCAACCGGCAAGCCACCTCGACTGTCCAAGCGCAGCGGGTTCGTACCCACCGAGTTGCTGAGAGGCATCAGCAATAAAGATGTTGCTGGCGAGGATTTCCGCAGTCTGTTTCGCTCCTGCCGCGTCGTCTCCGACAGTTGCAAGGAAACCCGCCGCTTCGTCGCGAACCACCCGAGGGAAACTCAAGACATCAGGAAGATCCGACTCCGTCTCCGTCGATTCGATGAAAGATTCGTGAGATTGCAGGTGGCCCTCAGCCGTGGATCCCCCAAACGGGCGGAGCCCCAACCAGTTCACGTGATCAGGTGTGGCAGGGCCGCGCTCGAGTTCGTTGAGCGCCTCAAACAGTGTTGCCTTGCCAGAATCAACTGCGACAGACCTCACAATGACAGGTCGGCCCGCTTGCGCACTCAAGAGGCTACGCAGGGTCGGCACATACTCGGCAGTGTGTTCAGCTGAGGCGAGCGCCGTAGCCTTGACGCTCTCCACCCCGCGAGCCTTCAACGCTTCTTCTGCGCGATAGATCACATCCTGATGCGCCTCAAGCGCTGCCTGCACATTCGATGCGAACGCGAAGAGCCCGTGCTTCCTCACCAGGATGGCGTCAATCGCCTTGCCGCCAGCTGCGCTCGAATTCCAGGTGTCCAGCACTGCCTGCGCCAAATCCAGACCTGAGGAGGCATAGTCCATCACAGCCACGCGATCGCCAACGATCTCGGCGAGCTCTTCATTCGTCAGCGGGGTATCGCTCAGCGCAAGCAGCACATCCGCATGTGAGTGAAGAATCGCCTCCACGGGGATCAGCGCGTGCACCAGGGTCTCAACTGAGGGATCTGCGGTTGCTGGCCCGGTGATGAGATTTCGCAGTCTCGGCAGGAGATCGTCATTTGTGAGATCTTCATAATCAATCAGGGCTGCTGCGGCCTCGGCATCCAACGGCACGAAGTCATCGCTCGTGATCTCGCCCATATCGTAACCACTGGGCTTCATCCAGAGCGTCGTACCCGCAGAGCTAGACAGCTTGATGGAACTGTTTCCGCCCCCGTGCAAGACGAGAGCCGGATCGACACCAATTTCACGCGATGCGGCGGCAAGGGCTTCCAACACTGAAGCCGTCTCACCCATTACTACCACAACTCCCCCTTGAGTGTTGTTTGATAAAAATTGCGTAATTGTTATTACATCAAGTTCGCAGAACTAATTCAAGTCCAAATTACCAGTCACGCGCCAAGCTCGACAATCTCATCAGTGTGGTGGTGAATTTTTCGCATGTTTTCAACGTTCTTCCGCGAATACCTTTCATCAAAATAGCAACCGACGCTCGCTGATATCTTGCATTCAACGACAAGTCATGTTGAACTACTGGTTGTTACCATTAGGTTACAATCATTCAACAAATGAATGGCAGGACACAACAGGGTGTCCGATTGACTCAGTAAGGCAATAGGCGTGGCAAATACCATTGAGTGGATCGAAGGAACGATCCCAACCGTTCGGCTACTCGACCAAACTCGGCTTCCGCATGTGGTCGAGTATCTGAATGTCACAACAGTTGCAGAGTTGGTCGACGCGATCCAGCGCCTAGCGGTTCGTGGCGCTCCCGCGCTCGGTGCCGCAGGCGGGTATGGTGTTGCCCTCGCACACCGCGAAGCAGCGCGAGAGCACTGGTCTCCTGCCGAGTTCGCAAGTGCCGTCGAGTCGCTGAGGAACGCACGCCCCACCGCGGTCAACCTTGCCTGGGGAGTGGATCGGGTGATGCAAGCAAGCTCCAACGCTGAAGGGGCACTGGCTGAAGCGATCGACATCGCAAACGAGGACAAGGCCGGAAACCTCGCACTTTCTGCGCACGGTGCCGAGTGGATCATGTCTCACTGTGCTCGTCGTCCGCTGCGCGTGCTCACGCACTGCAATACGGGCCTGCTTGCAACCACAAGTTGGGGCACCGCGTATGGCATGATCAAGCACCTGCACCAGGATGGGATGGTGGAGATGGTCTACGCAGACGAGACACGCCCGCTCCTCCAAGGGTCACGACTCACCAGCTGGGAGCTCACGCAGGATGGCATTCCTCATAAGGTACAAGTTGACGCAGCCGCAGCGAGCACGATTACGCGAGGCCTTGTTGATGTTGCGATCATCGGGGCTGATCGCATTGCCATGAACGGCGATACCGCAAACAAGATCGGGTCGCTGTCGGTCGCACTGGCATGCAAATTCGCCGGCATTCCATTCGTCGTTGCCGCACCATTCTCAACCGTGAGCCTGGATACTGCGACCGGAAGCGAGATCGAGATCGAAGAGCGAGACGCTTCCGAGGTCCTCGAAGTTGGTGGCGCAAAGGTTGCCCTAGACGGCACGCAGGTGTTCAACCCAGCATTCGACGTCACGCCCGCAGAACTCATCTCAGCGATCGCCACCGAGCACGGTGTCATCGAACCCGTGCTTGCAACAAATAGCGATATCTTTGCTTCGCTCGTACCACTCAGCTCCTCACACTGATACCCGGCCACTTTCTCACACGGAAGGCGACATTCCATGACATTCGAAGATGAATCCACGTCACCCAGCGCTGCTCCATTGAGCACTCAAGAACTGTGTGCCTGGCTCAAGGCTGAACTGGATATCGATGCGCAAAGCGCCGACGAAATCGGCGATGGCAACCTCAACCTCGTCTATCGCGTGCGCACGTCAGACGGATCAGTGATCGTCAAGCAAGCCCTTCCATACCTTCGCCTCGCTGGTGAGGGCTGGCCGCTGACTGTCGATCGCGCAAGGATTGAGGCGACCGCGCTGTCGCTCCATAACGAGCTTTCGCCAGGCGGGGTTCCGAATCTCATTCACTTTGATGCTGACCAGCACCTCATCGTGATGGAAGACCTGCGGGACCACGTGATCTGGCGTCAAACGTTGATCGACGGGAGCCTCCCCGCCGGAATGGGCGCCCAAGTGGGTGAGATTACGGCTCGGATCACACTTGGCACGTCGGACGTGCTGGTTCCCGCCGACAATCGCAAACAGCTGCTGAAAGACTTTGTAAATCCTGAACTGTGCGCGATTAGCGAAGACCTTGTATTCACGTCGCCGTATATTGATAGCCCATCAAACAACATTGATGATTCTTCGCGTGAGCTGGCGGAGAGATTGCGCCGTGACTCCGAACTGTTCGCTGAGTCAAAGCGACTACTCTGGGCGTTCAAGACCCAGGGTGAAGCACTCATTCACGGAGATCTCCACACTGGTTCCGTGATGGTCACCGATGGCGATGCGCGGGTGATGGACCCGGAGTTCGCCTTCTACGGACCGATCGGATACGACACCGGCAACGTGCTTGCGCACCTGGCCTTTGCGAGCACGCGCCATGACCTGCTCGGCAACCAAGAGCAAGTGAAGCTCATCACCGAGGAAGCGCTGACGTTCTGGGAGGTGTTTGTGGAAACAATCGCTGAGCTCTGGCCTGACTCTGAACCTTGGCAAGAAACATTCCTCGCGCGCGTTCTCGAAGACTCGGCCTCATATGCTGCAACCGAGATGATCCGCAGAATGGTCGGAATGGCGCAAGTTGCCGATATCGAAAGCCTTGAACTTCCGCAACGCTACGAGGCGAAGCAGCGCATCGGCAGAAATGCCCGCTGGCTCGCCCTGGGGCGCCCCGTACGCACCGTCGAGGAGTTGTGGGATCGGGCGATTCACGACTAGGTCGCAGCAGTACGCTCACACCGACCCCGCCGGCGGGGTCACACCCTTAGACGGAACGGCTTCTGAAGATATGGAACACGTACCGTCCCTCAATAAAGTACGTGCGTGAATATACGAGCGGTTGATTCGCCTGGTCGTAGTGCAGCTGGTCGAGGAGGAGAAACAGGCGGTGCTCGTCCGACTCTCTCCCCCAGCCAATATGCTCTGACCAGACCGCATGGACCTCTGCAACGGCGTGAGATGCCCGTCGGCCCGTCTTTTCTTGGAGATGTTCGAAGATTGAGCCGGTGAATTCTCCCGGCTCAATCTCCGCGCTCCGCCCTAACAGCGGGATCAGGTCGTAGGAATAGGCGACGACATCTCCGTCTGCCAGGATCGATCTGCGCAGCTCGATCACTTCCGCCTGAGGCGACAGCCCCATACGTTCAGCCTCGTCGGGAAGCAGATGCCTAATGATCTGGCTTTCATACACCATGCCCGGCTCCGCCCCAGTTGCTCGAACTGAGTCGGTGATTGATTCAAGCCGCTCGAGCCCAGCTCGGATGGTGCGACGCTCATTCACAAATGTTCCGACGCCATGCTTGGTGCGCACCAGACCTTTCGCTTCAAGATCTCGCAGCGCGGCACGAATGGTCGGTCTGGACACTCCAAACATCTCGCCCAGTTCCGCCTCCGTCGGTAGCCTGCTGTTCGGAAGATACGTGCCGTCGTTCAACGATTGGCGAAGTCCTTCAGCTACCTTCGATACCAGTGTTCCTTTACGCGCCATACTCGGCCTCCACCAGCATCCTCTCAGCCAGGCCTAGCGCATCACAGATCCGCGATGATCGTGTACCTGAAACATAGTTTTAAGACATCAATGGTAATTTTACACAATATCGAGTTCGCCGTCCGACTACATGCAGACGGAGGCATGTGGGCCGCGATGACGTCGCATGTTCACAGCCCAGTGACGGCTGCGGAATATCACTCCGGGCCGTCACCCGCGCTCTGAAAGGCGCTGATCTCGTGCGGCCTGCTTGCGGAGCATCTCGTGTAGGCGTGAAGCTCAGCCTCGCCCGATCGCTCAGCGGCGCGATCCAGCCGGCGTTGCACCCCGGTGTTGTCAACAGCGGCTGAATTTTGACCCCTTTTCGTCGTCTGAAAATTGACCCCGTGCGTGTTTATTGGTTGGTTCCCGCTGGTAGCGGCGGGGTAGCGCCGAGGAGGTCTCGGCGGGCTTTGGTGCGGTATGAGTCCCCGCCCAGGGCAAGGACTTCTGCGTAGTGGACGAGACGATCGATCATCGCTCCGGCAACCAAATCGTCGGAGAAAACTTCACCCCAACGTCCGAACGGCGGTCAAGCCCCGTGGAGACGCTTCTATGATTGTCAAGTCGTAGAACCGGCAGAATGTAGGGCAT
>NZ_JAMXWS010000015.1:0-5839 GCF_051043335.1 Leucobacter sp. gxy201
CGACGGCGCGTCCAAACTCAACGGTGCCATACCGCCAGCGTGACGGAACCACCGCGCCCCGACCGGCACAGACACGCCCACTTTCAGCGCCGCTTCAGCTGACGTGATACCCGTCGCGATCAGCCGCCAGAACTCCCGCTGCACCGCCCGAGAGGGCTCGGGCCGCCCTGGCGAGCGCATCGGCGGCCGTAACGCCCGATCCGCTCGCCATTGCCGCCGCACTCCCTCGGGCACATCGCTCGTCTTCGCGATCCAGTCCTTCCTCGCCACTCGTGCACACCTCCATACTCTGGGTGTTGCGACGACCAGTTGAATCCGCCCTGCGACCCCGCATCCGAGTGGTGCAGCAGCCCTGTAGTGGTGAACCCCACGTTCGTGCGCCGCCGGGTGAACAGCGACTGCTCGAGCGCGGAGAGCACCAGCGTCGTAGTCTTCGACGTCATGACTCGCCAGCCGAGGATGCTGCGGGAGAACACGTCGGTGATGAAGGAGACGTAGCAGAATCCCGCGGTCGTCCATACGTAGGTGAAGTCCGCGACCCACCACTGATCCGGACGGGACGGCCAGGACCACTGCCGCTGCACGTGATCGGGGTGTCTGGCCACTTTCGGGTCGCTCACCGTCGTCACGATCCTGCGCCGGCCTCGCCGGATCCCGCTGATCCCGGCGAGTCGCATGAGCCGCTCGACCCGATCCCGGCCGATCTCCATGCCGGCCCGCCAGGCGGCCCTCCAGAGCTTGCGGCGCCCATACAGGCGACGATTCCGTTTCCAGAGGTCGTAGAGCGCGTTCGCCACATACGCTTCGTCGAGATCCCGACTGCTGGGGCCGAAGCCCCGAGCAGCGTGAGCATAGTAGGTGGACGGGGCGACCCCGATACCGTGCTCAGCGAGCACGGTCAGGATCGGCTCGACCCCGAACCGTTCACGGTGTTCGCGCACATAGTCGATCACTGTCCGAGTTTGCGGTCGAGCTCCGCCGCTGCGAAAAAAGCTGACGCGGTCTTCAGGATCTCGTTCGCACGCTTGAGCTGCGCGTTCTCGCGCCGCAGCCGGGCAATCTCCCCACTGGCCGACTCGGCGTCCGTAGCGGACGGAGTAACTCCTTCGCCGAACTCACGGCGGAGCCATCCCCGCAGTGTGTCAGGGTTCACCCCGATCAACTCGCCGATCTCGCGGCGGGCCGCGGCCTGCGAGATCCCGCCCTCCGTGAGGCGGTCTTGGTACATGCGGATCGCGCGGGCGCGGGTCTCGTCGTCGTACTTCCGTGGTGCTGGCATGAATCCATCCTCCGTGTTAGATCATGCCCTCCGATATTCCCAGGCCGATTCAGTACGGGCGGAAGGTGCAGAAGAATGGGCATGTGGTGTGGGAGAAGAACTTCTACTCCGTCCCGTACGCCCAGATCGGTCGGAGTGTCGATCTGCGCATCACCCAGTCAATGCTCGAGATCTACCTTGGTGCTGACCGGCTCTCTTCCCACCTCCTCGCCCCAGCGGGCGTGATCAACGAGTACCGCACGCACGAGGGCGACCTCCCCAACGGGCCGAGATACCGTGAATGGGATGCAGGAAGGTGCCGTGACTGGGCGGCCAGGGTTGGCGAGCACACACTGCTGGTCGTGAACCGTGCGTTCGAGTCAGTTCCGGTCGAGGAGCAAGCACTCGACCCGGTGCTTGCGGTGTTACGCCTCACGAAACGATACTCAGCTGCCAGGGTCGAGCGGGCATGCGAGATCGCGCTTCAGAGCCGGGTCCGATCTCCCCGGTATGCGCATCTGAAACCAATTCTCGAGACCAGACAGGACGAGAACAGCAGAACACACCCGAGGTTCGAGCCCGCAAGCGAGCAGGCAGCGCCTCCCGCCGGGTATGTGCGTGGCGCCGCTTACTACGCCGGGAGTGTCAAGTGAGCGAGATCGGTAGTGAGACCAAGCGGAAACTCCGGGAAATGGGAGTGGGATCACTGGTCGACGCGTTCGACCGGCAAGATGAATCGCTCGCTCTGGGCTTACCGTTCGGGGAACGCGTGAGCCTGGTCGTTGACGAGGCCTACACCACGTTCAACCAGGCCAAAGTCGAGGGCCTCATCCGGAGGGCAGGGCTGCGTTACCCCGACGCGGAGCTGCGCCGGCTCGATCTCCTCGAAGAACGAGGCCTTGACCGCGGGATGATCGCGCAACTCGGAACCTGCACCTTCATCGATCGGCGCCAGAACGTCGTGTTCCAAGGTTTCACTGGGTCGGGGAAGTCGTACCTCGGGTGCGCGCTCGCCCGGGCTGCATGCCAGCACCGATACCGGGCGCACTACATCCGAATGCCCGATCTCGAAGAAATCTGGGCGTCAGCGGCCGACTGTTTAGCCGTGCCTTTCGGTAGCGCGTGTGGGTCTATTCGGTAGCATTCGCGGGTGCATTCGGAGCGGTTGCTTACCGGATACCTCAGGATTGCTTTCACCCACGACTGTTGGAGGTCGTGGCCGTTGAAAGGAATCCCTATATGGCCGACTACCGGCGAATCATGACACTGCTACTCGAGCAGCGTTCGTATCGGCAGATCGAGGTGGTGGCTGGCTGCTCGCATCGCGCGATCGCGAGAGCCCGCCGTACGCTCGACGAGCAGCAGATCACGAATCCTGCTCAGCTTGAGGCGCTGACCGCCGAAGACCTCGATCGGTTCTTCTCCGATGGTCGAAAGAGCGTCACGGGCGAGTTCGTGCCGGTCGATCTCGACACGATCGTCCGGGCCCGACTCGGCCGGAAGAAACCCCCGCTGAAGGTGCTCTGGTCGAAATATCTCCATGCCGAGGCGTCATCTGGTGCCCGGCATTATGGGTACGACCGGTTCTGCGAGATCGTCGCCGAACATGTGCGCACGCATGACCTCACAGCCCCGATCACGCATGTGCCGGGGCACACGATGCAAGTCGACTGGGCGGGCACCCGCATGCTGCTCACCGACCCGATCACGAAAGCCACGACGAAGGTATCGGTGTTCGTCGCGTCGCTGCCGTACTCCGGCCTCGTGTACGCGCGCGGCTATCTCGATGAGAAGCAGCCAGCTTGGCTTGACGCTCATCAGCGAGCATTCGAATACGTGGGCGGTATCCCTCTGCTGGTGGTGCCTGACAACACGTCGACGGCATCAAACCAGATCAGTAAGACCGAGCGCGCCCGCGACGTCAACAGTTCATACGCCGAGTTCCTCGAGCACTACCAGACCGCCGCGGTCCCAGCGCGCGAGTACCGGCCACGCGATAAAGGCAATGTCGAGGCCGGCGTGAAGATCGTCACGAACTGGGTCATCCATTATCTCGATGACCAGATGTTCGCGTCGCTCGATGACCTGAATGACGCCATCACTGACCGTGTGGAGTGGATCAACCAGAGGACCCCGTTTCGAGGTGAGGAACGTAGCCGCTGGGAATGGTTCACTGACGCTGAGAAGTCAGAACTGCTGCCGTTACCCCAGCAGCGTTGGGAACCAGTCGAGTGGCGGAAAGCGAAAGTGCATCGTGACTGGCATATCCAACTCGACACGATCAAGTACTCCGTCCCGTACGAGTTCGCTGGCCTGAGTGTGGACGTCAGAATCATCGGCGAGCAGATCGATGTGCTCGCCGCGGGCGAGGTCATCACGTCTCACCAGCGAGGCCAGCACCGGAACGGGTATGTCACCGACCCGGAGCATGCACCCGCCTACCTCGCAGAAACGATAGGGCTGTGGACTCGTGCGTACTTTCTTCGGCAGGCTGCGAAGGTTGGCCCCAGCACAGTGACCGCGCTCGAGCAGCTCCTCGACGGGAAGAAGATCGAAGCCCAAGGGTTCCGCTCCTGCATGAATATCCTTGACCTTGGCAAACGAGCAGGGAGACCCCTGCTGGAGCAAGCCTGCCAGGGCCTCATCGCAGATGAGCACCGGCAGCTCAGCTACACCGCTGTCAAGCACGCCATCACCGCGCTGAAAGCGGAGCAAGACGCGCGCCCCAGCAGCCAGTACACGAGAGAAAGCTCGCCGGGGAACAGATCGCTCTCACGCATCGCGAGTCGTGATACCAGTCGGGCTCACCTGTCAGGCCCCGAGGCGTTCAGTCTCGACGCACTCACCGGTGGGCAAGAGCAAGCCCAGGCTAAGGAGGGTAGTGATGCTTGATCAGCACCTCACGCCTGACGACATGCCCCTGTTCACGAGACTCCGCATGACCGCGTTCGGAGAGACCGTGATCGCGATCGCGAACGACCCCGACTGTGACGAATGGTCGTTCTCCCAGAAGATCCGACACGCACTCGACCGAGAGACCCAGGCCCGGGGTGAGCGACGACTCCTGAAGCTACTCAAAGCGTCACGCACCCCGAACCCAGCCGCATGCATCGAGGACATCCACTACCTCGATGGCCGCTCGTTGAACCGTGAGGTTGTCACCCGACTCGCAGCCTGCCGATGGGTCGACCACACCACGAACCTGGTGATTCTCGGATCATCAAGCTGAACCGTCCCGGGTTTGATGCCGCTTCCTTTCGAGTTGAAAGGATGGCTTCATGCCAAAGAAGATTGACCCCGCCCTCCGAGACCGTGCCGTCAGGCTCGTGCTCGAACACCGGGCCGAGTATCCCTCGACCGCGAAAGCGATCGCAGCCGTCGCACGCCAAGAAGGCATCGGTGCGGAAACGCTTCGCCGTTGGGTCGTGCAAGCCGAGATCGATGCCGGTAGCCGCGACGGACAGACCAGCGAGGAACACGCTGAGATCCGCCGTCTCAAGGCCGAGAACCGGCGGCTGCGCGAAGACGTCGCGATCTTGAAAGCAGCGACGACTTTCTTCGCGGGGGAACTCGACCCCCGCAACCGTTAATGGTGGGCTTCATCGATCAGATGCGAGCCGAAGGGCATGCGGTCGAGTCGATCATCCGCGTTCTGCGTGAGCAGGGCGTGCAGATCGCCGCGCGCACTTACCGGGCCTGGCGGCAAGGCCGCGTCAGCTCCCGAACCGTGACCGACGCGCTCGTACTCGACGCGGTTCGAGACACTGCCTGGGTAGTCGAGGAGCTCGCTGATGGTACCCAGCGCCGCAGGATGACTCCGGAGGGACTGTACGGGCGTAAGAAGATGACCGCGTTCATCCGCCGCACCCGGATCTCGGATGCGTCTCGTGGCGCGGTCGACCGGGCAATGCGGGCCCTCGGGCTACAAGGGACCACGAGAGCGAAAGCGATCCGGACCACGATCCCCGCGAAAGATGGAGGGATCCGTGCCGGTGATCTGCTGAATCGTGATTTCACGGCGCCGAGACCTGATCACACCTGGGTCACCGACTTCACCTACGTCAGAACCTGGGCCGGTTGGGTGTACGTCGCATTCATCGTTGATGTGTACTCGCAAAGGATCCTGGCCTGGCACGCGCAGACTAGCAAACACACCGATCTCGTGATGATCCCGCTGCGCATGGCGTTATGGGAACGCGAGCGGCAAGGCCACCCCGTTGGCCCCGGCCAGTTGCGCCATCACAGCGACGCGGGATCTCAGGGCGGATTCAACTGGTCGTCGCAACACCCAGAGTATGGAGGTGTGCACGAGTGGCGAGGAAGGACTGGATCGCGAAGACGAGCGATGTGCCCGAGGGAGTGCGGCGGCAATGGCGCGCGGATCGGGCGTTACGGCCGCCGATGCGCTCGCCAGGGCGGCCCGAGCCCTCTCGGGCGGTGCAGCGGGAGTTCTGGCGGCTGATCGCGACTGGTATCACGTCAGCTGAAGCGGCGCTGAAAGTGGGCGTGTCTGTGCCGGTCGGGGCGCGGTGGTTCCGTCACGCTGGCGGTATGGCACCGTTGAGTTTGGACGCGCCGTCA
>NZ_JAMXWS010000016.1:0-5643 GCF_051043335.1 Leucobacter sp. gxy201
AAAAGGAGTTCGGCGGTGTCTTACTCTCCCACGAGGTCCCCCTCGCAGTACCATCAGCGCAGTCAGCCTTAGCTTCCGGGTTCGGAATGTGACCGGGCGTTTCCCTGACGCTATAACCACCGAAACACTATTGACATACCCAAACCCCACACACGACCAATAGCCGTACCCAGGGGGTTTGTGGTCATACGTCAAGAACCACAAAGTGGACGCAAACATCGTTACACATACTGCCTATGCCATACCTCACCCTTGTGCCCGTTTGAAGTCGAACACCAGTGGATATGAAATGAAGTCAAGTCATTGGTTTATTAGTACCAGTCAGCTCCACCCGTTACCGGGCTTCCACATCTGGCCTATCAACCCAGTCATCTACTGGGAACCTACAACACCGAAGTGTATGGAGATCTCATCTCGAGGCCGGCTTCCCGCTTAGATGCTTTCAGCGGTTATCCATCCCGAACGTAGCCAACCAGCCATGCCCTTGGCAGAACAACTGGCACACCAGAGGTCCGTCCAACCCGGTCCTCTCGTACTAGGGTCAGATCCTCTCAAATCTCCAACGCGCGCAGAGGATAGGGACCGAACTGTCTCACGACGTTCTAAACCCAGCTCGCGTACCGCTTTAATGGGCGAACAGCCCAACCCTTGGGACCAACTCCAGCCCCAGGATGCGACGAGCCGACATCGAGGTGCCAAACCATGCCGTCGATATGGACTCTTGGGCAAGATCAGCCTGTTATCCCCGAGGTACCTTTTATCCGTTGAGCGACAGCGCTTCCACAAGCCACTGCCGGATCACTAGTCCCGACTTTCGTCCCTGCTCGACCTGTCAGTCTCACAGTCAAGCTCCCTTGTGCACTTACACTCGCCACCTGATTGCCAACCAGGTTGAGGGAACCTTTGGGCGCCTCCGTTACATTTTAGGAGGCAACCGCCCCAGTTAAACTACCCACCAGGCACTGTCCCAACACCCGATCAGGGTGCGTGGTTAGATATCCAATATGACCAGAGTGGTATTTCAACAATGACTCCACGAACACTAGCGTGCCCGCTTCACAGTCTCCCACCTATCCTACACAAGCCACACCGAACACCAATACCAAGCTGTAGTAAAGGTCACGGGGTCTTTCCGTCCTTCTGCGCGTAACGAGCATCTTTACTCGTACTGCAATTTCGCCGAGTTCACGGTGGAGACAGCTGGGGAATCGTTACGCCATTCGTGCAGGTCGGAACTTACCCGACAAGGAATTTCGCTACCTTAGGATGGTTATAGTTACCACCGCCGTTTACTGGGGCTTAAATTCAAAGCTTCGAACCGAAGTTCTAACCTCTCCTCTTAACCTTCCAGCACCGGGCAGGCGTCAGTCCGTATACATCCACTTGCGTGTTAGCACGGACCTATGTTTTTAGTAAACAGTCGTTCCCCACTGGTCTCTGCGGCCACCACACCCTTTCCCAAGCAAGTTGGTATAAGTGGATGGCCCCCCTTCTCCCGAAGTTACGGGGGCATTTTGCCGAGTTCCTTCACCATGATTATCTCGATCTCCTGAGTATTCTCTACCTGACCACCTGAGTCGGTTTGGGGTACGGGCAACAATAGACCTCACGTCGATGCTTTTCTCGGCAGCATAGGATCACCAGCTTCCCCATACGGGTCCGCATCACATCTCACCCAAAGCCGCAAACTCTTCATAAGCGACGGGCTACATGCTTACACCGGGACAACCATCGCCCGGCACTGGCTACCTTCCTGCGTCACACCTCACGCTCACCACCCCAGTTCGGGTTCACAGCCGCCACCCCGCTTCACCCGAAGGATCCACGAAGTCTTGGTTTGTTTAGCACTACTGGTTAGGTCTTTGACGGTCTACCGCCGGTACGGGAATATCAACCCGTTGTCCATCGACTACGCCTGTCGGCCTCGCCTTAGGTCCCGACTTACCCAGGGAAGATTAGCTTGACCCTGGAACCCTTGGTCTTCCGGAGGACGGGTTTCTCACCCGTCTTTCGCTACTCATGCCTGCATTCTCACTCGTGTAGCATCCACGACTGGATCACTCCGCCGCTTCACTCGCCACACGACGCTCTCCTACCCAACCGCACAACTGAACCACGAAGGCTTGTCGATATGCGATTGCCACAACTTCGGTGGCGTGCTTGAGCCCCGTTACATTGTCGGCGCGGAATCACTTGACCAGTGAGCTATTACGCACTCTTTCAAGGGTGGCTGCTTCTAAGCCAACCTCCTGGTTGTCACAGCAACTCCACATCCTTTACCACTTAGCACGCGCTTAGGGACCTTAGTTGGTGATCTGGGTTGTTTCCCTCTCGACTATGAAGCTTATCCCCCACAGTCTCACTGCTGCGCTCTCACTTACCGGCATTCGGAGTTTAGCTGACGTCAGTAACCTTGTAGGGCCCATCGGCCATCCAGTAGCTCTACCTCCGGCAAGAAACACGCAACGCTGCACCTAAATGCATTTCGGAGAGAACCAGCTATCACGAAGTTTGATTGGCCTTTCACCCCTATCCACAGCTCATCCCCTCAGTTTTCAACCTAAGTGGGTTCGGCCCTCCACGCGCTCTTACACACGCTTCAGCCTGGCCATGGATAGATCACTTCGCTTCGGGTCTAGGACACGCGACTGAATCGCCCTATTCAGACTCGCTTTCGCTACGGCTACCCCACACAGGTTAACCTCGCCACGTATCGCTAACTCGCAGGCTCATTCTTCAAAAGGCACGCCGTCACCAGAATCAGACTGGCTCCGACGGATTGTAAGCACACGGTTTCAGGTACTCTTTCACTCCCCTCCCGGGGTACTTTTCACCTTTCCCTCACGGTACTAGTCCGCTATCGGTCATCTGGAAGTATTTAGGCTTATCAGGTGGTCCTGACAGATTCACACGGGATTTCTCGGGCCCCGTGCTACTTGGGATACACACCACGCGGTAAAACCATTTCGACTACGGGACTCTCACCCACTCCGGCCCGCCGTTCCAAGCGGTTCGTCTATAGCTTCACTCTCACGTCGAAGACTCAGCAGCGTCTCCCGGCACGTCCCACAACCCCGACCATGCAACCCCTGCCAGGTATCACACATGATCGGTTTAGCCTCATCCAGTTTCGCTCGCCACTACTCCCGGAATCACTATTGTTTTCTCTTCCTGCGGGTACTGAGATGTTTCACTTCCCCGCGTTCCCTCTACCCGCCCTATATATTCAGGCGGGAGTCACCAGGTCAGCAAGCCGCCTGGCGGGGTTTCCCCATTCGGAAATCCTCGAATCACAGCCCGTTTATCGGCTCCCCGAGGCTTATCGCAGATTACTACGTCCTTCTTCGGCTCCAGATGCCAAGGCATCCACCGTATGCTCTTGAAGACTTGAAATCACATAAGCATTAATCATAAAAAACACACACCCTCAACACCCCCAAAAGGAATGCATCAACATGTGCGACCAATGAAAATATATAAAGTATTTCAACCCCGACACCCCCAAAAGGATGACGGGATCAAGATGCTCGCGTCCACTGTGTAGTTCTCAACGTACAACCGATCCCACCCGACAGAACAACACGTTCCTGCCCAGCAGGTCAGAGACACCCAGTCCACCACCACCCAATCCAACGAATCAGATGCCAGCCGGCTGGTCCCTCAGGACCCAATAGTATGCACTTAGTAACCCGCCCCAACAACCACCCACCTCTTCCAACAAGCTGTCCACGAGGAACACCTTGCGTACTGGGATAGGCGAGCTATCAAGACGAGTCTTGTCGAATGTTCCACCCATGAGCGGTATCGCATCACTCGTTTGGTGATGAACGACCCATTCTGCGACCACCATCCAGGGATGGGGTCGAGTGCTCCTTAGAAAGGAGGTGATCCAGCCGCACCTTCCGGTACGGCTACCTTGTTACGACTTAGTCCTAATCACCAGTCCCACCTTCGACGACTCCCTCCACAAGGGTTAGGCCATCGGCTTCGGGTGTTACCGACTTTCATGACTTGACGGGCGGTGTGTACAAGGCCCGGGAACGTATTCACCGCAGCGTTGCTGATCTGCGATTACTAGCGACTCCGACTTCATGGGGTCGAGTTGCAGACCCCAATCCGAACTGAGACCGGCTTTTTGGGATTCGCTCCACCTTACGGTATCGCAGCCCATTGTACCGGCCATTGTAGCATGCGTGAAGCCCAAGACATAAGGGGCATGATGATTTGACGTCATCCCCACCTTCCTCCGTGTTGACCACGGCAGTATCCCATGAGTTCCCACCATAACGTGCTGGCAACATAGGACGAGGGTTGCGCTCGTTGCCGGACTTAACCGAACATCTCACGACACGAGCTGACGACAACCATGCACCACCTGTATAACAGTGTCCAAAGAGTCCCGTATTTCTACGGTGTTCTGCTATATGTCAAGCCTTGGTAAGGTTCTTCGCGTTGCATCGAATTAATCCGCATGCTCCGCCGCTTGTGCGGGCCCCCGTCAATTCCTTTGAGTTTTAGCCTTGCGGCCGTACTCCCCAGGCGGGGAACTTAATGCGTTAGCTACGACACAGAACCCGTGGAACAGGCCCTACATCTAGTTCCCAACGTTTACGGCATGGACTACCAGGGTATCTAATCCTGTTCGCTCCCCATGCTTTCGCTCCTCAGCGTCAGTTACGGCCCAGAGATCTGCCTTCGCCATCGGTGTTCCTCCTGATATCTGCGCATTCCACCGCTACACCAGGAATTCCAATCTCCCCTACCGCACTCTAGCCTGCCCGTACCCACTGCAGGCCCGGAGTTGAGCTCCGGGTTTTCACAGCAGACGCGACAAGCCGCCTACGAGCTCTTTACGCCCAATAATTCCGGACAACGCTTGCACCCTACGTATTACCGCGGCTGCTGGCACGTAGTTAGCCGGTGCTTTTTCTGCAGGTACCGTCACTTTCGCTTCTTCCCTACTAAAAGAGGTTTACAACCCGAAGGCCGTCATCCCTCACGCGGCGTTGCTGCATCAGGCTTGCGCCCATTGTGCAATATTCCCCACTGCTGCCTCCCGTAGGAGTCTGGGCCGTGTCTCAGTCCCAGTGTGGCCGGTCACCCTCTCAGGCCGGCTACCCGTCGTCGCCATGGTGAGCCATTACCTCACCATCAAGCTGATAGGCCGCGAGTCCATCCCCAACCGATAAATCTTTCCAACAACAGGCCATGCGACCGTTGCTCATATCCAGTATTAGACGCCGTTTCCAGCGCTTATCCCAGAGTCAGGGGCAGGTTACTCACGTGTTACTCACCCGTTCGCCACTCTTCCACCCCTGCAAGCAGGGGCTTCATCGTTCGACTTGCATGTGTTAAGCACGCCGCCAGCGTTCGTCCTGAGCCAGGATCAAACTCTCCGTAAAAAACATGTGCACCACGAGAAGCGGAATAAGCCCCCATGCTGCGAGTTTGACCTGACAAAATACGAACATCATTACTGACGTTCAATTTGTCCAAAAGGAATCACCATCAACCACACCCAAACAGATGCAGCGACGGGATAAAAAATTGGCATTTGACAATCAAGTGCACACTATTGAGTTCTCAAAGACCAGACACCACCCGTACACACCCCATCACAAGGCTTCCGAACAGCAACCTGTC
>NZ_JAMXWS010000017.1:0-1281 GCF_051043335.1 Leucobacter sp. gxy201
TGAGTATTCGTAGGTGTGGGGGCCACCGATTATTCCGCCTGGGGGCCGCCCCTATTCCCTTTCGGGGCCACCGATCGCGTCGGTGAACGCCAGCCCGCGGGTAGCCCGGGTGTGACGCTCACCGACACTATGGTCAGGCGGACCGAGCGAGCGCGTGTTCGCGCATGTTCACGCTGCCGGTCTCGACCCAGATCGCGTTGTGCACGATGCGGTCCATGATCGCGTCTGCGTGGACCCCACCGCCGAGACGCTGATGCCAGTCCTTCTTCGCGTATTGGGTGCAGAACACCGTTGACGCGTCGTCGTACCTGCGTTCGATCAGTTCGAACAGCATCGACCGGAGCGCCTCGTCTGGCGGGTCGAGGAGCCATTCGTCGAGAACGAGCAGCTTGAAGCTCGCGTACTTACGCAGGAACTTCTCTTTCCCTCCGGGCCGGTCGGCTGTTTAGCCGAGCCGCTTGGTAGCGCGTGTGGGTCGACCCGGTAGCGCGGGCGGGTGCACCCGGAGCACTCCCCGCCCGCGCTTGACCTCATTCTGCGGAATCGGTAGCGGTGTGGCGGCGCATGTTCGGGCCAGCCAACTGCACGATCTCGACGTTAGACACGATCCGGTTCAGAATCGATTCCGCGATCACGGCATCGTGGAGCGATTTGTACCAGTCCTCGGGATCGAACTGGCTCGTGACCACGGTCGAGCCCCTGTTCTCTCGTGAGGCGAGGATGTTGAGGAGCTCGGCCGCGGTCTCGCTACTGATGGGGGTGGTGAGGAAATCGTCGAGCACGAGCAGGTCGCACGTGTGTAGGGCTTCAAGGAACCGGAGCCTTGTGGGGTCGCCCGACTGGTAGACGGCGAGCTGGTTTGCGAGGTCATCGAGCCGGTAGTACTTGGCAGTGTAATCACGCCTGCAGGCCGCGTTCACGAGCGCTTGCGCGAGGTACGATTTCCCTACGCTTGAACCGTCCCGGGCTCTCTGCCGCTTCTATACTGGGAGCGGCGCTCGGGTGAGGGCCGCATAGTAGTCAGCCTCGTACTCGTCGGGGCTGACCATTCCGAGGCTACCGTGCAACCTGCGATGGTTATACCAATCAACCCAGCCAGCGGTCGCGTATTCGACGTCAGCGATGGTTTTGTACGGGCCATCGTGGAAGATCGTCGTGCGCACGCACTCGGCTTTGTAGAGCCCGTTAATCGTCTCCATCAGGGCATTGTCATACGCATCACCGACCGACCCGATCGAGGGTGCGATCTGCTCGAGCGCGAGGTGCTCGGTCAGCACCACG
>NZ_JAMXWS010000018.1:0-1184 GCF_051043335.1 Leucobacter sp. gxy201
TCCGGTAGAAGTGCCTACCGAGGTAGCGTTTGAGACAGCGCCGGATCTCGCGCTTGCTACGCCCTTCAGTGAGACGTTTCTCAACGTAGGTTTTGGTGTTGTCGTGGTGCTGCATGCGGGACATTGCAATCACGTGAAGTGCGCGATTCAGACGCCGGTCACCGCCTCTGTTGAGGCGATGCCTGATGGTGTTCCCACTGGAGGCGGGGATCGGACTCACACCGGCGAGAGCCGCGAATGCGGCCTCACTGCGCACCCGACCGGGGTGTGACCATGCGGTGATCAGAATGGCGGCGGTGTATGCGCCGACACCTGGTTCTTCGAGTAGGGGTGCTGCTGGGCTCTGTGCGATCAGTTCGATCATGCGTTTCTGATTCGTGGTGAGCGTTTCTTGGAAGGCGAGGATCTGACGTGCGAGACGGATCGCCTCGTCGCGGGCGACAACACGCGCGATGGGTTCCTCGCGGCTGCGCCACCGTGAGATCTCACCGATCTGGGTGAGAGTGAGTGGTTTCCTGGCATCTATGCCAAGGTCGTTGACGCGCAGCAGGGCGGTGAGCGCGTTGGTGTTCATCGTTTTCTCCTGCGCCATCTGTTCACGAGCCGCGACGAGCACGCGCAGGGCTTGACGTATCCCGTCGTCAGCGCGCGGGCGGCGAAGTTGGTCGTCGTCGAGGGAGCGCGTCGCGGTTGCGATGGCTTGCGCATCAATCGGATCTGACTTGCCGATTCCGCGGCGAGATTTCGTGCTGATGCGTGGTGCTTCAACGACTTCGTAACCGGCGTCTGAGACTGCGCGGGCAAGCTTCGCCCCGTAGGTGGCGATGCACTCGATCGACCAGAGCGTAGTCGCTTCACCGGAAGAGAGGCGGCCTGCCCAGGCGATTGCTCTGGCCATGCCCTTCGCGGTCGTCGGGAACAGTTGGCAACCGAGCAGTTCGCCGTTCGCAGCGTCGATGACAGCGTAGGTGTGTGATTTGGCGTGGGTGTCCACACCAATGACAAACGAGTGAGAATGCGCGACGATGGTCATGCGGTTGTGGTCCTTCCTGGAACGGAATCATTAGGGTTCAGCCGCGTGGCGGCCGACGCCGTTCCGGGAGGAAATCACTTCGTGGCAGCACTGTGACGGGCCACGACCTCAGGGGTCGGGCAGGCTTCTAATCAGGCCATCGAAATGGGCC
>NZ_JAMXWS010000019.1:0-660 GCF_051043335.1 Leucobacter sp. gxy201
ACGCGCACGCTGGCCTCGTGGAAGCGATGCGCGCGAACTTTCCTGGGACGTCGTGGCAACGGTGCCGCACGCACTACGCCGCGAATCTCATGTCAGTGACCCCGAAGAGCATGTGGCCGGCGGTGAAAGCGATGCTGCATTCCGTGTACGACCAGCCTGATGGGACAAGTGTTGAGGCGCAGTTCGACAGGCTCCTGGACTACGTCGAGGGCAAGCTCCCTGAGGTGTTTGATCACCTCGATGCTGCCCGGGCTGACATCCTCGCGTTTACCACGTTCCCGAAAGATGTGTGGCAGCAGATCTGGTCGAATGACCCGAACGAGCGCCTGAACCGCGAGATCCGCCGTCGCACTGATGTTGTTGGGATCTTCCCGAACCGGGCCGCGATCATCAGGCTCGTCGGGGCGGTCCTTGCAGAACAGTCCGACGAATGGGCTGAGGGACGCCGTTACCTCGGTCTTGACGTGCTCGCGAGGTGCCGCCTCACGCTCGTAGACACCGAGAATATCGAGCACCACGATCTCCCCGAGCTCGAGGCCGCAGCATGAGCACCGACGCCCGAACTACTGGGCTGCACCACGTTGCCGCGAACGATCTCCCCAGCAGCATCCACGACCACAACGAAAACTAGCCCCCACAACCTCGAAGGATCACGAAACG
>NZ_JAMXWS010000020.1:0-581 GCF_051043335.1 Leucobacter sp. gxy201
GGCCGGTATCTCTCGTTCGAGGAACGTGAGGAGATCGCGCTGTTGCGCGCCAAGGATAAAGGCGTGCGGGAGATCGCCCGCGAGCTGGGGCGTGACCCTGGCACGATCTCCCGAGAGCTGCGCCGCAACGCCGCGACCAGGAGCGGGAAGCAGGAGTATCGGGCATTAGTGGCGCAGTGGAAGGCGCAGCAAGCTGCGAGGCGCCCGAAGGTCGCGAAACTCGTCACGAACGACCTGTTGCGCGAATACGTGCAGGAACGACTTGCCGGGACCGTCCGACGTCCCGACGGGAGCGTGGTCGAGGGGCCGACGCCGCCTGCGTGGAAGGGGCTGAACAAGCCGCATCGGGCTGACCGACGGTGGTCGCTGGCCTGGAGTCCTGAGCAGATCTCTCACCGGTTGAAGATCGATTTCCCCGATGATGGGTCCATGCGCATCAGTCATGAAGCGATCTACCAGTCGCTGTTCATCGAGGGCCGTGGCGCGCTCAAGCGGGAGTTGGTCGCGTGTCTGCGCACTGGGCGGGCACTACGCCAGCCCAGGGAGCGTTCACGGAACAAGCCGCAGGGGCACGTTACCGA
>NZ_JAMXWS010000021.1:0-544 GCF_051043335.1 Leucobacter sp. gxy201
CTCGGCGAATACCTCTGCCGGGGTTCTCCAGCCAAGAACTTTGCGAGGCCTGTTATTGAGGGCGAGGGCCACCGCCTCGAGATCCGTGGCCGACCACCGCGACAAGTCAGTACCCTTCGGGAAATACTGCCGCAGCAGACCATTGGTGTTCTCGTTCGTGGGTCGCTGCCAAGGCGAGTGCGGATCGGCGAAGAACAC
Organism: Leucobacter sp. gxy201; assembly: GCF_051043335.1. Taxonomy (NCBI): domain Bacteria; kingdom Bacillati; phylum Actinomycetota; class Actinomycetes; order Micrococcales; family Microbacteriaceae; genus Leucobacter; species Leucobacter sp. gxy201. Next base: position 199 of record NZ_JAMXWS010000021.1, read on the forward strand.
CTTCGTACCGGTATCGAGGGTGAACTGCGCATGCCCGGAGAGCTCTTTCCCGCGATCCCAGGTCAGCGTTTTGCGCAGCTGGATCGGCAGGGATGTGATCGATGAAGCCAGCGCGGCGTTCATCGCGACAGCACCATATCCGCCGAGCGAGGCCCCGTTCTTCACGACTGGTGTCTTGCCCCACCCCTCCAGACGGGGCAGGTGAACCAGCAGCGTGGAGCGGCTGGAGCGCTCGATGAGCGTGCCGATCGCGGACCGGCCCGTGCCGATGATCAGATCACCCTCCCAGTGCCCGGGAACGGCACGATCATCGGCCTCGGCCGGCCGCTCGGAGAGCACGACGTCC
>NZ_JAMXWS010000022.1:0-520 GCF_051043335.1 Leucobacter sp. gxy201
TCCCATGCCGGCTGCCGTCTCGACTGGATCTCCAGTTGAAATGCGGGCCGGCGCCCAGCCCCGGAGCGTGTGAACCCACATGCTCCGGGGCTTTTGCGTACCCAGACGCGGCCGGCACGGCGGCGTACGCATGCCGCGACACTCCCGAGCGTGCGGCCGGCGCCGGCGGATGGAGCCAGTTTCGGCCGTGGAATGCGCTCGACGGCGCTTGCTCGAGCTCGGGCGCGATATGCGAAGAACGGCGGAATCACGCGAAGACACGCCCGAGAACGAGGTCCGTGTTGCAGTGCCGGCGGAACAGCCGTAATGTATTCCCTTGTCAGCGCGACGGAGCGGGAAGCGAAAGCGACCCGGACTCACCGCTGGATATCGGATCTCAAATGATCATCAGCTTTCAAGTTGAATATCTCGACTGAAGCTGTTACATTAGATTCTTGCCCCACCAAGTAGATGAACAAGTTGTGAAACTTGATCTCCAAGTGGGTAGCGGTCAGATGAATCGAAAGAATTCATCGCAACT
>NZ_JAMXWS010000023.1:0-337 GCF_051043335.1 Leucobacter sp. gxy201
TACCGCCGCTGCAGACGCGAGCGCAAGCGCTGACCCTGACACTGCTGCTGACCCGGACGCTGCTGCTGATCCGGATGCTGCTGCGGACCCGGACGCGTCGGCCTCGGCTGATGCGAACGTGAACGCGTCGGCTTCGGCTGCTGCTTCGGCGAACGCGGACGATGACAGCAATGCTTCGGCCCAGGTCGCGGCTCAGGCTGCGGCTCTCGCGGATGCGACGTCGACGGCTTCGGCTGCGGCAGATCCGAACGCGGAGGCTGCGGCTCAGGCTGCGGCGACTGCCGAGGCCTCGCAGAACGCTTCGGCGACCTCGATGTCGAACGTGACGGCGGCGGCC
>NZ_JAMXWS010000024.1:0-335 GCF_051043335.1 Leucobacter sp. gxy201
GAGCGGAGCTTCGGGATAGCCACGTCTACGGTTCCCACACGCGTGTCGAGTTCGCGGGTGCGGTATCCGTTGCGGGAATTCACTCGGTCAGCAGAGGGCTTCCCGTACTCGGCGCCGCAGATCGCATCTGCTTCGGCTGAGAGGAGGGTGTTGATTATGGTTTGCAGCAGGGTACGCATCAGATCTGGTGATGCGTCGCCCAGTGCTTGGGTGAGGACGGTGGCAGGGTCGACAATAGAGGGAGTGGTCATCGGTGTGACGCCTTTCGAGTGGGATGTGAGAGTTTCCTCGAAGGAAGATCCCGATGGCCACGCTGACGTTTGCTGGCCGGGATC
>NZ_JAMXWS010000025.1:0-331 GCF_051043335.1 Leucobacter sp. gxy201
CGACGCGAGCGCAAGCGCTGACCCGGACGCCGCTGCGGATCCGGATGCTGCTGCGGATCCGGATGCTGCTGCTGACCCGGATGCTGCTGCTGACCCGGACGCTGCTGCTGACCCGGATGCGTCGGCTTCGGCTGAGTCGAACACGAACGCGTCGGCTTCGGCTGCTGCGTCGGCGAACGCGGACGATGACAGCAATGCTTCGGCTCAGGTCGCGGCGCAGGCTGCGGCTCTCGCAGACGCGACGTCGACGGCTTCGGCTGCGGCGGATGTGACGGCGAATGCTGCGGCTGAGGCTGCTGCTGATCCGGATGCGTCGACGGCTGCTTCGGCA
>NZ_JAMXWS010000026.1:0-275 GCF_051043335.1 Leucobacter sp. gxy201
CACGAACTTTCATCGTGAGTGCGTCGCACGCGACGAACGTGAACGGGCCGGCTTCACCTAACGGCCTCGTGCGAAACTCACGCACATGCTCGTCCATATCTGCGGCCATTCGGGAGACCTGCGACTTCGACAGGGAATGGATGCGAAGGGTCTTCACGAGCTTGTCCATCCGCCTCGTTGAGACGCCAGCGAGGTAGGCGTCAGCGACGACGGTGATCATCGCCGCTTCTGAGCGTTTGCGTCGTTCGAGGAGCCACTCGGGGAAATACGTGCCG
>NZ_JAMXWS010000027.1:0-275 GCF_051043335.1 Leucobacter sp. gxy201
AGGCACGTATTTCCCCGAGTGGCTCCTCGAACGTCGCAAACGCTCAGAAGCGGCGAGGATCACCGTCGTCGCTGACGCCTACCTCGCTGGCGTCTCAACGAGGCGGATGGACAAACTCGTGAAGACCCTTCGCATCCATTCCCTGTCGAAGTCGCAGGTCTCCCGAATGGCCGCCGATATGGACGAGCATGTGAGTGAGTTTCGCACGAGGCCGTTAGGTGAGGCCGGCCCGTTCACGTTCGTCGCGTGCGACGCACTCACGATGAAAGTGCGTA